>DAINOH010000013.1:0-73938 GCA_036735485.1 Draconibacterium sp. | reverse complement strand
ACAACATGGAGATCAAAATTTATCCAAACCCGGTTACTGAAAGGGTGAACATCGCCTTTACTGTAATGCCAGAACCAGGAACAAAAATCTCGTTACTCGATATTACCGGAAGGGTACTGGAAGGCCGCAACGTTGAATCGATGAACGAAACTTTTGACGTTCAGCATCTACCCGCTGGAATTTATATGATTAAAACTGAGTTGAATAATAGCTTTAAAACCCAAAAAATAATCAAGAAATAATTGATTGCTCCCTATTCGTAAATTGGCTGTATTTCAGCAAAAATAATTCTAGCGTTCAAAATCTGATTGAGAAAATAACAGAGGTTATTTTCTAACCAATCAAAAAGGCTGCCTAATTGTCGGGCAGCCTTCCTTTTTCATATTATCCGATTTTATAATGATCTTCCAGAATCTTACCGAATAGTTTTCCGGGGAGTATTTTTTTGATAAAAACAGCCAGTTTTTGTTCAAATGAGGCAATAACATACCGTTGCTGTGGATTCCTGCAATTCACAATTTTGACCATTTTCCGGGCCAGTATCTCCGGGTTCCAGCCGTTGTTTTCGTCGTGTTCAATTACAGAAAGTGTCTTATCAAATTGATTTTTATACGCACTTTTATCGCTGTCTGGCGCCAGGTAATTTTTCCGGTTAGCGGTATTATTGGTGTTGAAATCGCCGGGATTGATAACGATGACATTAATTCCGAATTGTTTTACCTCCATTCTCAGTGCTTCGCTGAATCCTTCAACTGCAAACTTGGTTGCTGAATAATACCCCTGAAACGGCAGTCCCATCAAACCCCCGATGGATCCGATGTTGATAATTGTGCCGCTACCCTGATTTCTCATTATGGGCAACACTTTTCGCGTCAGTTCAACTAAACCAAAGTAATTGGTTTCAAATTGTTTCCTGATATATTCGTCTGGCAAGGTTTCAATCGGGCCACCGGTGTGCATTCCGGCATTGTTGATCAAAACATCAATTCTTCCTTCGTTTTCCAGAATGGTATCAACGGCGCTATTTATCGATGATTTGTCTAATAAATCAAGGTGAACTATTTTAATTGAAGGATCAGAAATCTGAATATTGTTTCTTACCGATCCATAAACGATATGACCCTGTTTTGCAAGCAATGAAGCCGTATGTTTACCAAAACCGGTTGATACTCCGGTTATCAGTATTACTTTTTTAAAGGTCATCATCAATATTTTTTTCCGATTACAGAGAATGCACCAGCTCTCTGTTCAATATTCCCAGTTTTCTGGCAGCTTTGGTAATTTTTTCGATGGAAATATCGACCTGTTCTTTTGTGTGCGTTGCCATCAGCGAATACCTGATCAAAGAATCTTCTTTGGGTACGGCCGGTGAAACAACCGGATTGATAAATATTCCGTCGGCAAGTAAAATCTGTGTAAGTTTCAGCGCTTTTATATCATCGCCGATAAAAAGCGGAATAATCGGACTTTCAGATTTCCCGGTATTGAAACCCTGTGCTTTAAATCCATTCAATGCATAGTTGGTAATTTCCCACAGATTTGCAATTCTTTCCGGTTCATTTTCCATTACCTCAATAGCCGCCATTACTGTGGCCACCGAAGCCGGTGTCATACTGGCGCTGAAAATCAGCGAACGTGAATTATGCTTAATAAAATTGATTACTTCCTTGTCTGCTGCAATAAAACCCCCGAGCGATGCAAATGATTTGGAGAAAGTTCCCATAATCAGGTCAACTTCATTTGTCAGTCCGAAATGAGAAGCGGTCCCTGATCCGTTTTTTCCCAAAACACCCAGCGAGTGTGCATCATCCACCATAATACTTGCATCGTATTTTCTGGCCAGTTCAACCACTTCAGGCAGTTTCACAATATCACCTTCCATCGAAAAAATGCCATCCACCACAATCAGTTTTACAGAATCAGGCTCGCACTTTTTCAACTTATTTTCAAGCGAATGCATATCGTTGTGGGCAAACTTCATCACTTTTGAAAACGAAAGCCGGCTGCCTTCAATTAAGGATGCATGATCGAGTTCATCCAATAAAATATAGTCCTTGCGCCCGGTTAGCGCCGAAACAACGCCCAGATTTACCTGGAAACCGGTACTGTAACAAAGCGCCTGGTCTTTTCCAACCAGTTCAGCCAGTTTTTCTTCAAGTTGAATATGTATATCAAGTGTGCCATTTAAAAACCTCGAACCGGCGCAACCTGTACCATATTTTGCGATCGCTTTCTGAGCTGCTTCCTTAATATAAGGATGATTTGTCAGTCCAAGATAACTGTTAGAACCAAACATCAATACCTTTTTACCATCCATTATTACCTCTGTATCCTGGTCAGATTCAATAGCCCTGAAATAGGGGTAAATACCTGCTGACATGGCTTTTTGGGGAGCATCATAATTCGCAAATCTGTCTTTTAACATTCCTGATTAATTAGGATTTTAAACTTTGGTTTCAAGGGCGTAAAATTAATAATATTGTAATACCCTGACATAAATCAGGATTAAATGAATTGCAGACCAAAGTAAGCACTTGATAATAAAACACATAAATAATTATTTCAGGAAAATTCCGGATTCACCCTGATAAAAGTTTTCAGGAATTAAATGCCATCAAATATGAACGAAAAAGATGTTTCCGTTATTAGAAATCAGATTTGTTCCCAGCCTTTCCGGTATGTGTGCCTGATCCATTCTTCCGCCATTGCGAGCGCTGGTAAAGTCTGGTATTCTTTTTTGAATTTCGGATCTCCGTTCTGAATTTCAAATTCATCTTTCGAAATCACCCTGATTTTATCATTTTGATTGATATTGGTAAATCTCATATTGGGCCCGTCCCACAAAAGTTTTCTTTCTAGGCCTTGCAATCTGACTGCCAGCACTCCCATTACAACGGTTTCATTTAAGGGTGCAGCATAATCAAAATTTGACGAAGCTTGAAGCCGGGTTTCCTTACTTTCCTTGCATGCCCTGATCCAGTCCTGTTCGTGTCCGCCATCCATTGCATCCGGAATTCTTCTGATTGTTTTCTGTGGCTGCACGAAAGTTTCCATTAAAGAAGTTGGCAGCAAAGTCGGGTTTTGCGCGTAGGTTCCGCACATAATTTTTCCTTTTGTACCATAAAAAATACAGCCTCCGCTTTCGTCTCCCATTTTTTCATCAAAATTCAGTTCATCAGGCCGTGGCGGCATCAAACCGCCATCATACCAATTTACGGTAACCGGGGGCATTGCAACTTTTGGTAAATTATCCCTGCGTGGAAATTCATACCTGATGAATTGCGCATTCGGAGCCGAATCAACATTAAATGGAGTTGAACTGGCTTCCACAGAAAGCGGATATTCCAGCATCAACGCCTTAAACACCGGATCGATGATATGACAGCCCATGTCGCCTAAAGCACCGGTGCCAAAATCCCACCATCCACGCCAGTTCCAGGGGTGATAGACCGGGTTGTATTCCCTGAATCTTGCAGGCCCCACAAACAAATCCCAATTCAGCGTTTTAGGAATCCGTTTACCATCTTTGGGTGCAGTCAGTCCCTGAGGCCAGATCGGCCGGTTTGTCCAGGTATCAACATGGGTAACTTCTCCAATAGTACCGCTCCATATCCATTCACAAATCAGCCGGATTCCTTCGTCTGAATTTCCCTGGTTGCCCATCTGCGTGGCCACACCATAACGCTGCGCCGTTTCTTTCAGAATTCTTGATTCGTAAACCGAATGCGTTAAAGGTTTCTGCAGAAAAACATGTTTTCCTTCGCGCATGGCAATCAAAGCCGGCAGGGCGTGCGAATGGTCAGGTGTTGCAATCATCACCGCATCGATGTCTTTTTGCTGTTCAAACATGGTACGGTAATCGGTGTATTTTTTAGCACTGGTCCACTTGTTAAAAGCATTTCTTCCGGCATAATCCCAGTCCACATCACACAAGGCAACAATGTTATTACCCTTCTCCATAAATTTCAGGTTGGTAAAGCCTTTTCCACCAACTCCAATCCCGGCAATATTCAGTTTATCACTTGGCGGAGTTTTTCCAAATCCGGCAATAACATTCGATGGAAGAATTGAAAATCCGGCTGCTGCCGCAGCTGTTGTTCCCAGGAATTTTCTGCGTGAAACCATTTGGCTTTTCTGATTTATTTCATGAAAAATTTCAGCCTGCAAAATAGAAAAAATATCAGGGTGAAAAAAAGGCTTCAGCTTTTTAAAGGAGTTTTAACTGTATTTAAGAAAATGACAAAAAACAAACGAGGGTGCTCTATCCAGAACACCCTCGTTTTCAATCAAACACATCTGGTTATGCCGGCATATCAGGCAATTTCCAGGGTTCGCGGTAAGTATGTTTGATCAGTTCAGCAGCAAATGCTTTTGCCGGAACCGGATCAGTCCATGTTTTCTTAAACGACGGGTGACCATCGTGAATTTCAAATCCGTCTTTTATAACAGTTTTGATTTCTTCCGTATCCGAAAGGTTGGTGAATTCCATTTTTTCGCCATTCCAGTCAAGTACTTTATTCAGCGACTGTAAACGAACAGCCAAAACACCCATTACCACCATTTCGTTGAATGGTCCGGCTTCACTGAAGTTCGAAGCTGTTTCAACGCGGTTTTCCGGAGTTTCTTTACATGCGCGTACCCAATCCATTTCGTGTCCGCCGCCTGTTGCTTTATCAATTCTTCTGCGGAATTTCGGAGCCTCCGGAACACGGCCTGAAAGCAACCATGGGTTTACACCATAGCAACCACAAATCAGTTTGTCTTTTGTACCGTGGAAAATCACGCCGCCGCCGCTGTCGTTCGGATTTTTGCCTGCCGGCCAGTTATCGGGCAACATCGGTTTAATACCACCGTCGTACCAGTAAACATCAACCTGTGGTAAAGCAGCACCTTTTTTGGCACCTTTCCAGGCACGTTTTGGTGCGCGAGCCGGGAATGTAAGTTTTACCGACTGCGAAACCGGGGCACAGTCATTCAGCAATAAGCTTGAATTACCCTGGGCATGAATCGGGTAGCCCAATTCAAGGCCAACAAAAACGGGATGCAGGATGTGGCAGGCCATATCGCCCAGCGCACCTGTTCCGTAATCCCACCAGCCACGCCAGTTCCACGGATGATAAAGCGAATTGTAAGGACGCATTTTGGCCGGTCCAACAAATAAATCCCAATCCAATGTTTCCGGAACCCAGTCACCTCTTTCAGGTGTGTTCAGCCCTTGTGGCCAGATCGGACGGTCAGTGAAAGCTTCAACTTTTGTCACTTCACCAATCTCGCCATTGGCAAGCCATTCGGTGGTAAGGTTCACACCTTCACCCGAAGAACCCTGGTTACCCATCTGGGTTGCCACTTTGTATTTGGCAGCCAGTTTGGTCAGCAAGCGCGATTCGTAAACTGAGTGGGTCAATGGTTTTTGCACATAAACATGTTTACCCATTGTGATGGCGGTGGCAGCAATAATTGCATGGGTATGGTCGGCTGTGGCAACAACCACTCCGTCAATACTTTTACCCAGTTCATCATACATTTTACGCCAGTCTTTGTATTTTTTGGCATTCGGGTAACGATCAAACACGCCATTTCCGGCAGTGTATTTCCAGTCAACGTCACAAAGCCCGATAATGTTTTGTGATTCAAGGTTTTTCAGGTTAGCAAAACCCATACCGCCAACACCCACGCCGACGATGTTAAGTTTGTCACTTGGTGCAACATGCCCCAATCCGGCAACTGCATGGCTCGGAACTATCGTAATTCCGGCTGCTGCCACTGCTGTTGTTCCCAGAAAAGCCCTCCTGGAAAACAGATTTTTTTCTGAATTTTTCTCCATAATGATTAAAAGCTTTAATTGAATAGGTATCTTTTTAAAGTGTTATTTTTTAAAGTTGCTAAATATAGTGATATTCGGAGTACTCACAAACGATGCCTGTTTGTTTTTAAACCCGAAACCCGAATATCTTTTTTTATTTTACGCCTTGCTCAACAACAGTAAAAATGAGCAGTCTGTAATTCAGAATTTTACCCGCGCAAAATAGGTTTTGTCTATTCTGCTTCAAGAAAATCAATTTTTCCAGTGGTGCTATTAAACATATATTTGCCGTTGAAAACAATTTCAATTAAAGTATTACACAAATCGTTATAAAAAACAGAGTTATGTTAGGAGTAGGAAAAAAATTCCCTGATTTTAAAAAGAAAGCAGTGGTTTCACTGGAACCCGGCAAAGAGTTTGAAACGCTTACCCGTTCGGAAGTATTAAACGGAAAATGGACTGTGTTTTTCTGGTGGCCACTTGACTTTACCTTTGTGTGCCCTACTGAAATCACCTCGTTTAACAATCATTTCGATGAGTTTGTAAAACGTGATGCCAACCTGATCGGGGCTTCAATCGACTCGGAGTTTGTGCACCTTGCGTGGAGAAATGCTGATCCGAATCTCAAAAAACTGAGATTCCCGATGTTGGCCGACACCTCAAAATCATTGGCAAAAGACCTCGGAATTCTTGAAAAAGAAAATAAAATTGCTTACCGCGCCACCTATATTATCGATCCGAATGGCGTTATTCAGCATGTTTCGGTGAACGGGCTGAACGTGGGCAGAAATGTTGCTGAAACAATCCGGTTACTTGATGCGTTTCAGAATGGTGGGCTTGTGCCTTGCGACTGGCAACCGGGCCAGGCAACTATTCAGGTAAACTAAAAAAATTATAATTATGACAGTAAGAAAAGTAAAATCGGTTTGGAACGGAACCCTGAAAGAGGGAAAAGGAACTATGAGTATTACGGGATACAGTGGCCCGTTTACGTTTGCGACCCGTTTTGAAAATGCACCGGGAACCAATCCCGAAGAATTGGTGGGCGCTGCACAATCAGGATGTTATTCCATGTTTTTGTCGGCACTCATTTCGGGCGAGGGATTAAATCCCGAAAGCATTGAAACAGAATCTGCTGTAACCTTGGGACAATTAGACGGAGGACCGGCAATTACGAATATTAAACTTTCAACAGTTGTAAAATGTGCCGGACTTTCGCAGGAAAAATTTGCAGAACTTGCTGAAGCAGCAAAAGTAAAATGCCCGATTTCGAGGTTGTATGCCGGTGGCACAGCAACTATTGAACTCGATGCAAAACTGGTTTAATGCCGGAGATAAAAAATAAGGAAAAAAGAAAAGGAGCTGCGAGGCTCCTTTTTTATTGCTGAAATATTTTAGGTACAAATTTACTGCAATACAAACTTCATCCTGAAACATACCATTTCACCTTGAAGTTCCGGAATATTCAGCGGAGAAAGCTGTTCAATTACTCTTTTTGATTCTTTTACCAACAAATCGAGATTATTACTTTTTTCCGAAGTCACCGTATTATCACGTTTCAGAGAAGTAACCACAACTTCATCGATATTGATAATTTTTCCCTCCAACCTTTTCTCAGAAATATTGCTGATTGTTCCATCTTTTGCAACAAAAGCCCAGATTTCAACAACTCCCTGCTGATCATTCTCCTGCGCTAAAACAGGGTATTTGATTGTCCAGGCAATTTTTTTCCTTAAATCGCTGATTGACTGTTTCTCTAATTTTACTTCTGATTTTTCTGAATTATACTTTGTCTTAGTATTTATCACAATCACTCCGTCTTTGGCTTTTTCGCCATAAATTTTGGGTGACGCAGTCTCACCTTTTAAAACCGAAATACTGGCAATATCTTCCGGTGGAACATTTGCTTCCTCCATTGATTTGTATTCCTGTCCATCAACAATCACAAGCGGATTTCCCTTTATTTTTTTCTCTTTCGTCGTAATCAGAATCACCCCGTTTTTCCCTTTGTCGCCATAAACTGCAGTTGCCGACTGGTCCTTCAGCACTTCTATTTTTTCAATTTCTTCAGGGTTAAGATTATCAACACTTTTTACTTCAGTTCCATCGACAACGAAGAGTGGATGATTTTTCGGGTCGTTTCCTGATTTTATGGTTAACCCATTTTTTGACGATGGGGTAATTGTAAAATTTTCACTGCCTTTTTGCATCGTTCCATTCATTCCACCTGAAATGGAGTAATCTCCCTCTGCTTTGCTTTCTGTCTTTTGTGTTCCATACCCAACTACCACAATTTCTTTGGGTTTTGAGACTGTATCGACAGCAGACATCAAATCAAAATCTGACTGTTCAAAACGAGTTTTGAAAGTACTCTCTGAATCACTTTTCAATACTTCCGTTTTCACTTCTTTGTTTGACAAACCCATTACAAGGATTGCCAGAATTGGCAGCACAGCAAGTTGTTTTACAACGGCAAATTTGTTTTCTGTTTTCTTTTTCATCATGACTATACGGTTTTTAAGTTGACTTCCATTTAAAGCAGTGAGAAAAGGGGCGACGCCTTTCTCGCCGGCCAGCGAAACCATGGCCAACTGGTATTCCTGGGCATTAAACTGTTTTAAAATTTCGTGGTCAGTATGGTATTCGAGGTTGTTTTTTACAGCGTCTTTCAGCAACCAGGCAAACGGGTTAAACCACTGTAACAGGAACAGGACTTCGGTAAAAAGAATATCGAGCGTGTGTTTTTCGCGAACATGAATTTTCTCGTGACTGACAATCATTTCGAGCTCCGGGTGAGAAAGTGTTTTTTCGGCAATCACAATTTTGCTGAAAAACGAAAACGGGTGAACATCCTTTTTTGTGACGTTAACCTTTGCGCCAAATTTCTGCTGAACGGTACTTTGTTTTACAATTTTTATGGCTTTGAGGTGGCCCAGCAAAAGATGAAACAGGAAACCGCCCGCTCCGAGCAGGTACATCCCGAATAAATAATGGTACCACTCCAAAACAAATACAGGTTGCTGAATTTCTCCGGAAGCTGGCGCCAGGTAAGCAAAACTGTTCGCATCGAAATTTACAGGTTCGATGTATTTTGTCGTGGTGAATGTAATAAGCGGAATAATAAAACTCAGCGCCAGCGAAACCGGCAGGTAAATGCGGTTAAAACCAAAATGTTTCTGATGCTGAAACAACAACAGGTAAGCAAGATAAAATGCACCGGCGCCAATGGCAGCCTTTCCGATGTAAACCAGGTAAGTTTCCATTATTTCTGGTCTTTTATCATTTTCACCAGTTCTTCGAGCTCTGCCGGTGTGAGGCCTTTTTCCTTTACAAAAAATGCCACTGCATTCTGGTACGAGTTGTCGAAATAATCGCTGATTACCTGTTTCATAAAGGTTCCGCGGTAATCTTCCTTTGTCATTAACGGAAAATATTCGTAGGTATTACCGTACTGCGTAAAGCCCACAATTCCTTTGTCCTGCAGCAGTCGCACCAGCGACGAAACCGTGTTGTAATGTGGTTTCGGGTCGTCGTACTCTTCAACAATATCTTTAACAAAAGCTTTTCCGAGCTTCCAGAGGATTTTCATTACCTCTTCTTCTTTCCGTGTTAGTTTTTTCATTTTTATAAAGATTTATAGATAGAAAGACAAAAGTATCAAGACCATTCGCTACTGTCATTCCGACGAAGAATGAGGAGGAATCTCATCTTTGAAACAGATTTCTCACCCTCGTTCCTCAGGTTCGAAATGACAGCAACAAACATACAACTGATTTTTCAGTTTACAAACTGTTTTTTCAGTTATTCAACGAAAAAATCAGTTAAAAATAAAAAATAAAAAAAATGCCACCCGAAAGTGGCATTGATTTAAACTAAAAATGTATGGAAAAAAAGCTCTCTTTTTAACCACGTTTTATTCGACTATTCCCTGGTCAACAAGTTTAACAATGCATCCAAAAAACATATTTTTTAACATTTGTTAAATAAGAATACTGGGTTCAGCTATAAAAAACTGACAGATTTATCAGAATTCACCACCCCCCATGTCCATTCCGCCACCACCATTTTCCTGACCTCCGTTCCGGCGATCTTCCTTGAAATTATTCAGTTTATAACTCAGGGTCAGCATAACCACGCGGGGTTCGCGTTCAAATTTAAACCAGGTTTTAAAGTTTTCGCCATATGATTCGCGTTCAAACCTGGCAGTCCGCAACGGGTCCTGGACACTCAAAGTAGCCGTGAGCTTTTTGTCGAAAAACTCGTGCCGGTAAGAGACATTGGAGAAGAACATGGCTTTTGACTCTCCCTGCGCAGAAACCGATGGACTCCTGTAAAAACTATTGATTTGCAATCGTGAATTTTCGGCAAATTTAAAGGTGGTATTCAGCCGGCCATTCCAGTTGGTGCTCGATCTGTCAACCGGGCCGGTGTTCAGTTCGCCCTTTATCCGGTAATTGTACATCGAAGCACTGGCATTCAGCAACAACCATTTTGTAACATTGATATTCCCAGTGATTTCGATACCGGTTGAATAATCTTTCCCGATGTTTTCAGGTGTGCTGTAGAAAATCCCGTCGGTGCCAATCGAATCGAGCTGTTCAATTTTATTGTTTGTCACCCGGTGAAACGCATCGAGCGAAACATACGAACCTTTGAATCTTTTCAGGTATCCCAGTTCGTAGGAATCGGTGTATTCAGGTTTCAGGTCGGGATTACCAAAGCGGATGGTGTACCGGTTCCAGTAAGATGGATTCGGGTCGAGATCGCGGCCATCAGGGCGCCTGATTCTGCGGCTATAGCTCGACATCAGTTCGTTTGACTCCAAAATCGGGTACGAAAGATGCAGAGTCGGGAAAAGGTCAAATGTATTCAGATTGGAGGCCGAAGCCTGATTTGTGTTCAGAATTTCCCGGATGGTAACTTCTCCGCGCAGGCCCGCCATGTAAGAAAGATTTCCCCATTTGCTGCTGAAAGTTGAATAAGCAGCATGAATATCCTGGCGGAAATCAGTAACACTTGTATATTTTTCATCGGTAATCCACTCGCCGGTTTCCTGGTCGAAATCCAGAAATGTGTATGCTTCGTTTTCTTTTTCAAACCGGCTGAGGTAACCCGCTTCAAGTTTGGTGTTTTTGCTGATTGGATTCACATAATCAACCTGTAAACGCAGGTCGCTTTCCTTTTCCGATTCGGTAGTTGAAATTCTGCCTGCATATTCATTCCCGGGATTATAATCTGAGTCAGCATACATTTCATCTTCGCGCTCATTATCGTCCGATTTGCGGTCGGAGTAAAATGCCATTGCCTCAATTTTATGTCCTTCGTTATTGAAATTATGGAAGAAATTCACCCTGCCGCTGTAAAAATCACTTTCACGGGCCGACACTTCATCGGTCACCGAAAATACTTCTGTTGAAGCCGGATTGGTATAGGTGTGCATTTTGCCATCGCCTTCCTGGTTGTTTTTCTGTTTACCAATTTCGCCCGAAAATGCCAGTGTTGATTTGGGTGTCAGAAATAATTCAAGCCCCGACTTAAAGTTTTGCCCACCTCTCACAAAATTCCGCGTTCCTTCCATGTTGATAAAAGTGGTCGTATCATTCAGAAAGGTTTCGCGTTTCGATTGCATATTGCCGTAATTGGTCTCGTCGCGAAAATCGGCACCTACCATAAAATTATATTTACCGGTCCGATAGTTCAGGGTGAAATCACCTTTGTATTTGTCGCCTGTGCCGATTGAACCGTTAACAATCCCTGAAAAACCATTCAGTGAATTCTTTTTCATGACGAGGTTTATAATTCCTGAATTTCCGTCGGGTTCATATTTTGCCGAAGGATTGGTAATGATTTCGATGTTTTCGATAGCCGAAGCCGGGATTTGCCTCAATGCGTCGCTGCCTGAAAGAACACTGGGACGGCCGTCAATTAAAACCGTAAAATTGGTTGATCCGCGCAACTCCACATTTCCTTCAATATCAACCTGAACCGAGGGTGTATTTTCCAGCACATCGACTGCAGTTCCACCGGCAGCGCTGATTACCTGGCTCACATTCACCACTTTTTTATCGAGTTTGAATTCCACGGGGCTTTTATCGGCTACCACGTCAATTCCTTTAATTTCCAGAGTTGCCGGCGATAACGAAACACTGCCAATATTTACTTGCTTACTTTCATTACTTATAAGAATGCCGTCCACCCTGTTTTTTTCATAACCCAAAAAATTCGCCTCAATAATAAACTCACCGTTGGTAACTCCTTTTATTTCGAATTCCCCTTTTTGGTTGGTTATTCCGCCCGAAACAAGCGATGAACCGTTCATATCATAAACCGCTACATTGACAAATTCAAGCGGTTCTCCCGAATTTTTATCTTTGATAACTCCTTTTATTACACCCGACCTGTCGTTGTTATCAGGCAAACTCGCCGCTCGTGCAGGAGCATTAACAACCAAAAAAACCGACAAAATTATTCCAACAAAATTTCTCATTTTCATTTTCTGTTCTAAACATGTTCGGAATATAAGACAGAATAGTCTTTTTATGGTTTAAACGACAAGTTGTTAATGAGTTGTTAACAAACATTCAACACAGGCTGTTCTTCGAAAATATTGTTGACAATCAATACTTTCTATGAATATTGAAAAGCATTTTTTTTATCTGACTATTGAAACTGATATATTCAGTAAAACATACTTTCAGAATTTTATGCTAAACAGAAATAATATCTGCAAATTATCAAATCAAAAAGCTAAATTTGTTTCAACCAAAAACCTTAAAAACAAATATTTATGGAACAACAAATTCAGCAACCACAGACACCTCCGCCGAACTACCTTGTTTTTGCCATTCTCGCGACCATCTTTTGCTGCCAGATTCTTGGCATTGTTTCGATAGTTTATGCAGCACAGGTTAACTCGAAATGGACAGCCGGCGATATTCAGGGAGCAATGGATGCCAGTAAAAATGCCAAACTCTGGGCCTGGATTGCTTTCGGAAGTGGATTGTTGATTGCTGTTGTGGTGGGATTACTTTCAATCTTTGGTGTATTGGCCGGCCTGGCAATGGGCTGAGCCAACATTTAAATAATGACAAAAAAAATACTCAATATCGGACTGCTGACAGGTGTTACTGTGTTGGCGGTCCTTTTTTTTGTACTCGATCCGGCAAAACACTCCTTATTTCCGAGATGCATTTTTAATTCAATAACAGGATATTATTGTCCGGGTTGTGGGTCGCAAAGGGCCATCCACAGTTTGCTTCACCTCAATTTGATGGATGTTGTGAGTTACAATTTTCTGTTTCTTCCGGCTGCGCTGCTGATTTTGTATCATTACCTGCACCCGTTGCTAAACAGGTTTTTTGGGCTGAAACTTCCAAATATTCTATACCACAAACTTACTCCGTGGATTATTTTTATGGTGATCATCCTTTTCTGGATATTTCGGAATATCCCGGTTTTCCCATTTTCAGTGCTGGCACCGGGTTAGTTTTCCAATTTTGATCGTTTCCAATACAATTTATCTTTCTGAACCTCCCCGAATTCATTTTACCAATTGCAGCCGCCCCTGTTTTTCGAGCCACGCAAGATAATAACTCAGACTGGCAGTGCCGTCCATGGTGGGTTCGTTGGTGGAATAATCGCCGATATCATCGTGATAAACAGCCTTCCCGTTGTTGAAAATGGCGTATTCGTCGGGCTCGAGTAAAGTAATTCCGATGAGGCTCTTGTTGGTTTCTGCAGCAATCGGGCCATCAACCAATCCACCGGGAGTGGTTTCACCGCGTAAAACGGTGTAGGATGAATGAGGTGACATCGGAGAATCGGCAACTCCCGGAAGTCCGCAAATCATGGCTGTTCCCCACGGATTACAACCAAAAAGCCAGTCGCGGAGTGATGCTTCCATTTCTGAAAAACGGGTATCTCCGTTTGCTTCGGCATACAAATTTGCCTGTGTAATTGCTCCGACAAGCAAATTATTGGAACACCAGATAAATGGCAAACCATGAAAAAACGGATCCTCTTTTCCACGTTCGAAAAGCAGTTCCAAACCATCGGCATAAAAACCTGCAAACGATTTTTCATTGTTTTCGATCTGCAAATAATGGCCAAGATTTACAAACGGATACGATTCATAATGCCGCGCCGTTCCGTTTTTCATCCAGGGTGAAACTGGTTCCTGACTTCCCCAAAATTCAGCTTCTTTCAGGTAATTCCCGTCACTGGTTAATTGAAAAAGCTGTGCAGCAGCCAGTTCAAGGTCGTCGGCAAAATTATTTTCTTCGTAAAAATAAGGCGAAACATGACAGGCAGTTTGGGTGAAACCCGTGTCAGACAAAGCAAAAGTCCAGGCTTCGATTGCTTTTTGTTTCATCTTTGAGGCGAATTCACCATCAGCCTTTTCAAAGATTTCAGCCCCCAGAGCAAACCCGGAAGCAAACTTAGCAGCAATAGATGAAACCCCGGTTGACTGGTTTTTATATTTCGAAAGACCTTGTGGTTTTCCGGTCACAAAATAAACAGGGCGGTATTTTCCCAAGCCATAATCAGCCTTGTCACCCACAGGCAACCGGAAACCGATGTGGTCGCGGTCGTCGGCAATCTGGTTGTACATTTCTCCGGGTGCCGGATTCAATTTCAGCATCCACTCCAACCCCCATTTTATTTCATCCAGAATATCGGCAACACCGTTGCTGCCATGCATTCCATTTGCATCAAACTTGTCTCTGTAAATTTCCGGGAATTTCAGGTAAGCAAACATCATCTGATAAACCGTGTTGATGGAAGTAGTGGAATATTGCAGGTAATCGGTGGCGTCGTGCCAACCGCCGGTTACATCAATATACTGCCCGGTTTTGGTTGGATGATCAACAATAATTCCATCGTGTGTATGACACGAATCGTTTAAATACGGATTAAAACCGCATCGTTGCTGACGCAGGTAATTCAAAATAAAATCGGCTGTCCCTTTGTAAACATCGTAGTCGATTCTGAATTCGGGCGAGCGGGTTTCACCAACCTGAATGTAATATCTCCCCGGTTCTTCAAGTTTTGAAAAATCAAGCCGGAATGCAGATTTCATTCCCCAGTTTTCAGCCTGTTTTGCAACTGTTTTCCCCGTAAAAACCAACTTATCTGTCAGTGATTGATGTACCGAAAACTCATCCAGGTTGGTTTTATCTGTCAAAAGAAAAACTGCCACTTTCGTTGATTTTGGCAGATATCCAAGCTGATTAATACGTACAACATTTTCGGCAAAAACATGAGAAACAACTGTAAAATTGACGATTATAAGTATGGTCAGCGCTTTCATGATACAGCAGTTTTCATGCAATATAAAAGATTAAAAGTAAAAAAGATCAAACTGTACTAACACAATCTGATCCTTTTTTATTGTCGGCCTGCAGGGACTCGAACCCTGGGCCCTCCCGATAAAATCGGGATGCTCTGCCAGCTAAGCCAAAGGCAACAATAAAAAAGAGCTAAACTTTTATGGTTTAACCCTTCTGATTGTCGGCCTGCAGGGATTCGAACCCTGGGCCCGTTGATTAAGAGTCAACTGCTCTACCAGCTGAGCTACAGGCCGATTATTTTACATTTATTCCAATTTTTTTACTCTGGGCCCTCCCGATAAAATCGGAATACTCTACCGTCCGAAGCCTCGGGATGAGCTACAGGCCGAAAAATATTGCGGCAAAAATAAGTTTTATTTTCAATAAGAAATAAAGAAAAAGAAATAAGAAATCTAAAAATCAAAAACGCCTGACTGCTCTGCCCTTTCTGACTCCCGGCTTCGGACTTCCAGCTTTTTACAGCTTCAGCTTAACTGGTTTACTGGGTAAACTTTCGTTATTCAAACGGTCGAGTACCGAAATCCTGATTTCGTATTTCTTCTTTTTATCGTTGAATGGCGCGAATTTCAAATCAGTCGATTTTACAATTCCCCAAAAACAAGCAGGATTTTCAGTATTAAACTCTGTTCCGGCTTCATTTCCATAAATCACATACAAATTGGGCTTGTCCATTACATTTTCTGTTTTATCAGTCTTCCATTTCAATTTCTTCCCCCATTTCGAAATCTTCCTGACGGATTGTGGTGCCGTATTATCAATCCATTTCATAGGCGGAATTATGGCTGGCTTTCTGTATAAATCCGATTTCAAACTATCCTGCAAACCCAACAAGTCGCGGTTAAAATGCTTTGCACTATAAAAGGCAGTTCCTTCCAATTCGGGTATTTTTCTTACCATCCTGATTTGCGAAGGTATTTCGCCCGGCTTTGTCCAGGCAGTGGTTTCTGACTGTTTATCGACTTTATAAACTGCCTGCCCGATGTACATCGACCGGTTGTAAGTATGTTCTTTCCACCAGGTAGCCAGCATTTTGAAATCGGCTTGCGGATGGCCAATCTGCCAGTAAATCTGGGGTAACAGGTAATCAATCCAGCCGTTTTTCTGCCATTTGATAACATCGGCATACAAATGATCATAATTTGTAGCAGCAGCTTTTGTTTCAGAACCACGCGGGTCTTCCGATTTATTTCGCCAAACTCCGAATGGACTGATCCCAAATTTCACCCATGGTTTTGTCGCTTTAATGGTGTCATTCAGCATTTTTATAATGATGTCAACATTTTCACGCCGCCAGTCGGCTTTGTCGGCTTTGCTGAAACCACGGTTGTATTGGGCAAACGAGGCTGAATCGGGATAGGGCTCGGGTAAAGGGTATGGATAAAAATAGTCATCGAAATGAATGGCGTCAACATCGTAACGCGCAACAATATCTTTTACCACCTGCGTTACAAATTCACGGGTTTGCGGAAGTCCGGGATCAAAATAAAGCAGGTTTCCGTATTGTAAAATCCACTCCGGATGTTCAAATGCAATGTGGTTTCCGGCAAGTGGTTCTTTTATGTTTTGCGAAACGCGAAACGGGTTGAGCCAGGCATGTAATTCCATTCCCTGCCGATGGCACTCTTCAATCCAGAATTGCAGAGGATCATAAAACGGATCAGGTGCTTTTCCGGGTGTTCCGCTGAGATAACGTGACCAGGGTTCAAGCGATGATGCATAAAATGCATCGGAGGCCGGACGAACCTGGAAAATGACAGCATTCATACCGAGATTCCTGCAATTGGAGATTATATCTATTGCTTCTTTTTGTTGTTGTTCGGTTGAAAGCCCGGGTTTCGAGGGCCAGTCGATATTATTGACAGTTGCCACCCACATTCCGCGAAACTCGTATTTCGGTTGTGAAAACACATTTCCGGTAATAAAAAGCAATAGAAAAACTGTTAAAATCCTTTTCATAATAAGTCATTTCTGAATCGACCAAAGGTAGGTAAACAAGATTCCACAGAATATACAAAGCAACGCTGCCAAAGTCGAGTTATCAACATCAGGTTATTAGTAAACTCTTCAATTCCTGAGATCTTTCTTTTCCTGATAGTTTGAATTTTCCGATTGTGGTACATTTTGAAACGTTCTACTACAAAATCAGGAATTAAAGAATTTTTAAGAAACACTTAATAACTTGATTCTATGATGAATAATAAATTTTATTTAATTAAGAATTCAATCTTGTTTACATTTTATTTACAATTGAATTTATCTTTTTTAACAAAACCGAACAGGGAAAATAAAAAAGAATATATTTGCAGCAGAAATGAACCACCGTTCTTTCAATGAGGTTTGACACAATTATTTGTAAGATATTTAAGACAAATCAGTGAGCTTACCTTTCTGGTAAGTTTTTGGTTTTATTAGGTTTAGTTGGTTTAGGTTAAAAAGGCTGTCAGTTGGGCAGCCTTTTGTTTTTGTAAGAATACAAACAAGAAATCCGGGCTGTAATACCCGGATTTCTTGTTTCCCTTATTTAAAATAATTAACGTATGTCGATAATATCAAACCTCATCCGGCACAAAATAGGGCTTTCTGTAGTTTCTTGTCAGCATCATATCGGCTTCCGGGTCGTTGGCAAAACGTTCGTAAGCTCCCACAAATGTCAGTTCACGTTTCAATCTGTAAGAAATATTAGCCAGTGCTGGTAATGCAGAAGAATAAAAACCTTTGTTAATATCGCAATGCAGGTCGTAATCACTACCTGACCGGATAGCATCAATAAAATTGGCATAATGTTCAGTTCCACCGGGAGGCGCAAGGTAAGTCGGATCTTTAGGCATTTCAGAATTTTCTCGTTTTGATGAGGCAAAAGGCTGGCTTTCGCGCTGACGGTAGGCTCTCCAGGAACTCCCGTTCAATTCGAGATATCCTTCAGTTCCGTAAAATATATTCCCGATTCTGACGTCAAGCGACGATTCGCTGTTGGTATAACGTCCGCGGGTTTCGAATTCAAGTATTTTCCCATCGCCGTAAGTAAACACCGATGTTTGTGTATTGGGTGTTTCCTGTGAACACTCTTTCGGGCTGATACCAAAAATGCCACCGGATGAATAAATGCTCACCGGGTGTTCGTTTTTGTTCATGCCCCAGCGGGCAATGTCGAACTGGTGAGGACCCTGGTTGGCAGTGTCGCCGCCACCGGTGGCCCAATGCCAATGCCAGTTGTAATGACCTTTCATTTCGTTGTAAGGCTGCCAGGTTGCCGGGCCCAGCCACATGTCGTAGTGCAGGTTTTCAGGCGGCATGCTGTCGGGCGAAATACCAAACGAATCGCGGGGCTTGTAACACAAACCTTTGGCCATGTAAATTTCCCCGATTCCTCCATAATGAAGAAATTCGATGGCTTCAATCACATTGGCAATTGACCGGTTTTGAAAACCGACCTGAACGCGAACATTATATTTCTGTGCAGCTTCCACCATTTTCCGGCCTTCGTAAATATTATGAGAGGCAGGCTTTTCAACATAAACATGTTTCCCGGCCTGGCAGGCCCAAATGGTAGCCAAAGCGTGCCAGTGGTTGGGCGTGGCGATTGAAACCGCATGAATTTCCTTGTCGTCGAAAACACGGCGCATGTCCCATTCGGTTTTGGGTTTTACTCCGGTGGCTTCTTCCACTTTTTTCACTCTTTCAGGATAAAGTTCTTCGTCAACATCGCAAAGGGTTTTCAGCAAAACATTGCGGTTGTCTTTTAATGCACACCAGGTTCCGATGTGTGCATTTCCCTGTCCGCGAATACCAATCACTGCCAGATGAATACGGTCGTTTGCTCCCTTAATGGCTGCATACGATTTGGCGCTCATTCCCATACCACCAATTATGATGCCTGCAGTCCCCAGGGCGCTTTTCTTTATAAAATCTCTTCTCTCTGTCATTTTGTATTGAATTAAGGTTTAGTTACCGGGCTGAAATTTACCAAATTTTAGTTTTTAATTCTGAAAATTAATGAGGATGTTTTTTGACTATTTTTGTCCGCTGAAAATTGCGGCTTATGAAAAAGATTCTTTCTGTGATTCTTACCCCGGTTTACCTGTTGTTTTTTGCGCTTTTGCTGGTCATTTTTCACCCGGTTCAGGTGGTAACGCGCTGGATTTGGGGCTACCCGGTACGCAAAAAAGTGGTTGACATTCTGAATTTTGGGTTGCTT
The DNA here is from genome assembly GCA_036735485.1 of Draconibacterium sp. GTDB lineage: Bacteria > Bacteroidota > Bacteroidia > Bacteroidales > Prolixibacteraceae > Draconibacterium. The sequence continues at coordinate 54,590 of DAINOH010000013.1, read as the reverse complement.
TATTCGCTCTGGATTCTGGGAACCCGCATTATTTTCAGGGGATTTGAACAGATTCCTCAAAACAGACCGCTGATTATTGTTGCGAACCACCAGAGTCTGCTCGACATTGTTGCAATTGTGGTTGGCTTCCGAAAATACCATCCGAAATTTATCTCGAAAGCTGAACTAGGCCGCGGAATTCCCAGCGTTTCATACAACCTGCGTCACGGTGGCTCGGTGCTGATTGACCGTAAAAAGGGTGCTCAATCGGTAAAAGATATCATGATGCTGGGGAAACATATTGAAGCCACGGGGTATTCGGCCTGTATTTTTCCGGAGGGCACCCGTACTAAAAACGGATTGGTAAAAACCTTTCAGCCGGCAGGAATTGGCTCTCTTGTACGTTCGGCACCATCGGCAGTGATTGTTCCGTTTGCCATTGATGGATTTGAAATCATGAAAAATGGATATTTCCCAATGACATTTGGCTGCGAATTTAAACTGACAGCGCTTGCCCCCATCGAACCCAAAGGCCGGGATGCCGGCGAAATGACACTGGAAATTGAAAATCTGATTAAAAGTGAGTTGGGGCAAGCTTGAAAAACTAAAAAAATAACCGCGAAGACGCGGAGACGCAAAGAAAACTCTGTGTCTCCGCGTCTCTGCGGTCCAATCGTCAAAACAAATTTTAAATCCCTCTCGCGTTTCTGTCCAGTTGTTCAGCTTCCGAAAAATCGTTTCCAGAAACATGCCCTGGCAGCGGCAAAATGCGTTCGTGAATGGCATCAATAATCCATTGCGGCTGCGGGAAGAAAGAGTTTTCCAATTCGTAGGCCGGGGTAATCCAGTTGCGCGAACCCACTACTACCGGCGGTGCATCAAGGTAATCAAATGCCAGTTCGGTGATATTGGAAGCCAAATCACGCAGGAAAGAACCGCGCCCCGAAGCATCGCCCGAAATCACAATGCGGCCCGTTTTCTTCACCGATTCAATCACCACATCGTAATTAAACGGAACCAATGAACGTGCATCAATCACCTCGGCTGAAAGGTTGTATTTCTCTTCAAGAATTTTCGCAGCATCCAGCGCCCGGTACAAAGTTGCACCGATTGTCAGAATCGTTACGTCGGTTCCGGCTCTTTTGATATCGGGTTCACCGATTGGAATTTCGTAATAATCAGCCGGCACGCCACCTTTGTGGAACATTTCGCCAATGTCGTAAACCCGCTGGCTTTCGAAGAAAATCACCGGGTCGGTTCCCTGCAGGGCAGCATTCATCAAACCTTTGGCATCATACGGTGTTACCGGGAAAACCACTTTCAATCCGGGAATGTGCGCTGCCAAAGCAGTCCAGTCCTGCGAGTGCTGCGCCCCGTATTTCGAACCCACCGAAACACGGATTACCACCGGCATTTTCAAAACATTGCCGCTCATGGCCTGCCATTTCGGAAGCTGGTTAAAAACTTCGTCGCCGGCACGGCCCAGAAAATCGCAATACATAATTTCCGGTATCACACGTCCGCCGCACATGGCGTAACCAATGGCAGTTCCCACGATGGCACCTTCGGCAATGGGCGAATTAAACAACCTATGGTAAGGCAAAGCTTCCGTCAGTCCGCGATACACGGCAAAAGCACCGCCCCAGTCGCGATTTTCCTCGCCATAGGCAATCAAAGTGGGGTCTTTGTAAAACCGGTCGATAACGGCTTCAAAAATTCCGTCTCGCAGCGCGTAAGTTTTTATTTTAGAGTGTGGTTTTCCATTTTCGTCAAAAGCAAACCGCTCTTTTGTTTCGAGCTGTTTCACCCGTGGATTTTCGTTCAGCGGATGATTTACCTCCACCGGCCGGTCTTCCATTTTGTCGATGCTCTGGTTGCTGAACATCATTTCGCCAATCAGGTTCGGATATTTTTTCATATCCATGTGTGGCGAAACTTCGTCGTCGATGGCCAGTTTCAGCGTATTTGTAACCAGTTGGGTGATTTCAGCCCTGATTTCTTCCAACTCATTTTCAGTTACAATACCGGCATTCACCAGTTCATTCCCAAACCAAAGAATCGAATCCTGTTTTTCCCATGCTTCCACCTCTTCCTTGCTGCGGTACGACGAAGCATCGGATGGTGAATGCCCGCTGTAACGATACGTGAGCACATCCAGCAAAACAGGTCCGCGTTTTTCTTCGAGTATTTTCATTTTCCTTTTGTAGGCGTCAATCACCGCCAGCGGATTGTAACCATCCACGCGCTCGGCGTGCATCTGGTCTTTATTCAAACCGGCACCAATCCGGGCGGCAATTTCGTAACCCATGGTTTCGCCACAGGTTTGTCCGCCCATTCCGTACTGGTTGTTCATAATATTGATAATCAGCGGAAGTCCGCCTTTCATATCGTCTTCCCACAATTCAGTAAACTGGTCCATGGTGGCAAACGACAAGCCTTCCCACACCGGGCCGCAAGCCATGGAAGCATCACCAATATTGGCAACCACAATCCCGTTTTTGCGGTTTACTTTTTTATACAAAGCAGCACCCACTGCAATATCACCCGAACCACCCACAATGGCATTGTTCGGATAAACGCCAAACGGCGTGAAAAATGCGTGCATCGAGCCACCCAGCCCTTTGTTGAAACCTGTTTCGCGGGCAAAAATCTCGGCTAAAGTTCCGTACAAAAGAAACTTGATTGCCAGTTCTCTGACCGTTCCTTTATGACCAACTTTTACCGGAGCCAAAGTTTTCCCATCGAAATGAGTTTCCATAATCTGCTCCAGTTCAGCATCGCTGAGTTTGGCAATAGCAGAAAGACCTTTTGCCAGGATTTCGCCATGACTGCGGTGGGAGCCAAAAATAAAATCCTCCACATCCAGCGTGTAAGCCATACCCACGGCAGCCGCTTCCTGACCGATGGAAAGATGCGCCGGTCCCGGGTGGTCGTATTTTATTTCGTTGTACTCGCCACGGATTTTGATGAGGTTGAGCATGGTTTCAAACTCGCGGATAACCGACATGTCGTGGTAAATCCGCAGAAAATCTTCTTTCGAAAAATTTTCCTTTTCTTCTTCAATCGTTTTGTTGTATTGGTTTACAGGTATCGGACTAAACCCAATATAACCAGGTTGGCGGACTTCCGCCGGATTTATAAATTGATTCTTAGGCATTTATTTTAATTTTAACTTGTTATTCATTACTGATTTATAAGTTCAGAGTTCAAGGTTCAAAGTTCCGAGAACTGCTGCTTCTTATTTATTTTCATTTGAATTTGTTTCCTTTTAATTCACTCGATTTTAAGTGATTCATTAAAGCCCCGGTTAATTTACCAACTTCATCAGCGAGATTGTAAGCTTCCTGAAATTCATTTTCAGAGATATATTCGTTATCTAAAGCCCTGTAAAGTTGAGATCGTGTTTCACCTGCTGAACCTTTAGAAATTGACAGAAACTGCGAGAATTCTTTATTCCCGCCACGTTCAAATCCTTCGGCAATATTATCCATCGCCGAACCCGAAGAACTTTTAATTTGCGAAATAAGCTTGAAATCTTTTGAAAATTTCTCCTTTTGTGTATATCCATTTATCAGTTTACACAGAATTCGCGCTTTCTGCCATGCTATTATGTCTTCAAATCGATTAAATGCAGCCATTTCTTTAAATCTTTAAACTCGAAACTTTGAACTCGGAACTTTGAACTCGGAACTCTAATCTGATAAATTCTCAATCTGAGTGCGGATTTCGGCAAGAAAACGGGTTGCTTCTCCACCGTCAAGCGCCTGGTGATTATAAGTAAGCGACAAACCAATCATGGGCACAAAACCATAAACACCCTCCTCGATTTCCTTTGGACGTGGAATAATGGCACAAACTCCCAGAATGGCAACCTGCGGAAGATTGATTACCGGCGTAAACATTTCAACTCCATAATTTCCTAGGTTCGAAATAGTAAAAGTGGCAGCTTCGGGACTGAGCAAATCGGGGTTGATATTTCCACCACGTGCCTGCGCAGCGAGTTGCTGCATTTGTGCCGAAAGTCCGGCAAGTGAAAGGTCGCTGGCATTTTTTACCGCCGGAACCATCAGCCCCCGGTCGGTGTCAACCGCTAATCCGAGATGTACTTTGCTGAACCACTTCATTTTATCGCCCAGGAAATGAGTGTTTGCCTGCGGAAATTTTTCCAAAGCACGGATGACGGCAAAACAAACTAAATCGTTTATCGTGATATTCTGTTTAATTTTCCCTTCGGCAAATTCAGTTTTAAACTTTTTACGAAGTCGTTGCAACTGGCGCGCATCGGCACTGAGATGATGCGTAAGCTGTGCCGAATTTTGCAGCGACTGGTGCATGGCATTGGCAATCAGTTTGCGGATGTTTGAAACCGGACGGATTTCAAAATCGTCACCTTTTTCAACGACTGCTGCCGGTGCCTGTACTTTTGGTTTTGCCGGAACTGAGACAGTTTCAGATTTTGTAACCGTGGAGGCCGCCGATTCCACATCGCGGGCAATAATTCTGCCGTGTGGTCCCGACCCTTTCAGTGCATAAATATCCACTCCCAGTTTGATGGCCATATTTTTTGCCAGTGGCGAAATCCGGAGATGGTCGGGTAAATCACCCGGTTCCACTTCAAACTCAAAAACCACCGGTGCCTCATCGGGCACTGTAATTTCAGTCGTTTCTGAAACAGTTTCCGCTCCATTGACAAATTCTTCAAAAGATTCGCCGGGTTGCCCAATTACCGCAATGTTTGAAAGCACGGGAATTTCGTCTCCTTCGCTGAAAAAAACCGCTAACAAAACACCGTCGGCTTTTGCCTCCTCTTCAAACGACGCCTTATCGGTTTCGTACGAAAACAGAATGTCGCCGGTTTTGACCGTTTCCCCGACTGATTTGTACCATTGCCCAAGGATACAGGTCTCGACCGACTGACCCTGGCGTGGCATTAAAACTGGTATTGCCATATTTTATTGATAGTTAATTATTCAGAACAAACTTGTAAATACAAATATTTCAAAACAAAAAATTCAATAAACTGAATTTTAATTATTTAACCATACTTGATTTATTGGGGTGTAAAAATATATTTTTTAACTTGTAAATACAAGTTGTGCTGATTATTTTGATTTTTTCTTAATTTTAGCCTCGATGGAACCAATACATCAATACCGGAAATTGTACGAGTTGCTGCGTAAACACATTATTTCAGGAGTTTACGCCGAAGGAAGTCTTTTGCCTTCGGAAAATGAATTGTGCGCTACCTACGGAATGACGCGCCCGACTGTGCGTCATGCGCTCGATACGCTTGTAAAAGAAGGCATGATACTGAAACAGCAGGGAAAAGGCAGTATCGTGCGAAAACCTCCGCAAAACATCGGGATTTTGTCGATTGAGGGAACTGCTTCGGCTGTTGGCGTGCGTTACCTGAAAACAGATATTCTGCAAAAACCTGTGGCAAAAATGTGGCCCGAAAATTTTGCTTTTGAACTCTCGGAAGCCGAGCGCGACCTGGGGTGTATTTATTTGGAGCGGCTCAGGTTTGTGGAAGATGTTCCTGTTTTTTATGACATCAACCACCTGCCGAACATTCATATTCCGCGCATTACAGCACGTTCGTTTGAGAATAAATCGCTTTTTGAAATCCTCCGGCAGGAATACCAGATTGAAATTCTGGGTGGCGAGCAAAAGCTGAAAGCCATCAAAGCCGATGCAAAAATTTCGGGATTGCTGAAAATACAAGAAGGACAGCCTGTTTTGTACATCGAAAGAAAACTGACCACCAACAAAGCCGGGTTTAATATCTACTCCACCATTTATTTTAACTCCGAAAAACATTCGATTTTCGGGAGTTTCTGAAGAAGTCGGGAGACCTAAGACTATTAAAAAAATGCGAAAGAATTAAACGTAAAATACCCTTTCCAATAAAAATTGTACTTTCACGATATGTTTTAAACTGTGTGTTATGAACGAAAAGACCGTGAGGTGGAAACAGCGGTTTCAGAATTTTGAAAAAGCTTTTCAGCAGTTAACAGAAGCTGTTGAACGATTCAGCGAACTAACTGACCTTGAAAAAGAAGGAATGATTCAACGCTTTGAGTTTACGTTTGAGCTTTCATGGAAAACACTGAAAGATTTTCTTGAAAGCCAGAATGTTGAAGCAAAATTTCCGAGAGATGTCATCAAGGAAGCTTTTCATTACGAAATTATTGAAAACGGAGAAGTCTGGCTCGAAATGCTCGAAATACGCAACCTGATGTCGCACACGTATGACGAGGAAACTTTCAAGCGGACTGCAAATGAAATTTTCAATCGCTTTTACATTGAAATCAGCAGATTGTATCAATATCTAAAAGAAAAATCAGCATGAGTTTTGGCATAACTCCAAAAAGCTACAACTTAATTCAAACTGCATTCAGCAGGTTTCCGGAAATCGAAAAAGTATTGATTTATGGTTCCAGGGCAATGGGCAATTACAAAACCGGCAGCGACATTGACCTTGCTGTTTCAGGCAGAAATATTACTTCTGAAACTATTTTGAAACTGAAAATAATGCTCGAACAGGAATTACCGGTTCCCTATTTTTTTGATATTACGCATTACGAAACGATTTCAAACTCAGCTTTAAAAGAGCACATCGATGCATTTGGAAAGCTTTTTTATCAGGCTGAGTAAAAATTAAAGATAACATCTCTTTCAGCCGGAATTATAATTCTAATTTTGTCGGCTAATTTTTCAAATTTTCTTTATGGAAATATCTGAAGTTCTTCCTGAACCCATCAACGCAGCCGGGGTAAAAGCCAGTTTTATCAACAAAAAATATGGTTCACACGAGCGCAATGTTTTTGATTTGTGGCTGGCAAAATCAGAAAAACCAACCCCGCTGGTGGTTTATATTCATGGTGGAGGTTTTACCGAAGGCGACAAATCGCGTTATTATCTTTCGGAAGATGTGGTGAGATTTCTGAATGCCGGTGTTTCCGTGGCCCTGTTAAATTACCGTTTTATGAACCAGCCGCCTTACGGAATCCTGGGAAGCATGAATGATTCAAAAAGGTGCATTCAATATCTGCGTTTTCATGCCGAGAAATTTAATATCGACAAAAAACGGATTGCCTGCACAGGTGGTTCTGCCGGAGCCGGAACCGCGCTTTGGCTGGCTTTTTCAGACGATATGGCCGAACCGCAAAACAGTGACCCTGTTCTGCGTGAATCAACCCGGTTAACCTGCGCGGGCGCTTTCGCCACGCAATCAACCTACGACATTTTCCAGTGGGACGAAATTCTGGGTATTCCGCTTTCGAAACAACCCGAAACGATTCACTTGATTGCCAGGGCTTTTGGATTTAAATCGGCTGAAAACATTGATTTAAGAAATGAAAAGGAAATCAGGCAAAACCTCGATTTTCTGGCTAAAATGAATAGTACGAGTCCGCCAGTATTCATTTATAATAAACACCAGTCAGGAATACCGCAAAACCAGGACGACATCAACCACCACCCGCTGCACGTACTGGCACTGAAAAAACGCGCTGAGCAGGTTGGCGTTGAGGCAATTGTTTATGCTCCTGAAATTGGAATTCTGAACGAATCAGGCAAAGACCTTGTTGATTTTTTTCTTGAGAAGCTTACAAATTAAAATACACAGGAACTGGTATGATTTTTGGAATTTCATGGCTTTAAAATTCTTAAATTTTTAGTCATGAAAAAGTTGATCTTACCAGTAATTATTTTAGCGTCGTTTTCTATTTTGCAATCATGCAGTTCTATCAAAATGCCTGTTTCTTCGCACATCCCTGAAAACAATAAAAATTACGCAGTTGATTTTCTTTTTGAATACGATGGGTGCCGTATTTACCGATTTTACGACCGCGGTAATTATGTATATTTTACCCGTTGTAACGCTGAAATTTCTTCGGTTGTAAACGATTCCACAATTATCAGAACAATAACAAAAAGTATAAATTGAGTTAACCCAAATACAATCAGGTTAATGTTTCCTTGAATAAAGTTCAAATTAAAACCGGAACAAAGATTTTTATTTAAAATTATTCATATTTGCACCCTGAAAATAACAGAATAACAAAAATAAAAATGAAAGTGCTGAAATTTGGCGGAACCTCGGTAGGTTCGCCGGAAAACATGAGGGCAGTAATTGATATTATTGCCGATGGAGAGCAGAAATTAGTGGTTTTATCGGCCATGTCGGGCACAACCAATGCACTGGTTGAAATTGCAGGATATCTTCATAAGAAAAACAAAGATACAGCCAGTGTTTTAATTGGTAATCTGGAATCAAAATATAAAAAAGTTGTTGACGATTTATACAAAACCGAAGAGAGCAAAATACAGGGACTGCAAATTGTAAAAGCAAGTTTCGATACGTTGCGATCGTTTACTTCGGGCACTTTTAACGAGGTCGGAGAAAACACAATTGTTGCGCAGGGTGAACTGATTTCTACACAGATTTTTACGGTTTTAATGACCGAAATGGGTTACAATGCCAAATTGCTGCCGGCACTCGAATTCATGAAAATTGATGAAGACAAGGCAGCCGACCTGCCATACATCAGAAAACACATTCAGCCGGTTATTGAAAAAGCCGGTCACGCTGATTTTTATATCACCCAGGGATTTATTTGCCTGAATGCCAACGGTGACATTGACAACCTGCAACGCGGAGGAAGCGATTACACAGCGTCGTTAATTGGCGCGGCCATCGATTCGGAAGAAATTCAAATTTGGACCGATATAGATGGATTCCACAACAACGACCCAAGATTTGTGTCGAACACCCGCAAAATCGACCAGCTTTCGTTTCTTGAAGCTGCAGAGCTGGCCTATTTCGGTGCTAAAATTCTGCACCCGCAAACTGTTTTGCCGGCAAGAGTGCAGAATATTCCGGTTCGGCTGAAAAACACAATGAACCCCGCAGACGGAGGAACTTTGATTACTGCTGAAAGCGACGGAAAAGGAATTAAAGCGGTGGCTGCAAAAGACGGAATCACAGCTATCAAAATCCGTTCGGGCCGAATGTTGATGGCTTATGGTTTTCTGAAAAACGTATTTGCCGTTTTCGAAAAATTCAAAACGCCGATTGATATGATTTCCACTTCGGAAGTTGCAGTTTCGCTAACCATTGATAATACAAAATATCTGAATGAAATCCAGGAGGAAATCGCCGTTTTTGGAGATGTTGAAGTGGACACCGACATGTCGATTGTTTGTATTGTGGGCGATATTATCAGCGAGGAAAAAGGTTTTGCCTCAAAGGTTTTCAACGCTCTTGACGGGATTCCAATCCGCATGATTTCTTATGGTGGAAGCCGCTACAATATTTCGGTGCTGGTTCCAACGGCGCACAAAAAAATTACACTGCAGGCAATCAGTGATAAAGTACTGAATAACTAATATTTATACAATAAATTTCTCATGCCTAATAAAATAAGAAAAGAAGCCGCCCTTCTTTATCACTCTCAGGGAAAACCAGGCAAAATTGAGGTTGTCCCTACCAAACCCTACAGCACACAGGCCGATTTATCTCTGGCTTACTCGCCGGGCGTCGCTGAACCTTGTCTCGAAATCGAAAAAAACCAGGAACTGGCGTATGAATACACTTCGAAAGGAAACCTGGTTGCGGTGATTTCGAACGGAACGGCTGTTCTCGGATTGGGCGATATTGGTGCGCTGTCGGGGAAACCGGTGATGGAAGGAAAAGGTCTGCTTTTCAAAATTTATGCGGGCATCGATGTTTTTGATATTGAAGTGGATGAAAAAGACCCCGAAAAATTTATCCAGGCTGTAAAAGCCATTTCACCAACATTTGGCGGAATCAACCTTGAAGATATCAAAGCACCGGAGTGTTTCGAGATAGAAGACAGGCTGAAAGCAGAGCTTGACATTCCAATTATGCACGACGACCAGCATGGTACAGCCATCATTTCGTCGGCCGGATTAATCAATGCGCTGGAACTTGCCGGTAAAAAAATTGGCGAGGTAAAAATTGTGGTGAACGGAGCCGGCGCTTCGGCCAACTCATGCACAAAACTGTATATTGCGCTGGGTGCCAGTCGCGAAAACATTGTGATGCTCGACAGCAAAGGAGTAATTTCAACTTCGCGTACCGACCTCAACGAATCGAAAAAAATATTTGCCACCACCCGCACCGAACTGAAAACACTGGAGGATGCGATTGTTGGCGCCGATGTTTTCCTCGGTTTATCGAAAGGAAATGTTTTGTCGAAGGAAATGGTGCGGACAATGGCTGCTAACCCGATTGTTTTTGCTCTTGCCAATCCCGACCCTGAAATTTCTTATGAAGAGGCAATGGCATCGCGCGAAGACATCATTTTTGCCACCGGTCGTTCCGATTTTCCAAACCAGATTAACAACGTAATCGGGTTTCCCTATATTTTCAGGGGAGCACTTGATACAAGGGCACGGGCAATCAACGAAGAGATGAAACTGGCTGCCTGCAAAGCCATTGCAAGTCTGGCCAAACAAACTGTTCCGGATATTGTAAACGCTGCTTACAATGTGAACAAACTGAGTTTCGGGCGCGATTATATTATCCCGAAACCGGTTGACCCGCGACTGATTACTGAAGTTTCATCGGCAGTGGCCAAAGCTGCCATCGAATCGGGTGTTGCCCGGAAAAATATCACCGACTGGGAAGAGTACAAAAACAATCTCCGTCATTTGATGGGACACGAATCGAAAATGATGCGCCAGTTTACCGACATGGCAGTTCAGAATCCGAAACGCGTGGTTTTTGCAGAAGGTTCGCACCCGAATATGCTGAAAGCAGCTGTTGAAGCTTATCAAATGGGCGTTTGTTACCCCATTCTTTTGGGTAATGATGAGAGAATTGAAAAACTGGCAGCCGAATTGAATCTGAGTCTTGAAGGTTGCACAATCATCAACCTTCGTCACGACCGTGAAGCTGAACGCCGGGAAAAATTTGCAAAAATATTATCCGAAAAAAGAGCACGTCAGGGAGCCACTTTCGAAGAAGCCAACGATAAAATGTTCGAGCGTAACTACTTCGGAATGATGATGGTGGAAACCGGTGAAGCTGATGCTTTTGTAACCGGTGTTTACACAAAATATTCTAACACAATCAAAGTGGCAAAAGAGGTGATTGGCATCAGAGAAGGATTTAAACACTTTGCCACCATGCACATTGTAAACTCGAAAAAAGGAACCTATTTTCTGTGTGACACGCTGATCAATCGTCATCCTTCAACAGAAACGCTGATTGATGTTGCCCGTTTGGCTAACGACACCGTGAGATTTTTTGCCCGAGAGCCCAAAATTGCCATGCTTTCCTATTCTAATTTTGGCAGCGATGAAATTGGCAGTCCCGCATCGGTGCATGAAGCTGTTAAAGTTATGCAGGAAAAGTTTCCTGATTTGGCCATTGATGGTGAAATGCAGGTGAACTTTGCGCTCGACAGAAATCTCCGCGACAAAAAATATCCGTTCTCAAAATTGAAAGGAATGGATGTAAATACATTGGTTTTCCCAAATCTGAGTTCGGCAAACACGGCTTACAAACTGATTCAGGAAATGTCGCCGGCTGAAATGATTGGCCCCATCCAGATGGGATTGAACAAACCCATTCATTTTACGGATATCGAAAGTTCGGTCCGCGACATTGTGAATATTACTATTATGTCAGTTATTGACGCAATTGTTCAGGAGAAAATCAGCAAATAATCTTTTGATTGAAAATATAAAAAATGGCAGAATCGGTTTTGATTCTGCCATTTTTATTTCAATATTATAAGAGTCTATTTCTTCAGAAAAGGGTGATAGTTGCCCACCAAACCCAAAGGTTTTGTATTTCTTACAAAGTCAGTTAATTCAATACTTTCACGGGCATCTTCGATTCCGAAACCGTTGCCTGCAAGAATCTGGCGGTACGTTTCGGTGTGCAGGTCGGTAAAACCTTCGCTGAATTCAACTTCTTCACCATTTACCGTTATCGAACGATACGTTCTTTTCCCTCTTTCAGCCACCTCTTTTGGCAGGTCTTCGGCATCAACACTCAGAAACCAGCGCACGCGGGCTTTTTCGAGTTGAAGAAAACCAGCGGCTTTAGTCGGAGTGTATAAATGAACGATGTTAGCTTTCACATTACCGAAAATCCAGGTAATCATATCGAAAAAGTGAATGCCAATGTTGGTGGCCACCCCACCCGATTTTTCCACATCGCCTTTCCAGCTTTTCTGGTACCAAGTGCCACGCGTGGTGATGTAGCTCAGATCAACATCGAACATATCGGACCCTGTGGCTTCAATTTTCTTTTTCAGGTCGAGGATGGTTTTGTGGTACCGCAGTTGCAAAACAGTAAAAACCCGCTTTCCGGTTTCGGCTTCAATATCTTTGATAATGTGCATGTCGCGCGGGTAAATCACCAGCGGCTTTTCGCAAATCGCATCGGCCCCGTTGCGCAGGGCAAACCGGATGTGCGACGGGTGCATGTAGTTTGGGGTGCAAATGCTCACCATATCGATGGGTTTTCCTTCGCGGCGAAGGTCATCCATGTATTTATCCAGATTTTCGATTTCAAGAAAAAATTCGGCATCAGGGAAATAACTGTCGATACGGCCCATCACATCGAATTTATCGGTGGCACAAACCAACTGGTTGCCTGTTTCTTTGATGGCTTTCATGTGACGGTCGGCGATGTAGCCCGCTGCGCCTATTAATGCAAAACGTTTCATTATTTATAGATATGAGATTTTTAGTATTGAGTATTGAGACAAATCAGTTTTCTGGTTTTAAAAAACCGTCGGCTAAGATATGTTTTTCGCCGGTTTCGGGGCAGATTAAATCACTGCTCAAAATAGCACCCGATTTACTGACCCACCCTTTTTGTCTCGCCGGAACACCGACCATCAGGGCAAAAGGTTTCACATCTTTAGTAATTACAGCCCCGGCTCCTATAAAACAGTATTCGCCCAAAGTAACACCGCAAACAATGGTGGCATTGGCGCCAATGGAAGCTCCACGTTTTACAAGTGTGGTTTTAAACTCGTTTTTACGTTCCACGCCGCTGCGCGGATTGATGACATTGGTAAAAACCATCGACGGCCCCAGGAAAACATCGTCTTCACAAATCACGCCTTCGTACAGCGAAACATTGTTCTGAATTTTAATGTTATTGCCGATTTTCACCTTGTTCCCCACAAAAACATTTTGTCCCAGCACACAATTTTCGCCAATTTCGGCGGTTCCCATTACGTGTGTAAAATGCCAGATTTTTGTTCCGCTACCAATTTTTGCACCGGCATCAACAATGGCTGATTCGTGTATATAAATTTCATTCATACGCTAATTTGTTTACCCTGCGTCTTCGCGCCTTTACGTGCTTTTTTTGTCTCGCAAAGACGCAAAGGCGCAAAGAATTTTTACCTATTCATAATCCATTCACTACTCGCGTTATCCCATCTTTTATCAATGCTTCATTAAAATTGATTAATAAGCCCAACTTTAAATTTGTAAGTCGAAGATAAGTTAAAAGCTTTTTGGGATGAACAGGTGCAATTAATTCTACTGACTTTAACTCTACTACAACTTTATCCTCGACAATTAAATCAGCCCTGAAACCAATATCCATTTTAATTTCCTTCCAAAATACAGGGATTGGTTTTTGTCTTTCGACTTTGTATCCTTGTGATGTCAATTCGAAATACAAAATTTCCTCATAAACCGACTCTAATAATCCGGGGCCAAGTTCAACATGAATATCGTAACATGTATTTACAATAACTTTAGCTAATTCGTTTTCAGTCATGATTTCAGATTTTTTTTCTTTGCGCCCTTGCGTCTTTGCGTGCAAATTTTACCTCGCAAAGGCGCTAAGTCGCAAAGAAAATATTTAAAAGAAACTTCTAATATTATCGGTAATATATTCCAACTGTTCTTCCGTCATTTCGGTATGCATGGGCAGTGATAAAACTGTTTCGGCAAGTTGCTCGCTCACCGGGAAATCACCCTTTTTGTAGCCAAGATACTGGTAAGCTTCCTGTAAATGATGCGCACCGGGGTAATAAATCATCGAAGGAATTCCCTTTTGCTGAAGGAAAGCCTGTAATTCATTCCGCTTCTCAGTTTTTATAGTATACTGATGAAATGCGTGCGTGCTGTATGAAACCCGCGCGGGAAGTTCAATTCCTTTAATATCTTTCAGATGTTCGTCATAATACGCAGCTGCCTGCTGACGTGCTTTAATATGTTTGTCGAAATATTTCAGTTTAACATCGAGAATTGCCGCCTGAATACTGTCGAGCCGCGAGTTAACGCCTATTCTTTCGTACTGGTATTTGGCTTTCATCCCGTGGTTGGCAATCGAGCGGATCGTTTTTGCAAGTTCGTCGTCAGTTGCATAAATGGCTCCGCCATCGCCAAAAGCGCCCAGGTTTTTTGAAGGAAAAAACGATGTACATCCTATGTGGCCAACCGTTCCAGCATGTTTTCGGGTTCCGTCGCTGAAAATGTATTCAGCGCCAATGGCCTGTGCCGCGTCTTCGATAACAAACAGGTTGTGCTTTTTGGCAATCGCCATAATTTCTTCCATGTTGGCGCATTGCCCGAACAAATGAACCGGCACAATTGCCTTTGTTTTCGTGGTAATCAGTTTTTCAATCTGTTTTGTATCAATATTAAAAGTATCGGGCAAAACATCAGTAAAAACAGGTTTCAAACCCATTAATGCGAGTGTTTCCACGGTGGCAATAAAAGTAAAAGGCACGGTTATCACCTCGTCGCCGGGCTGCAACCCCAAAGCCATATAAGCAATTTGCAAGGCATCGGTTCCATTGGCACAGGCAATAACATGGGTGGAAAGATAACTGGAAAGATTTTTTTCAAACTCCAGTACTTTTCCGCTTTTGATAAATTGTGTTGAGCGAATCACCTCCTGCATTGCCGCATCAATTTCGGCTTTCATGGTCAGGTACTGACCGTAAGTGTCGCACATGTGAATTGTTTGCATAATATTTTTGCTCGCAAAGACGTAAAGAAAATCAATTCTCCGTATCCCTTTTTTAATTAATATTCTTTAAAACCAACGCTATTTTTTCGGCTGCATTGCCTTCACCATAAGGCTTTTTATCATACTGCATTTTGTAATCAGCAAGTTTTTCAACTGTTTCAAGAATTTTAGCCGATTCAGTACCTGTCAGGAAGTTATATCCCAATTCAACCAGTTCCGTCCATTCGGTTTCGTTTCTGATAACGAGACAATGCTTTTCAAAAAAGAATGCTTCTTTTTGCAAACCCCCGCTGTCAGAAATCACAAATGCACAATGTTTCAGCAATTCAATCATATCGAAATATCCCACGGGATCAATCGGGTTAAAATTCAGTTTTAACCCGCGTGATTCAATGATTTTGCGGGTTCTCGGGTGAATAGGAAGAACAATTTTATATTTTCCTGAAAGTTCGTTCAGTGTAAAAATCAGTGATTCAAGAATCGCCGGATCATCAGTATTTTCCTGTCGATGCAACGTTGTCAGCAGAAATTTACCAGGATCAAGTTTTAATTCTGAGATAATTGTTGAATGCTGCGCCGAAAAATGACTGTAATACAATGCCACATCGTACATTACGTCGCCACAATTAAAAATTTGGCAACCGAAATTTTCAAATCCTTCTTTTTTGAGATTGGTAATGGCATTTTCATTGGGGCAAAACAGGTATTCCGAAATTCTGTCTGCAAGTATCCTGTTTACTTCCTCGGGCATTTTCATATTAAAACTGCGTAAGCCGGCTTCAATATGTGCCACCGGAATGTGCAGTTTGCTGGCAGCCAACGCTCCTGCCAGTGTTGAATTGGTATCGCCGAAAACAACCAAAACTGAGGGTTTTTCTTCAATTATCACCTTTTCGATTTCTTCCAGCATCCTGCCTGTCATAGCGCCATGACTTAACGAATTGATGCCGAGGTTATATTTAGGTTGCGGAATTGCCATTTGTCTGAAGAAAATCTCAGCCATGTTTTCATCAAAATGCTGCCCTGTGTGAACCAGAATTTCCTCAATCCCGAATTTTTTCAGCGCCCGGCTCAAAGCTGCTGCTTTAACAAATTGAGGCCGGGCCCCAACAATGGTAAGTATTTTTGGCATAAATAAATTCTTCAAAACTGTTGAAGTTTCAAAAATACTATTTTTGAACATGCAAAAGAAAATACTCTTTGTTTATACCAATTTCTCAACTTTCGTGCGCACCGATTATGAAATTCTATCGGAGGTTCACAATGTTACACTTTACCAGTTTAAGCCGGTAAAAGGATTGGTAAAAACCGCATGGCAAATGTTAAGACAAAAACTCTTTTTGCTAATCAACTTTTGGAAATACGATGCTGTTTTTATCTGGTTTGCTGATTACCATTCGTTTTTGCCTATTTTATTTGCAAAATTATTCGGCAAAAAGTCATTTGTTGTTGTAGGAGGATACGATGTAGCAAATATTCCGGAATATAGATATGGTTCGCTTTCCAGTCCGTTGCGGAAAAAGCTGACCCTGCTAACTTTTAAATACGCAACTCGCTGTATTGCAGTGGTTGACGAACTCGAAAAGAAAATAAAATCGGTTTGCCCCGATGCAAAAACCAAAACCATTTATACCGGATACAAATTTGAGGGAGAAAAAAATACAGTTTTTGAACAGAAAAGAGAAAAAATTATACTGACGGTAAGTATAACCGAAAACCAGCAAAGAGTTTTTATCAAAGGCCTTGATAGATTTAGTGAACTGGCTGAAAAACTGCCCGAATACACTTTTTACCTGATTGGTTCAAATGAAAATGCCCGGCACCTGTTTGAACCTGTTCCCGAAAACCTGATTTTACTGCCGTCGCTAAAGCAAACTGAATTAAAGGATTATTATACAAAAGCCTCATTTTACGCCCAGTTTTCAAGAAGCGAAGGTTTGCCAAACGCGCTGTGCGAAGGTATGCTTTACGGATGTATCCCGATCGGGACCAATGTTGGAGGAATACCTGCTGCCATTGGAAACCTGGGATTTTTAACCGATGAATGGAATGTGCAGACTGTTGCAAATTATGTCAGAAACAACCATAACAAAGCCAACAGGGAAGCATTCAGTAAAAGAATAAAAGATAAATTCGACTTCAATTTCAGGAAAGAAAAGCTTTTAAAGGAGATTTGTTAAACTCGCTAATTAATTTTAGATTCTTTGAACATAAAAAATGATGACAATTATTTCCGGATAATTTACTCAGCCTTCATTAATTATTTCCTGTGAAATATCAACCAGCTTTTAAGAAACCGTTTATCTGGAATTAAAATTCCTCCATCGGGCATCATAAAAATAAAACTCAGCGATGGAGAAACCATAAATCTCAAAACCAATCAAACCGATTTTATTGTTTTCTGGGTTTACTGGAAAGGTCATTATACTTATGAGCACTCCTCGATTTTTGAGAAGATGGCAAAAAACTTAAAAGGGTAGGTCGATATCGGTTCAAACGGTGGTTTGTATATGTTAATTGCAGATAAGAAATCTGAACTGTTTAATAAAATTTCATTGCAGGTTTAACTTTCTGGCAGAAAATCCAAAAGATAATTTTGATATCGATTTTATAAAAATTGATGCGAAGGCGCCGAACCCAACATTATCAGAGGAATGAAAGCGACCATTGAAAAATACAAACCGATAATTGCTTGCGAAATTCTGCTCGACAATGTTGGCGATGAAATTGAAAAACTTTTCTCAGACCTTGGTTACCGTATTTTCCTGAACATGGGAAAAGACTTAATACCTGTTAAACAGATTTTGAAAAATGAATCGGATGACGATATCCATAATTAATTTTTGGTTCACCCGTCGAAATCGTCAATTTTTGATGAGTTTATCACGAAACAGCCTCAATAAAAAACTAAAATTACTTTACCGGTTTCAGCACAAATTTCATTTCGTAACAGTGAAAAATATTGGTAAAATACTCTTCGTAAACAGCCTGAAAAAATTTATTGGTATTAAAAATCCTGTTTAAAATATGTTTTTTAATAAGGTTGGTAATGAAAAAACTTGGTGATTTCAGAATCAGTTTTCTTTCGACAACCTGAAAATCGAACGAAGTATTGTACCGCGGGACTTTGCGCCGGTAACCTGTATCGAGCGAAGTGAAATAATCGAAACTATACAATCCGAAAAATCTTTTGTGGGTGTAATCTGAGTAATAATACGGGTTCGAAAAATGAGGAACAAAAACTGTTAATGTCCCGCCGGGTTTTAAGGTGCGGTAAATTTCAGCCAAAATAACTTCCAGGTTTTGAACATGCTCAAGAAAATGAGAAGTATAAAACTCATCTACCGAATTGTCGGGTATAAAACCAAAACCATTTTCGAGGTCAACCACAAAATCGACTCCCGGCAACGGAAGTATGTCCATACCTTTAAAACCTGCCCTTTTATTCGGGCCGCAACCCAAATCGATTTTCAGTGCTTCAACCTGTTTTTCTGTTCCCATAAAAATGAATTCAAATTAATTATTTCAGACTTCCTTTCCCAAACCATTTGGCCAACAATTCAACATCAAGATGTAAAAAACTAAAAATCAATCCGGTAAAAGCGCGTAATTTCCAGGTAAGCTCTTTTAAACCATAATTTTTTATAGCCAGAATATAATCTTTCCGGGCTCCCTTAAAATCGTGGCGAATGAGTTTAAAACGCCCGCTTCGTGCATAGGTTATTATTTTCCGTTTTTTATAATTATCCCAGATAAAGTCTTCGTTAAAATTCAATATTCTCTTTTGCTCCGATGACAAGGAATTGTAGAAATCAACAACAATTTTATTGCCGCCTTCGAGAATACCCAGATTCAATGTTTTTGTGGTTTGATTCGGAAAAATTCGCCAGGTACCCAAAACCTGGTTGAAATAATAAAATTTTCCCAGTTTGCTTAATGCCAGCATTGTACTTAAATCGACCGCCGGAAAAGGCAAAACCTGTATAAAACCGCCAGTTTTCAATAAAGCATCTTTGCGGATAATAAACGTGAGCGGCGGGAAAAAGTTATCGAATACCGAATTAAAGATATTTACAGAAGGTTCGTTTGTAAAATACTGCAAATGTTTCTCTTCCTGCACCGGATGAACCTGGTAAACCTCTTTTTGAAACCCGACACGCGAAACTGCCTTTCCCCATCCCATTATTATTGCGTTGTCATTTTTCATCACTTCAACCTGAATTTCAAGTTTCTGCGGTTCCCAATAATCATCGCCTTCAAGAATTGCAATAAACTCGCCTTTCGAAAGGCCAAGCGCTTTATTGTATGTTTCGGCCAGTTTAAAAATTCCCTTGTTTTCCTGATGAATTACATGTATTCGGGGATCGCCTTCAGCAGTTTTTTGTGCAATTTCAAGTGTTCTATCCGAACTTCCGTCGTTAACAACAATCAATTCCCAATCTGAAAACGTCTGATTTTTAACCGACTCAATACATTCCCCAATGTATTTTTCATGATTAAAGGTTGGGGTAATAATTGAAACAAGCGGATTTTTGGGCATCATCTTTCAGCTTAAATATTATCAGATTATGTTGTCAAATATTCTCTTTATCTCCTTTATTTCCTCAAGTTTCAAAACTGTGGCAGCAATAATATAAAATGCAGCACCGGCAATACTTGTTGCAATTAACGAAACAACCGGATTATCTATAAAATGTGATACAGTAACTGCAAAAAAATACATTAAAACAGAGATTGCAAAATATATAAAAACATCTTTTGCCTGTTTCCAGAGTGAATATCCAATTGACTTCCAGATATACCATGAATCCAGCAAATGAGTTATAACCACGGTTACAATATGCCCTAAAATAATTGCAGTAATTCCCCATCGCCACGTAATAAAGATATTAATTATCATGATGGATTTCGAAACGAATTCGAGGTTTAAAATCCATTTCGATTTACCTTTTGTTTTTAAAATTTCACCAAACACCACATGAAACGAATAAAACAACCCAATTAAACAGAGTAGCTTAAAATAATTGGAAGCCGGCAACCATTTATCGGTTAACAGCACAACAATAAGATTATCGGCAACAGCAATCAGACCAATCAAAATTGGAAAATTGATAAAAGCCATTGTGCGAAGTGTTTTGCCAACAGCATTTTTCAGACGTTCGTTTTCATCCTGAATAGTTGCGAAAACCGGAAAAGCTACCCGTTGAAAAACACTGCCGATAGTTTTTACCGGAAACTCCTGCAATTGCGCTGCACGCGTATATAATCCCAGTACTTCAACCGGGAAAAGTTTACCAATTACATTGTAATAGAAATACTGAAAAATGGTATAAATCAGGCCTGCACCAGTAAGTTTCGATCCGTAATTAAAAAGTTCTTTCAGCGAAAGCCAGCTAAATTCAAACACTGGCCGCCATTTATTAAAAACCCATAACAGCGCCGAAGTAACGAGGCTTTTTATCAGAATCTGCCAAACCAGCGCCCACACCCCAAATCCGCGCATTGCCATAAAAAGCGCTGTAAATCCGCCTACCAGACTACTTGCAATATTTATATAAGCCAGTAACCTGAAATCGACTTTTTTCTGTAAAACTGTCTGCTGAATCAATCCAAACGATAACAATATGAAATTCAGGCAGATTACACGAATTAAATCGGTAAGTTTTGGCTCGATGTAAAACGCTGCAATATGTGGAGCAAGAAAATAGAAAACAAAATACAGAATCAGACTAACGGTTATATTGAAATAAAATACTGTTGAATAATCGGCAGGAGAAGGGCTTTTTTTCCAGATAAGTGCAGAACCAAAACCGCTATCGGCAAGGGTTTGGCCAACTGCCATAAATATCAGTACCATTCCAAGCAGACCGTAATCCGATGGACTTAAAATCCGGGTAACCAATATCCCAAAGACAAACTGAATTCCTTGTCCACCAAAACGTTCTACCGCACTCCAGAATAATCCTTTGGCTGCAACTCCTTTTAAATTTGCCGATTCTATCATTTATCAAAATTCAGCCCTCTATTGCTTTTTAACCTGTACTGTGTAAAAAGCGGTTGAAATAACTATTTTTGTCAGATTTAAAAACAGTCACAAAATAAACCAATTAATATGGCAAAAATATCCGGCTACCGCAATATTTTAATTAATACAGGGATTATTGTTTTGTTTATCGTTCTTGCTTATGCTTATATGTCGCCTTTACTTGAAGGAAAAGAACTGCAAATGGCAGATCTTGACCATTTTAAAGGGATGTCAAAAGAATTGGTTGATTACAGAAATTCAACAGGCGAGGAAGCCGTATGGACCAATACCATGTTCAGCGGAATGCCCGGTTATATGATTTCTGTTTTATATCCCGGCAATCTGGCTGATTACCCCGCCGGATTCCTGAGAGGCCTTTTTTCAATCGCATCATTTATTATCTGGTATTTTCTGGGCTTTTATATTTTGCTTTCAAGTCTGAAAATTAACAAATGGACCAGCGTAGTTGGGGCAATTGCATTTGGGTTTTCATCCTATTTTATCATAATCATCGGAGCCGGACATGCTTCAAAAGCCATGGCGCTTGGATTTTTACCCTTACTGATTGCCGGTGTTTTAATGGCATTCAGAGACAAGAAAATTCCCGGAGCCATACTTTTTGCCATCGGGCTTTCTTTTGAATTATTGGCAGGGCACCCACAAATTACTTACTACGGGATGATTCTGATGGGAATTTATGCCGTTGCCGAGCTGGTTGCTGCTATTCGTGATAAAGCGCTTCTAAACTATGGGAAATCGGTGCTTTACCTGCTGGCAGGCGTTATAATTGCAGTTGGTATGAATTTTTCAAGACTATATACAACCTGGGAATATTCAAAAGAAACAATTCGCGCACCTTCAGAATTAACAAACAACGACCAAAATAAAACTACCGGACTTGACAAAGATTATGTGGTACAATGGAGTTACGGCATTGACGAAACTATGACCTTGTTGATCCCAAATTTCAAAGGTGGAAGCAGCATTACGAATCCGGGAGAGAACTCAGAAAGTTTTAAAGCCCTTCAGCAAAAAGGAGTTCAAAATCCTAAACAAACAATCCGGGGTGTCAGCATGTATCATGGTGAACAACCCGGTACATCAGGGCCGGTATATGTCGGAGCAATTGTTTTGTTTTTGTTTGTGTTGGGATTGTTTGTGGTGAAAGGTGTGTATAAATGGTGGCTTGCCACAGCAACAGTTGTATCAATTGTTTTATCATGGGGTGGAAATGTGATGGGACTAACCAGCTTCCTGCTCGATTACCTGCCTTTGTATAATAAATTCCGGGCTCCTTCCATGACCTTGGTGATTGCGCAAATTACCATGCCGCTGCTTGGTTTTATGGCGTTGCACGATATTCTTACAGGAAAAGTTGACAATAAAGTTTGGCAAAAAGGCTTGCTTTGGGCAGCCGGGTTAACAGGCGGAATTGCCCTTGTATTTGCTTTGCTTCCCGGAATTGCAGGCGATTTTTCTAATGCTTTCGATGCCCAGCGTTTCCCCGATTGGCTGATTGACAGTGTGATTGCCGACAGAAAATCGTTGTTGCGGATAGATGCATTCCGCTCTTTTGCTTTTGTTGTACTTGCAGCCGGAACATTGTATGCCTGGAGTATTAAAAAACTGAATACCACAACTTTTATTGCAGTTCTGGGAGTTTTGATACTTGTCGATCTCTGGCCTGTTGACAAACGCTACCTGAATAACGACAACTTTGTTTCGAAACGCGAAGCACAAAACCCATTTCCGGAAATGCCGGTTGACAAAGCTATTTTACAGGATAAAGATCTGTACTATCGTGTTTTGCCTTTGACAGGTGATCCTTTTCAGGATGCCCGCACTTCTTATTTTCATAAAAATGTGGGTGGGTATTCTGCCGCCAAACTCCGTCGTTACCAGGAAATTATCGAACACCAACTGCTTCCCGAAATGCAGGAAATGGTTAAAGGATTAAATTCCCAGGCTCGCCCTGATTCTGTTTTTGCCAACCTCGGAGTTATCAACATGCTGAATACGCGTTACCTGATTTATGACCTGAACCAGCCCCCGATTAAAAACCCGGCTGCATTGGGAAATGCATGGGTGGTTGACAAGTTCAAAGTGGTTGAGAATGCCGACGAGGAAATTGAAGCATTGAAAAACATCAATCCTGCTGAAGAAGCTTTAATCGACAAACGGTTTGCTGAAAATGTAAATGGAAAAACTTTTCAGAAAGACAGTACTGCCAGTATTGTTCTTACTGAATACAAACCAAATTACCTGAAATATGCAGCAAATGCCGCCACTGAACAGTTGGCCGTTTTCTCCGATGTCTATTATGCAAATGGTTGGAAAGCATACATCGACGGGCAGGAAGTACCTCATTTCAGGGTGAATTACATTCTCCGCTCGCTGGTTTTGCCAGCCGGACAACATACTGTTGAGTTCAAATTCCACCCTGCTTCTTATTATACCGGAAACAAAATATCGCTTGCAAGCTCTTTGCTGCTTTTGCTGGTTATTGCCGGTTATACATTTACAGAATTCAGGAAAAGAAAAACTGCCAAAAACTGACCTGTTTGAAATATGCCTGAACGGTTAAACAGCTCCTTCTTCCAAAGAAATGTACTGGAAGTTGCACCCGGGTTAATCGGGAAAACACTTGTCAGACAATTCGATGACAAAACCATTCAGCGATATAAAATTACCGAAACAGAAGCGTACAGTGGTGATGGCGATTTGGCCTGTCATGCCAGCAAGGGAAAAACGCCACGCACAGAAGTAATGTTCCGTGAAGGCGGACTTGTTTACGTCTATTTTATATACGGAATGTACTGGATGCTCAATTTTGTAACCGGCAAAAATGAGGAAGCTTCTGCCGTTTTAATCCGCGGACTTGAAGGAATTTCAGGGCCGGGAAGAGTGG
Source organism: Draconibacterium sp. (assembly GCA_036735485.1). Taxonomy (GTDB): domain Bacteria; phylum Bacteroidota; class Bacteroidia; order Bacteroidales; family Prolixibacteraceae; genus Draconibacterium. Next base: position 30,695 of record DAINOH010000013.1, on the reverse strand, counting down.
GAAAAGTGCTGCAACTCGACAAATCATTTTATGGCGAAAATCTTGAAACCTCGGAAAGAATCTGGATTGAAGAGGACAATATCTCTCCTGGAATTATCGCTACACCGCGGATAGGTATTAACTATGCCGGGGAACCCTGGATCAGCAAACCCTGGCGTTTTTTGATGAAAACATAACTTTTTGCGATTGTAATCCAAAATCGTTATATCTTTTTTGGGATTTGATTCCTGAAAAGTTCAATTCTGCTGCCGCCTCAAAATAAACCTGTCGTAAACAAACAGCAGAACAACTGAAAGCACCGCAACTCCGGAGTAAACAAGCCAGATATTTGACGGATGATATTCTGCCCAGATAAAATTGGTAAGTTCCTGTTTCGTCATCACCATTTTAGCGGCTGCTTCGTTAAAAAAATCATTTTTCGAATAGGTTTCAGAAATTTCGGGAAGCGAAATTCCCCGTTTTGCAATCTCTTTCTGAAGCAGGTAAATTTTATCCGAAGTTTTTTCATAAATATCTCCCGAAAGCCAGCCTGCCAAAGCATGACCACCGGCATACGGAAGAAACGAAGTTCCCATGTAAAGCGCTTTTTTATCGGGTGGGGCAATCCTGCCCACGTATTCTGTAAATTTGGGTGAACTCGACATTTCTCCCAATCCAAAAATCAGGATTCCTAACAAAATCATCCAGCCACTTTGAGTTGAAAACATCATCATTAAACCACCTGACAAAACCAGGATTCCTCCCATCATAGCCGAAAGCGGCTTAAAACGCATGACCAGGGCTGAAACGGCGATCTGGAAAACGATGATGAAAAACGAATCCATGCTGGTTAAAGTTACCGTTGTGATGGTTCCTTCGGCAGTGCCAATTGAGTGTGCCAGCCACGGCCAAACCGATTCGATTCCTTTGTAAATCTCCGAAGAATCGACCCACTGCTCAATAAAAACCGGAAACGAATAATACAACTGGTTGAAAGCAGCCCAGAAAACCACCATAATTAACAGAAATAGAACATATCTCCAGTTTTTCAGTGTAACCCAGATATTATAGAAAGCCTGTGCGATATTTTTACCGAGCGAAACTTTGTTATTCTGAATCTGAGGTTCTTTAAAGAAAAACAGGGTAATCAAAAAATTAAGACCGATTGTGACCATCGACATATAAAAAACATAATCCCAGCTTTTCTGCATAAAAATTCCGGCAAAAAACGGCCCGATAAAACCACCGATATTCACCATCATATAAAAAATACCGAACCCGATGGAAGCCGTTTCGTCGGTGGTATTTCTCGAAATCATGGCCGAAATAATGGGTTTGAAAAAAGCGCCGCCAATACAGGTCCATACAAATGCAAAAAACATCATCCCGAAAGAGTCGAAGCTTTTTATCATGTAAAACCCTGTTGCATACAACGCAAACGACAGGTAAAGTATGCGTTTGTACCCCAGTTTATCGGCAATAGCACCTGTAATTACCGGCAGAAAATAGAGTAACATCGACCCTGTTCCCATTATTGCGCTTTTTTCGGCCTGCGATAAACCCAGCGCGCCGGTGTCTTTTGAATTTACCAGATAAAGTGCAAATGCCATGTAAAAACCGTACCACGCCCAGCGTTCAAACAATTCGATTGTATTTGAAGCCCAGAATGTAGTATTGTATTTTTTAAATATCGAAAAAACGCCCATCCGAATTGTATCTTATCTGTTATTATGATTTTGATGCTTTCTCCAGATTATCAATCAGGGCATTCAGTTTGTCGTCAATTTCCTTGCTGATTTCCTGCTGATTGTATTTTGCAGCGATAATTTTCATATTCTGTACCAGCGAAATCTGGTTATTCTGGTCTTCTTCAATCATGTAAACTAAACCGTCTGGCAAACTGGTGTAATAATTCAGCATTGCAAAACCATTATCGGCCAAAATTCTTAAAAGTTTATTGGCTTTTTCGGTTTCACCAGCCTGATAGTAGAGCTCCACGGCCTGCATTGAAGTAAAAGTAAGCGGAATTCTTTCATTCGGGAATATTACGAAAAGTTTGTCTAAAACCTCAATTGCCCGCTTTTTATCGCCCTTTTCAAGCAGGGTTCTTGCAAGACGAGAGAAAATATAACGAGCCTGAATAATATCGATTGCCTTGCGGTTGTATTCGTCAAGATAAATTTCCGGATCGTTTACATTGCCCCAAACAAACTTGTTCATTACATTATCATATAAAATATCCGCATCAATGCGGCCCCTGAACATACCATCCGACTTGGTTTCGATGGGCACAAACCTGTAGGCAAGACCTTCGAACTGCAGATAATCCAAAAAGAAAATATTGTTTGAATACAAAAGGCTGTGGTCGATATAAATCGGCCGCTCCCAATTGTTGGCAGCAATCATATTTAAAACAGCCATTTCGCTTTTTGTAATATAGTTTTTTGTAATCCTGAATTTTACTGTATCTGCAATAAATCCGGCATCTTCAGGTTTTACAGTTCCTGATGAAATGGCTTTTTGCTTATCAACTGTAATGTGTAAACTCCGTGTTGGCAGGTAATTCATTTTCTCACCGCTAACCACCTGAACTTTGGCGCGATCGTCGTTGCTACCTAGAAATTTCATGGCTTCACTGAGTTCCATCGAGCCATTGTATCTTTCCACAAACAAAACCGCATCGCGATGCCCCATGTAATACACTTCTTTATCGAAAGTAAAAGGCATGGGTGCTGCCTGGTTCGAAGCCATCCGGTGCTGGGTAATGTACCAATCCATTCCGAGATAACTCATATTGATAATTTTAATATCGGGTCTGACTCCTTCCACCTCCTGCACATACCAGAGAGGGAAAGTGTCGTTGTCGCCATAGGTAAGCAAAATGGCATTCGGGGCACACGATTCAAGATAATTAATGGCATAATCGCGGGTCATGTACCTTCCTGAGCGATCATGATCATCCCAGTTTTGAGCAGCTAAAACTCCGGGAACAACTGCGAGCGAAACAGCGGTAACTGCAACAGCGCCTGTTGCTCCTTTTAACAGTTTCTGAACCAGCGAATAAAATGCAGGAACTGCCAGCCCGATCCAGATGGCAAAAGCGTAAAACGATCCGGCATAAGCATAATCGCGTTCGCGCGGCTGATAGGGATATTGATTCAGATAAACAATAATTGCCAAACCTGTAAATAAAAACAGCAGCATGGTAACTGTAAAACCCTGTTTCCCCTCACGTCCATGATTGTATTGATAAAACATTCCCACCAATCCGAAAAACAGCGGAAGAAAATAGTATACATTCCGGCTGGGGTCTTTTTTCATAAAATCGGGCATATAATCACGCGGTCCAACACGGGATTTATCCAGAAAATCGATTCCGCTCACCCAGTTTCCTTCGTTAAAAGTTCCGTGTCCCTGAACATCATTTTGTCGACCCACAAAATTCCACATAAAATAACGCATGTACATGTGACCAATCTGGTAGGTAAAGAAAAACCGCAGATTCTCGGCAAAAGTTGGTTTTATAAGTGTCTTTGTTTCTTTTCCATCCCGAATCCTTACCGGAGTACCTTTTATTTTTCCCCAGTCTTTATACGCATCGACATGATTTGGCTGATTGCTGTACATCCTCGGGAAAAATGTTTCCATCTTCTCGTCATACACAGTGCCGCTTGACAATGAACCTGTGTGTTTGTATTTTCCATCAACTTTGTTGTATTGTGGTTTTTCGCCTTTGCTGGCAATGGCCGGTGCATTAAAATAGGGTCCGTAAAACAGCGGGCGGTCGCCGTATTGCTCGCGATTCAGATACCGCAATAAAGCAAATGCATTATCAGGATGGTTCTGATTCATGGGCGGATTTGCCGATGCCCTGATAATAATGGTGGCAAAAGTTGAATAACCAATCAGAATTACGATAACCATTGTTACAGCCGTATTCAAAACCACCATTTTCCTTTTCAATGTATAAAGAACCGACCAAACTGAAGCCCCGATAATGGCAGCAACCAGAAACAAAACACCACTGTTGAAAGGCAAACCAAAACTGTTCACAAACAGTTTATCAAAAAGAAAGGCAAGCCGCGGAACCCCGGGAATAATAACATACTGAATGCCTCCGAGAATACATATCGAAATAGCCATGGCAATAAAAGCACCTTTCCACGAGAATGTGTATTTCTTAAAATAGTAAACCAGCCCGATTGCCGGTACTGCAAGAAGATTTAAAAGGTGAACACCTGTTGAAAGCCCCATGAGGTAGGCTATCAGAATCAGCCAGCGGTTGGCATGGGGATCATCGGCAACATTTTCCCATTTCAGAATAGCCCAAAAAACTGCCGCCGTAAAAAACGACGACAAAGCATAAACTTCTCCTTCAACGGCCGAAAACCAGAATGAATCGGTAAATGTAAAAGCCAGCGCACCAACCAGTCCACTGCCCCAAACTGCAATCTGCTGGCCATTTGTCAGTTCTTTTTCAGAAAAAAGTTTTCTTGCCAGGTGAACGATGCTCCAATACAGCAACATTATGGTGGCTGCACTGACAAGTGCCGACAAAGCATTGATCATGAGTGCGGCTTTTGAACTGTCGGATGCAAACAACGTAAAAAACCTGCCCAAAATCATATGAAAAGGTGCTCCGGGCGGGTGCCCTACTTCCAGCTTATAAGCACCAGTGATAAACTCACTGCAATCCCACCAGCTTGCCGTGGGTTCAAGGGTGAGTAAATAAGTAAAAGCTGCAATAATAAAGACCGTCCAGCCAAGAATGTTGTTGATAAGTGTCGTTTTTTGCATGACAGATTTTTTTGGAACGATTGCAAATATAAGTTTTTAATAAGAAAAGGGTGTTGAATACATGTTAATCAGCGGGAATTAACAATTACTATCAAATCTGAAAAAAAAAACAGAGAAAGAAGCTGAAAGAAAAAAAATTATATTTTTGCACCGTCTTTACAAAAAAGACATGAAGGACTGACCTGTGGTGTAACTGGCAACACGTCTGATTTTGGTTCAGAAGAGTTCAGGTTCGAGCCCTGACAGGTCAACCAACTTGAAAGCTGCTTTTAATGGCAGCTTTTTTGTTTTAATAACATTGGTGTTTCATTCTCCCGCCAGCCTTTTTACTTCATTCCAGATACCATCATCCACCGGAATTCCGTTTTTGAGGTTTTCCTTTTGCGTCAACAGCGTGCGTTCACCCGGATAAAAAACCTGTGAAGAGAGTTCATCCGGCACCGAATTTTTTATTTGCTGAATGGTTTGTTGCAAAACATTATCGATAAAATCCTGCGAACTGATTTTCAGCGGATCAATGGCAATAAAAACCTGGTTACAACTTCCACAACTCCCTTTTCCCACTTTATCGATTTCTGCGGTAGCAAGCCCGTTTGACAATATTGCTGAAATAACATCCAAAACAATGGCAAAACCAGAACCTTTCCAGTACCCGGTTGGCAGAATTCTCCACGATTCTTCAATTGGTCCGGGCATATCGGTCAGGTTACCATCTTTATCAAATCCGCCCGGATAAGGAAGTTTCTCGCCTTTCAACCTGGTAACCTGTAATTTTCCATACGAATATTGCGACATAGCCATGTCCAGGACCATCGGTCCGTTTTTGTCGGGAACCGCCATAACAAATGGATTGTTGCCAACACCAATTGTTTTTGCCCCCCAGGCAGGCATACACGATTCGGTGTTGGTCCAGCAAATGGCAATAAAACCCTTTTCGGCAGCCTGCCAGCCATAAGTCCCGCCGCGCATCCAGTGAGTTGTATTTCTGAGTGTTACCAATCCCAAAGTATTTTCTTCGGCTATTTCCATGGCTCTGTTTATGGCAAAACGGGCGTTCAGAATTCCTGGTCCCATGTTTCCATTATAAATTTCAAGAATTCCCAGTTTTTTTTCAATGGCTGGTTCTGCATCCAAATCCACCCAGCCTTTTTGTAAATAATCAACAAAACGCGGAACCCGGTTCAAACCGTGAGAATAAATTCCATCGCAACTCGATGCTGTGTGCGTGGTGGCACAGATTTCTGCCTTTTCTTCATTCATGCCAGCCCGCATAAATGCATTTTTTATGGTGGATTTCATTTCATCAAAAGCTATTCTTGTCATAAAATTTCAGTTTGTTTACCGACTAAAAATAAAAAAAACCGGCCTCACGATGAAACCGGTTCTAAGTTATTGCGATAAAAACCTTTTATACTAAAATTTTTGAAGTGATGTTATTGATGCTGATTTCAACAGCTTCAAATGGTTTGCCATTTCCCTGGTTATCATCTTCCACGAAAAGGTATTTCATACCGGCAGTTTCACGGGCTGCATAAATACGTTTGAAATCGATCAAACCTGCGCCCACTGATGTAATGTCATCTTTAATCACATCAAAGAAAGGAGCACTTTGCTGCGACATGTCTTTGAAATGGAACAACTGGAAACGGCCCGGGTATTTGTTGAACATCTCAACCGGATCCTGCCCTGCTTTTGTTGCCCAATACATATCCAGTTCCATGGTGATCAGGCTGGCATCCATTTCTTTCATAAAAATATCGTAATATGGAATCAATCCGTCTTCGGTTGGTTTGAATTCGAAGTTGTGGTTGTGATATCCAAACTGAATTCCGGCTTCCTTCATCACAGCCCCCACCTGGTTCCAGTCAGCAATCATTTTCTTGTACATCTCAACGTTCCGGTCTTTTTCTTCAATCCATGGCTGAACGCAATATTTTACGCCCAAAGCTGCATGATCTTCGGCCATTTTCTTGGCGCTGTCAATGGTAATTCCCTCGGCCTCAACACTTGTGTGGCTGCTGATGATTTCCATTCCAAGGTCATTCACCATCTTTTTGAAGTCGGCTGGTCCAAAACCATAAAATTTACCATCGGCATAACTTGCCATCTCAAGGTTTTTATAACCCATGTCCGACAGTTTTTTCAATGTCCCTGGAACGTCTTTGGCCATCTCATCGCGAACGGTATAAAGCTGTAACCCTACACCAAAACTTTTTTTATCAACCGTCTGAACGGCTTGTTTTGCTGCTGGTTTGCAAGCCATCGGTCCAAGTGCGATCACACCCAAAGCGCCGGCTGCTGAAATTTTCAGGAAATCTCTTCTTTTTTGAGAATCTTTCATAGTTTATTTTTTTTGGTTGATATTCAAATTTATTATCGGAGGATAAAAATAATGTAATCATTTTAAAATTAAAGGTTGCACAACACATTTTGCATGTAATCGTCAACCATTTGTTGAATGATTTTTTAATGAAGGGTAAGTTTTTTTAAAAAGATAATTTGTGATTGAGACAAATTACTATTTTTGCAGCACTAAAAAAGAGACTGTCCTGTGGTGTAACTGGCAACACGACTGACTCTGGATCAGTAGAGTCCAGGTTCGAGCCCTGGCAGGACAACAACAAATTCAATCACTTACAAAGTATTTTGTGAGTGATTTTTTTGTTTACCTACCCCACTTATCCTTAATTTCTTTCAGGTATTTTTGTTTTATTGGTTCGCGGTATTTTTTCGAGAAAGCAGTGTAATAATTGTGCCTTTTCAGGAAATCAATTTGCAAAGTAATCCATTCAATTTCGCTACTGATTTTATTGTAATGAAATAACTCGGTCCGCAAAGTATCGGCAATCTCATAAAACGAAGTGGTTCCAAGATAATCAAGATCTGCATCAGCCAAAATCCCTTCGAGCATATTCTTCGGATTTTGAGGAATTTTTGTTGCCCTGATCATACCAGCAACAATTTCAATATCGGATTCGGAATAATTCCAATCCGGCAGAATTTCGCGGGCAAAAATGATGCTTTCCTCTTCATGGTTGTCGTAAGTACGAATAAATCCGGTGTCGTGCAACAAGGCCGCAGTACGAATAAGTTGTGCATCGTGTGGTGCAATTTTCATCCGTTTTATGAATTGATTACAAACCTTAAAAACCATCAGTGTGTGTTTAACACCGTGATAAGTCAGCTTTTCCGAAAGCTCATCTGTAAGTTTCCGGATAATTATGTTTTTAAGTTGGGTAATTTTCATTTTATGCCTGAATTCCTGATTTTTTAATGATGCCACCTTTTACTTCCTTAATACTGTGAATAAAGAAAAAGGCATTTTCGTCAATTTTTGATATTTCCTGTTTCAGGCGGTGGATTTCGAGGCGGGTGACCACTGTCATGATGATATCGCAATCATTTTTGATCTCAAAACTGCCCGGCAAATAACCTCTTTCACCTTTATAAACCGTGATGGCTTTTCCAAAATCGTTTACAATAATTGATTTGATGGCTTCATGTTCTTTTGAAACAATATTCAGCGCGGTGAATTCTTCAAAACCATCCACCACATAATCAGATGTTTTCATGGCTGTGAAATATACAAGTATTGAATACATGCCTGTTTCAATGCCAAACCAGATTGCACCTGATAATATAATCAAAGAATTAAAGAGTAAAATTATTTCGCTGGTTGTAAAAGCCACTTTTTTGGTTGTATAATGGGCAATAATTTCAAGTCCGTCGATTACCGCGCCACCCCTGATAACCAGGCCAATTCCAAGCCCCATCAGAAAACCACCGAAAACAGCGATCAGAACCTTATCTTCAGTTATTTTGGGGATTTTCAGAAAAAACAATAATGCAGACATGATCAGAATAGCCAGCAACGAATGAACAATAAACGTTCGTCCTAATTTATGATACCCGATAATCAGAAACGGAAGATTAAATACAATCAACAACACACTTATATGAATGCTGAATATTCTGTTTACAAGAACAGAAATGGCTGTTACTCCGCCATCCAGAAAACTGTTGGGAATCATAAATCCTTTTAATGCAACTGCTGCAATAAATAATCCCGATAACGTGTAAATAATTGACCGCAAAGAGAAAATTGAATTCCAGTCTATTTGATTTGCCCTGTTCATTTTTAAGTATTTTACTCCAGAACTTCATAAATAACCATCGCTTCCGATTTGTTTTTTAAAGCTACCTCTCCTACCTGGTTACATTTAAAAAACTCCTTTACTTTATCATATGATTGTTTGTTAATCAGAATCTGACCGGGGGTTGCCGAAGACTGTAACCGCTGGGCAGTATTTACCACATCTCCGATAACGGTGTAGTCGAGCCGGCGTAAACTTGACGAACCGATATTGCCGGAAACCATTTCACCTGAATTAATACCGATTGAAACCTGGGGTTTAAACGATACATTATCCGAAAATTCAGGAAGGGCGGCAATTTTATTCCTTACTGCCAGACAGGCTTCAATCGCTTTATCGAGATGAAATTCACCTTTAAAAACAGCCATGATGGCGTCGCCGATAAATTTATCGATAAAACCACCGTGTTTTATGATTTCGGTTACCATTAAATCGAAGTAGCTATTCAGCAATTTTACCACATTCACAGGTAGTTCGTTTTCGCTAATCGATGTAAATCCGCAAATATCTATGAATGCAACCGAAGCTTCAACTGTTTCGCTTGCCATAATCGAAGTCTCGAATTCACGAGTTTGCATGAATTTCAAAACGTTCTCGTCAACATACATTTTCAGGATGTTGTTTTCCTTAATTGCACGCAGCGTTTCCTGTATCTGGCGTACCTGCCGGATGGTTTTTTCCAGTGTAAGTTCCAGATCGCCAAAATCAACCGGCTTGGTTACGAAATCAAATGCACCCCGGTTCATGGCGGTTCGAATGTTGTCCATATCGCCATATGCCGAAACAATCACAGATTTTAACACCGAATGCTGTTCATTAAGTTTCGAAAGCAGGGTCAGTCCATCCATTTCGGGCATGTTGATATCGCTTAAAACCACATCAATATCCGGATGATTCTGAATTTGCTCCAATGCATGTTTGCCGTTGGAAGCAAATACAAATTCATACTCCTGATCCCTGATTTTCTTTCTGAATTTTTGTTTTACCAAAACTTCAAGATCTTCCTCGTCATCAACCACCAATATTTTTGTCATACTCTGTTTTTTTCACTTTTTTCAAAATCATAAAACTTTTATTCAGTCGCCATAATCCGGAAATTCTTCAAATATCAGGCAGGCAGAGCAATTGTAAATATGGCTCCTTCACCTTCAATACTTTCCACTTTTAATTCACCACCATGTATTTTTGCAACAATGTCATAACTCATACTCAATCCAAGGCCGGTTCCCTGTCCGGTTGGCTTGGTTGTAAAAAATGGCTGAAATATTTTGCTTCTGATATTTTCAGGTATTCCCATACCGTTGTCTTTCACCGTAATTAAAACCTGCCCTGCCATTTCGTTATGAACTCGGCTGGTGATAATTGTAACTGTTGGTTCGTATCCTGCTCCTGCAGTTTTTCTTTTTTCATTGGCTGCATACAAGGCATTGGTTATCAGGTTTAGAATTACCCGGCCAAGATCCTGCGGAATCACACTGATTTTTCCGATTTTCGGATCGAATTCAGTTTTCAAAATAGCGCTGAACGATTTATCTTTTGCCCTTAATCCGTGATAGGCAAGCCGTAAACATTCATCGGCAAGCGCGTTAATATCAGAAGGCTCTTTTGCCCCGCTGCTGTTGCGGCTGTGTTTCAGCATCCCTTTTACAATCGATTCAGCGCGTTTACCGTGGTTGTTAATCTTTAGCTGATTTTCCCGGATGTCTTTCAGAATCAGTTTTGCTCCCTGAATATTTCCTTTGTCGATTTCTTCTGCTGCCTCATCAATCAGTTCTGCATTGACTTCAGAAAAATTATTGACAAAATTCAACGGATTCTGAATTTCGTGCGCAACACCTGCTGTCAGTTCCCCGAGCGAAGCCATTTTTTCAGACTGAATCAGTTGTGCCTGGGTTTCTTTGAGTTCGGCCAATGTTTTTTCAATTTCGAAAGTCCGTTCCTTTACTTTTTCCTCCAAATTTCCATACAGAATGGCATTCTCAATCGAAATTCCGATTTGACCTGAAAGCATTTTCAGCAGTTCAATTCTGTTGTGTGTAAAAATGCCTTTTAACAAATTGTTTTCCAGGTAGAGAATTCCACGTATTTTTCCTGAAACTGTAATCGGGAGACACAGAATTGAGAGTGATTTGTTTTTATGAATATAAGGATCGGCAGCAAATCTTTCACCATCATCTGAATCGTTTATCACAACAATTTCGCCGGTTCTGCGGCAAAAATTTATAATCGATTCCGGCACCTCATCCGAAGATTCAAACGGAACAGGAGAAATAATTCTGACACCCTCAGACCGTGTGTCGCCAATTGCCTCAATGTTTAATACATTTCCTTTGTATAACAACAGGCAACCTCTTTCGGCACCGGCATTTTCTATGGTAATATGCATCAGATTTTTCAGCACATCGTCGTATTTCACCTGGCTCGAAATAGCCTGCGATGCCTTTAAAACCGTTGCCAGATCAAGAGCTGTTTTGCTTGACACCAAAGTAGAGGAAGTAACCTGTTTTATTTGCTCCGGATTGTTTTTCAACTGCGGGTTTCTCTTTTCGAGATTTTGGCATTTAACAACCACACCCCAATCGCTGTAAATTTCGTTTGCTTTGCTGAAATAATGTAAACTTTGATCTGTCAGATTCATTTTCCCCAGTAAAACTGCAGTTCTTTCGCAGGCGACAGATGCCACATTCCTGAACTGGTAACCGGTTGCCAGTTGAATTGCCTGTAAGTAATGAGCAAGCGCTTTTTCCTTGTCACTATTCATTGCAAAAAATTCAGCAACGAGCAGTTCATGTTGAGCACTGAAATTTTCTGAACTTCCATTTTGCCAGCGTTTCAGGTCAGCCAGGTGCTTTTTAAACTCTCCCAGGTATTTCTTTTTTTCACCTGCATCCAAATCATCAAAACAGGCAGCAATTGATAAAGAGGTATAAAAAGCATAAATAACTTCTGAAATATCGCCAATAAAATTGTCGGTGTAATTCTTCAAAATCTCGCTTTCAGCCAATGCTTCCCTGTATTTTTCAAGATAAAACAAATGGAAAAGTTTCGCGGTGAGGAAAAAAGCCAGTTTTGTTTTGTTGCCTTCATTTATCAACCGGTTCTGTGTTTCCTGTCCGTTGAAGGTTTCATCATCCCAGGTATTTTCAAAGGTTTGACCGTTTAATGACTTGATTGCCTGGTAAAAACCAATATAAAAATCAAGGCCTCCTTTGCTGTTTTTAATCAGCGAATAATGATCTTCTGAAATATTTATTACTTCTTTCAGAACATCGCCCGCCGCCATCCGGGTACGGATATAGAGTGCGGCTGTATAACCGGTAAAAATCTGGTCGCCGTTTAAAACACAGGCTTTCAGCGTTTCAAGCATTGAATTGTAACTGTTGCGAAGCGGAATTCTCCAGTGATTATGAAAACAAAGCACTGTGTAACTTAACCGCCATTTTATGAGTGGAGAACGGGTTCTTTGATGCAGTTTGATTGTAATGTCCCAAAGATTGAATCCCCTTTTCTGCATTTTAAGGGCAGAAAGTACCACTACTGAAAAACCGGAAAAGCCCCATCCGCTTGCATCTGAAAAACCATTCGACAGGTAGAGTTTTATAATCCGGAAAATCACCAGCATCATCAGATTCTGATCCTGCTGATAGGCACTGGTGGCCAGGTCAATCAGAAACTTGTTCAGGGCAATCAACTCTTCATCTTTGCAATCGGGCAGATTAAAAACTGTTTCGGGATTTTTATATTTTGTCGAAAACAACCACAGATTGCGGGTCAATGTCAGCAACGTACTTACCTGAATGGCCAACCTGGTTTTCGGAAAAAACAGGTAATACATTTTAGCTGCTTCAAGACCAATGCGAAGCGATTCTTTTGTATTGCCCATTTTCAGGTAGAGCGAAGAATGGACGTAATATACTTTTAGCTTTTCAAAGCGGGTTTTTGAGTGTTGCAAAACTTCGGCAAAATGTATTTCAGCCTGTTGCGGATTATCGTTCAGGTATTCACATTCACCCAATTCAAATAAAATATTGTAGGTAAGATCATAATTCGTTTTCCACCGGTCAATCGCCGTCAAAGAGTTGGCTGCTGTTAAAAAAGTAACGCCCAGATTGTAGGATGCTGAATCTTTTGCTTTTCTGCCGGCAACGAGGAAAAGTCTGGATAATTGAATCTTTTCTTCCTCACTTTCAACCAAATGTAAACAAAGCAGAAAATGACTGATTACTTCAAAAATATCCTCATTCAGCTGGGTTTCATTTCTGTTTTGAATAAGCAACCTGCCAATTTTCAGATGCAGGGGGGCCAGTTCGTTTTCGGGTATTAAATTGTAAACGGCCTGTTGCACTTTGTCGTGCGAAAATCTGAACCTGATCAGTTTTCCGGATAATTGTCCCGATTCAAAATCTGCATCAATTGCACTCAGGGCAAATTCACGGTAGCTGCTGTCGGCCGAGGAAATGTACCCGTTTTTAATGGCTGATAAAATCTCAGCATAAACTTTGGCAGGCGATTTTTCAGCAACATCAGCCAGGTCGTTCAGAATAAAAGTATTACCAAGAACGGCAGCCAGTTTCAGAACCTGTTGTGTGCGATCCGGCAAATTGATCAGGCCCTCGGTCATCAGGTCAATTACATTATCGGTGTATGCCAGCGCCATGATTTCCTGCTGATCCCAGTACCAGTTTTTCCCCGATTCGCGTTTAATCAGTTTTTTGTCGAAAAGCGATTTGAGAAAGCTGTGAATGAAAAAAGGATTTCCTTTTGTTTTTGAATAAATATGTTCGCCCAGCTCTGCAGCCTGTCCGGCACTCATACCAAACGAATCGGCGGTTATTTTACAGGTTGTTTCAATATCAAGCGGTTGCAGTTTAATTTCCTTTACCTGTCCTTGCCGCTCTTTGATTTGCTGAAGAGTTATCAAAAGCGGATGGCCTTTTTCCACTTCATTGTTCCGGTAAGCTGCCAGCAACAAAATATTATCCTGTTTGGGATTTTCAACAATGCGCTGAATGAGGTTTAACGAAGAAAGATCGGCCCACTGCAGGTCGTAGAGAAAAATTACCAGTGGCTTTTCAGCCGAACTGAATGCGTAAATAAAATCGAGCAGAACCATGTTAAACCTTGCCTCCTGCTCGGCAGGCTGCAACTTTGAAACGGGCTGTTGTTTCCCGGTGATTTTGGCCAGCAACGGTATAACTTCGGTGATCAGGACGGCATTTTCACCCAGAACATCCTGAATTTTGTCGCGCCAGACTGCAATTTTCTCTTCCGGTTCTGACAGCAGGTTTTTAATAAATTCGCTGATTGCCTCAATAAAAGCATAATACGGAATATCTTTTTTAAACTGATCAAATTTCCCGCTGATAAATGTTCCCTGGTTTTGCACAATCGGGACTTTCACATGCCTTATCAGTGCCGATTTGCCAATTCCTGAGTAGCCTGCCACCAGTACCAGCATCGATTGCAGTTGATTCAAATTCTGATAATACCCCAGCAATTCGCTGATTTCCTGATCACGGCCATAAAGTTTCTGACTTTGTTTGTATTGCACCGGAAAATCGCTGAGCCCGGCTTTAAATCCGTTCAGCGGTTTTTTCGTCTCGAAATAATTCCTGATTATCAACAAATCTGCTTTCAATCCTTCGGCACTGTGGTATCTTTCATCGGGATTTTTCGCAAGTAATTTCGAAACAACCTGGTCAAGCCCTTCGGGTAAATCACTGACTACAGAGCGGAGCGGAACCGGGTTTCGTGAAAGATGAAAATGGATAACTTCAAGCGGATCAACAGAATCGAAAGGAGTTTTGCCGGCTATTAATTCATACAAAAGAATTCCGCCTGAATAAAAATCGCAGCTTTGGGTTACCGAAAAAGTGGTTCTTCCGGTTTGTTCAGGAGAAATATAGTTTAAAGTGCCTTCAATCTGGTCAATATTCAATGCCTCACTGGTTTCGGTATTGAACCCCGATGAAATTCCGAAATCGATCAGCTTCAGGCTGCCATCATCTGTCAACATTAAATTACCGGCATTGATATCTTTGTGGATAATACCTTTCTGATGAAGATAAGCCAGGATATCAGCCAGTTGAATTGCAATGTTAAAAACCTCGCTGAAACTGAGTTTTCTTTTAAAGATGAGACTTTTTAAATCGGTTCCCGGAATAAATTCCTGAACCAGTGTTACTGTTTTTCCATCGTATAAAAGTCCGTGCGCTTTCGGAATACCCGGGTGATCAAGGTCTTTCAGGATTCCGTATTCATAAGCCAGTTTCGAAACCCTTGAAATATTCTCATTTTCGAGACGTGATTGTTTTAAGATTACAGTTTTACTGTCGGTATTTCTTTGAGCCAATAAAACTTCGTTCCGCTCGTTTTTGAAAAGCGATTTCAGTACAACAAAATCACTGATACCAGACAGTTCTTCCATAACTTTCATTTTATTCCTTTCTTACTGAAAGCAGTCCATAACGCCACAGACCGTTTTCAAGCGCTTCGAATTGTTTAATCGAGGCAAAGTGATTTCCATGATTAATTTTGTTCCTTAAACCTATTCCTTTTAAAAATTGCCCGAATCGCCACAATTTACTCGACATGGAATGTAAATGCCGGAGAGAAGGCCTTGTGAAATTTGTAATATCCTCGAAATGAAAATCTTTAAATCCACATTCCCTCGTATTTCTTTCGTGCTCTGAAATGGTGTCAATATCTTTTATCGACCAGCCATTCAACCATTCGTGCAAAAGCTTTTCGCCATTTTCTTCCAAAGGCCGGTTCGCCCTGAAATAATCGGCACAAATCAAACATCCGCCCGGCTTCAATAACCTGAAAGCCTCTTTATAAAAGTTGATTTTCTCCTGTGCATGACACATACTTTCGCAGGCCCAGATGAGTGTAAACGACTCATTTTCAAAATGTGTACTGGTGTAATCCTGTTCTGAAAATGAAACTTTCCGGCTTACCTTATTTTTGGCAGCATTTTTTGCTGCCTTTTTTACCTGGTGCGGAACAAGTGTGATTCCCGATACAGTAACGTTGTAATTTTCAGCCAGCCACACCGAACTGCCACCCTGTCCGCAACCAGCGTCGAGAATAATATCTCCATCTTTCACACCAACTTTCAATGCCATGATTTTGTTTAAATTCAGCAGTGCGTCATGATGTGTTTTTACTTCATTGTCATAATATCCAAAATGCACCGACCGGTTTCGTCTGCCAAACCACAAAATTCTGTAATCGAGCCGGGTGGCGTCATAATAACTTATTATCGATTTTTTATAGTCGAGATCCATTTTCCAGTTTTAATGAAGTGACCAGTGCTCTTTCAGATTTTTGGGGATTCTGAATCCCGAATCTTTTCCTTTTCTGAAATGAAAGGAAAGAATTCCGACCATGATTCCACCCAGTGACGACATAATGTCGATAATTGCACCCTCCTCCAGTTCATCCACCGGGTCTTCGGTTCCGTCAACATGAATGTGGTTGTGAATCTTTTCAAGGTGAATCTCAATCAGGTGCATTTGCTTTTTCCCCCGCCCAAACAACATCATCAACAGAAATATGATTTTTTCCAGCAGGCTGACTCTGGGTTTTAAGCTGGTATAATCGGGTCGCTTTTGCTTAATAATATGATAGTATTCATTTACGTGCTGATGAAAATGCTTCTTTAAAAGTGCGTTGTGATTTTCTTTTGCTTCGTCAGAATCATGCGTTTCAAAAAGCTCCGGATAAATTTGTTCATAGTTTGGTTTCAGCATCCGGTCGAAACAATCCGGAAACTGTTCATCAGCTAACATCTGTTTCATCATAAAAAGTATCAGTTTCAAGGGCAGATGAAACTGATTCAGTGTATTGACCAGTGCGCTTGTAAGCGGAATGCCGGCAATTGTTTTGTCGTTAAACAAATGATCATAAACAGTGTGTTGCAATTTCCAGCCATCAGCTACATTAATCGGAATAAGATCATCGCTGACGCCCATAATTCTGCCAATTGTTTTCCAGGTATGAAACCATGCTTCCTGTTGTTGCGGAGCAAGTGGCTTTCCCAGCATTTCCA
Organism: Draconibacterium sp.; assembly: GCA_036735485.1. Lineage (GTDB taxonomy): Bacteria > Bacteroidota > Bacteroidia > Bacteroidales > Prolixibacteraceae > Draconibacterium. The sequence continues at coordinate 13,712 of DAINOH010000013.1, read as the reverse complement.
TGCCTTTGAAAAACTCCAGCGAAAAAACCTGGTTGGTTGCCACCAGGTCTTCCTGGCTAATGGGTTTTCCCCAATCTTCATTCCATTTCTTTTCACCCTGATTGTTCAGAATTACATGACGCATTGCGGAGTGCATAATCCTCACTTTCAGCGCTGTTAGTATTCCACGTTTTTCCGGCTCCCACCAGTCTTCGTCCATCACATCAAATACAAATTGGGCGGTTTCAAAAATCCTTCTTTCGGTGTGTGTTTCAAGCAACCGGGTGGTAACCAAAACGTTGGCAGGTTTCTCGGCCATGTATGTATATGGCAACGCCCTGAAAAACAGGATAAATACAAACTTCATCCCATGCTCTTTCCATATTTCGTGTGTTTGCCTGAAAAGTTCAATGTCATGGGATGTAAACTGCATATTCAGTTCATTCTGAACAAAATCGTGCATGGCAACCGGAAGTTCCCGCGAAACAAAATTGTCGTTTTTGGCCATTTTGGTTAACAAATCACGAAGGTGTTCCATCGATTTAGACTCATAAACTGCAGCAACCGCTTCATCTGCAGGACTGTCCATTAGTTGACGCAACTGTTCGAGGTCGATTCCATTCCAGAGAAATTGTTTTTTGATTGTAGTCATATTTCTTGTATAGTTAATTGCTCCAACTGATCCTGCTTACAGGAGATATTTCATTTACTTCAAAATATCTTTTTATCTATTATTACAATGTCAGGTTTATATCTGCAAAAAAATGCTGTATATACAGGAATATCATTTTTCGACTTTTTAGTCAAATTAGTTATGCTAAGTTTTGCACTTCAAATAACACCCTAACAGTCAAATAGTTTAATATCTAACAAAAAAATAAGACATTATTATCTTAATTAATTAATTAATTTCTTCCGTTTTACTAAAGATGACTGGAAGAATACAATTCTGTTTATTCAAAAGAATTGGTGGTTTGTTTTTGTGAAAAATGGTGGAAATACCAGGTATAATAAAAATCAAAAACTTATCTGACCGATCCATTTCCTGTTATTTCGGATTCGGATTTTAATACTATTTAAATTCTTTTTCAACCTGTTTTTGCAAAATATAAGAATTCAGGAATTGGTACCTGTAAAATGCTGAATTTAATCAGCGAAAAAAATGACGTTTTAAAATCTAAAAAAACACATGTTGGTAAAACCAAGGTATTTACAATAAAAAAGGACCGGAATTTCTTCCGGCCCCTGATTCAAATTATGAAAAAATCTATCACTTAACTTCACTATTTGTTCCAGCTATAACTGTTAACCATCCAATCTTCAATCACAAGAGCGGTTTCTTTTTCTGATAAAAATGATTGATTATCCCAGTTCTTGCTGTCAATCATCCATCCTTCAACCTGTAGCGGTAATTCTGTAACTTCTTCCAAAACAGTAGCTGCATCCCAAAAATATGTATCTGTCATCCAATCTTCAACTTTGAGTTCAGCATCCTGTTCTGTCTGAATTGCAATTTCTTCTGAAGGAGAAAGATTCCAGGTCGATTCGTCGATCATCCAGTTTTCGATGTGAAGTGCGGGTTCGAAGTTGTTTTCATGGCGTGAGGCATGGGCTTTGTTTCCGTGAGCCTGAACATTGATGGCTAATGATAAGAGAACCATTAAAGTTCCTGTCGCAATTTGTTTAACTGTTGTTTTCATTATTTTCCTGTTTAATTGTTTCTGTTTTCTTGTTTTCTGTTTCCTGTTTAATAGACTCAAATACAACGCAAAGGTTACACGCTTAATTGTTAAGAAATACAGGAACTTTGTTAAAGAAAACTTAACGCCGGTAAATGACGGTTTTTTACCAGCGAATCTGAATCCTGAAAGTATTCGCCGGCAAATGAACTTACCGGTAAACAGCTAAAATGAAGAGGTCAGCGGATACTTTTTAAAATTGGTTCTATTTCGAGTTTCTGCATGTTTATAAATGCTGCCGTTACTTTTTGAGCCTGTTCCGGATCAGCCATTAATTCGGGCAACACAGAAGGAATGATCTGCCACGAAACGCCGTATTTATCTTCAAGCCAGCCACACATGCTGTAATGACCATCTTTGCCGAGTTTCTCCCATAAATAATCAATTTCTTCCTGTGTTTCACATTCAATTACAACAGAATTTCCGGGAGTAAAATCATAATCATGAAATTCGGTACTGCACATGATATTAAAAACATTCTTATTTAAATGAAAACGTGCAAAAAGCAGCGAGTTCTCCGGCATACCTGACCCCGTTGGAAATGGTGCTTCAAATATTGTTTCTGAACCAGGAAAGATATTTTTGTAAAATACCACGGCATCTCTTACCAGCGTATTCTTCTGGTTTACAAACAAAAGCGTTGGAATGATCTTCTCTTTTTGTCCCGATGAATTGGCATCCAATTGCCAGCTAACTCCAAATTTGTCTTCAATCCAGGCATACAAAGGCGACCAGTCGTATTTATCAAGCGGAATCAGAATGTTGCCATGCTTACTCAGCAAATTATAAAGCCTCCGGGTTTCTTTTTCATTTTCACAATAAACTGAATACGAAAAGGCAGGTGTCATTTTATACATTGGGCCACCATTCAATGCCATAAACTTTGTATTCATTAGCCCGAAAGTTGTAACAAGAGGATTTGAAGCAAGTATTTTCGATTCAGGAAAAGCCGAAATATAAAAATCAGCAGCTTCGCGTGAGTTGTTGTCAAACCAAAGACATGGATAAAAAGGTGATTTCATAATTTTCAGGTTATATGTTTCTAAAAATAAAAACATCGGCAATTAAAAATAGTTTCGGATGAAAACAAAAAAGAACCGCTCTGATACAGAACGGCTCTCCTCCAGATTGTTTATAATAAACCCATTATTCAGTTTCAGCAAGAATCACCGTGTAGTTTTTACCATATTTTTTGGCACACTTCGGGCAGGTAGTGTACCACATATAAGTTTTTCCTGTTTTAATACCTTTTTGAGTTGATGTTTCAACAAAATCTTTATGCCATTTCCCGGTATCGCTGAAAGGCCCTTCGTAAACCCGGCTGTAAAATTTGCCGCTCATCTGCAGGTTTTCCTCTCCCGGCAAAGGCTTGTCAACAGCCAGGTAAACATCCATGTTCCATTTCGAGGTATGGTCTGAAAGACAGAGGTAATCAGGAATTTCAGCACCAGTTTCAGTAACTTTTTTGTCGAGCCGCTGCATTTCCTTTCCAAATCCAATTGGCATATAAAAAAAGGTTCTCACTTTGCCTTTTACAAATTTTTTGTCTTTCCATTCAAAACTCTTATCGTTCCAGGGAGCTGGGTCAAAAGGTGGGCAACATTCGAACGGTTTTCCAACAGAAGCATTCATTTTGATTTTTTGTTTAAAGTTAATGGTTGGTAATCAATTTTCAAATTAGATTCTTCTGTTTAATTGCAGTTTTCAACCTCGCAACTTAATTGCTAATTACCAACAGGTCACATGTTTATTAAATAAAAAATCAACTATTTGTGGAGGACAAGAAAAAGGGCGGCAGACCGCCACCCTTGATTCGCATAATTTAAGAAGATAAAAAATAAGGGTACCCAATATTAGAAAATGAAATGCTTCAAAATCCGCAGGTCGCTTTGTTTTTATCAACATACACCGGTGAATAAACCTGAGCTTTTATGCCTGCGCACTCTTATTTTCTATTCAACCGGAAACTCAATTTTCCATAATCCCCTGAATTCATTCAGAACATAACCGGTTGCTTTGTCAGATGGATACAAATTTTTCAATTTGGCAACTGTCAGTGAATCAATATCTGTTTCAACAGAACCATGACATTTTAAACAGGCGGGCATGGCAGTTTTTATTGATTTATAGTAAACCAGCTTATTTCCAGCCTGCAACAGGGTGTCAGTAAGATTATTTGTTTCAAAAATTTCCCAAACCAGATTATCAGCTTCTGTATTTAAACCATTCTGGGGATTACGGTTTTTAGCCGAAATCCGTGAAATTTTGCTTTGATGAACCTGGCTCAAACTGTCAGCAATATCCGAAGCTTTCAAATTACAAAATTCAATTGCGTATGACGGACCGCCCTGTTGAATGGCAGCAGCAACATTAGCTAATAATACAGCTTGGGTATTTGTGGCAATCTGGTTTCCGGCTTCGGTATATTTTGTATAAACTTCAGGATTTATACCCTTCTGACAGGAAAATAAAATCAAGGTCACTGAAAAAATCAGAATTACTTTTTTCATCATGATTTACTTTTTTTTGTGTTATTCAAATACTGTTAGATCCCATTCATTTTTCCATTCAAGATAGGGAAATCCCTTTTCATTAAAAAGAATGGGCAGCCAGATATACCTTCCATCAATGGCATTTTCAGGATTCCAGCGGTCGGCCATAAAAATAAAAGCATCTTTTCTCCCCTGAACCGGCAAAATAAAGGTACTTTGCGAATGAAAAGTCAGGTCTTTGTCTTCGCCAATACACGGATTTCCAACATATTCCCAGTTCCCCATCATTGAATCTGAAACCAGTAAACGCGCTGCATTGGGAGCCCAGCCTGTGCAGCCCGAGGTTATCATGTAATATTTCCCGTTTCGTTTAAAAACCGATGGAGCTTCATTGTGACCGGTAGGTAAAACACGAATATATTTTCCTGTGAATCCTGTGTAATCTTCTGTTAATTCTGCAACATGCAGGGTCAGGTTTTCTTCCGATGCATGAATATGGTATGCTTTCCCATCTTCGTCAACATACAAAGTCATATCGCGGGCCATTTGTCCCTTCTGAAAATCGCGGTGAATAAACATTCCATCTTTCACCGCCTGAATCCATTCTTCCGACCAATCTTTCAAGTTTTCCGGAAACTTTTTCGATTTCAGTTCTTCGGCAAAATTTGCCGGCCAAACACCTGCATTCGGATTCAATGCCTGGACAAAATTGTATGGCCCGGTTGGATTCTCAGCAATTGCAACTCCGGTTTGAGCCGCTTTGTAACCCTGTCCTTTCAGTTCGAGGTGAAACCACATTACAAATTTTCCGGTTTTTGGGTTGAAAATCACTTTCGGGCGTTCGATAATGCAGCCTGCAGTTATCGGGCTTTCAGGATTTTCACTTACCTGAAAAGCCACTCCCTCATCTTTCCATTCGTACAAATTTTCCGATGAATAGCAATGAACACCCAACCAGGCCTGGTTGCCTCTTTTTCCCTCGGTTTTGTGTTCACCAAACCAGTAGTATTTTCCGTTGTGAAACAATATTCCGCCTCCGTGTGCATTGATATGGACATCTTTGTTATCGCGCCAGAGTTCGCCGGGTTTAAACATACCCGATTTTTGTCCTGCAGCAACAAGGCAAAACAAAAAAGCAAAAACAGAAAGTAAAGAAGTTTTCATAAGTCGAATTTCAGTTGGTTAGTTTATTAATTGTATTGCTGATTTTGTTACCTGGTTTATTTTATTCTTTCCAGGGCCATTTCACACAATCTTTTATTTCGGGGAAAAGTACAAAATCTGCCTTCCCTTTCATCGCAAGCGTTTTCACATCGTATTCTTTTAATTGATTGCGCGCAGTTTCCATGGTTTTCCCCGAAACCGAAACATCGTCAACCAGTAAAATCTTTTTCCCTTTCAGATCCCACTCAGGTTGAAACAACACTTTTGGTTCGTCGTAACGCGGGGCGTTTTTTTCGTCGCGGTAATTCAGGGTCATTACCACCAATTCGGCATTTAAATGAAAAGCTACAAAAGTGGCGGGAGGAATACCGCCTGATCCGATTCCAATTACGACATCAATTTCAGGCAGTTCCATTTGTTTTAACCGGAGGGAAATTTCTTTAAACGAAAGTGGTACCATATTAAATTGATAAGATCAGATTTTAGAATTTCAGTAAATGAGTTACAAGAATAGCTGAAATACGGCATTTTTACAAGTTATTCTTTTGATCGGTTCCTGAATTATCGTTTTTATTAACCGGTATTTCAAGATAAAAAGTAGTTCCTTTTCCTATTTCAGTTTCGAACCAAACCCTGCCCAGGAAGTTTTCGGCAATATTTTTTACGATGGCCAGGCCGAGCCCCATCCCACTTGTTTTGGTTGTAAAACTCGGAGTAAAAAGTTTTTCCTGCAATTCATCCGGAATTCCCGTTCCATTATCGGCAACCGAAATAACCGCTTTATTCTCATCTGCAGAAAGAGCGATTTTAACTTCCCCCTGTTTATCTTCCGGTATTGCCTGAATTCCATTTTTGATGAGGTTGATGACCGCCCGTGAAAGTTGTTCGCGATCGACATTTACAACAACAGGCTTTTGCATTTCACTTTCAAAACTTATTTTAATCTTGTCGTGTGTCTCAAAAAGACTGATGACCCTTTTAATCTGTTCTTTCAGGTTGAACACCTGGTTACGGGCAGTGGGTATTTGCGCAAAATTGGAGAACTCCGTGGCAATATTCGAAAGATTGTCAATTTGCTCAATCAATGTTGCGGCTACCCTGTCGATGTAATCGTTGTATTCCTTACCACGGCCCTTTACATGCTGTAAATGCTGGATTGTAAGTTTCATCGGGGTTAGCGGATTCTTTATTTCGTGCGCGATTTGTTTTGCCATTTCGCGCCAGGCCGATTCACGCTCTGAACGGGCAAGCAATTCGGCGCTTATAGCAAGCTCTTCCACTTTTTTATTGTATTCTTTCACCAAGCTGCCAATTTCATCGTTCCGGCGGTAATAAATCGGTTCGTTGTATTTCCCGAACTGCATTTTTTTCAGTTTTTCCTGGATTACAACCAGCGGGTGTGTAATCTGGTTAGCAATAAACACAGCAATTATAATACTTACCAGTAATAGCAAAACATAAAGATTGATAAAGGCTACAATAAATGTGGTGATTTCCTGGCTGTATTTATCCTGCGATATAAAATAAGGCAGGTTGATTGCCCCGAGGTTATCACCGGTATTGTTTATGATTGGTTTATAAACCGATAAATATGACAGACTGCCAATTTTTTCGGGCTGGAAAAAATTATTATACTGCAGGTTTTGAAAAATCTCGTAAAAGGCAGCCGAGTTCATTCTTTTTGAAACAAGGCCACGTTGAAAGATTTCGTTACGCGACGAGGCCAGCAAATTACCATCAACACCATAAATATTTATATCGGTTTGAAAAATATTGGAAAGGTTGGCCAATTCAAAATTCAACCAATCAATTAGTTGCGGTGTAATTTCATTTTTATCCTCCAAGCGCATATCAATCTCTTCAGATATTGATTTCATTTTTTCGTTCAGGTCGTTGCGATGCTTTTGCCGGTATTCGCGCACATTGTAAAAAATGGTAGCCAGCGCCACTACTAATAGCGAAACAAACACAATTGAAACAATGGCAGCCTGAATTTTCAGTTTCAGATCAAAAACCGGTTTCAGGGGAATTACCTTGCGGTTAATAACCAGAAAAATAATGAGTACCATCAGAAAATAAAACACAAACAGGTAAGGGAATGATATAAGGTAATCGATCCAGGTATTCGGTTTTCGCGAAACAATGATAAAGTTATTCTCGCGGGTATGATATACAAGGTGTTCGTAACCGTCGCGTTTTATCACCGTGAATTCCTGGTCTTCAAGCTGATATGAATCGATGTGAAAATTATAATTGTATTCACCCTGTTTGTCGGTAAGTTCGCCGCCATAATATTTTGCGTAGCTGAATTTCAGATAATTTTCAGATCGTGAAATTGATTTATCGATAAGAAGCTCAGGGAATCCGATTCCCTCGAAAAGCAGGTCTGAGTCAAGGTCGATATAAAGATTCACGCCTGAGTTTTTCCCGGGAAATTCAAAATGAAGTTTCCCGGTGTAGGAAATACGGCCATTCATATTATCCATAAAATAAAAACCGGTGTTGGCAATCCGCACTCCCATATCCTTTATTAACGATTCCATAAGTATATCGCAAGGGTACATTTGGTTGTTTGATTGCAAAAGCAGACTGTCGGAAGGCCAGCAGACGTACATCTCGAAAATATATTTTTTAAAGTATCCACTGAAATAGGTTCTTTCAATGTATTCGCGCAAGTCCTCTTTCTGAATAATCAAACTCATTATTGCCGGATCATTATAAATCTGCTTTTCAATTTTCCCGAGAAATTCCTCGGCTGCAGGATCTCTTTCGGCAGTGAGTGTTACCGCAAAAAGTTTCTGGCTTTCGGTTTCCTTTTTATCAATTGTCCGGTAAAAAGTTATCAGTGAATACAATGATGCCAGTGATACAAAAGCAATCAGGTAACTCAGCGAAAGTCTTGTCTGCCTGTTTTTCCTGAATAACAAAGCAACCAGAAACGATAAAATAAATAAAGCGAGAATAGTATCGGCAACCCTTTTAATGGTAATAAATTGAATAAAAGCCAGCATTAATGCGATTGCTGAAACAACCAGAAAATTCTGCGACAGCCTGAACTCATTGTACAACTCACCCGCTAATTTTACCATAAAAAACAGGATTGCAAATAACAACAGGCCCACTGACAATATTCCAAGAATACTTTCTACCGAAATCCCAATTATTTTATTGAGTGCAAACGATATGGTGGAGTTATAAATAAGTACCTCGATAAAATAGTTGACTGCCAGAAATAATGAACCGCTGAAAAGCAATAAAATTATAAGTAATACCTTTGTCGGAAGTTCGAGGTCCAAAGCAAGTTTTTCGGGCTGCAGGTTTATGGTGAACATATAAAGCCAGAAAGTAAAAAAGACTGAAAGAATAAAATAATCGCCCAGTGACGGTAGCCAGCTTGTTGCAGCAAATACTTCGGGTTTAAATAAAGGCAGGTGAACAAGAACTTTGGGGATATTAAATATTAAATGCAACCAGAATACAATTAAAAGAGCTGCTGCCAGAACAAATAACCTGAAAAACAAGCCTGCCGTTGATTCTTCAAACCAGTACCTGAAACTGATGAGCAAAAATACTAGTCCCAGAAAGTAAATAAGTACCGGAAAATAAAGCTGGTCTTCGCGACAACTGAATTCTCCCTTTTGTTTGAGCGAAAAAAGGTAATCTCCGCTCAATGAAGTAATTGCATAAGATTTCTCTTCGGGTTGTGTGGCAATCTCAAAACTTTCCGGTATTTTATATGCTTTGAAAAAGGAGTTGTGCAAATATCGGTTTTCGTGTTCGTATTTGTACTTTATTAAATGCAGGCCAACAACAAAATGGGTATCAGTTTTTACTATTTTAACCAGATAATAACCATTGGGTAATTGAATCAAGCCATCTTTTACCCGGTAATCACGCGGAGAATTGAAGAATGCAATTGAACGATCAGACCAATAAGCAAGCGATCCCGATTGATATACAAGGTAACCGATCCCGGTCTCTTCGATGGGTTGTGTATAATTTTTTAATGATTCAAAATATTCACCATCAAAACTGCTGTCAGAAATCATCTTTTCTATTTCGATGCTTTCGTTACCAATTTCTGTTTCAAACTGTTGCAGTTTCTTTTGAATATCAACGGTGAGATGTGATTCAGGATGTTCGCGCAGCAAAAGGTTTTCAGTAATTGCAGCGACAACAAACAGAATAAGTGCAATGGCCAGATAATTGTATTTATTCAGTATCCTGAGCATTTTTTAATCGTGATGATAAGGTTCTCCTTTTAAAATTGTAAATGCACGGTAAATCTGCTCAACGCACACTAATCGTGCCATCTGGTGCGAAAAGGTCATTTTCGACAAAGATATTTTTGATGCAGCATTCATGTAAACTTTCTCCGAAAAACCGTATGGCCCGCCAATTACAAACACAATTTCCTTTATTCCGGATAACATTTTTCGTTCAATAAACTTTGAAAATTCACGCGAACTGAATGCAGTGCCATTTTCATCAAAAAGATGAAGTTCACGGCCGGGTTGCAGTTTCGCCAAAATCAATTCTCCCTCCTGAATTTTCTGCAATTCAGGGGTCATGTTTTTTTTGTTTCTGATATCGGGTATTATCTCCAGTTCAAACGGGATATAATGAACCAGCCGCTTTACATATTCCCCGATTCCTTCGCTTAAATAAGCCGAATCGGTTTTCCCAATTACCAGTAAAGTAATTTTCATCGTTTATATTTTCAATCTTCTTTCTATATTTTTCGTAATCAATGAATTATTTCAAATCAGTTTAACAACGAGATGGAATTTGCATGAAAATCTAATCATGGCGGTTGGTGTTTTATAGAATCATGCTCATTTCATGACGGTTTATTGAAATATAATTGTATAAATTTACGGTATCAAACAGGTGAAAACTGATTTTAGCATCATTTTTGCTGTATAGTTACGCAATTTTTGAAACCAATTTAAAATGTGGACAACAAAAAAAATCTTCTTTTTAATGCTGATAACTGCCAGTCTGCTTACCATCAGCAGCAAACAAACTTCAGCACAAATTCCCGATGAAATCATTCAAAGCCTGAAATCAGGCGACTCTAAAACCCTTTCGAATTATTTTAACCAGAATATAGAACTTGTTGTACTGGATGATGACAATGTTTGCAGCAAGGCACAGGCACAGCAAATTGTAGGAAAGTTTTTCAGCAACAACTCACCTGAATCATTCAGTATTATCCACCAGGGAGGAAAAGAGGGGGCACAATATGTTATCGGAAACCTGGTTACAAACAAGGGAAGTTTCAGAATCTATTTTCTTCTGAAAAAGAGTGGCGGAAAAGACTATATTCACCAGTTGAGAATTGAAGAGCAATAAAAATAATGACACGGGTGGATCAAATCACCAACCGGTTATTGAAACTGGGAGAACGCATTGGTGAAAAGGCTAAAAAAGTATCACTTCCTTTTTTCGATAATGTTCCACTTTATGATGTGGGACTTTTTTTCTGGCATAGCCTCGATAAAGGTGCTATACCAACGCGTGCTTCGGCCATTGCCTTTTCTTTTTTTATTGCACTTTTCCCGTTTCTGATTTTTATTTTCACACTGATCCCTTATATCCCGATCGAGAATTTTCAGGCAGAATTACTTACGCTCATCCAGGATATTGTACCCGAAAGTACTTATGCAGCAATCGACAGTACGGTGAAGGACATAATCATGCAACCCCGTGGCGACCTGCTTTCGTTTGGATTCTTTGCCGCACTGATTTTTGCCACCAACGGTTTGGTTGCCATGATGAATGCTTTTGACGCCACTGTGCACAGTATTCAGCGCCGAAACTGGATCAGCCAGCGTATAACGGCTGTTTACCTGCTGATTATCCTTTCGGTATTGCTATCGATTGTGGTTATTTTATTAATAATCGGGCAACTGTCAATTCAATATCTGCTTGACAAACAAATTCTTCACGATCAATTTACCGTATTTCTGCTAACCTTTTCCAAATGGATCGTGATTGTCGCTTTACTCTTTTTTACTTTTTCTTTTTTGTATTTCATGGCGCCCTCCAAAAAAATGAAGTGGCGTTTTATATCGGCAGGCGGAACCACAGCAACCATCCTCAGCATTCTTACCATTTACGGGTTTACTTTTTACGTCAATAAATTCAGTCAATACAACAAATTGTATGGTTCAATTGGTACGCTGCTCGTTATTTTACTGATGGTTTACCTGATGTCGCTGATTTTGCTGATTGGTTTTGAATTAAATGCCAGCATCCACCAGGCCCAGTCAAAAAATCTGAGAAAAATAAAGGCAAATCCTGGCCAATTTAAGCGACGGTTAAGGAAATCAAAAACAGAAAAATAAGGTGAAATTTATTTTTTATTTTCCTTGCTTGAATAGCAATTCTTTTTCTGCCCTGGTCAGGCTGTCGTAACCCGATTTGGCAATCTTTTCAAGTATCCGGTTAATTTCTTCCTGCTCGGCATTTTTCATCCGGTTATATTCATAATCGTTGCGGGTTGCCTGTTTGTAGGTCACTTTCAGTTTGCTTTTTGATTTGAAAAGTCCCGTGAGCCCTCTCATCAGTTTTTCAACCCACGAACCCATGTCCCGACCTTTTCCCAGTTGCCGGATAAAAAACCAACCCCAGGCTGCTCCGCCCAAATGAGCAATATTTCCGCCAGGATTCGATACCGAAATACTGATTACAGAAAGTAAAACATAAAACAGCGCTACATATTTTAACCGGAAAGTACCAATAAATGACAGATGCAATTCCATGTTCGGGTCATAAACTGCAATTGCTGCAAGAATTGCATAAACCGAAGCCGATGCACCCAGCAGCAGCCCGTTTACATTTTCGAAAGCAGGAAAAATATTATATGCAGCAATGTAAAAAACAGCTCCTGCAATTCCTCCCATCAGGTAAACCGAAAGCAGTTTTTCGCCATCGAGCCTGTACAGAAAAATCTTCCCAAACCAATACAATCCCAACAAATTGAAAAGGATGTGGAGAAAATTGGTATGGGTAAACATGTAAGTGACCACCGTCCACGGGCGGTGCAGCAATGTATTCAGGTCAGAGGGTACAGAAAGCCATTCGGCCACTGTATTTTGTCTGGCAGCGAGGTAAAAAAACAAACCGGCCAACATAATCAGAACGAAAACCCCGAGGTTGATGTAAATGAGTTTTGTAAGTGGCGAACCTTCCTTAAAAGTTTGTTTTATGTCAGCAAAAATATCCATCGAAGAAAAATTCCAAATTCCAATTACCAAATTCCAGGAATCAAATTCCAAATCTCAGTACTCAGTACTAAATACTCAGTACTCAAATTCAATAGAACCGGTTCAATGTTTTATTCCAGTATTTAATCATGAAATAGCCAAAAATCATTCCGCCCAAATGCGCAAAATGAGCCACATTTCCGCCACCTTTTATTCCGAGGAACAATTCAAGAACACCGTACCCGATTACAAAATATTTCGCTTTTATCGGAATCGGGGGAAAAAGCAACATTAGCTGAGTATTCGGAAATAACATGCCAAACCCAAGCAAAATGCCAAAAACTGCACCCGAAGCCCCCACAGTTGGAGTATTCAGTAAAAGGTTCAGTTTGGCAGAAACTTCATTGGTGAAATTTTTCCCCTCCGACCAGATTCCATAACCAATTTCCTTTACGTAAGCCACTTCCTCAACTGTCATTTTTGAAGTTACCGAATAATATTCCAGAAAATTAACACCCGTATGTATTAAAGCGGCACCCAAACCGGTTACCAGATAGAACAACAAAAATCTTTTGGGTCCCCAAACGCTTTCCAGTACCCGGCCAAACATATACAATGCGAACATATTGAAAAACAAATGGGTAATATCGCCATGCATAAACATGTGAGTAAAAATCTGGTGTAGCCTGAATTTCTCGGAAAGGGGAAAATGCAAACCGAGATACGTGTAAAGATTGATTCCGGCTTGCTCAAGTACAAATGTGGCGAGCAACATGAGCACATTTACAATAATCAGGTTTTTCACCACCACCGGAATGGAACTCATAAATGACGGTCGGTAATTCATACTGTTTTTATATAACTTGTTTATGGTCTGCTACAAGAGCCAGACCATTATTTAATTTCCGCAAAATAACGACAATCTGTCACTTCAGAAAACTTTTTTCGATATCGGTAACCGGAATGATGTGCAATACTCTTTTCCCATCGGGCGAAAAATTGGGAGTTGAACAGGCAAACAATTCATCAATCAGGTGAATAATTTCCTCTTGTTTCAACTCGGTACCATATTCGAGTGCCGAAGCTTTTGCCAGCGAACCGGCAATTTGCTCTTTTGCCCTTGAACG
>DAINOH010000012.1:0-76657 GCA_036735485.1 Draconibacterium sp. | reverse complement strand
TTTTGATTATCTGCTCCACCGCCAGATGCAAAATTGCCTTGCTGCGCTGGTTTTCGGTGGCTCCATCGCGCCAATGCCGCACAGGGCTCACTGTAAAAACAACTTTGAGATTTGGATTGAACTCTTTCAGCTTTTCTGTAAGATTTTTATAATCCTCCGCAATTTCATCAACCGAAAGCCGGGTGCGGATAAAATCGGAAGCCGGCAATTTATGACAATTGGAAACAATCTGCCCTGTATTTTTAAAACGGTAAATCCATGCCGTTCCGAAAGTAATAAATAGAAACCCCGCATTTTTCAGGTATTCCGATGATGTTTTTATCCTGCTGTTGATTTTCTCCAGCGTCTCTTCCATATCAACTCCCGAGAACCGGCTGTGATGCAAAAGACTGTGCCAGAGTCCCTCCTGCTTAAAAAGGTCGGCTTCTGAAAAACTTTTCCCATTCATCAGAATTCTGAGACTTTCAGCGACGGATGCCGGGTTGTACAAAATGCCAAACGGGTTGAGATCGACCGGATATTTCAGTTCTGCCATTTTTGCCCCGATATTTTCGGTAAAACAGGACCCCAGAAACATGTTCAGGTGATTGTACCCGGTTTTAAACCGAAATTCAGGGATACTAACGACTGTTCTGAATTTTGCATCCATTTTACTTCACTCTTGGAATGTCAACTTTCTTAAAAACATAAGCCGTGCGAGCCGGCAGATAAAGCTTCAGGTAATGTTGTATGTCAACACCTTTTCCCGGGAAAGTATAATAACTCAGTTCCTCATCCACACTGTCGAAACCTCCAAAACGCCCGGAGTCGGTGCTTAACACAATTTTGTATTTACCTTTCCCAAGCGGAATACCATAATCGTAAAACGACTGAACCGGGTTGAAATTGAATACAAAAAGGAACAACCCGCGGTGAAATGCCAATACTTTATCGGGCTTGTTTTCAAAAACAAAATCGACTGACGGGATGGTGAGCAATTTGTTTTCATTGATAAGCCGTATCATTTCGCGGTCGAAATCATACAGCCAGTGAAATTTCAGTTCCGGGTTTTCGGCAATACTCCAGATCCGGCGACAATGTTTGTATGACCAGCCATTCCCCTCGCGCGGAAAATCAATCCACTCGGGATGTCCGAATTCATTACCCATAAAATTGAGGTAGGCACCTCCGGCAGCTCCGGCTGTTGCCAGCCTGATCATTTTATGCAGCGCAATTCCGCGGTCAACAATCATATTGGGCTGGTCTTTGCGCATACTGAAATACATTTCCTTATCGATCAGCCGGAAGATAATGGTTTTGTCGCCCACCAGTGCCTGGTCGTGCGACTCGGCATAACTCACCACTTTTTCATCAAGGCGTTTTGACGTAATCTGGTAAAAAATTTCACCCACATTCCACTCATCATCCTGTTTTTCCTTGATGATTTTTATCCAGAAATCCGGTAATCCCATGGCCATTCTGAAATCAAATCCCAACCCGCCGTGTTCCACAGGAACAGCCAGACCCGGCATTCCGCTCATATCTTCCGCAATGGAAACTGACCCTGTTTTTACCTGTTTGATCAGTTTGTTGGCAAGTCTCAGGTAGGTAACCGCTTCGTTATCCACATTGCCATCAAAATAATTATCGTACCGTGTGAAAGCCTTGCCCAGGCCATGGTCGAAATACAACATGCTGGTGACCCCGTCAAACCTGAAACCATCGAATTTGAAAACATCGAGCCAGTATTTGATATTTGAGAGCAGAAAATGAATGACTTCATTTTTGCCATAATTGAAGCAATACGAATCCCAGGCAGGATGCTCTCCTTTGGGCCCATCGTGAAAAAACTGAAACCGGGTTCCGTCGTATTTTCCCAGCCCTTCCACTTCGTTTTTTACAGCATGAGAATGAACGAGGTCCATAATCACGGCAATACCCATTTCGTGGGCGGCATCAATCAGTTCTTTCAGTTCATCGGGTGTACCGAAACGCGATGACGGAGCAAAAAAGCTGGAAACATGATACCCGAAACTACCATAATACGGGTGTTCCGGAATGGCCATCAACTGTACCGTATTATATCCATTTTCCTTGATGCGGGGAAGCATTTTTTCCCTGAACTCGCTGTAAGTATGAACTCTTTCCTCTTCACCAGCCATCCCGATGTGCGCTTCATAAATCAGCGGTGGTTCTGGTGATCTTTCGAAATCCGGCATTTTCCATTGATACGGATTTTCGGGAGCCCAGACTTTTGCATTGAAAATATGAGTTGTTTCATCCTGCACCACATAGTTTGCCCATGCCGGAATCCGTTTTCCAAAATCAATGGCCCAGTGAACCGACAAAGCATATAAATCTCCATGTTGCAGCGCGTCGGCAGGCAGATTGATTTCCCAGACGCCATTTTCAAGTTGTGTCAGTTCATATCCACCTTTCTCCTGCCAGTCGTTAAAGGTGCCGATTAAATAAATATACATGGCATTGGGAAGCCACTCCCGTAATACCCATCCTGTTCCGGTGCGGTGTAACCCGAAATAAAGATAACCGGTGGCAAAATCAGCAAGTTTTCCATCTCTCACCAACTCCATTTCCTTTTTTTCCGACTCCTCAATCCTGCTTTCAATCACATTTAAAAACGGGCTCAGCCATTCATCGTTCTGAACAAGTAACGGGATGTTTTCAGCCATATCAATCTATTTTTTGAATAAAGATAGATAATCGGGCAAACACACCGTTACAAAACACAAAGTTTTTAACAAACACCGCGGAAAGTTAAGGGTTTTGAATGGGTTACACAGGATACTTCTTTTTGCACAGCACGGCGGGTGAGAACAAAAACTATCTTATTTCCCCTTTTCGGATTACCTTTTCTCCTGCCCGGATAACCTGGTAAAGCCATCCGGATAGGGTTTTACCCCGGTCAGATTGACCTGCGACCCAGCCGGATTGACTTTTTTTGCCAACCGGATAAGGTTTCCGGTGAACCAGATCGGGGTTTCAACCGGCCGGATTAAAATTCCCGGCTCCCGGATAGGGTGATTACCCGACCGGATAACCAGTTGACCCGCCCATTTGAGAATTACCGGTTAAAAATCCGGGTATAGAACTTTTCCAAAGTTCTGAACTTTGGAAAAGTCAGGTTTTAATAAATCAGTTCGATATTATCGACCCAGAAAACCGATTCGGTGGAACCGGTATAAAGCATCCCCTCGTAACTCGATGTGAAATACATGATAAGATGAGTAGGCTTTTCACCAGGTTTTCCCCAGCCGGTTTCAACAAGCGGAACCATTGCCCCTTTTGAATTTTTTACATACACTTTGCCTACCGATGGAATCAAACCCATGGTTTTCGGGTCGTATTGCGGCTGACTGGTGGCGTCGCCATAATATACCGGAAAGGTGGCCCCGTTTACCCAATCGTTAACGGTTCCGGTAAAAAACAATCGGTTTCCGCCAATCCGTGTGGCAAACACATTTCCTTTTTCGTCTTCCCAACGTTTTTGCAGCAAAATCGAAAAGTCGGCTTTGTCTTCTCCGGCAACCTGTTTAACATTGGTAGTAGCCACCACCCTGTTTTTGCCAATTCTGTATTTATAATCGAACTTAACCGCTTTGGGCATTCCGGTGAACGGAATTCCCTGGCTGGCGCTTTTCTCCGGTTCTTTCATGCCTTTCACAGGTTCAATGGTTTCGCCCAGAAACAGGGTTCCGGCCAACAAAACATCAACTTTAAACCCGGCAATATTGTCTTTTCTGATTTTTGTCTCGAGACGGGCACAATAACCATTTCCGCGCTTTTCGGGAATCACCCTTGTATTCCCCACATCAAGGACCATTTTTGCATAAATATTGGTGGTTCCCCACGGCGACGCCTGATCTTTCAGTTTCATATCGGTCAAATCCGCATCCTTACTGACCTTTCCAACTCCATACAATTCAATGGTTTCACCACTCAGAATCACCGATTCCTTTAGTTTACGTGAATACCAGTTGTCGAGCAGTGAATAATTCAACTGCCCATTTGTATCGGTATAAACCTTTTTGTTCTGTGCATCGAGGCAAACTGCTGAAACAAAAAGAAAAACAATAAGAAAAGCACTTTTAAGGAGCCACTTCATCGGGTATGATTTTTGGCCGCGAATTTAAACACTTGTGTGTTAAGTAATACCATTTTTTTGTAAAAAACCTTGTTTCGCCCGAAAACAATCACAATTTTGCAAACAGATAAACAAATGCTAAAAATCCGGTCATGAACAAAAAAGGTTTCACAACATCGGCGTTGAACATTCCCTATCCAAAAACCGATCCGCACAAGGCACTCCAGATGCCGGTTTACGAATCGGTTGCCTTTGAATTTGACTCAGCAGAACAAATTGAAGCCAATTTTAAAGGCGAGTACATTGCGCACGTTTACTCGCGGACTTCGAACCCGACGGTTGAATACCTTGAAACAAAAATCAGAACGCTGACCGGCAGTTTTGGTGTGCTGGCAGTCAGTTCGGGGATGGCAGCTATTGCCGACACGATGCTTTCGGTTTGCAAATCGGGCGAAAACTTTATTTCGGGGAACCAGCTTTTTGGCCATACCTACGCGCTGTTTAACCAGACTTTTGCCGATCTGGGCATCGAAGTGCGGTTTTCAGACTTAGTTTCCCCTGAAGAAATCGAAAAACTGATCGATAAAAACACAAGGGCCATTTATTTTGAAACCATCACCAATCCGCAACTCCACATTGCCGACATTGAAATGCTTTCGGCGCTTGCACGGAAACACAACATTTTGCTGATCTGCGACAGCACGATGACGCCACCCAATGTTTTTGAGGCCGGCAAACAGGGTGTGAATATTGAAGTTTTGTCGGCAACCAAATATTTGTCGGGTGGTGCAACTGCCTTTGGCGGCATAATTATCGATCATGGAAATTTTGACTGGAATCTAAATCCCTGCATAACAAAATACAGTGCAAAATTTGGAAAAGGTGCTTTTATTGCCCGCTTGCGGAAAAACATTTACCGGAATACCGGGTCTGGTATGACATCTCAAACCGCGAAACTGATGATTCACGGGATTGATATTCTTGAAATCAGGGTACAGCGTTGTTATGAAAACTGCATGGCGCTCGGAAAATTTATGGAGACGCACAAAAAAATAATAAGGGTCGATTATCCTGGGTTGGAAAATAATCCTGAGTTCCTGCTGGCAAAAAAACAGTTCAAAGGTATTCCCGGAACCATCCTGTCTTTTGACCTTGAAAGCAAAGTGGCCTGTTTTTCCTTTATGAACAAGCTTGAAATCATCAGAAGGGCTACCAATTTAAATGACAACAAATCATTGATTATTCATCCGCATTCCACGATTTATTGCGAGTTCACAGAAACTGAAAGAAACGAGGCAGGAATCAGGGATACGATGTTGCGTCTGTCGGTGGGGATTGAAAATGCGGGCGACCTGATTGCCGATATCAGCCAGGCACTGGAATAATACAAAATCAACTTTTAACAGTTCAAAAAACATATTCAGCAGGATTTTGGCAATGTGAATTCCCCTTTTTAAATTCTTCTTTTTCAGCAAGGTTACAGGTCTTCGAAACCATCATTTTCTGCAGTTTTGGGTGCAAACTTCATAATTACTGAGAAACTCCTTCCAAAATACTTAGAACAGGGGTGCAATTTGCTGATTTTCGACTTCCTGATTGCTGCAAAACAGGTAGTTATATATTTTTTCTCCCCGTTTCACTGTACATTTCTACCGAAATTGGAATTTAAAATTGGGGAATCATGAAAGCACTTGTAATCATTCTGGTACTATTCGGTTTATCCGGATGTCTGGCGGATAAAATCGACGAAATCCAGCCAATTGAAGAGGAAACAAGCTTTGTTGGCAAAGTTCCCTCTGATTTTAACTGGACAACCATTATCAGACACCAGATTAATGTAACCATTAAATCGGGCAGTTCTGTATCCAAAAAGCTTGACAACACGCTTGTGCTGCTTTGCAATAGTGACAATGAACTGCTGGATGCACTTACCATCATTGACGGTAAAGCTGATTTCTCGGTCAGAATCCCGAACGTAACCGAAAAACTCAAATTATACCTGGCTGCCACAAACGACGTAATGGAAGTTACCATCGATCAGACAAAAGCTGATTTTAATTTGCCCAATTTGTCGGCACTTCTGCTCAACAGAACCGATGCTGACAATGATCTTCTGCTTGACCAGTTTGATGCTGATCCAACCAATCCGGATGTTTCGGCAGTTATCCCGATCCGGGGTTCAGGTCAGCTAAAAAGTGCCATGAACCTTGGGTATTCAAGTGATACTTACATCGTTTTCGAAGACCTCTGGCCATCGAAAGGAGACTATGATTTTAACGACATTGTGGCAAAAACCACCTTGTATTGGGTTCGTGGAAAAAGCAATTATATCACTGAAATTTCGGGTGATTGTAAAATCGAAAACATTGGTGCCGGTATGGGAATCGGGCTGGGTTACGAGCTTCTTGAAGCAAATGGGGCTAAGCTTTCCTATCTCGATGATGTAATAACAGAAATAAACGGGATGGCTGTTAAAGATGATGCCGTTGCAAACGGTGTGATACTTTTCAGAAAAGTTCAGGAAGTTGGGAAAACTGAGCTGAAATTTACAATGAAGATCAAAGAAAAATCGATAAAGGATTTTGCATTTGTACCTTATTTATTCAGAACTGAAAATTACTCACAACAAATCCGGCCATTTGGTGCACCTCCCACCAAAAGTGAAAATATGAGTCTTTTCAAAACAAAAGACGATGCTTCTCCTGCCAGTTGGCAATGGAGCTCAGGATCTGGTTTTGTTTATCCGCTGACCGGAACCAGTGCATTTTATCGTACAAAAGACAATCACCCGTGGGGTATTGAGTTTATCGCAAAATCATTCAAACCGAGTCCGGAAAGAGTTTCGATTACTGAAATTTATCCACAATTCAGGGAATGGGCTGAATCGGGAGGAAAATCAGCAAGAGATTGGTATATGAATCCGCTTTAAATGGCACCTGATTATTAAAGAGTAAAAACCAATTGTTCCTGTACATTATTTTACCAACTTTTGAGGTACTTTCCACAATTACCCGGTAACAAATCTTTCGGTTGGTTACCGGGAATTTTTTGTTATATCTTTTTATTTATAATTCAATAATTCTCAACTGGCAATGTTCCGGATGTCGGATGCGCTTGCAGGATTCCCGCAAAAATAAGTCCTCCAACACTGAAATTTTCAACTGCCCGGATTACCTGATAACAAAAAATAATCCTCAACAGAACTTCACAATACAATTTACCCCGTATAATGAGTCTTTAGATACCTGAAAAAATGATTGATCCGATCTACTTTGGCGTCTTCGTTTTTTGTTTCTTCGATATAGCCCACCCAGAATTTTTTTACCGAAGCCGATGATTTTACAAATGCCTTCATCATTTCCCGATCGTTTTCAAGCAGCCACTGTAAATAATCGGGGACTTTGATTTCACGGGGATTATCATTTTTTTCAAGCCTGATTTTTACGGAATCACCTTCCGTTTTTCCAATGGCATCGGTAATTGCTTTTTTGAATTGCAGCCAGTGTTTTCCCTTTCCTGCAGGTCTGAGGTTCATTTCGGTTGCATACCCTTCCATGTTGATTTTCACCGGAATTGTATTTCTTAAACCAAATTCATGATGGCAATCAAACGGAAAATCGGCATATAATCCCGGTTGCGGACCTTTTTTCAGGATGGCTTCAAACTCATAAACTTTGTTCACCGCCATGATTCTGAATAAATTCAAGATTTCGTCTGAGGCCTGCAAAACCAGCTCGTTTCACCGCTGATTTTCTGAACAGTTCAGCAAATGCCGGCTGATCCATTGCAAGCCAATCATTGCCGGACATGGTGAGCAATTTTTCGTTCGGAGTAAATTCCGATATTGTGTGTGGCTCCGATTTCAGGTTCCATGGACAAACATCCTGGCAAATGTCGCAGCCAAAAACGCGGTTTTCAAATTTCCCCTTCAGGTTTTTGTCGAGATCGCCTTTCAATTCAATGGTTTGATAGGAAATGCAAAGCCGGGCATCAACCACTTTGTCGGCAACAATGGCTTTTGTAGGACAAGCATCAATGCAACGGGTACATTTGCCACAGTGGTCGGCCACAATCCGCGGGTTATCATACGGAAGTTCAACATCCACCAGCAATTCCCCTATAAAAAAGAAACTTCCCTGTTCGGTGGTGATCAGGTTGCTGTTTTTGCCAATCCATCCAAAGCCAGCCTTTTTTGCCCAGGCACGTTCCAGTAACGGTGCCGAATCGGTAAAAACACGGCCTGTGCAGGGAGTAATCTCCTTTTGAATAAACTCCAGCAGCTCTTTGAGTTTGTCCTTTAAAACAAAATGATAATCGATTCCATAAGCGTATTTCGACAAGACAGGCGCATCGGGGTCGGTTTGTGTTTTGGATGGAAAATAATTAAGCAGCACAAGAATAATGGATTTGGCATTGTCAAACAGTTTTGCAGGGTTGAGCCGCATTTCGGTATTCCTCTTCATGTAACTCATTTCGCCATGAAAGCCTTTTTCAAGCCATTGCTGAAAACGGGGTTCTTCTTCGGCTAAACGGGCAACAGGTAAAATGGCACACTTATGAAAACCCAGTTCAACGGCTTTCGACCTGATCTTTTCGTTTATGCTGAAATTTTTATCCATCGACTAAAAATAAAACCTTTTGCCCGAAAAGCCAATAAAAAAACCTGCCCTCCAAAAAAGACAGGTTTTTCCCAAACTAACTATTGGTTCTTATTTCTTTTTCTTTTTAATAATTAAAAACGCAACCACAGCAACCACAGCAATTGCCGCAATTATAATAATTGTGGTGCTGTTTGACGATGACTGCTCGGTAGTTGTGGTGAGCGGTTGCATGTACGAACTGTCCTGAACATTCAGGCTGTCGATGTAGGTTCCGCCGTCCTGGGCCGATGCAACAAATGGAATGCTTAAAATAAGTGATGCGATAATTGCCATCAGATTTTTTACTCTTTTCATTTCGATTTTCTTTTTAAGTTATTGTAATTTATTATCGTTCAGTTTTTTATTTACCTCATTCAACATCGAAGCCGCCACATTATAATACGGATTAATGGTCAGCACTTTATCGAGAACCGATTTTGCCTCATTGAGTTTTCCGCTGTTAAAAAGTTGTTGCGCCTCCAATAAAAAGAACGGTTCGTATTCCGGGTAAACCAACCGGCCTTGCTGCAAATATCTGTTAAAACTTTCAAAATCGTTCTGCTTCAGCGAAATTTTTGCCAAATATGAAATCAACCACACATTGTTTTCATCCGCTTTCAGCGCTTTTTCAAGCAATTCTGTTGCTTCAGGATAATTGCCTGAATCTGTAAGTTTTGTTCCTTCAAAATCTGATTTATCGGTTCTTTTCATCAGCACCACAATTGGATTTCCCTGGTGATAATACGTTTTTACGATTTGGGCCGATTTCCATTTTCCCGATTTCAATAACCGAGGATGAATGTAATTGACGCCAAAAATTCCATAATCCCAGTCTTCGGAACTACGTTCTAAAAAACGTACAAAACGGAAAGAAAAATTGGGCAGTTTTTCGAAATAGTTGGAAAGATTGGAATTGGAAGCAACAATTACAGGATTGCCTCCTGTTTGCGCAATCAGATCCTCCGCCGCCTCTTTCACGCCATGAAAATAATAGTCGTACTCATATTCCGACCAGGCTTTTTGGTTCCCGCCCGAAAGCTGGTTAAAGTAAACGTAATCAACCGGAAATGTCTGAACCTGGTGTTTTACAGGCATTAAAACCATGATAAACAGTGCCACCGCAACACCAGCAATCAAAAACCTGTTTTTTAAAAGGTTAAACAGTTTATAAAAACCCAATGCAGCAAGAATGGCCAGAACCGGAATCACAAAGAGCATTTGCCGGTATCCGCTGTATAGATTTGCCCCGATTATTATTACATAAACTACCGGGAACAGGAGAGTAAAAAACAAAAACAACTCTGTGAAGAGTTGTTTTCTGTTGGTTTTAAGTTGATAGAAAAAAAGGCCTGAAAAAACCGCGAACCCCGTTAACAGGAATCCGGGCGTTGCAATCAGCAGCCATTTCGGCAAATAATACCAGGGAAGTTGGGTGCTCCACAACCATTCTCCATCAAATACCTGCCTGATGCTGACTTTGTAATGCTCCATTACACGGAGACTTTCAAAAGGATTGACAAAAACATTCTGCAAGGCAAAGGGCCAGAATACCAATCCGGCAAAATAACCGGTAAGCACAACTGTCAGCATCTGGCCCGATAACCTTACAAAATTAGATTTAGTTGAAAATATTTGTTTAAGTAAAAAAGGTTTCAAAAGAATCATCAACAAAATAGCAACTCCCAAAAAGCCGAACAAAACAAGTCCGCCAATCCTCACTGAATTGGTAAAGGCAATTGCCAAACCCAGCCACACTGCTGTCATCCAGCGTGGCTCCGGCAGTTGCTGAACATACTTAATTATAAAAAAGATGGCTGCCAGGTACCCGGCTGCAAACGGGATGTCTTTCAGGTTGCCGAATGCTTGTCCGAAAAGCCGCGGAGTTGCCAGCATAAAAACCACAATCAATGCCGAAACATAATAAGAACCGGTCAGTTGTTTTCCGGTTAACCCTGCAAAAAGTAACAGCACCCAGAAAAAGAAAGCTCCGGTAAAGTGACGTGCCATAAACTCGTTATCGATCTGAAAAACCCGGTTGATCAGGGCTGTAAAATTATCCACCGATTGTCCGTAGTATTTCAGGTTGGTAACCGGGGTGTCGAGACATGTTTTATCGGCTCCGCCTGTAAAATACCAGTTTACCACTTTTTGGGCGTGCGGATAATGAAGCTGTTCATCCACATTCACCGCTGCGCGGGGCGCGAGAAATAACAGGATGATTGCAGCCATCAAAAGACTTGCTGCAAAAGTATTCCTGCCGGTGAATATGTCTTTCAGCTTATTCATACACTTCTTTTACAATATAAACCGGGCGGTTTTGTACCTCCTTGAAAATCCGGTAAACATACTCGCCTATCAAACCCAGGAAAGTAAGCTGTACCGAGCCAAAAAAGCTCACAGCCAGAAACATTGACGACCAGCCAATGGGCGCCAATCCCATGATTTTTGAGAAAAAGGTGTAAACAATGGCCGCCAGAAAAATAAAAATCCCCAATAACCCGAAATAAAGACAGGCTTTGATCGGCCATTTGGAGAAAGAATAAATGGCATCGGCAGCCAGTGCAAACAGCTTTTTCCGGCTCATTTTTGCCTTTCCGCTCAAACGTTCGGGGCGATCGTACATAATCACCTCTTGTTTAAATCCCACAAAATTCCGGATTCCAGGCAAGTAGCGGTTTCGTTCGGAGAATTTCAGGATTGCCTGGTGCGCCTTCCGGCTCATAATACTGAAATTGCCCGATTGCGCAATCTGCTCGCTTTCGCTTACACTGCTGAAAACTTTGTGAAATATTTCAGTGTAAAGGCGCCGCGAAAATTTTTCGTTTCGCTGCTCGCGCACAGCCGTAACAATATCGGCCCCGGTTTCTTTGATTTTGTTGAACAAATCAGGAATCATTTCGGGCGGGTCCTGAAAATCGCCGTCCATCATAATTACATAATCGCCTTTGGCAAAATCGAGTCCGGCAGTTAAGGCAGCCTGCAATCCAAAGTTTCTTGAAAGCGAAACAATTTTAACATTCTGATCCTGTTTTCTGAACACTAATAATTTCTGAACTGTATTATCGGTACTTCCGTCGTCAACACACACAATTTCATAAGCTTCCCCGGTCAGCTGAAGATTTTCAGCTGTTTCCCGTATCAGGTCTGATACCAGGCTGCTTTCGTTTAATAGTGGTATTACAACGGAAATCATTTTCTTATTCTTTGTGTTGTGATCCCGGAACCGGAACCGGGAATTCCATGGCTACCGGCCCCATTTCATATTTTTCAGGCCCCAGTTTCATGGTCGAATTCATCATTTCATCCCACGTAACTTTCTGCCCGGTGTAAGCCGCAGTTCTTCCCATAATTGCTGTTAAGGTTGAAATTGCAGTCCGTTCGGCTTCCACCACCGGTTTATTCGTTCTGATGGCTGTCACCAAACTGATATGTTCCTGAACATAAGGAGAAACAGCCACCACTTCAGTTGATTTTCCTTCCTTATCTTTGGGATAATCATATTTCCATTTAACCGAACCATCGAGATTGTAAACCGTATTTTTGCAATTGGTATAGCCTTCGGTACCCACAATCAATTCGCCGAGCGTATTGGCGCAATCGTCAATCTGACGCGACATACTGTGAGAGAAAACGCCATTGCCATAATCAAAATCAATACTGAAAAAATCATACTGATCACCGGTAAGTCTTCTGGCCCTGCCGCCAAAACCGATGGCTTCAACCGGATGTTTTCCAAGAAACCAGTTGATTACATCAATGTTGTGCACGTGGGTATCCAGAATATGATCGCCACACAACCAGCAGAAATTATTCCAGTTGCGGAGCATATATTCCATATCGGTCCAGCCTTCCTCGCGGGTGCGGAACCACACATGGTTCTGCAGCCACCAGGCTTTTGCCGAAGTAATCTGCCCAATGGCTCCCGAAGCAATTTGTTTGTAGGTTTCAAGATAATCGCGCTGGTGACGGCGTTGTGTTCCGGTAACAACCGACAGGCCGAGACTTTCCGCTTTTTTTGCAGTTGCAATAATCTGACGGGCCCCAACCGGATCGACACAGGCAGGTTTTTCCATAAAAACGTGTTTTTTGGCCTGAACACAAGCGTCGAAATAAGCCGGACGGAAATGTGGCGGAGTAGCCAAAATCACTACATCCAGATCCACTTCCAGCAGGCTTTTGTAGGAATCAAATCCCCAGAAACAGTTTTTCTCCGGAACTTCCACTTTTTGTTTGCTGAGTTTATTTCGGCAATCCCATACTTTGTCCTCAAAAACATCGGCAAGAGCCACCAATTCCAAATCGTTTCCGGCTGAAAGGAAATTTAAAGCTGCCCCGGTTCCGCGGTTTCCGCATCCCACAAGACCTGCCCTCAATTTCTGTCCATCAGGCGCTTTATCCAATTCGGGAGGAAAAGCATAATCTACAACCTGTACTTTTTTTGCACATGATGTCAAAGCATTCATCCCGATGATCCCGGCAGCCCCTATTATTGCCGACTTGCCAAGAAAATTCCTGCGGGAAAACTGATTTTCATTCATGGTTCTTATGTTATTTATTTTCGGTTTTTACTAATTCTTTATCATACTCGCAAATCACCCTGAAACCAACATTTTTGCTGTCGGAGTACCACCAGATACTTTTCGGAATCTGTGGATCGGTAACCAGCCATTCTTTTGTTCGCGTAAACTCGCGTCGTCCGGCACGCAAATCTTTTGCGCTGTAATTATAGGCACCACCTCTGACAACGTATTCCATCCCGTTTCTTGGTCCACGCGGATTGTTTACAACTCCTTTCGGATACTTTGAATAAACTGCCGGATCGTAAAAATCAAGACAAAACTCAGAAACATTGCCCAACATGTTTTTCAAACCAAACGGATTGGCTTTCACCTTTGACGGGTCCTGTGTTTTTGACGGACTGTTTTCGGAATAAATCACGTAGGAATTGATCGTTGTGGTATCGGCTCCGAAAAGTCTTTTGAAAAAGCCTGTAGCTTCATAGTGCTCCGGCGATCCTTCAAAAAAGAAAGGTGTATTTGTGCCGCCACGGGCAGCATATTCCCATTCTGCTTCGGTGGGCAGGCGGTATTTTTTTCCGGTTACCTGGCTGAGCCAGCGGCAATAGGTAACTGCTGCGTGGTGACTCATTGTAATAGCCGGGAAAGTTCCTTTTCCCCAGCCCTGATCGGGAGCTCCCCAAGGCGGTGTGGGCCCCGAAATAGCGTCAAGATCATCGGTTGATTCCTCAATTACTGCTTCTTTTCGTCCTTGCGAACTGGTAGCACTGAAAAATGCAAGATACTCGCTCCACGAAACTTCAATTTCCCCCATCCAGAAACTGTCAACCTTAACATTAATTTGTG
Organism: Draconibacterium sp.; assembly: GCA_036735485.1. GTDB lineage: Bacteria > Bacteroidota > Bacteroidia > Bacteroidales > Prolixibacteraceae > Draconibacterium. The sequence goes on along the minus strand of DAINOH010000012.1, from coordinate 62,573 downwards.
GTCCTTCATCGGCATTCCGGAAAGGTTCATCAGCCGGAGTTCCCATTACAAACTGCCCTCCCGGAACAGCCACCATTTTAAAGGAAACTGAAGTTCCTGGAATTTTTTCATCAAAAGTTTTGAATCCTTCGACATTGGCCGGTGAAGTAAAAATCTCTTTTGAACCGGTGATTTCATCGGTTACTGTTAAACCCTTTTTACCCCTGTAGTGCCCCACGTCCAAATGACACTGTAAACAGGAAGTATTCTCAGGATTACGCATATATTTTAAGTGCGATTCGGCACCCAGTGCATTTAATGTTGCAGGAAACAGGTTTGTATGGCATTTTTTACAACCATCTTCGTAAACAAACCTTTTGGCAGCTTCCATTGATCGTTTATCCGACCAGGCAATTTCAGACGAGTCTTTGGTCATGTAAACATACAAATCATGAAATCCATGATAGGCTTTCCGGGTTATATATTTAAAGTTTTGCTCCTTGGGAGGAAGATGACAATCGACACAATTAATTGAAACACCGGTGCGGGTGTTATGATGTGATGAAAGTTTCCAGGTAGCGTCGGCGTGAGGATGAACGTGACAGGCGCTGCACGATTCGTTAGTCGAGGTATAATCAAGCGTTTTATTAAACATTGCCAGCAAAAGAAGGGCAGTAAGTCCGCCAACAATAAGCAGCAAAAAATATTTCAATCTGATCGTTTTATCGGTCATTTCATAAATTTTACTGTAATACTAACGGTAACCTATTACAGAAAACTTAACGAGTCGTCGTACAGATGGTTAACCGAAACTTAATTTCATCTTAATTATTCAATCAAATTGTTGTATTTCTGCAATTTATACAAACGTTATTTTTTTGAAAAAAAATTCTTTCTTTGTGATGTTTTTATATTTTTGAAAAGAAAATAATCTGAAATTAAGAAGCGGGGAATGACAAATCAGAAAAATGGCACAAATTTTAAGTTATTAAAAATTAACCTTACCTGCCTCCTGCTATTTGTTTCTTCCATCATTTCCTATTCGGGGAATATTGCTGACAAAACATTTCTGATATCCGCGGTAAACTCACAAAACATAAACAATGAATCGCTTTGGGAATTATTACAGGAGAATAACAATTCGGGAATCGAAGCAGAAATAGTGCTGAAATCAGGTGATTTTTATTTAAAAAACACACAAACAAAATTCTCTTCCCTATTAGAAAAGCTGAATTTGCTGATTCAAAATGATGTATCAAAAACAATCCCGGTATTTATACGATTTGATGATAATATTCACCTGCTCGATTCATTAATCAATGCATCTCAGCTTGCGTCTCATATTTTTTATCTGCCACAGGGAGAAGCCTGGCCAACCGAGGAATATCTGATACAGGCCAACAGAAGAGTTATTTTTTTTGCCGAAGGAAATTTTTACAATACCAGCAGAATACTTCACCCGGTAAAAAATTACGCACTGGTAATTTCTGCCGAAGAGCCTCTGAAAAGTAATTTCACGAATGATGAAATCGAGGTAGTATCACAGGAACTGATGGTGGTTGAAAATTTTGAAAAGCTGAATACAAAATCGTCTGGCAGAGTGAGCATGACACTTGTTCCTGATTACATCAATTTTCTGCTCGAAAACTGGAAGAAATATGGCAAACGACCCAATTTTGTATTTGTGGGGAATGAATTATCCTATTTTGGATTTATTGTTGACCAACTCAACTCATTTACCTGGGTTAAAGGAACCGTAAAAAATGCGGGTAAAAATCTGGAGAAAGTGTTCTGGAAAAATCCGGAAATACTTGTCACCGGCGGCCATTTCAGTTTTCCGTATCGTGGTGGCGAAGAATTAATACTTTCACCTTTTGCCCCGGGATTTAAAATGACACCCGAACAAATCATCGTTACCGGGGAAATGACCATTCCGGAAAGCTATCAGATTTTAGCCAATCAATTAAATATCAGCGAAAATCTGACCGGAAGTTTTGATTTCGACGGCTTGGTGATGAATAATGTATCGCCCGAAAAAACGTTTGAAGGAAATAGTTTTTCGTTTGTTCAGGATATCAAAAGAGGAAGTGTGCTCAGGTTGCCCGAAAATGCCAGCATCAACCTCGGAAACCCGGAGCAGTATGGTTTCAGAAACAGCAGTTTTACGGTGAGCTGTTTCGTAAAATTTACAGATATACTTGAGTTTGGGGATAATGCCATTATCGGGAATTATGAATCGGGTTACCGACGTGGATTACATCTTATTTTACGCTCGGGCCACCCATATTTCGGATTATGGGCAAATGATTATATCTCGGATGAGAAATTAGAACCCAATACTTGGTATCATCTGGCATGGCGGTATATTATCGAAACCGGTGAACAGTCGATATTTCTGAATGGCAGGTTCATAGGGGGTTCAAACGGACATCCGCCTTTTTCAGGTACCGGCGATATTCATCTTGGCAGTGCTTTGTCATCGGGTGCCAGTCTTCGCGGGTATATCGACAATCTTTTCATTTGGAACCGTCCGCTTGGAAACGATGAAATTAACCGGCTTTCACTCGACGAAAATGTACATCCTGCCAAAAAAGCCAATCAAAAATCCAAGGCTACCCAAAATATTATCTACCTGTCAATCATATTTTTAATAATTACAACAGGCATTATTGGCGGATTTGTATTCAGAAAACGTAAAAAGAAACAATTTTTCACACAAGCAGAAACACAGGTTAAAGAACTGAAAAACCGGATTGAACTTTTTGGAGAATTTAAGGCCATTGATAATAGCGGTGAAGAAATTACAGAAATGTTTACTCCAAAAGTAAAAGAGCTGTTTCTGTTTACGTTGATTTATACATTAAGAAGCGGGATTGGTGCCAGTATTAATGAGATAAATGAAGTTTTGTGGCCTGGAATTCCGGCAGATAAAGTCGCCAACAACCGGTCGGTTACATTGAATAAACTCAGAAAACTGCTGATGCGTTTTGATGGCATCGAGATTATCTCGACAATTGGGTACCTGCAGATGAAAATGAAAGCACCGTTTTATTGCGACTTTGCAAGTGCCTACAAACTTTGCCAAATTCCAGAGGGACTTTCAAAACCACTGCTCGTTTCGTTTTTTGAAATGGTGAGACGTGGCAGGTTTCTGAAGGGAACTCACTGGTCCTGGCTCGATGATATTCGTGGTTACACTGGTAACCAGGTAATTGATATTTTACTGAACCTGGCCTCTATTTACCAGAAAGAAATGAACCTGACTGGTATTGAAAAGATTGCCCAGCGGATACTTGATTATGACGACCTGAATGAAGAGGCCATTTATTTACAGGTTTGGGCGCTGCAAAAAGCCAATAACCTGAATCTTGCCAAATTCAGTTTTAATTCATTCATCAAAAAATATGAAACTAACATGGGCGAACCTTATCCCATGAATTTTCAGCAGTTTAACCATCATTTCGAAAAAGGATTCAAATAATTTCCTGAACGCTTTTTTGCAAAAAATCACGGGTGTAATAGTCGTTGTCCACTATTTCTCCATTCCATGCAACAATATCCAAATCGATACAACGCGGACCAAATTTAGGTGCTGATCGGTCGCGCCCCATCTGGTCTTCAATTTGTTTGAGCAAGTGTTCAAGATTATTCTGATTTTCGGTGGTTCTGATTTTTGCGGCTCCGTTCATAAAATCGGGCTGTTCCGTTATCCCGATTGGTTTTGTTTTAACAAATTCCGAGACTTTCAGTAATTCAAATTTTTCTGTAAGTATCTCCAAAACTCTCCGGATATTGTTTTCAGCATCAAGATTGGAACCTATTCCAATAATTACTTCGTTCATCTTTCCATTTCCAATTGAACCGAAACCGATTCTGCAAATCGCAGTGCATGAGGTTTATCCACTTCCACACGGGCTTTTTTCACCCGCGAATCTTCCATTACCAGGTCCAGAATGTTTTTGGTGAGTACTTCCAATAATTTAAATCTGCCATCCTGAACAAGCGCAATCACCTTTTTTGTGATTGTTTTATAATCAACAATGCCATCTGGCTCATCGGTTTCAAGCGCTTTTTCCGGAATATCGGTTTCGATTTCAATATTGATGATTACATCCTGTTTATTTACCAACTCTTCGGGATTGAAACCAATAAAAGTTCTGAGCAGCAGATTTTTAATTCGTATTATTGCCATCTTTATCTATGCATTTTGTCCTAAGTTTTCGCCTCCGTCGGCAAAAATTAACTGGCCGGTTAAATGGTCGTTTTCGAGAATAAAGTTCAGACTTCTGACAACTGGCTCAACACCTCCGGGCTTTTTCATGGGTGTTTTCTCAGCCAGTTCCGTCAGGTACTCATCACCTTTCCCTTCAGGAGCCAGCGTAACACCGGGAGCAATTGCATTCACCCTGATTGCCGGGGCAAATTCAAGGGCAGCCATTCGCGTAAGTTCCCATAAAGCTTTTTTTGACAAGGTATAAACCGCGAAATCAGATTTTGAAGAAGTTATCCGTGTATCTACAAAATTGATGATATTTCCATTGTGACAAAGATTGGCAAAATCGCGCATCAGCAAAAATGGTGCTTTCAGGTTGACCGCAATCTGGTGTTCGAAAAATGCCGCCGACGTTTCTTTTAAATAGGCAGGTTCAAAAACCGAAGCATTGTTAATCAGCAGATCGATTCCGCCAAAAGCCTGCAAAACCGAAGGTATGAGCGATTCCACTTCCTCAGGCTTTTTCAGATCAGCTCTGAAAGCCCTGAATATCTGACTATTGTATTTTATTGCAAGCGAGGTAACCAATTCATCAGCCTCGGGATAAGAAGTATTATAATGCACGGCAATGTTCCAGCCATTCTCAGCCAGATATAAAGCGATCGCTTTTCCAATTCTTTTTGATGCTCCAGTAATTAATGCTGTTTGTTTCATGCAATTGTATTAATCATTAAACAAAACAAAGTGGAACCATAATTGTTTATTTGCAATTGCCGCTGTATTACCTTTTAGGTGAAAGAATTCAGTTTGCTCAGGTATTTTCCGATAATATCAAATTCGATATTCACAACAGAGCCTTGTTTAAAAGTGTGAAAATTGGTAACCTCGTATGTGAACGGAATAATCGCCACCTGGAAAGAATTATTTTTGGAATTTACCACCGTGAGGCTCACTCCGTTAACACAAACCGATCCTTTTTCCACGGTCATATAACCTTGTTTGGCTTTTTCAACATCGAATTCGTATTCAAAAGTATAATACCAGCTTCCGTCGGCTTCGTCAACACGGGTGCAAACGGCTGTCTGGTCAACATGCCCCTGAACAATGTGCCCGTCAAGCCGGCCATTCATCATCATGCTTCGTTCTAAATTTACCTTTGAACCCACTTCCAGTAATCCCAGATTTGATTTCAGTAATGTCTCTTTTATAGCAGTTACCTTGTAAGTTTTCGATTCCTTATCAACCATTACAACTGTCAGGCAAACGCCGTTATGCGAAAGACTCTGGTCCACTTTCAATTCGCCAACAAACGAACAGGTGAGTGTAAAATGCACATTCTCCTGTTCTTTTTCGATTTTTACAACCGTTCCAAATTCTTCTACAATTCCTGAAAACATAACAGTTTTGAGTTTAAAGTTTAATGTTTTGAGTTTATCAACTTCTAAAATCGATAATTATCAATTATTATGATTCTTCAATCATTTGAGCTTCCATTCAACGCCTTCTTTGGTGTCTTTCAGCTCAATTCCGATATCATTTAATTCATTCCTGATCCGATCAGAAGTTGCCCAGTCTTTGTTTGCTTTGGCTTCCTTTCTCAGGTTGATTAATAATTCCACCGCTCCCGAAAGAATTTCGTTCTTTCCAGAATCAGAAGATTGTTCCTGTTTCAACCCCAAAATATCGAAAACCACGGTATGATAAAATGATGTCAGTTCATCCAGATCGGTCTTAGAAATCTGTTCGTTTCCTGCTTTTATGGAATTGATCATTTTCACACCATCAAACAAATGTGCAATCGCAATCGGACTGTTCAAATCATCGTTTAATGCAGCAAAACATTTTTCTTTCAGCGAGCTTACATCAAATGATGAATGCTGGGCCGGAGTCAGTTCACTCAATGTTTTAACCGCTGTCATCAGCCTTTCAAGTCCTTTTTCTGAAGCCTGCAGTGCTTCGTTTGAAAAATCGATGGTACTGCGGTAATGAGCCTGCAAAATAAAAAACCGGATGGTCATGGGTGAATAGGCCTGTTTCAGAACCGGGTGATTACCGGTAAAAAGTTCGCGCAGGGTAATAAAATTTCCCAGCGAACGCGCCATTTTCTGCCCGTCAATGGTAATCATATTGTTATGCATCCAGTATCGAACCGTCTCGTGCCCGAGACTGGCAGTTGACTGTGCAATTTCGCACTCGTGATGTGGGAAAGTCAGATCCATTCCACCTCCGTGAATATCAAATTGTTCGCCCAGGTATTTGGTACTCATGGCCGAACATTCGAGGTGCCATCCCGGAAACCCGTCGCTCCATTGCGAAGGCCAGCGCATGATATGTTCGGGTGCAGCCTTTTTCCACAAAGCAAAATCAAATGAATTCTTTTTTTCGTCTTGTCCGTCCAATTGCCGGGTGTTGGTTTTTATATCATCCAGGTTCCTGCCCGAAAGCTTGCCGTATTTATATTGCTGATTGTATTTTTCAACATCAAAATAAACCGAACCGTTTTTTTCGTAAGCAAAACCCTTCTTTAAAATCGAATCAATCATCAGTTGTTGCTCGATAATGTGGCCCGATGCACGAGGTTCGATACTCGGTGGTAAAACATTCAGTTCATTCATATTAAAATGAAACGAATTCATGTATTTCTGCACCACTTCCATGGGTTCAAGCTGTTCAAGCTGTGCTTTTTTGGCAATTTTATCTTCGCCTGTTTCCTCTGCTTCATTCTCAAGATGTCCCACATCGGTGATGTTTCGAACATAACGAACATGATACCCCAGAAATTTCAGGTAACGGAACAACAGGTCGAAAGTAATATTTGGACGCGCGTGACCAAGATGAGAGTCGCTATAAACAGTTGGCCCGCAAACATAAAGCCCCACTTTACCTGCTACCAGAGGTTCGAAAACTTCCTTTTTCCGTGTCAGTGTATTGTATATAATAAAATCGGACTCCATTATTAATGAATAAGGTTAATCTTTTACTTCAGGAATTTCCTCAACAGGTTCATTCTCATTTTCGGCAGGTTGGTCATTGTCTGTTTCTTCGGTTTTTTCTTCCACTTTGTTGAAATACTTCCGGTAAAAAATCAGGATCGAAAAAATTCCGATGGTAATTGACGAGTCGGCAATATTAAAAACCGGTCGGAAGAAAACGAGCGGATTGCCCCCGATAAAAGGTAACCAATCGGGATAACGGCTTTCGATTAGCGGGAAATAAAACATATCCACCACCCTGCCATGCAAAAAGCTGGAATAACCACCACCTTCCGGAAAAATTGCTGACACCTGTCCGTAGCTGTCCTGAAAAATCATACCATAAAACAAGCTGTCGATTATATTGCCGATAGCTCCGGCCAGTATTAACGAAATACTGACAATAAAACCAAAAGGCAGTTCTTTATGTTTTGAAAGTTTAAAAAGATACCAGCCAATTCCAGCCACGGCCACTAACCTGAACAAGGTGAGAAACATTTTACCGTATTCACCGGCAAATTCAAAACCGAAGGCCATCCCGTTGTTTTCGACGAAATGCAGGATAAACCAGTTTTTAAAAACCACAATCTCGTCGCCAAGCATCATGGTTGTTTTTATCCAGATTTTTAATGCCTGATCGGCAACCAGGATTACTACAATTATGAGAATTGATTTCTTGAAACGTGACATACAAGTTTATTAAAGCAAAAATGCCCCCGGAAAACACTTTTCTGAATTATCCGCAGAGCATTTTCAGCTATTTTCCCTTTACTACCTTTGATTCTTTTTGGCGTCCATGCACAGTGTTGCATGAGGTACAGCGCGTAGCCGCTCTTTGGGTATCAGTTTCCCTGTTTCGCGACAAATGCCATAGGTTTTATTTTCGCACCTGACCAATGCAGCCTGTAAATGCTGGATAAATTTTAACTGACGCTGGGCCAGTTTACCTGCTTCTTCTTTCGAAAGCGTTGCAGCACCTTCCTCTAACACTTTAAAGGTTGGCGATGTATCCTGAGTATCGTTGCCATCACTTTGTGTCAGGGAGTTTTTATACATCGCGTAATCCTCCTGTGCAACTTTAAGTTTATCAAGAATCAGTTCTTTGAATTCTTTCAACTCCTCATCTGAATATCTTGTCTTTTCTCCCATAATCAAAGAGTTTTTAACAGTTAAAACTAAAGTTTCCGAAATTAGTAAAATTCATTACTAATTTCAATAATATTTCATCTTATACTTTTGTTTTTTCAACCAATATGGCGGCAAACAAATCTTTATCAATTTCAACCTGCTTGGCATTAACATCATCCAGATTATCAACCAATTCAAGATTATTTGCCAATGTTTGGGCGCAAATATAATCTTTAAAATTGATTATTGCTGAATTATATTCCTCACCCTTGCCGATTGTAATCATTATGCGGTCAGTAACCTCAAAATCACTCTCTTTGCGCAGGTTTTGTATCTTATTTACAAACTCGCGGGCAATTCCCTCTTCTTTTAACGCTTCAGTAACATTGATATCAAGTGCAATTGTCAAAGGCCCTTCAGAAGCCACAATCAAACCCGGAATATCTTCGGTGTGAATTTCAACATCTTCCAATGTAATCATCACTTTTTCAGTACCGACCTGCAATTCATAACTTCCGGCAGTTTCAAGCTGAGAAATATCCGACTGGCTGAAACCGTTAATTCCATCAGAAATTGGTTTCATCAATTTGCCATATTTAGGTCCCAAAGTTTTAAAGTTGGGTTTTATTTTCTTTTTGATAATCCCTGCTGAATCGGTCAGGAACTCAACTTCTTTTACGTTCACTTCGGCCAGAATGATGTTTTTCACTGCCTCGAATTGCTCCTGAAAATGTGGATTCAAAACCGGAACGATAATTTTTGCCAGCGGCTGGCGCACTTTCAGTTTTTCTTTTCTGCGAAGTGCCAGAATCATCGAAGACGATTTTTGTGCCAGCTCCATTTTTTCTTCCAGGTCTTTGTCGATCAGCAATTCATCGAAATCGGGAAATGAAGCCAGATGAACACTCTGATCAGGTTCTTTTCCGGTAACCTGATTCAGGTCAGTGAATAACAAGTCGGCATAAAATGGGGCAATTGGTGCCATCAGTTTGGCCACGGTTGCCAGGCAGGTATATAATGTCTGGTAAGCCGAAATTTTATCGGTGGTGAATTCGCCACCCCAGTAACGTTTGCGGCTGAGACGGACAAACCAGTTGCTGAGGTTTTCCGAAACAAAATCGGAAATTGCACGTCCTGCGCGGGTTGGTTCATAGTTTTCGTAGCTCCATTTCACCTCTTTTACGAGCGTATTCAGCAGCGAAATAATCCAGCGGTCGAGTTCAGGACGCTGTTCAAGGGGGACTTCATTTTCGGTGTACCTGAATCCATCCACGTTGGCATAAAGCGCAAAAAAGCTGTAAGTATTGTAAAGTGTTCCGAAGAATTTGCGTTTTACTTCTTCAACACCGGCAATGTCAAACTTCAGGTTGTCCCAGGGTTGTGCATTGGTAATCATGTACCAGCGCAGCGGGTCGGAACCATATTCCTCAATGGTTTTAAACGGATCGACGGCATTGCCAAGACGTTTCGACATTTTGTTGCCGTTTTTATCCAGAACAAGTCCATTCGAAATAATATTTTTGAAAGCCACCGACTCATCAATCATGGTGGCGATTGCATGCAAAGTAAAGAACCAGCCACGGGTTTGGTCAACCCCTTCGGCAATAAAATCGGCTGGGAAAACTTCATTGAAATGCTCCTGCCATTCCATTGGGAAGTGACGTTGTGCATAGGGCATCGCTCCCGAATCGAACCAAACATCAATCAGGTCGGGCTCACGGAACATTTTCTGGCCGCTGGCTGAAACCAAAATTATGTGATCCACAAATGGTTTGTGAAGATCCACTTTTTCATAGTTTTCTTTTGAATTGTCGCCTGTTACAAAACCTTCAAACGGATTCTTTTCCATGAATCCGGCAGCCATCGATTTTTCAATTTCTGCCATCAGTTCATCCATCGACCCAATACAAATTTCTTCTGAACCATCTTCGGTTCGCCAGATCGGCAGTGGAGTTCCCCAATAACGGGAGCGGCTGAGATTCCAATCAACCAAATTTTCGAGCCAATTACCAAAACGTCCTGTTCCGGTTGACTGTGGTTTCCAATTGATGGTATTGTTGAGTTCCACCATCTTTTCCTTTACTGCAGTGGTTTTTATAAACCACGAATCAAGGGGATAATAAAGTACCGGTTTGTCGGTTCGCCAGCAATGCGGGTAACTGTGAACGTACTTTTCAATTTTGAAAACCTTGTTTTCAAGTTTCAGCATGACCGAAATATCAATATCAACAGTAGTATCTTTTTCAGTCAGTTCACCATCGTATTCATTTTTTACATACCGACCGGCAAACTCGCTGTATTTCGGAAGGTTTACATGTTCAGCCACAAAATCCGGCGACATATTTTCAACTAAGAAAAACCGCCCTGTTTTATCGACCAATGCCTGAGTTTTTCCATCAATATCTTCCACAACTAATGGTGAAATACCATTTTGCTTGGCCACCCTGTCGTCGTCGGCACCAAAAGTGGGCGCAATGTGTACAATTCCGGTACCATCCTCGGTCGTAACAAAATCGCCGGTAATTACTTCAAATGCGCGGCCTTTGGGTTTTACCCACTCAATCAGCTGTTCATATTCGACACCTTTCAGTTGTTCGCCGGAGTATTCTGCCAAAACCCTGAACGGAATGTGTTTATCACCCGGTTTGTATTCTTCGAATGGCAATCCCTCATTTTCAGATTTGAGATGAACACCCAGCAGGTCTTTTGCTAAAATTAAAGTAACAGGCTCCGATGTATAAGGATTAAATGTCCGCACTTTTACATACCTGATATTCGGACCCACGCAAAGCGCAGTGTTCGATGGCAAGGTCCACGGAGTAGTTGTCCATGCGAGGAAATACAAATCCGTTTCGACACCTTCAAATAAAAACTCAGATTTTGAATTCCGAATGGCTTTAAATTGGGCGATTGCGGTCGTGTCCTTTACATCGCGGTAACAACCCGGCTGGTTCAACTCGTGAGAACTGAGGCCGGTTCCGGCAGCCGGAGAATAGGGTTGAATGGTGTAGCCTTTGTAAAGCAATCCTTTTGAATATATTTTTTTCAAAAGCCACCAGACAGTTTCAATGTAACGATTATCGTAAGTAATATACGGATCGTCCATATTCACCCAATAACCCATGATGCGTGTGAGTTCTTCCCACTCGCGGGTGTATTTCATCACTTCGGTCCGACAGGCATTATTGTATTCCTCAACCGAAATCTTTTTCCCAATATCTTCCTTGGTGATATTCAGCGCTTTTTCCACTCCCAGTTCAACAGGTAAACCGTGTGTATCCCAACCGGCTTTGCGATGAACCCTGAAACCCTGCATGGTTTTATACCTGCAAAAAATATCTTTGATGGCACGCGCCATTACATGGTGAATACCCGGCATTCCATTGGCTGAAGGTGGTCCTTCGTAAAAAACAAACGTAGGATGCCCTTCACGGGTGCTGATGCTTTTGTGAAAAGTATCATCATCCTGCCAACGTTTTAAAACTTCCTTATTAATACGAGAAAGATCTAACTGCTTGTATTCCTGAAATTTAGTTTTCATAAACTATTAAAATAAACGGCTTTTAAAAATCACGCAAATATAGACTTTTTTAAGGCTATTCACATGAAATCCAATGTTAATCATGAATCTGTTCAGATAAAATAAAACTGAAAAGCCATTCCCCGAGTGGTAATCGATGGAATGGCTTTTCCTGTATAAACGGAAAATTGTTTCTTATTTTTCCACCCCGAATTTGTAAATACAAATTGAATAGTACTCCTGACCGGGGTTCAGAATTGTTGACGGGAATTCCGGTTTGTTCGGGCTGTCGGGGAAATGCTGGGTTTCGAGACAAAATGCGCCGCGATAAGCATAAGTTTTGCCTTTACCCACATCTTTGCCGGTCATAAAATTACCGCCATAAAACTGAATTCCCGGTTCGTTGGTATAAACTTCCATGATACGGCCCGATGTTGGCTCAACTACTTTTGCTGCGTAATTCAATCCCGATTCAGCTTTATTAAGCACCCAGTTATGATCGTAACCACCTCCATATTTCATCTGAATATGATCGCTGTTCAGGCGTTCGCCAATAGCCACCGGTGTTCTGAAATCGAACGGAGTTCCGTCAACCGGTGCAATCTCTCCGGTAGGAATCAAAGTTGAATCGACCGGCGTATAATTGTCGGCCATGATTTGCATTACGTGTTCGTTTACATCACCATTTCCAGCACCTTTCAGGTTAAAGAAAGAGTGTTGCGTTAAGTTTACCGGTGTTGATTTGTCGGTGGTAGCCCAATATTCGGTTTTCAGTTCATTATCGTTTGTTAAAGTATAAACAACCCTGACATTCAGGTTCCCAGGGTAGCCCTCTTCCCCATCAACCGACAAATAGGTGAGTTCCAGTGTCTGGTCATCAATTTTCTTTGCATCCCAAACCACATTGTTAAATCCTTTTACACCACCGTGCAGGTGATTCGGGAAGTTATTGGTGGCCAGTGTATAAACTGTGTCATTTAATGTAAACTGACCTTTTGCGATACGGTTTCCGTAACGGCCAATCAGCGTTCCGTAATAGATTTCACTGGTATTCAAATATTCATCCGGGGTATTGTAACCTGCCACGATATCGGCAAAATCACCGTTTTTATCCGGTGTCCAAAGATTGATAATTTTTCCTCCGTAATTGGTAATCTGTGCAACCATTCCGTTGGTATTTTTCAGCGTAAAAAGCTCAATGGTTTTACCATCGTGTTCTTTTTTAAATGTTGCTTCATCAACCAAAACAGGCTGAACCGGTTGTTTTGCGCAGGAAATAATCATCAGCATAAAAAGTATTGATAAGTAATTTTTCATGGAATTAAATAGTTTTTAATTTGTATATAATTGTCAGTATTGAGTGGTGTAAATTTAACGCTTAAAAACTAACATCAAACAAAAAACGAAAGTTTCTGAAAACAGAAAAGCCGGCTCACAAGAACCGGCTTTTCTGACAAATAATATATTCGATTAATAGAATTTCGCTCTTTTATCGGTGATTTCAGCTTTTTTCCGCTGTGATTCAAATGCCTGCGATGAAGCTTTGTAAAACACGTTCTGACTTAAACGGGTTTGTTCCATTTTAGCATCAACGCCGGGGACCGGAGTTTCGGTTACAACTTTTGCAAGATAAACACCGTTATTTCCTTCCACCGGTTTTGATATTTTACCAGTCCCCATTGAAGTAACTGTTCCAACCAAAGCAGGTTCGAGACCTAATCCCGGTACAGAAAATGTATTAAAATCAACATTATCCGCTGTTCCTACATTTGTATTTAAAGCCGATGCGATAGCGTACATATCAGATTTCCCCTGTGCAGCATCTGAAGCCTTCTTAGAAAGCAACTCAACTTTCTTTTGTTTTCTCACAGCCAGTTCAACCTGGGTGCGGGCATCTTCAAAAGTGGCTTCGCCTTCTTCGGTAGCTTTCGTCAAAACCGCAATTACAAAATTGTTGCCCAACTCAAAAATCGGTGATTCCTGGCTGGTTTTTAAAATATTACCAACTTTCCCTTCGTATGCTGAGCGAACCAAAACACGGGCATTCTGAAGTCCGACAATATTAAGGTCTGTCTCGCGAACAGTTGCCACTTTTTTATTCAATTTCTGTTCAACAACAGCTTTGTTGAATTTTTCCTGAGAATCATTGTCGATTGCGAATTTACTGGCCTGCGCATAAATATCCTGTTCGGTTCTTGTACTTGAAGTAACATTGCGAACCAGGAATGCAACCTGTGCCTGAAGTGTTGGTTTGCCTTTATCAGTAGTTTGAATTACATGAATACCAAATTGACTCATCGCAATTGAAACTTCATTTTTATTATTATTAAATGCCGCGTCTTCAAATGGCTTCACCATCATTCCGCGACCAAACCAGCCTAAATCGCCACCTTTAACAGCCGATCCCTGGTCAGTTGAATACTGTAATGCAAGAGCAGCAAAGTCGCCACCTTTTTCAATAACCGTTTTTAAACTGTCAGCAAGTTTCTGAGCTGCTGCTAATTCTTCCTGCGTGTTAACCCTGATAAGAATATGACGTGCTTTAACTGAATCAGGCAACATGGCCAAAGTATCGACTTTAGCCAAAGTGTATGCTTCATTTTCAAAATAAGGACCATATACATCATTTTCTTTGGCACCTTCGTCAAAAATCCACACTCCTACAGCAGCCGGTAATGATTCTTTTTTGTACCAAACCGAATTGAAACTTACATCGGAATTTGAATTGACAAACTGCACATTATCTGTGGCGTTGGCAAAATCAGCTTTGATGCCGTTGATCCAGTCTTCAGCATCTTTATAATCAGCAGCCGATGGTTTGATGGGGAATTCAACATATTCAATCTGGCGACTTTTTTCCTGTTTGAAATTACTCTTGTTATCTTCGTAATATGATTTCAGGTCGCTTTCTGATACCGAAATTGAGCTATCAGATACAGTATTATAGTTTAATGAAACGTATTCAAAATTCACTGCCTTGCTTTTCTCATTAACACTATTCTGAACTTCAGATGATGTAACATAAAGACCCTTACCAACCATACCTGAGTATTTGGCCTGTTTTCTTTCGTTTACAATCTGTTTTTCGAGATAAAGCCAATATGCACGCTGCTCAGGAGCCACATTTGTATCAAGATTTTTCAAAAAATTCACCACTGCGCCACGATCAACCTGGCCGGTATTCGGATTACGGAAAATCTGTTGAACAATCGGGTGAAGATTGGCTCCCTGCAACATATCGAACAATTCATCAGAACTCACATCAATTCCGAGATCATCGTAAACATCGCCCATTACAATTTCCTGTACCATTGTCTGCCAGGTTTGTTCTCTTACCTGTGCCCAGTTATTTTCGTCAAGCTGAGACTGCTGAAGATTCTGTTTGTAAATTTCGCCAAGCTCTTCAACCTGCTTTTGGAATTGCTGATATTGTATTGATTCTCCGTTTATTTCCCCAACTTCGAGTTGTGACCGTTGAAGAATTGATGAACCGCTTTGTAATAAGTCTCCCAATATAAATGCGGCTAATGAAATACCGATCACAATTGCTATTAAAAGCCCTGCTCTCGTTCTGATCTTTTGTAACGTTGCCATTGATTAACAGTGTTTTTTTAATCGAATTTTACCTTAATTTTTTGCGCTACGAAGATAACAATTTTAAATATTTAACCTTGTTATTGGATTTTTTTTGTAAAATCAGTAGAAATTTCACGCAAATTTTTGTTTATAAACCACTTACAATCCACGAGTTCCGTGTATGGTTACGATTCTTTTATTGTAAGTTTTACCAATTCTATCTTTGTGTTTGTTGCTTTCAGGATTTTTAGCTGAAACTTGCCGATTTCAATTACTGAATTTATTTTCGGAACACTTTCGTAGTTAAAAAGAATAAAACCCGCCAGTGTTTCAAAATCGCCTGTTTCGGGTAACCCGATATTATAGACTGAATTAATATGATCGATCTCGGCCCTGCCTGAAAATAAAAAGGAATTATCGTTCAGTTTTCTTTCAAGAATATCAACTGTATCGTGTTCGTCTTCAATTTCCCCGAATATTTCTTCCAGAATATCTTCTGCAGTAACCATTCCCGAAGTGCCACCAAACTCATCCACAACAATCGCAATACTGCCATGTTCCCTGATCAGCGAACTTAATAAACGGTTGGCGGGCATTGATTCGGGTACAATCAGAACATCTGTCAGATAAGGTCTGATTGATTCAGGATTTTTAAATATCACCGACGAATGGATGTAACCGATGATATTATCGATACTATTTTCATAAAAGATTATCCGCGAATACCCGGTTTCCACAAACTTTTCATTTAGTTGTCTGACAGATGTACCTTCGATATTCATCACGACCATTTCGTTACGCGGCACCATTATTTCCCTAAGTTTCACCTTTGAAAAATCGAGCGCATTTCTGAATAACTGGATTTCGGTCTTTACATTTTCATTGGCTACATTGGAAAAAATGTCTTTTTCATGTAATAATTCATCAAGGTCGCCCCGGCTGATTGTTCGCAAATCGGCAAAATTATCCTGTTCCTGAATAAAAAGCTTTTGAAAAACAATGGGTAATCTGGTAAACAGAAACGCAACCGGGTAAAACAGAAAAAAGAAAATTGTCACCGGAAAAATGAACAGCTTTATGAGTGAACCATGAAATATCCGGCTAAGATTGCGGGTCAGAAAGTCGCCCGGAATGTTAATCAAGATCGCTGCCGATGCGAATAAAATAACCATTGGTGTGATGTTCCCCTGTTTACTTGTGGTTAAAAAATATTCTGAGAAACCAACAGCAAATAAAGCTAACGAAAGGTAATATCCGGTTGTCATTGATGCAATAAAAGCAGTTTTATTGCTGAAAATAATTGGAAATATTCCAGTATTTATTGTCGATGAATTTTTCCCGATTCCGATGTAAAATTTACTTAAAGGAATAAAAGCCGACTTCATGCCCGAAAAAAGAACGGCAAAAATCAATGCTATGACGATGAATGTTCCCATCAGTTAATATCAGGGATTTTGAGGATTATTCAAATTAAGTGGTTGATTATCCGGAATTGGGGTATCCGGTATTCTCATATTCGTATTTTCTCTTACCGAATCCTGATTTTGCTGGTTATTCAGCGATACATAAATTGTTCCTTTCGGATTCTTAATTTTCCAGTTTTGCATTTTCTGATCGGAGGTAAAACCAATTCCTGTGATAATCTGGTCGGCACGAATAATTTTCACAAATTCTTCTGTATGAATTAAGTCTTTTTTCTCTTCCCAGATTAACAATTCCGTCTTCAGCGTATCACCCTGGGCATTTGTAGCAATCACATTGTTTTTGGCTTCCCATTTTTTATCGGCTAAGTACTGTCGGGCATAATTTGCTGTAATACTGGAGACTACTCTTTTGTTTTTATCGTAATTGACTAACTCAAGACCTTCGGGGAATTCAAGATAATCGCCGTTATCTGACTCGAATTGCAGCAGTTTCGGGGCTTTCAAAAAAAATCGCACCTGCCCTGAATCGGTATAAAGTGTTTCAAAATCAAGTTCTTCAAGTTTTGGCAGATTCTCGGTACTGTAAAATGCCTTTATTTCTTCGATATTATTTTTTTTACATCCAAAAAAAAGTATTGCAGCTCCTGTTAAAAGAGCTGCAATACCAATAAATTTAAAATTTCTGTTCAAATCAGAACCTGACCGTAGTGGTTTCATTAATCCAGCCTTCAACTTTATAGCTTTGTCCAGTCTGTAATCCTTCCATAAAAGCTTCTTCCTTATTGGGGAAATACTTTCTTAAATCGGCTGCTTTATTGGCCGCTTCAGCAGCACAATCATCACCTTTCCGTGCTTTGTTATAATAGTCGGCAGCTACCCAGAATACTGCTGATTTCTGAATACCAGTGGCATTAAAAGAACTTGCAGCATGTACATAAATATCGCCAATCATCATATAAGCGTCGCAAAGATCAGGATCAAGGCTGATGGCTTTTCTTGCCATTTCCCTGGCTTCAGAAAATGCACTTTCTTTGGCAAATAATAACAAACCTCTCTCGTAATAATAACTGGCAAGCAGTTTCGGATCTTTCTCCTGCTGAATGGCCTGTTCATAGAATTTCTTGGCCATTTCAATGTTGTCTTTCTTCACATAACCGCGAGCCATATTAAATGCGGCCTCAGCCGATGGTTCGAGTTCATAAAGTTTTATTGTTGCTTGTTCAACAAGTTCACTGTTATCACATTTTGCCTGACGCAGCCTTCTTAACATCGATTTAATAAATTCGATATCGCTGCTTTTGGCCTGAAACTGTGGAGTATAAATACTTACCAAAGCATCACAATCGGCTGCACCTGAAGTACCAAAAAGAGTTTCAATATAGGTCTGAACGTCTTTTATTTCTTTCTGTTTATCAGCTTCTTTTGTATCGGCTGCAATCTGGTTAAGCAGTGTATTACATTTGTCATAGTTCCTTACAACATCTTCTTTTGGAAGAGCGCCCAATTTAAACAACGATCTAGAAGTTTGCATCAGCAATAGAATAACCGGAAGTTCTGTTTCCTTCTTTTGTTCTTCCATTGAAATTGAAAGCCACCCGTATGCAGTTTGCAATGCGTTTTTTAAATCCTCACCTTCAAGCGGATTTGTTCTTTTTTCACTTAAATTGTATTTAAGCCAGGCTGTGGCTTTACGTCCGAGAACATAACCTTTGCCGCCAAAATATTTCTCGCGCTGATCAAATCCATCCATCAGTTCTTTCAGGTATTTATCCCTTTCTTCATCGGTTTTCGCATTTTCGAGGAAGTATTCGTACATTTTAGCACCCTGGATATAAATATTGGATGTCGATTTCGGATATTTATCGTAAAGGTTTTTCCAGTGTGGCTTGGCTGATTTATAATCCCCCTGTTTGAAGAACTCATTATACATGGTGTACTCACTCATGAATTCCTTATTATCTTCTTTTAAAAGTTCTTCTATGGTTTTCAGCACAATATCACCTTTTGCCACTTCGGTTTCAACGCCTGCTCCAACCCCGGGGAGTGCCCCTGTAAAAGCAAAATCGATTTCGTTCATTGATTCAGCAACAAGATCGAACTTTTTAGAATCGCCTGTAGCCAGCGATGTAAATTTCAGGTATTTTGATTTCGGATCGGCAGTAACTTCATATTTCCCATCAAAACTTGTAATCATCGAGCTTCCTTTATGGGCCTCAACAGTAATACCTGCAGCCGGTTTACCGTCCATGTAAACCGTTCCTTTGATCACTCTTTGGGCCATTGTTAAATTAACGGCCGCAAAAATAATCAAAGCGAATAAAAATGTTATACGTGATAGCGATTTCATATTAGTATAGTTTTTATAATTTTTAATCAAATCTTCTCTGAATAAACCACAAATCATACAAGTTTACCATCAGGTTTATTCTCGCATAATTTTCAAGAACCAAATTGTTTTCTGTTGTTCCTTTTCTTCCAAATTCAGCAGCTATATTAACTGTTGACTTTGAACGGTAAACCGGCAATCCGACTCCAAAACTTATGCCAAACTGGTTAATCTGCTGCCCATTAAAAACCAGGTAACTTTGTTCATGATTGAAACCTACCCTATAAGCAATCCTCTTGTAATAATTTCTGATTGAAAATTTATCGGGTATCCACTCAGCACCGACCGCAAATTTATTTAAATCTGTTAAAAATTTACTTTTCTCGCCCAGAAATTTGGCATCGCCCCAATCCTGATGATAAAAATCGGCATTGATTTCAAGCTTATTCTTCGTCACAAATGAAACTCCACCTCCATACATATAAGGAAATTCAATGGTTCCGTCTTTTTCTTCGGCATAATAAAGTGTATCCTGGTCGATACCGGAACCTGAAGAAATATTTTTCTGGGTGATATCTGAATATTTGGCGTTATACTTAGGATTTCTCTCAAAAACAGCTCCTAAAATCAGTTCATTATTTTTGTTTAGTGGAATTGTGAACTGGGCTCCAAAGTCAAGACTGAAGTCACTGACACGCAAACTTTTATATTGCTGAACATTGTAAAAATCGCTGGCTCCTAAAAAAACAACCTCCGCATTGCGGTTCAGCATCCCAAAATAATAATTCAGGTTTGCACCCAAAGAAACAAATTTCCAGGGTTCAAAAGCCAAACCAAAATAGGCATTTGAAACAGTACCGGCACCATAATAGGTTGTGATTACATCGCCTGTATTTTCGATATTTTCCTCTACTCTTACATTATAGCCTACATCAGTAAATGGTACCAACCCAAGACTTGTTCCAAAAGCGTTGCTGAACTGAAAACTCATGGCAAAATACTGGAAGTTGATATCTGACTGATTGACACTTCCAATATCGTTTTTGAACCTGGACGATTTCCCATCAATCCCAAACTCAAACATAAAACCCAATGAATCGATGGCTGTGTAGGATGCGGGATTTGCCAGATTGATCTGTGTTTCGTAACGGCTTGCAATGGAGGCACCTCCCATAGCTGTTGATCTTCCGAAACTATAGGAATGTAATTCGCCAAGTCCGTATCTTGAATAAGGAGAGGATGTATTATTATTGAATTGGGCAAGAATCGTAAAAGGGAACAATAACAACCCGATTACAATATACGCTTTGAAGTATTTACTCATTATGTTCCAATATGCGGTTTAAACCCAAGGCTATTAAATTAAAGTTTACAAAGAAAGAGTTTTTTAATTTTCTATCAAAAAATTCGGCATTGCCTCCTGTAATAATAACCTTTAAATTTTTATAAAAATCTTTAAATGTATCAATTGCTTTGTCAACTTCGAAAATCACACCATTTTGCACACCTGCCAGAATCGCTTCTTCGGTGGTTGTTCCGAAGAGTTTATCGAACGACTGTCTTTTTACCAAAGGCAATTTGCCGGTAAACGTATGCAAAGCCTGAAATCTCATTTCTATTCCCGGCGAAATATTTCCACCCAGGAATTCTCCACTTGCATTCACAATATCGTAAGTTATTGCAGTTCCGGCATCAATAATCAGCAAATTGGATTCGGGATACAAGTCGAATGCCCCCACTGCTGCCGCAATCCTGTCCTTTCCAAGCGTTCCGGGAGTTTTGTAAAGATTTTTTACCGGTAGCTGTGTATTTTCATCAAGCTCGATAAACTTTTCAAATCTTTCCAATTCGACTTTTAATGCACCCGGATAATCTTTTACCGAACAAAGAATTGCCTTTTGAAGATCGGGATACTCGTGTTTTAATAGTCCGATATGTTCAGGTTTTAATTCGTCAACCGGTACAGTAATCAGAACTTCACCACGGTTCATCACCGAAAATTTGGTGCGTGTATTACCGATATCAATTACAAGATTCATAGTTAATCAATAATCCGCTGGCTGATATCGAGCGCTTTAACCGAATGAGTAAGTGACCCGATTGAAATAAAATCGACACCGGTGGCCGCCACTTCGCGCAACCTTTCGAGCGACATATTTCCAGAAGCTTCGGTTTTTGCCCTTTTCCCGATAAGTTTTACTGCCTCTGTCATCATTTCGGTTGTCATATTATCCAGCATGATAATATCGGCTCCGGCTTCAAGTGCCTGCCTCACCTCCTCAAGCGTGGTGGTTTCCACTTCAATTTTAATACTGACGGGCATTTTCATTTTTACCGCTTCAACAGCTGGTTTTATACCACCGGCTACCTGAATATGATTGTCTTTGATCATCACCATGTCATGCAGGCCCATCCGGTGATTGGTTGCCCCGCCTGTTTTCACCGCGTATTTATCCAGTAACCTGAATCCGGGCAGCGTTTTCCGCGTATCGAGAATCTGAACCTGAAAATCTTTTACTTCGTTAACAAAAACATGGGTAGCTGTTGCTATTCCCGAAAGCCTCTGCAAAAAGTTGAGCGCTATTCTCTCACCAGTCAGCAATGCGCGGTAACTTGCCTTAAATTCAACCAGGATTTCACCTTTCTGCACTTTTTCACCTTCCTGCTTTTTTACATTCCATTCAAGAGTATCGTCCAGTTCCCTGAAAACCATTTCGGCAACCGGCAACCCGGCCACAACACCGTTTTCCTTCGCCACAAAAACGGCTGTTTTTCTTTCGGCAGGCTGAATAATGCTGTTGGTTGTTATATCACCGCTGCCAATATCTTCGGCATACGCCAGTTCAAATAAAACTTCAGCTGCTTTTAATATTTTCCTGTCCATTGTTTTTATTTTCTTACCGGTTCAAACTGCATATTTACATCTTTTTGCTGAATGGAGTGTTTTTCAAACGCTGGGTTTTCAGATTGAAAGTCTTCCCTGATGTGCCCTCCCCTGCTTTCGTGCCGCACAAGTGCAGCCTGTGCAATAAGTTTACAAACAGTAGCCGTATTCCTGATTTTAAAAAGATTGTATTCGTTTTTGAAATCATTGTAGCCTGATTCTATTTCAGAAAGTCTTTCCACCGCTTTTTGCATTCCGGCTTCATTTCTCACAATTCCGAGATTTGCCGACATCAGCGAAGCAATTTCGTTTTGCATTTCAAGGTAAAGCGGTTCGTTTTTACTGTCGATATGAATCGGTTCAACTTCTGAAATCTGGCATTCAGGATTGACCAATTTGGCAGCCTTTTCACTGGCCCTTTTACCAAAAACAAGGCATTCGAGCAATGAATTACTTGCCAGACGGTTGGCTCCCATTACACCGGTCGAAGCAGCTTCGCCACAAACAAACAATCCCGAAATATTGGTTTCCGCATCGAGATTAGTTCTAATCCCGCCTACCATATAATGAGCAGCCGGAGCCACAGGCAACAGATCATTAGTCATATCAAAACCATACTCTTTCAATTGTTGATGAATATGGGTAAAACGATTGATTACCGCTTGTTTATCGAGATGTTTCAGCGAAAGAAAGAGATGATCCGATTTCTCGTTTTTCAACTGTTTGTAAATATTAAAAGCCACAACATCGCGCGGAGCAAGTTCAGCAAGCGGATGTATATCTTTCATAAAGCGCTCACCTTTGCGGTTCAGCAGCCAGGCACCTTCACCACGTACTGCCTCACTGATCAAATAAGCTTCCTTTCCGGGAACAAACAAAGCCGTGGGGTGAAACTGAATAAATTCGATATCGGCAATTTTTGCCCCGGCTTCAAATGCCATTGCAATTCCATCACCTGTTGCGGTGTATGGATTTGTTGATCGAAGAAAAACCCTGGATAATCCTCCTGTTGCGATTATTACCGCTTTCGTTTTAAATATGATGTTCTTTTTTGTGACAAAATCATAGGCATGCAGCCCGACAATGCAATTTTCCTGCTTTAAAAGTCTGATGGCAGTAACATTTTCAAAAGCACTGACAGAAGATTGTTCTTTTGCTTTTTGCAACATAAAACTTGTCAGCAGTTTTCCGGTGGCATCGCCGCCTGCATGCAAAATTCTTCTCCGGCTGTGACCACCTTCAAGTCCCAAAACAAGTTCGCTGTCCTTTTTATCGAACTCCATTCCCATTTCAATGAGTTCCAGAACCCGCTGTCTTCCTTCGTTTACAAGAATTTCAACAGAATCCGAATCACAAAGTCCGCGGCCTGCAGTTTTTGTATCTTCAATATGTAATTCAGCAGAATCGTCGGCTCCGACAACGGCTGCAATCCCACCCTGTGCGTAATACGAATTACTGATATCAAGCTGAGATTTGGTAACAACAGCCACCCGCCCATATTTCGACGAATGATATGCCGCAGCAAGCCCGGCGAGCCCACTGCCAACCACAACCGTTTCAAATTCAAATACTTCCATTAATTTGAGCTATGAATTGAGGGTGCAAAGGTAGTATTTCTTTTAAGCAAAACTGTGTTGAAAATCTGGTTTTTCAACCGGAAACTATCATTTAGGAAGGTAATCGGGCCTTAATGGAGAAAAAAGTTCGAGAACGATCGAATCTTCCAACGTTTCAACTTCATGTTCCTCATTTAAAGGGATGCTCCAGCTATCACCCGGCTCAGCCAAAAACCACTTTTCGCCAATCCTGAAATTCAGTTTTCCGGAGACAAGGTACCCGGTTTGTTCGTATGGATGGTTGTGTGGCGGAATGAAAAATCCTTTTTTCAGCCTGAATTCACAAAGATTGGTCCTGAATCCAAAAGCAAGTGGTTGCATGCTGACTCCTTCAATTACTTCGCGAAACGGGTGTGTGTTGTGTTTCAGAAACATATCGGTGCAATTTACCCGCTAATTTAAATAATTCATGACTTGACCCGAAATTTGCAACAGCGAAATTTCAGCCGTTTTTGTAAGATATTGAGCCGAAATCAGTCTTTCCTCGGCATCGAGCAAACTTTTCTGTACTTCACGCAGGTCGATTCCTGAAAGATTTCCGAGTTTATAACGTTCCATGGCAATCCCAAGATTTTCGCGTGCAACTTCCAGGTTCTGTTCTTCGAGTTTCAGCAATTGCAGGTTGTTCTGGTACGCATAATAAATATTAATCAGGTTGGCTTTAATATCCTGTTCAATTTCCCTGTATTGCAAATCAACTGATTCAATCGCAATCTTTGCATTGCTTTTTTCGCGTTTTCTTTCAAATCCATCAAAAATATTCACACCCAAAGTCAGGCCGTAATTAAAACCATTCACCTGCTGCTGCCTTGTTGTTCCACTGCCATAATTATTCAGCGAGTAGGTATAACCCGACGATAAATTCAGGTATGGCAATGCCTGCGAGGCAATTATTTTATAATCGAGTTCCGAAATTGTTTTGTCTTTCGATGCAATGAGCAAACTGGTATTTTGTTGCAGGGTAAGTTCGAGCAGCTTTTCATACAACAGGTCATTATTGATCTGAATTGTTGAGTCCGTGACCGAAATCTCCTGCTCCAGATTCTCAAGCGACATTAGTTTTTTCAGGTTTACCTGCGAAATCAAAAGATTTTGTCTTTGCTTGGCATAAACCGAGCTATCGGCATTGAGATAAACCATTGATTGCAGCAACTCCAGTTTTGAAGATGCCCCCAAAAGATAACGCTGTTCATCAATTCTGACCCTTTCGCGCGAAAGTTCCACCGCGTAGGCCAGGTTTTTCGAATAATTCAATTGCTGAACATATAAATAGTATTGGGCAATAATTTTCGATACAAGATTCTCCATTTCCATCCGGGTATTCAACTCTCCGACCTGTTTAAGTTCGGCTAATTTTTGCCAGGTGGTTTGCACCTTAAAACCGTTAAACAACATCCAGTCGAGATTAACATTGGCGGTTGCCGAAGAGTTATAAATACCATTTGAAGTATTTTTTGAATCATCACGCGATGTTTGCGTTGTATTATTCAGATTACCGCCATAACGGTTGACATTATTAATTGTCGGGAGGAAACCGGCATTGCCTTTCGTATAATTATTATCCGAAATTTCTTCACGGGTTTTTACCACTTTCAGCGAGAGGTTATTCTCCAAACCTTCCGTAATACAACGGGTAAGATCGTAAACTTCCTGTGTCTTCCCATCCAGGGAGATTACCAGATTCAGAAGTACAATCAGAATTATACTATTATTTATCAAGGATTTCCGGTTGAACAGTCTGAACAGGTTCATTATTTTGGTGTTTTGTTTCACTTGAAATAAAGAGATAAATTGATGGAACAACATATAAAGTTAAGAAAGTGGAAATTGTAAGACCACCCACAACGGCAATCCCCATGGCCACGCGGCTTTGAGCACCGTCGCCCAACCCGATTGCCAGTGGCAGGATACCCAGAATTGTAGATAAGCTGGTCATTAAAATCGGGCGCAATCGGGCAGCCGAGGCATAACTGATTGCATCAAATTTATTCATCCCGGCTTCTTTGCGCTGGTTGGCAAATTCCACGATCAGAATCCCGTTTTTCGACACAAGCCCAATCAACATGATGATACCGATCTGACTGAAAATATTCATAGTGATACCGAAATACCACATAAAAATCAATGCTCCCACCAATGCCATCGGCACGGTCATCATCACGATTATCGGGTCTTTAAAACTTTCGAACTGTGCCGAAAGAACAAGGAAAATCAAGACAATTGCCAGTAAAAACGCAAACATTAAACTCGATGAACTTTCCATAAAGTCTTTTGAGTCGCCGGCCAGTGCTGTTCTGAATGAGTCGTCCAACACTTTTGCGGCAATTTTATCCATTTCTTCAAGCCCCTCGCTGATCGTTTTTCCTTCGGCCAAACCGGCAGAAACGGTGGCCGCCACAAACCTGTTGTAACGATACAATTGCGGCGGTGCAGTTGCTTCTTCGAGCTCCACAAAATTATCAAGCTGCACCATTTGTCCGGTGCTGTTTCGCACATATAGCGATTTCAAATCAAGCGGCTTATTCCTGTCATTGCGGGCCATTTCCCCTAAAATCTGGTATTGTTTTCCGTTCATGATAAAATATCCGAAACGCTGGCCGCTCAGTGCAAGCTGCAATGTCTGTCCGATATTCTGGGTTGAAACGCCTAAAAGATTGGCTTTATCGCGGTTGATATCAATCTGAAGCTCGGGTTTGGTAAATTTCAGGTCAACGTCGGGCATTGAAAAAATGGGATTGTCCTGCACTTCGGCCATAAACGCCGGTAAAATTTCACGCAGTTTTCCAATGGTCGGAGCCTGCAAAACATATTGAATTGGTTGCCCTGCACGACGTCCGCCAAAAGTCGATTGCTGCACAACCATCGCCCTCGCTTTTGTCATTTTCCGCAATTCGGCGGTTAATTGATTGGCAATTTCCTGCTGCGAACGGTCTCTCTCATCGGGACTTACAAGCACCACCCTCACAAACGACATGCTTCCTCTTACCATCGATGTCACTTTATCTCCTTCAGGAACCTTGTCTTCAACGAGTTTTGTAACCTGCTGGTTATAACCCAAATTGAATTCATAGGTGGAACCTTCGGGCATTGTTGTGCGAATGTTTAATTGCGAACGGTCTTCAAGCGGGGCCATTTCGGCAGGGATTACTTTCCACAAAACGACCATTAATGCAATTGATCCTGCAATTACGAGAATTGAAAGATATTTTCTTTTTAAAAATGTATTCAGAGAACTTTGGTAACTTTCGTTCAGCCAGATAAAGAACTTCTCGGTGAATTCGTAGGCTTTGCTCCGGTGATGACGGGATTTCAGAATTTTTGTGGAAAGCATCGGGGTTAAGGTTAATGCTACAAATGACGAAATCGCCACTGATCCCGCAATCACAATACTGAATTCGCGGAATAGCCGCCCGGTCATCCCTTCCAGGAAAACAATCGGAAAGAAAACTGCAATCAGTGTAATTGTTGTGGCAATGATGGCAAAGAAAATTTCATTGGATCCTTTAATCCCCGCTTCAAGGGGAGTCATACCCTGTTCAATTTTCACATAAATATTTTCCATCATTACAATGGCATCGTCGACCACCAAACCGATGGAAAGTACGATGGCAAGCAATGTCAATACATTTATTGTAAATCCTGCGATATACATAATAAAGAACGAACCAATCAGCGAAACCGGAATTACAAGGATCGGGATTAAAGTGGTTCGCCAGTCACGAAGAAAAAGGAAGATAATAACCACAACCAGAAAGAAAGCGATATAGATTGTAGTTAAAACCTCGTCGATTGATTTGCGGATGTATTCTGTATTATCGAAACCAATTTCTATCCCCACATCATCGGGTAAATCCTTTTTGATATACTCGAGTCTCTCATAAACTTCATCAACAATTTCGATATGGTTTGCACCGGGTTGCGGAGTGATTACAGTTCCAACCATCGGAACGCCATTCATTTTCATGATGCCGCGCAAATCTTCAGGGCCGAGTTCAGCACGGCCAATATCGCGTACCCTGATTAATTGGTCACCCGATTGTTTCAGAATAAGATTATTAAATTCATCCGGCGTTTTCATCAAACCCAGCGCCCTGATGGTAAGCTCGGTATTTGAGCCTTCAATACTGCCGGCAGGTAACTCAATATTTTCGCGCGTTATGGCATTACGAACATCAAGCGGTGTCATCTGGTAGCCGGCAAGTTTGGCCGGGTCGAGCCATATTCGCATGGCATATCTTTTTTCGCCCCAGATGGAAATTGCACTCACTCCCGAAATAGTCTGAAGTTGCTCTTTAAAAGTTAATTCTGCAATTTCAGAAAGTTCCAGCAGTGAACGTTTCGGACTTTTTACCGCAATAAACATAATGGGGTTTGCATCGGCATCCATTTTCGAAACTGTTGGTGGGTCGCAGTCGCGGGGCAGAAAGCGCTGCGCCTGCGAAACTTTGTCGCGCACATCGTTGGCGGCTGTTTCCAGGTCAACAGTTAATTCGAATTCAACTGTTACCTCGCTTCTTCCCTGACTGCTCCGGCTGGTTAAAGTTCTGATACCAGGTATCCCGTTGATAGACTGCTCAAGTGGCTCGGTAATCTGGGTCTCGATTACATCGGAGTTGGCACCCGGATACGAGGTACTCACCGAAATAATCGGCGGGTCAACGCTGGGGAACTCGCGAACCCCCAGGTATGTTACCCCGATTGCCCCGAAAATGAGAATTACCAGGGAAAAAACCGTGGCAAGAACCGGCCTTTTTATACTGACTGACGAAAGACTCATATCAAATTAATTTACCGGTTTTTGGTTGTTAATCAGCGTGTCGAGTTTAACAGGCAACTGATGCCTCAACTGTAGCATTGCCGTTGTCAGCAATGTATCTCCGAATTGCAGCCCATTTATTATCTGAATATGATCGGCTGTTCGTAAACCTGTTGTAACTCTCACCTGGCTGGCTTTTCCGCCTTTGAAAATAAATACTTTTTCGCCATCCATTTCAGGAATTACAGCTTCTGTCGGAATGGAAACAGTATTATCGATCTGAGACAATAAAGCTTCCACTTTTGCAAAACGACCTGGTTTCAATTCTTCATTTTTATTCGGATAATAGGCCCTGGTAACTATGGTACGTGTATTGATATCTACTTTAGGTTCAATGGCATAAACACTTGCGTGGAAGGTATCCTGAACGCCATCGACTATAAACTGAATGGGATAACCAGGCGTAATCTGTCCGGCATAACGTTCAGGGATTGAAAATTCAATTTTCAGCGGACTGATTTTTACCAGCCTGACGATTTTGGTTTGCGTATTTGCATAAGCGCCCTCGCTGATCATTCTTAATCCCACAATTCCATCAAACGGAGCCCGCATTTCGGTTTCTGCAATCCGTGCTTCCACCAGTAAAATATCAGCTTGTAAAGCTTGTAATTCTGTTGAAACCTGGTCGTAACTTTCGCGGCTGATTGCGTCACGTTCAAGCAGTTGTCGCTGGCGAAATTCCCTTTCTTCCAACAATTTTCT
Source organism: Draconibacterium sp. (assembly GCA_036735485.1). GTDB lineage: Bacteria > Bacteroidota > Bacteroidia > Bacteroidales > Prolixibacteraceae > Draconibacterium. Next base: position 33,417 of record DAINOH010000012.1, on the reverse strand, counting down.
TTGTGCCTGCAATTTCAGCAACTGTGCCTGCAAAGGTCTGTCATTGATTTTGGCAAGCAAATCACCTTTTTTAACTCTTGAGCCTTCCTGAAAATGAATCGCCACCACTTTCCCTGATGTTTCGAACGAAAGTTCCACTTCTTCATCAGGAAGCAACGAACCGGTACTGTAAACAAGTTCATCCATTTTTGTGGGAACAATTACATAACCACTGGCTAATAAAATCTGCTGACCACGACCGGCACCTGGCATTCCGGGCATTCCTTTTTGTTCGCCCGACATGAACAGAGGTTTGAGTTTGGGATAAAAAATCATACCGAAAATCATCAAAACAATGATGATCGTGGTAGTTAACCTGAACATTTTCTTATTTGACACAATTCAGAATATTAAATTAATAATAGGTACAATCAGTTTAGTAACGCAGTTTTGACTTTGGATATATTGAAAAGTTAAAAGAAGGCATAAAAAAAATCAGAAAATAATCAATTTGATTTGAATACGTTCTGATTTTCATGTTTTTATCTGTTATTCATTTTATACTTTTGATCACAAATTATAATCTCCTGCAGCTTCAGGCTGATAAATAATTTCTTCAATTTTCATTTTTGTTAAGCCTGCCGGAACAATCCATTCAATTTCGTCGCCAATCTTATAACCAATTAATGCTGTGGCAATTGGCGAAAATATTGAGATTTTGTTTTCCCTGAAATTAGCCTGATCGGGATAAACGATCTGAAACTGTACCTGTTTGCTGTTGTTCGAAAAACTCAGTTTCACTATCGAGTTCATCGTTACAACATTTGCCGGAATGGCTTCAGGTTCCACTATTTCAGCCGATTCAAGTTCATTTACCAGTTTTTGTAATTCACTTTCGGTTATCGACTTAAATTGGCGCGCATCGTTGATGCACTTTTTAATCCGGGCATAATCCAGCCGGTTAATAATAATTTTCTCCATGTCAAAACTTATTAAAATAAACCCGCAAAGATACCCAATTATTCCATCAAAAAAAGCTGATCAAATCATGCCAATTTAATTTGCCGTCATTGTTTACGTTTCATTTACCGGCGACGGATTCCAGGTTCGTCGTTTATTTTTTTCTTCTTTTTCCCTGAATGCTTTTTCAAGATCAATTCCTTTCCGGTTGGCAATGGCACACAGGTAAATTAAAATATCGGTGAGTTCGTCGCCAATTTCAGTAAAGTTTGAATTGGCATCAACAGCCAAACCTTCTGATTTTCGGACCGCTTTAAACAACTCGCCCACTTCCTCGCCTAGTAAAAGGCATTTATCGATTATGGATTGATGTGCAAAGCCGCGTTCGGTTTCGAGCTCTGAAACGTACTGCTGAAAGTTTTTCAGGATTGGATTTTTGGTTAATTCGGGCATGATTATCTAAGATTATCTTGTTTTTAAATGTTTAATTATTCTGAATCAGATAAATTCAGGTTCAATAATTTATCAAAATCATAATTCGAATATTCCAGGTATGAATCATTTTCCCAGAATTCCTCTTCATACTTGTTTTTGATTAAGCTTTTAGTGATTTCGTTATCGAAAATTCTGCGTCCATTGGGACGTTTTTCAAGATTAGCAGCACCATTGTCGTATGCTTTAAAAGATTGATTCACAGCCACATCCTTTCTTCCTGTTTCCGAATTGGTTAGGAATATTCCCGTGCAATTTTCCAATAAATAACTGAATCCATCTTTATAATCAAATTTTGTATAACCGATTATTTTTGTTTGCATTTTTAAAGTATCACCCTTTCTATTTTTGAGCCGATTTTTGCTAATCATTGCAAAAGAGTGCAGGCACGAATCACTTTTTTGAATTTTAACCTCAATATGGGTAACAGAATCCTGGAAAGATTTTTTGTTCAGAAAGTAAAGGTTTATGAATTGAGAATCCTGTATTTCAAAGTAGTTAAAGTACCTTTCAAATTTATCCCATTCTATCATATTGAATTCAGGGAATATATTCAATCGTAAATTCAGTTTTGCAGAATCCTGAAAACTTTCAACAATTCTTTCCTGAATTTTATACGGCAATATTTTTTCTTTCTGATTGAAACTCTTTTGCTTTTTCTGAACGATATCCAAATCGATATCAATGAGTTGTGTTGTATCCTTTTCTACCACGACCACATTTCTCAGATAACCTCTCGAAATATTCTCCTCTTTCAGTTTTTCGTAAGTTTTCCGGCAACTTAATTCGAATAACCTGGCGGCATAATTGGCCGAAATCACAACTTCGCCCAAACTATAGTTTTTTTCCAGCAGCCTGTAATTATCACTGATTTTATTAATCCTGAAATCTTTGGGTTTATAATTCAAGTGTTGAATCCGGATGGAGTCACCGACTTTCCCTGAAAGTTGAAATACTCCGTTTTTGTCTGTTATTGAAGAAGCATTGGTTGTTTTGTTTAAAATGGTTGCAAACTCAACGGGTTCGGTATTTTCATTCAATACTTTGCCTGTAATCTGCGACTTTGTTACTAATGCAGCAAATAGAAATGTGAAGAAAAATAAATTTCGCATTTTAATCAGCATAATAATCAGCTATTTTCAGGTTTTTGTTAAAGTTTATACCCCACATTAAATCCGAATTTGATAATAAACGGAAGATTGTAGCCCTCATACATTTCACCTTTTATAAAAGTATTATTGAATGCAGGGATTGCACAGCCTAATTCTGGTTGAATAAACCATCTTTTAGTTAAAAAAATTTCGCGCGAGAAATATAGATTGATAAAAGATGAATAACCTTCCTCCTGGGAATTATTTACGAAACTGAGCGTATAAGAAGAATTTAAACTCCACGGTTTGCGTTCACCTAATGTTGATGTTTTTCCGAAATGCCAGCCATAAATCAGGGTAGCAGTGTTATAAATATCGCCGGGAACAAAGTTCGAGCCCAGTTTAATTTCTATTCGTTGATTGTTGTTGAAATGATATGCTGAACCTAAATGATACATTTCAGGCACCGAAAAACCTGCTTTTAAATCGAACCCTGAAGTTTGGCAGGTTGCCCTGTAATTCAGTATCAATAGCAAAATAAATATGATGACAAATGAGTTAGGCAACTTTTTCATTTTTTAAAGCAATACAATTTACAGAATTCAGATTTGATTTAACGCTTTCCTCACATTTTCCAGCAAAACCGGTATTTTCTGAAACGGATCTCCGGCGCCCAATGTCTCCAGTGGCAAATAACCGCGATAACCGCATTCTTTTATGATTTTAAAAAGCTTCTCAAAATCTGTTGGAGTTTCTTTTCCGTCAATCCAAACGTTTTCCTTGATCTGCCAGGTAACTGCATATTTTATGTTTGCGGCAATTTCTTCATACGGATCAGCCTGCCTGTAACTTCCGATATCAAGATTTAATCCCAGCCATTCCGAATCCACCATTTTGAAAATCCTGTCCACATCGGCAGCGGTTTTAATAAAATCGTTGTGATTTTGCAGGGCAATCATCACTCCATGTTCTTTTCCAAAATCGCAACAGGTTTTAATATCTTTTGCCATCCATTCGAACACTTCATCGCGCGAAAAACCAACGTGTGTGTTTGTTCCACTAAAAATCCGAAGGTTGGGGATGCCCATTTTCGAGGCTGCAATAATCCATTTTTTGATGAGTCCGATATCCGCAAGACGGCTGTTTTTATCGGGGTTGGCAAAATCGTTTCTGATGCCGGTTCCACTGATTCCGAGCCCCAGTAAAAAAGCCTGTTTTTTAAATCTCATCAGAAAATCGTATGCCGGAACTTCGGGATACCCCGGGAAATAATAACCGGTCGGGTCGATACCATCAAAATTATACCGGGCACAAAAATCGAGCACATCAAACAAATCGATTTTCTTTTCCATTAAAAGCGAATTGAAGGAATAGAGGTTGAGACTGAGCTTGAAATGATGTCCGAAATGCTGACTCACAGCCGGATTTCCGGGTTCAGCAGAAAAGGCCGGCAAAACAGAAGCAGCCAAAGGAACAGCAAGTGCAGATTGCAAAAACTTACGACGGGAGTGATAATTCTTCATCAGGTTTAATTTTCCACCAAATTAGAAATAAAAACTGACCTGAATTTTTTGAACTGAATATTAATCTGCGTTTGTTCTTTTCAGAGTTCCCTAAAAATTACAGGGTCTGGTTATTTTACCTCGAGCATAAAACCGCTTCCATGAATATTTCTGATTTCCACTGCCGGGTCGTCGGATAAAAATTTACGGAGTTTGGTTACAAAAACATCCATGCTTCGGGCGGTGAAATAGCCATCGTCGCCCCAGATTTTGCGCAAAGCCATTTCGCGCGGCACCAACTCATTCCGGTTCTGGCAAAGCAGTTTCAGTAAATCGGCTTCTTTGGGCGAAAGTTTCTGCACCTGGTTTTCGCGGACAACCTGCCGGAGTTTTGAGTCGAATTGATAGGAACCGATGGAAAAAATCACTTCCTCGCGCACCGGACCAGTTGACTGCCGTTTGATGATGGCGCTGATTTTGCACAAAAGCACTTCGCTGTCGAAAGGTTTTGTTATGTAATCGTCGGCTCCCAACTGGTAACCTTTAAGAATATCTTCCTTGAGATTTTTGGCCGTGAGGAAAATCATGGGAATATCTTTGTCGATGCTGCGGATTTCGCTTCCAATGGTAAACCCATCGATATTGGGCAACATCACATCGAGAATACAAATCTGGTATTTGCCTGCCCTGAATTTCGACAAGGCATATTTCCCATCGTCAACCCAGGTAACCTGGTAATCATTCAGTTCGAGATATGATTTCATCACCGAGCCAAAACTCAGGTCATCTTCAACAAGAAATATATGGTAATTGGTTTTCATCTTGTTTGTGATTTCTTATTTTGATATTCCTTATTCTGTTATTTTTCCAAAAAGCTAAAAAGGCAAATCTAAAATATCGAATAACGAATAAGAAATCAGGAAGTTTTCACTCAGTTTCTGATTTTGTTATTCGTTATTTCTTATTATTTATTCCTTTTTATACGGTAAAAATACCTCAAACCGGCTTCCTTTTCCGGGTTCGCTGTGCACTGAAATATTTCCGTGGTTTGCCTCAAGTACTGCTTTCACATAATTCAGCCCCAACCCAAAACCTTTCACATTGTGCACATTGCCGCTTGTCTGGCGATAAAAACGCTCAAAAATCCGGTTTTGAACAGCTTTTGTCATGCCAATACCCTTGTCTTCCACCGAAACCAGCACCCCGTCTTTTTTCTCGGTTGTTGTAATTTTTATTTCTGGCGGATTCACAGAGTATTTGATTGCATTGTCGATCAGGTTATAAAAAATGTTGGTGCCATGAATTTTATCTGTTGTCACCACCGGGTTTTTTGCTTCGAAATTCAATTCAATTTTCCCCTCTCTTTTTTCAACCTGAATGGAGATTCCGTTCACTGCATCACTAATCAGGTCGTGCACATCCACCTGTTCCCAGCGAAACTCAAACTCTTTTTTATCAAGCCGGGCGATGGTGAGAATGTCTTCCACCTGCCTGTTCATGCGCGAGTTTTCCTTTTTGATCATTCCTGCAAAATACCTGATTTTTTCAGGGTTGCTCATTACCTTCTCGTTGGTAATCGAATCGGCAGCCACCGAAATGGTGGCAATCGGTGTCTTGAACTCGTGGGTCATGTTGTTGATAAAATCAGATTTCATTTCCGAAATCTTTTTCTGGCGAAGAATATAAAAAACACTCAGCCCGAAAGTGAATAAAATGATGAGTGAAAACAGAAACGACGCCACAAGCAGCCAACTCAGCGAACGATAAATATAAGAATCGCGGTCGGGAAACCAGACAACCAGTTTCAGGTTTTTGCGGATAATTTCGTTGGGATAAAGATTGACCCGGAAATTGCTGGAAGCCAGTTTCAGCGAATCGCTTACCGGCAGTTGGCTGATCATAACCGAGTCTTTATAAATACCAAATTCAAAAGAGACAGGAATATTCCGGTTACGCAGTTCTTCATCCAATACATTTTTTACCTGTTCCACATCAATTTGCGAAACATCCCATTCTGCTATTTCGGTAACCACTTTGTTTGCCATTCTTTTCAGCTTACCGGCTTTCAGGTGGGCGCGTTTCGAAATATCAGGAACAAAAAAACCTGTCGTGTCAAGGGTTGTCAACATCGAATCAATCTTAATATTGATGTTAAATAGCGAATCAACATCGGTGCGAAATGTATCGGAAGTCACCACAACAACTCCATTGGTAAAACCTTCATTTTTCCGGATAACGATCACATCATTTTTATCCCTGTCATCGTCAGAAAAATGATAGGTAAATGAACTTTTACCATCGTGATTTTTATCAACCTTCACTTCAACTCTTGTACGGGGTGGTGATGGATTTAAATGACGAAACACAATATGCGGATTTCCGGTTGTATCTCTTTCATCTGAAACAACATCCGGATCGGGTGGTGGCGGCGGCGGAGCACCAACCCCCACGAGGATGTCATGCTGCGGAGCTTCTGCCCAAACCACCGAATCGTGAAAAACCAAACGGTTAACAATGCCAAAATTATGAATGTCTTCAAGTTTACCGGCTGTATTATTCAATGCATCGTTCACACTACGGACGAAAAGTTCATTCTTCACCCTCACCGCATTGTTTATCCAAACAAGTTGCACGGCAATAATTCCGAGGATGGAAATTCCCATCAGCACCACAATCCCTGTAAACAGTTTTTTATTCATGGCACCAAAGATAACTTTTTAAAAATGAGCGGTTTCGATTTTAACTTTTCCTTAACAGATTTTAACCAGGCTTTAACCAGAGGCAGGGGAATTGCACATTTATCTTTGTGTCAGATATTGAAATCATTAAAAACAGAAAAAATGAAAAGAATTTTGTCAGTTGTAATTGTAGCCGCCCTGATGGTGATAATTCACAGTAAAACAGTGGTTGCTCAGGATCCCAAAACGCCCCATAAAAACAAAACCGAAAGGCATATTAAAATGGTAAAGGTTGATGACGATGGTAAAAAAACTTCAATCGATACAATTCTTACCGGCGACGCACCATTTGTGTGGGAAGACGACACAATTGGCGGAAAAGCGTTTCAATGGACTTCGAAAAATGACTTTGCAGCAGATTCGATGCATGAATTTGAGTTTAAAATGGAAAGTGATGGAAAAGGAATGATTATTATGCACAAAGGCAACGATTGCGAAGATTTTATGATTCCACCCGTTCCTCCGGTTCCACATGCTCCCAAAGTAATGATGTTTAACCACAGCCGAAGCAAAAATGTAATCGATCTGGGAGATCCGGGTATTATTTCATACGACAAAAAACTCCGAAAAGACGGAACCGAAAAAATCACGATTGTCCGCAAACAAATTCCAGAGGGTGAAGAATTAGAAGAAGATATTTTCATCCATGCACCTGTTCCCCCCGAACCTCCAATGCATCCGGGGCATTCAAAAAATATCAAGGTAATTAAACACGATGACGGAACAGTTCATGTTTTTGAAGACGATGAAGTTATCGAAATTAAAAGTCATAACGGAGAAGCAAAATTTATTACAGAAGATGGAAAAGCCATCCACATTAAAGAGAAAAAAGACGGAGTTGAAAAGGAAGTAGAAGTAGAAGTGAAAACAGGCGATAAAGAATAAAATGAACAATTAAACAGCAGAAAACAGTAAAAAAGCCGGTTTCAGAATTTCTGAAGCCGGCTTTTCAATTTATGTTTTAAGGTGAATTTAAATACAAACACACTTAATCAAAAAGTAAACAAAAGCAGCCAAAGCTGCCCCGATAACCGGGCCCAAAACCGGAATCCATGCATATTTCCAGTCGCTGTCATCTTTATCCGGAAGCGGAAGCAACGTATGAACAATCCGCGGACCCAGATCACGGGCCGGGTTGATGGCATAACCGGTGGTTCCGCCCAAACTCAGTCCAATCGAAAAAACCACCAAAGCCACCGGCAATGCGCCCAGTGAACCCATTCCCACTTTCTGACCACTGACTGCATTGTAATCCAGTTGAGGAAGTGCAATCAATAGAACAGCCAGAATAAGAACAAATGTTCCGATGATTTCTGAGAACAAATTGCTCCCCGTTTTTCTGATAGCAGGGGCTGTGCAAAAACATGCTTTTTTGGTGCCGGGAGTTGCAGTAATATTAAAATGATTTCTGAAAAACAGGTAAACCAGTGTGGCTCCTGCCATTGCACCGGCAATCTGCGCAATGATAAACGGTGCTACTTTTATCCAGTCGAAAAGACCGCTGAACGCCAGTCCCAGCGTGACCGCCGGATTCAGATGAGCGCCACTCATATCACCCGAAATCAGCACTGCCACATAAACCGCCATACTCCATCCGAATGTTATCACAATCCAGCCTGCACCAAAACTGTGCGTTTTATCCAGATTAACGTTGGCCACCACACCATTGCCCAAAAGAATCAGGATCATTGTCCCCAAAAATTCTCCGAAAAATTCCATCATGATTTTTAGTTTTTATTCGAAATAATAATTTTTTGCCACAGTATTGAATTCTGCAATCTGTTTCTCTTCCCAGCTTTTATCCTGTTTCAGTTCTTTTGCCATGATTGCAGCTACTTCCGGAGCCATTCTCAAACTTTCGCGTGCATCGAGAAACAGTGAACGGGTTCGGCGGGCCAAAACATCTTCCACAGTTCTGGCCATTTCTTTGCGTACCGCCCACACAACCTGTGCTTTCCTGATCCCCAGTTTTTCGCTGACAAAACCCGACAGGTTTTCCTCTTCTTCGCCCAGGCTCAGAATATCTTCTTTATGAATTCCATAAACAGCAAGCGGGTCGTTATACGGGTCAATATCCATTCTGAAACCATGAATGGGCATGTGATGTGTAATACAGGCCCTTTCAGGAAAACCGCCCAGCATGGCAGCTTTGTCGATGGTATCTTCCGCCATTTTCCGGTAAGTGGTCCATTTTCCGCCAATAATTGTTATTAAACCCGAAACTGAAATCAGAATTTTATGACCGCGGGAAATTTCCTTTGTTTCTTTTTTATCGCCTTCGGGTTTTGCCAGCGGGCGCAAACCGGCAAAAACGCTCAGAACATCAGCTCTTGTAGGTTGTTTTGCCAGATAATGACCAGCAGTTTCAAGCACAAAATCCACTTCCGAATCGAGTGCCACCGGTTCCAGCGAATGATTCTCAATCAGCGTATCGGTAGTTCCCACAACCACATGATTGTGCCACGGAACGGCAAACATCACCCTGCCGTCGGAAGTGTGCGGAACCATAATGGCCGATTTGTTGGGCAGAAAATCTTTCTCCAGCACCAGGTGAATTCCCTGGCTGGGGGTAATCATGTTGGGTTTTCCAGGTTCATCCATCTGAATCACCTCATCGGCAAAAACACCGGTTGCATTAATCACAACTTTCGCCCGGATCGTAAATTTATCCCCGGTTTCAGTGTCGGTTGCAGTAACACCGGTTACCAATTCATTTTCCTTTATCAGCGAATCGACCTTGCAGTAATTCAGCACGGTGCCTCCGTAGTCAACAGCAGTCTGCATCAGGCTCACCGCCATTCGCGAATCATCAAACTGACCGTCCTGGTAAATAACACCACCCCGCAAACCTTCCTGTTCCACAGTTGGAATAGATTCGATTGTCTCTTCCAGCGATAAATGTTTCGAAGGGCCAAGTCCCAGTTTACCTGCCATCATATCATACACTTTCAAGCCGACCGTGTAAAACGGTCCACCCCAGAAATCGTAACTCGGGATGATAAAAGAAAGATTGGTAACTAAGTGCGGCGCATTTTTAAACATCAGTCCGCGTTCGTGCAGCGCCTCAAAAACCATCGAGATATCGCCTTGCTGAAGATAGCGTACTCCACCATGCACAAGTTTTGTGCTGCGGCTGGAAGTTCCTTTGGCAAAATCGGACTGTTCGAGTAATAAAGTTTTATATCCACGCGAGGCCGAATCGACAGCACAACCCAAACCTGTTGAGCCACCACCAATGATCACAACATCCCACTCTTTCTCTTTCTTTATTTTTTTCAATGCTGTTTTCCTGTTCATAACTCATTATTTTTTTGATACTCGTTTCTTGATACCGATTGGATACTGGATTCAGGAAGATAACGATTTGCTACCCGAACACGGAACTTTGAACAAATTGCCTCTTTCTTCAAGTAAACTATTCCCCATACCAATGTTTGCTGCGCTCAACAGCACGTTTCCAGTCGATTATTACTTTTTTAATTTTATCAGTTTCAGAAGTTGGTTCAAATTCTTTGTCAGCCTGCCACTGGTGCACAATCTCATCAAGATTTTGCCAGAAACCGGTTGCAAGACCTGCCAGATAAGCGACACCCAAAGCAGTTGTTTCGGTGATTTTTGGCCTGACGAGTTTTGTCTGAATTGCGTCAGCCTGTATCTGCATCAGCAGATTGTTCACCGAAGCACCGCCATCAACCCGCAACTCGTTTAATTCAATGCCCGAATCATCCACCATGGTTTCGATCACCTCCATCGAACTGAAAGCAATGGCTTCGAGGGCTGCCCTGGCAATATGGGCTTTTGTGGACGCCCGGCGTAAACCGATAATTGCACCGGTTGCATATTGATCCCAGTGTGGAGCCCCCAGCCCCACGAATCCCTGAACCAGCGCCACTCCTCCGCTATCTTCCACCTGTCCTGCCAGTGCCTCAATTTCAGATGATGACTGAATGATTCCGATCTGGTCGCGCAACCACTGAACCACTGCACCACCCATAAAAATGGAGCCTTCCAGTGCATAAGTCACTTCATTTCCAATTTGCCAGCCAATGGTTGTCAGCAGTTTATGTTTCGAAATAATGGGTTGATTGCCGGTATTCATCACCACAAAGCAGCCGGTTCCGTATGTATTTTTCACCATTCCGGGGTTGATACACATTTGCCCAAACAAGGCAGCCTGCTGGTCGCCGGCAATTCCGCCAATCGGGATTCCGTACCCCACGAGGTCGGCATCCGTGGTCCCGTAAACCAGGCTGCTGGGTTTTACTTCGGGGAGAACAGTGGCCGGAATATCGAGAAATTTTAAAAGTTCCTCATCCCATTGCAAGTTATGAATATTATAAATCATGGTACGGCTGGCATTGCTCACATCGGTTACGTGCAGTTTTCCGCCCGATAGTTTCCATAGAAGCCAGGTGTCCACTGTACCAAAAGCCAGGTTTCCTTCTTCGGCTAATTTTCTGGTTCCGGGAACATTGTCGAGAATCCATTTGATCTTTGTTCCTGAAAAATAAGCATCCACCACCAGGCCGGTTTTTTCGGCAATCAGTTTTTCAAGACCTTGTGCCTTTAAATCGTCACAGGTATCTGCGGTTCGTCTGTCCTGCCAAACGATGGCATTGTAAACTGGCTTCCCGGTTTTGCGGTTCCACAAAATGGTGGTTTCGCGTTGGTTGGTAATGCCGATGGATTCTATCTGATCGGGCTTAACGTCAGCTTTCTGAAGTACTTCTTTTAAAACCTGAAACTGGGTTTCCCAGATTGTTTCGGGGTTGTGTTCCACCCAGCCACTTTGAGGATAAATCTGTTCGAACTCCTGCTGGGCCACTGCTACAATTTCGCCTGAATAATTAAAAAGAATTGCCCGGTTGCTGGTGGTTCCCGCATCGAGCGAAAGAATATAACGTTGCATAAATTTATGTTTTATTGGTTCGGGGAATTTACAAAAAATGAGAGGAAAGTCAGGAGAAATACAAAAAAACTATTCTGTTTTGTTTAATCTTTCTTTATTGTAATAATATCCAGTTTCTTTTGTTTTGGTCGCTAGTCAGGCTTGCTTATTTTTCTATAGTCACTTGTTGGCTCACTGGCAATCTTATTTTGTGATATTGCTAACTCATACAAATATTCAGGAGCAAAATCAGCGCCGTTTTCCCATTCAATGGTATTGAAGACTATTGAAAATTTCCTGAATTTGTTTTTGTCTTTTAAAGGAGCAAAAACACTTCCGTTTAATTCATTTTCCAGGTCAACAGTCATTTCTGTACCATTGTTGAACTTCAGCAATAATTTATAATCATTAATGTAACTGACTTGTGTTATTTCCAAAAACATACCGTTCTACTTTAAAGGATCAATTTTAAATAACTCGTCACCTTTTTGTGCCAGATTCCAATCGGCAATTAATTCCTCTCTGTGAATTTCCATCCATTCAAAAACCATTTTCAAAGCACGATGAGGCATTTCACCTTTTACAATTCCATCTTCTATTGTTATTATGGCTTTAAAATCACCATACCACACATGAAAATGAGGTGGATTATGGTCTTTAAAGTTCATCAATATAATTAGTCCATAAAATCTTGATATTTCAGGCATTGTAAATTTTAAAATCGTGAATCTTTACTTTGCTTTATTCTTTTAAAATTCTTCGAGGTCGCAAATTGTAACCCCCGATATTTCTCATTTTTAATATTCTTTCAAAATTAAAAATTTAAACGGATATAGTCGGATCAGGATGCAAAAAAGCATGTCTAAAACCAATCCCAAAATTCTTTCTACCTTTGCCCGGTTATGAATAGCAAGACAAATAAAGTTGCCATTATTGGCAGCGGAAGCTGGGCAACAGCCATCGCAAAAATGGTGCTCGAAAATGTAAAGCACATTAACTGGTTTATGCGCAAACCTGAAACCACCGAGCAATTTGAAAAAACAGGGCACAATCCGCGTTATCTGCAAAATGTGGAATTCGACACCAACCGGATTACTTTTTACAATGATATTGACGAAATTACCGCCGATTCGGGTATTCTGATTTTTGCGATTCCATCTGCTTATCTTCCTGTAATTCTGGGTAATTTAAAAACAGACATCAGCAAAAAACATATTCTTTCAGGAATCAAAGGTGTTGTATCAGAAGAAAACCTGCTGGTAGTCCAGTATTTCAACAAATTCTTTAATGTTCCTTTTGAAAATATGGGTGTAATTGCCGGTCCGTGCCATGCAGAAGAAGTGGCGCTCGAACGTCTTTCCTATATTACAGTTGCCTGCACTGACGAAAGGAAAGCGGAGAAATTTGCCTCGCTGATTACCTGCGACTATATTAAAACCACACTTTCGGATGATATTTGGGGAACTGAATATTCGTCGGTACTGAAAAATATTGTGGCTATTGCCTCCGGAATTTGCCACGGTTTGCGTTATGGCGATAATTTTCAGGCAGTGCTTGTTGCCAATGCCATCCAGGAAATCAAAAGATTTGTTGACACCGTTCATCCGATTGACCGCGACATTAAAAGTTCGGCATATTTGGGCGACCTGCTGGTTACTGCCTATTCGCAATTCAGCCGCAACCGTACTTTCGGGATGATGATCGGGAAAGGTTACCCGGTAAAAGCCGCCAAGTTGGAACTGAACATGGTGGCCGAAGGTTATTACGCATCAAAAAGCATTTTCGAAATTAACCGCAGCTACAACGTTGAAATGCCAATTTCGGAAGCAGTTTATAAAATTCTCTACGAAAATGCCTCACCCAAAAAAGAGATTGCTGCTTTGACAGAAAAACTGAGTTAAAACTCAGTTTTCAATGATTTTATAACCTATTGTATTTTACCCGATTGCTTTCTATTTTTACTAAAAAAACCAATGACCGGTAAGTTCTCGTTAGAAAAAGAAAAAATCAGGGTTCTGCTGCTTGAAGGAATGCATCAGTCGGCTGTAAAAACCTTTACCGATGCAGGTTACACCAACATTGAATACCTGAAAACTGCACTCGATGACGCAGATCTGGAGAAAAAAATCAGGGACGCACACATTATCGGCATTCGCTCGCGAACACAACTTACCCGCGATGTTTTGAAAAAGGCCAAAAAGCTTTTTGCTATAGGTTGTTTCAGCATTGGCACCAACCAGGTTGATTTACCGGCTGCCAAACAAATGGGAATTCCGGTTTTTAATGCTCCATTTTCGAATACGCGGTCGGTGGCAGAACTGGTGATTGCCGAAGTGATAATGCTGATGCGTGAAGTTCCAGCAAAAAACGCCGCTGCACACCGCGGAGACTGGCTGAAATCGGCATCAAAATCGTTTGAAGTACGCGGGAAAAACCTCGGAATTGTGGGGTACGGGCACATTGGCTCGCAGGTTTCGATTTTGGCTGAAGCACTGGGAATGAATGTTCTTTATTTCGATATTGAAAAAAAGCTCAGTCTCGGGAAAGCAGTGCCCTGCCAGTCGCTGGAAGAATTACTGAAAAACTCGGACGTGGTGACATTGCACGTTCCGGAAACACCGCTCACAAAAAATATGATAGGGGAAAAACAACTGGCATTGATGAAAAAAGATGCTTTGCTGATTAACGCTTCCCGCGGCACGGTGGTTGATTACCCGGCCCTGGCAACTGCTTTAAAAAGCGGCCGGCTGGCAGGTGCCGCTGCCGATGTTTTTCCGACTGAACCGGCATCGAACGACGAAAAGTTTGTTTCCGTTTTACAGGATTTCGACAATGTAATACTCACGCCACATATTGGAGGCAGCACCTCGGAAGCCCAGGAAAACATTGGCATTGAGGTCAGTGAAAAGCTGGTGAAATACAGCGATAACGGGTCAACCGTGGGAGCTGTGAACTTCCCGCAGGTTTCACTGCATCCCAACAGCGACAAACAACGTTTTCTGCATATTCACAAAAACATGCCCGGTTTGCTGAAAGACATCAACTATGTTTTCACCAACAAAGGCATCAACATTGCCGCACAATATTTGCAAACTGAACCCGAAATCGGGTATGTGATAATCGACACCGAAAGCAGCGATTGCGATCACATTCTGCAGGAACTGAAAGCAATTCCGCACACCATCAGGGCACGAATGCTGTATTAAATCAGTTTGAGCAGATTCCCTGACACGTGGCAAAACAGAAAATGAACTTTCTGAAAAACAAATTGTTTGGTTGTCAATAAATTAACCTTTAACATTTTATAAATATGAAATTACATTTTATTACAATTTCAGTTTTGGCACTGGCCATAATGTCATGCAAAACCGGGAAAAAAACATCGACGCTGAATCTGACTGCACATACCAGTCAGAACTCACTCGACTGGGCTGGTACCTACCGCGACACACTTCCGTGCGCTGATTGTGAAGGAATGCTAACCGAAATTGTGCTCAACAATGACCTAACTTACAAAATGGGAACCAGCTATCTGGGCAAAAGCGGCGAAGTTTTTCGTTCCGAAGGAAAATTCAGCTGGAGTAAAGACGGAAGCACCATCACTTTGAATGGTGTTGATGCCACCAAAGAAAGCAACCAGTATAAAGTTGGCGAAAACAAGCTGATAAAACTGGACATGAACGGGAAAGTTGTAACCGGCAATCTGGCTGATAAATACATCATAACCAAACAAATGGAAATAATAACCGACCGTTATTGGAAATTAGTTCAATTGCACGGCAGAAAGATTGATACACCCGAAGGAGAGCGGGAAGCATTTCTTTTTTTATCATCAGCCGGTAACCGGGTTTTTGGAAATGCAGGCTGTAATTCGGTTAATGGAAGCCATGAACTGGCGCCAATGAAACGATTGCGATTTTCAAAGATGGCAACAACTTTGATGGCCTGCCCCAACATGGAAACTGAAAAAGAGTTTCTGGATGTGCTTGAAAACACTGACAGCTACTTTCTGAAAGGCGATACACTGGAATTGTATCGTGCACGAATGGCGCCATTGGCTCGATTCGAAAATGTTTTTCTGAAATAATTGAGTCATTTTAAATGAAAGAACCCATTAGCAAAAACTGATGGGTTCTTTTTTTGGCTCCAAAAATCGCGGTTACAAACCACAACTCCCGGAGTTATCCTGCATTCTCCTTTATCTCATTGCCTTGTAGGCATTAATCAGTCCGTTTGTCGATGAGTCGTGCCCGGTGACAGGTTCATCACTTTTCAGTTCCGGCAAAATGGCGTTGGCAAGCTGTTTGCCCAATTCAACACCCCACTGGTCGAAACTGTAAATATTCCAGATAATTCCCTGTACAAAAATTTTGTGTTCATACATGGCAATCAGTGAACCCAAAACACGCGGAGTGAGTTTCTTTACCAAAATTGAGTTGGTTGGAATATTCCCCAGGAAAACTTTAAACGGCAATAATTCAGTAATTTCCGCTTCCGATTTTCCGGCAGCTTTTAATTCTGATTCCACCTGTTCAGCTGTTTTACCCACCATCATGGCTTCGGTTTGGGCAAAAAAGTTGGCCAGCAATTTCGGATGATGGTCGCCCACCTGGTTGTGGTTAATGGCTGCAGCAATAAAATCGCACGGAATCATTTTTGTTCCCTGGTGAATGAGCTGGTAAAAAGCGTGTTGTCCGTTGGTTCCGGGTTCTCCCCAGATAATCGGTCCGGTTTGGTAATCCACCTGTTCGCCGTTGCGGTCGATATATTTTCCGTTGCTTTCCATGTTTCCTTGCTGGAAATAGGCCGAAAAGCGGTGCAGATACTGGTCATACGGCAAAATTGCCTCGGTTTCGGCGCCGTAAAAATTGTTGTACCAGATTCCGATTAACGCCAGGATAACCGGGATATTTTTGCTGAACTCCGTATTGCGGAAATGGTTGTCCATGGCGTGAGCACCTTCGAGTAACTGAATGTAATTTTCGTACCCGATTCCCAAAACAATGGAAAGACCAATGGCCGACCACAACGAATAGCGGCCTCCAACCCAATCCCAGAAACGGAACATATTTTTTGTGTCGATACCAAAAGCAGCAACAGCTTTTGCATTGGTAGAAACCGCTACAAAATGAAATTTCACAAAAGCCTCATCTATTGCAGTTTTCAGAAACCAGTCGCGGGCCGAAATGGCGTTGGTCATGGTTTCCTGCGTGGTAAAAGTTTTCGACGCCACAATAAAAAGGGTGGTTTCAGGATTTACCTTTTTCAGCGTTTCGGCAATGTGTGTGCCATCAACATTCGACACAAAATGCAGGTTGAGGTGATTTTTGTAAGGTTTCAGCGCTTCAGTCACCATCAGCGGTCCAAGGTCGGAACCACCGATACCAATATTTACAATGTCGGTAATGGCTTTGCCGGTGTAGCCTTTCCATTTTCCCGAAATCACTTCTTCCGAAAAAGCTTTCATCTGTTCCAGCACTGCATTCACTTCGGGCATCACATCTTCGCCATCTACAATAATGGGTGTGTTGTTGCGGTTACGAAGCGCCACATGCAAAACAGCACGGCCTTCGGTGGCATTGATTTTCTGCCCGGTAAACATACTCTCGGTGGCCTCTTTCAAACCACACTCTTTGGCCAGTTCAAAAAGCGACTCCATGATTTCGCTGTCAACCAGGTTTTTGGAGTAATCAACCAGCATCTCTTCAAATTTCAGTGCGTATTTCTGAAATCTTTCAGGATCGGCTGCAAAAAGTTCTTTCAGGTGCGTGTCTTCGAAACTGAAATGGTATTCTTCAAGCCTGTTCCAGGCTTTTGTATTCATCGGATTTACTTTTGGTAACATGTTGTAAAATTTTAGAAGGAAGTCCGAGGACGGAAATCTGAAGAAAAATCAGCAGAAACCGAATCCGTTTTCCCATTGTTCGATGCAAAGATAATCGAATCTGAAAACTACAAAGTGAAGTCAGCCGAAGGTTAATATTGGTTTAAAGAAAATGATGTTGCTTTTTTCTACTTTAGCCGCAAATTTCGGGATATGAAGACGGACATTTTCAAAGGGTACTTTTTTGCGATTGTCGCCACCGTTACTTTTGCCAACGTTTATATTTTTAGTAAAGCCGCACTCAACGAAATACCACTGGCGCATTTCGGCAGTTTGTGGTATCTGGTGGTTACTTTACTTTGTTTTTTTTATGCTTTATTTTCGAAAAAACTGCGCCAGCTGGCACATCTCACCCGCAAACAGGTGTATGTACTGCTCACCTTGGGCACACTTGAAATTGCCACCACCACCCTGTTTTTCCTGTCAATTCATATCATTCCCAACCCGGCAGTTACCTCGTTTTTAGGAAATCTTTACCCGGTAATGGTTTTGCTGGGGGGTATTTTTATTCTGAATGAAAGATTTTCGGCTGTTGAAATTTTTGGTGGATTTCTGGCGCTGGCAGGTGCGTTTGTCATCAGTTACAGCGGCGGAACCACACTCGAAACCTTTTTTATTGAAGGAACCGGCGTGGTATTTTTTAATGCCATTTTTGCGGCCACATCTACTTTGGTTGTAAAAACACAGGTAAAACAGTTAAGCCCGGAGATTCTGAACCTCAACCGTTCATTCTGGCTTTTACTTTTTTCGTTTGTTATGATTTTTATTCTAGGCGAAAATGCAAGCTATTCTCCGGTTGCAACCAAAAATATTTTAATTGGCGCATTACTCGAATTCACCGCAATTCTCACAGTTTATTACTCCTTTAAATTTATCGAGGTATCCAAATCATCGGTTATTCAAAGTTTGAAAGGAATTGTTGTATTGCTGGTTTCGTATCTGCTTTTCGACACATTGCCACTGACACACCAACTGGCGGGAGGTTTAATAACAGTGTCCGGCGTTTTGTTAATGACGCTGGCACAGGCAGGTATTTTCAGACTAAAATCTTAGTTTATTTTTGTTTTTTAACATATTATTCTGATTTTTTCTCCATTTCACACAATAAACAGGCATTATTTTTGTTAAATAGTCAGCTTAACTCGAACTAAAAGCCATGAACAAAAAGCTGATTTCACTGATTTCAATCGCAGTCGTTTTACTAATTCTTGTTGTTATTATTATTCGGGCTACAAAAGATGAAGCTCCCGAACTCACTGTTGCTGTTGCAAGCGGGCCTTTTGAAGTGCTGGTTTATTCAACCGGGCAGCTCGAATCGGAAAGTTCAGATAACATTCTGATACCCGAAGTAATGAATGACCGGCAAACCCGTATCTCATCGTTAACCATTACCGATCTTGTGGAGGAAGGAACTTATGTGGATTCGGGAGATTATGTTGCTACCTTAGATCATCAGGCTGTTGAAGAACAGATGAAAATTGCGCTTGATGATCTGGAAAAAACACTCTCGGAATATGAAGACAGCAAAATTGACTCGAACCTGACACTGAGCAACCAGAGAGACCAGATCATCAATGCGAAACTTGATCTCGAAGAAAGCGAGATTGCAGTCAAAGAATCGGCTTTTGAAGCTCCCTCGGTAAAACGCAAAGTTGAAATGGACCTCGACAAAGCCAGCCGCAAACTGGAGCAGGCTCAGAAATCATACGAGCTCTTAACGCAACAGGAGGTTAATAAGGTGAACCGAAAATTTATAAATTATAAACAAACACAGGAAAGGGTTGATGTTATAAACCGGTTAAAAGATGCACTCATAATCCGTTCGCCCAAAGCAGGAATGATTTCTTATTATCAGTATCCTTATGGCGGCTCGGTTCAGACTGGTTCGCGGGTGTCGCAGTGGAGTCCGATTATTGCCACTTTCCCGAATATGAATAACCTGGTTACCAAAACTTTTATCAACGAAATTGATATTTCGCTGATAAAAAAAGGACAGAAAGCCAAAATCGGAATTGATGCATTTCCTGAGAAGATACTTACAGGAGAAGTGGTTGCGGTAGCCAACATGGGACAATTGATGCCCAACAGTGATGCAAAGGTTTTCGAAGTTAAAATAAAAGTAAACGGTTCTGACCCGGAGCTGAAACCCGCGATGACAACCAGCAACACCATTCAGACAACAGTACTGGATTCAGTACTTTTTCTGCCAATCGAATCGGTTTTCAGCAACGACAGCCTTTCGTTTGTGTATGTAGCTGGCAGTAAACGAATAAAGCAGATTATTGAGACCGGAGAAAAGAACGAAAACTACGTTGTAATCAGGCAAGGACTTACCAAAGATCAGCAGGTTTTGCTGAACGAACCGAAAAATGCTGAAGATTATGATATTTCGGGCATGGAAATTTATGCCGATATTTTAAAGAAAAAAGAGGAGGACAAAGCCAGAAAAGCAGAAACAGAACTCAGAAAGCAAAAAGAAGCTGAACAAATGCAAAATGCTGCAACAGCTTCAATGCCCGCCGGAATTATTATCAGCCAATAACCCAAATACAACCGATATGTTTATATTCAGTTATTTACACGATATACAAATTGCGGTTGAGGCAATTTTTGCCAACCGCTTAAAATCGATTCTGACAGCGTTGGGTATCATTTTCGGGGTTGCTGCGGTAATCAGTATGCTGGCCATTGGAAATGGAGCCGAACAGGAAATTCTGGAACAGATTAAATTAGTGGGCGTTAACAACATCGTCATCACACCCAGTACCTTCACAATAAACGAAAACGGCGGATCGCAGAATAACCGCGACAATGACAAACCCGGCGGAAAAAAATTCTCGAAAGGATTAACACTGCTGGACCTTGAAGCAATCCGCAAAATTCTGCCAACTGTTGAAAAGATCACACCCGTAATTTCATTTAACTATTCGGCTCTGCTGGATGGAATAAGTAAACCCGTTGTACTCGAAGGAATTGACAACAGCTATTTCGACCTGTTTAACATGAAGTTAGCGGCCGGAAACCGTTTTAATAACTTACAAACAGAAAGCGGCCTGCCGGTTTGTGTGATCGGGAATAACATCAAAAACCAGTTTTTCAGGCAGGAAGACCCGATTGGCAAATACATCAAATGCGGCCAAATCTGGTTAAAAGTAATCGGAGTTGTGGAGCAACGAGATTTTACAGCTTCGGCCTCCGATGAAATGGGCATCAGCAGTTCCGACAACAAAATCTTTGTTCCGGTACAAACCCTTTTGCTCCGGTTTAAAAACAGGGCACTGCTGAGAGCCGACGAAATTGCCAAAGCCAACCAGAATTCAGGTAACAGCGGAATGGTTGTGATTATTGGCGGAGTGGAACAAACCAACGAACCGGAAGACACAGATAAGAATCTGAATCAGTTAGATAAAATAATTGTACAGGTAAAAGAAACCGAACAGCTTGGCGAATCTGCCAACATTATTAAACGAATGCTTTTAAGACGGCATTCAGGATTGTATGATTTTGAAGTTACAATCCCCGAACTTTTGCTGAAACAACAACAGAAAACAAAGAACATTTTTAATGTGGTTTTAGGTGCTATTGCCGGCATTTCGCTGATTGTGGGCGGAATCGGGATCATGAATATCATGCTTGCTTCGGTACTGGAGCGCATTCGCGAAATTGGTGTTCGCCAGGCTGTGGGCGCCAAACAAAAAGACATCATTGCCCAGTTTCTTGCCGAATCAACATTAATAAGCGTTTCAGGAGGAATAATCGGGATTATTCTGGGAGTGGCACTTTCCAAAATTATCACCGCTGTTTTCGATATCAAAACCATTGTTTCGGTGTTCAGCATTTTTATTGCTTTTGGTGTTTCGGTGGTTGTGGGTGTGCTTTTTGGCTACCTGCCCGCAAAAAAAGCCGCCGAAAACGACCCGGTAGTTTCATTACGTTCATAACTTTTAAAACTTCAACCCAATGAAAAGAATATTATTCACACTATTCATAATTTTCACTGTTTTCAGTTCGGTGAATGCCCAGGAAAAAATCAAATTATCGCTGGACGATGTTATTAACATTGCCTCCAAACAATCGATCGACGCTTTCAGAAACGAAAACATGTATTTGGCCAGTTTCTGGGAATACAAGTTTTATAAAGCAGAACAACTGCCTGGAGTTTCGTTGAGTACCAACCCTTTCGATTTCAATCGTTACTACCGCATGGAATATAATTATGACACCAACCAGGATGAATACCGGTTACGCGAATATGTGAATTCCAGTGTTTCTGTGTCGGCAACACAAAATGTTGGACTAACTGGTGGCCAGATTTTTCTGCGATCGGAATTGGGAATGATAAAAAACCTCAATGGAGAAGGCTCCACTTCCTATTCTTCCACTCCTTTCAGCATCGGGTTTTCGCAGGAATTAAACGGATACAACGAACAAAAATGGAAATCGAAAATTGAACCAGTGAAATTTGACAAGGCAAAAAAGGAGTTCATCAGGGATTGTGAAGATTTACGGATGAAATCGACCCGCCAGTTTTTTCAACTGGTAACAGCCCAGATTCAGGAAGGAATAGCAAAAACCAATTACGCTAACGCCGACACACTTTATAAAATCGGCAAAGGACGGTTCCAGGTGGGCACAGTAACCCAGGACGAATTGCTGAAACTCGAACTGAGCCTTTTGAATGCAGAACAGGCCCTGAGCATGGCACAACTGGAAGAAAAAAGAGCACAGGCAAACCTGAATTCGTTTTTAGGGATGGATAAAAATGTAGTGATTGACTGTACTATTCCCAATGAAATTCCCAGCCTGCAAATCAGACCCGATATTGCTTTATCACAGGCAATACAGAATAATCCTGACATTATTTACCAACAGCAACGGAAACTTGAACAAGACAGAAATGTAAGACAGGCACGGGCAGAAACCGGATTGAACACCTCGCTTTATGCGATGTATGGCATGTCGAGGTCGTCGGAAGAATTTGCAGATGTTTACGGACAACCCGATAAAAGTCAGCGTTTCAGTGTGGGGATTAATGTTCCGATTGTTGACTGGGGACGTGGCAAAGGCCGGATTTCGATGGCCGAATCGAACCGTGAAGTGGCGCTGGCTACCATCAAACAGGAACGAATTGATTTTGAGCAGGATGTTTTCCAGAGTGTGCTTGAATTTAACCTGCAGGGCGACCAGGTGCGCAATGCAGCCAAAGCCGATACAGTTGCCAAAATGGGCTACGATGTTACTTTTCAGCGTTTTCTCATCGGGAAAATCGATGTAATAAAACTGAACATTGCCAGTACCGACCAGGAAACCGCGCGGATTGCTTACCTGAACCGCTTGCGCGACTACTGGCTTTCTTATTTCAGAATCAGGAGTTTAACACTTTTTGATTTTGAAACCAATTCACCGCTGACCGTGAATTATGACTCAATCCTTGAAAAGTAAAGGTATGAATGTAAAAAAGAAATATTGGATAGCTATTGCAGCAGTTGTAATTGTTTTCCTTGCCGGAACCTTAATCTATTCTTCTTTGAAAACCGACAATGCTTCGGAGTTTTATGTGGTAAAACGAGGAAAATTTGAATCGGTATTAACCTGTAAAGGTGAAATCAGCGGGTTAAAAGCCACCGAAATAAAATCACCGCCAATTATTTGTGATCGCGAACTGGAGCTTTGGTACCTGAATATAATCGAATTAACACAGGATGGGAAATCGGTAAAAAAAGGCGATTTTATTATGCAGTTAGATGTCAATAAAATAGTGGCAGGAATGCGGCAGGAACAGCAAAACCTGGAAAAGGAAATTGCCGACCTGAACAACGCAAAAATTGACAGTGCAGTTGCGCTCACCAACATGCGCGAAGAAATTAAAAATGCCCTGCTCGACCTTGAATATAACAAAATTGACCTTGAACAATCGAAATACGAATCGGAAGCTTACCAGCGCAGAACACAAATGGCTTATCAGAAAGCGGAAAATAACATATCCAAAAAACGACGCGATTACCTGCTCGAACAAAACAAGCTGAAAGTGCGCGTCAGCCGGTCAGCCTACTGGGTTGAACGACGGCAGAAAAAAATCGCGAAATTCCAGGAAGCCATGAATGCCGCCCGAATCACAGCCCCGGAAGATGGAATTGTAATTTTCGGGAAAAGCTGGGACGGGAAAAAGTACAGCAAAGATGATGAAGTTCCGATGTACGAATTTGCACCACCGCTGGCCACTTTGCCTGACATGTCGAAAGTAATTTCAGAAATTTATGTGAAAGAAATTGACATTGCCAAAATCAAACCCGGCGACAGCGTGCGTGTTACTTTTGATGCACTTGAAAATGTAACCATTATGGGCAGTATAAAAAGTATTGCACGAATTGGGGAAAATCACAAGGATTTCGACATGAAGGCCTTTAAAGTGATCATTCATCTTGATAAAAGCGACGATGGACTGAAACCTGCCATGTCGAGTAACAACGAGATTATTCTTGCCAAAAAGGAAAATGCTGTTTCAATACCGGTGAAAGCTGTTTTCAATAATCATGATTCGCGATTTGTTTACCTGAAAACAGAAAATGGGGCTATCCGGCAAACCATAAAAACCGGTCCAGAAAATGAAGAATTCGTTCTTGTTGAAGAAGGGTTGAAAGAGGGTGATATTGTTCTGTTCGATCCACCTGCTGAAACCCAAAAATTAGCTGTTAATCAATAAAAAAAGGATTTCGGGAACCCGGAATCCTTTTTTGTTTCTTTCAGTAAAACTTTAGCAAACCTGATTATTGGTGCAGTGCAAATCTGAACTGTGAAGTTTTTATTCTCCATAGAATATTCTGTTTTCCAACAAATTATATTAATCAATCATTCACATCTGTAAAAATTATTCACATTTTAATTTTTACAACGTGGTTGTTTTACTGATTGAGGGTAATTTTGACCTTTCAGATTATATTGAAGAAGCAAAAAAGAATGAATGATATTTATTTTTTCAATCCAACCTGCGATTTTGCCATTGCAAATGGCAGTCCAAACTGGCAACCAAATCAGCTTTTACAAAAGATGGAAGAGGACTTGGATTTACTTCCGGCTTATTTAGCTACTCCCGATGATGGCATCCTGTTATATAATACTCCGGCGGATTCATTCTTGTCTGATTTTCAGAAAGCAGAATTCAACTTTCCGTTTTTTATTCAAAGAAATAATCGGAACCAGGCAAACCAAATAAATAGGATTAAACCCTGGGGCTGGAGTCCGGCGGCGCATAAACAAACCGAATATTTGAAAAATTTATGTTCTGATGAATTCAGCGTTTCTCCTGTTTTTAAATGGAATCCGGAAATCAAACATTTCTATTCACGAAGTTTTGCCGCAACTGTTTTAGCAGAAGTTTTGAAGCATCTGGAAACAGTAAACATTCTGCCACAAAATTATCTGCCCAAAGTTTGTAAAACCGAAACAGATGTTGAAAATGCTTTGAGATGTTGGGGGAAAATCATGATGAAAGCCCCCTGGAGCAGCTCGGGGCGCGGCTTGCAACCCATTACAAAAACACCGGTTCATCAGAAAGTTTGGGAAAAGATTAATGCGATCATCCGCGATCAGGGTTTTGTGTTGGCAGAACCCTTGTTAAATAAAGTACACGATCTGGCTTTTCTTTTTGAGTTAAAAAAGGGAATCATCAGTTTTACCGGAACCAGCCATTTTTTTACAGATAAAAACGGGAAATATGAAGGAAATTTCCTGAATGGCGCCTCAAAACCTGGCTTTCAGGAAGTAAATATTTTTATAGAAAAAATACAGGCCCGGGTTCTGCCCGCATTAATCAGTGCATTGCAAAACAGCAAACTTCCGGTAGTTTATGAAGGACCATTTGGTGTTGACATGTTAATCTATCGTGATGAAAATGATGAGTTGTTTATTAATCCCTGCCTCGAGATAAACCTGCGCTATACAATGGGTTTTGTCGCCCTAAAAACAGAGAAACTGCTTGCTGAAAAATCGAAAGGAGTGTTTCGGATATTTTTTGAACCGGGAAAATCGTTTTTATCATTCAGCAACGAAATGCGAGCAAAACATCCATTAAAAATTAAAGAATCAAAAATTGAGTCAGGATTTCTGGCTTTGACAGAACCCACTCCTGAAAAAAAATTCGGCGCTTATTTGCTGGCTAAACAAGCATAAGTTTTTAGTCACGAAATAAAGGCCAATCCTCTTTTTCCGGCTTTAAATTTTCGTTTACCTCCAATCGCTCGGTAATATGTAAACCGGCATATTCCCATCTCAGATTTTCAACTCCCTCCTCATCTATTGCCTCAACACTGGTTTTTTCGGGTGGTGTTTCTGCCTGTCTGATATTTTCATATCCATTTAAATCAGCGATCTGTTGTATTGAAATTCCAGCGTTTTTCAAACTGTCACTCACATTGTTCAGGCCGAAATTTTCTCCGGAACCAAACGATTGAACCGCAAGTGAAAATCTTGATACTGAATTTCCAAATAACAGTACCCAGGCACAATAAGGCGAAATCTCGTTCAATTTCAGCACATCAGAAAATAAAGGTGGATTCCAGGGGCGCTGAAAATAGCCTTTCAGATCGGCAAGCAGAAAATTACCCGCTTCAACAGGCAGACTTCCCTGCTGCCCGATAACCTGCAACAATTCAATTCCATTATCCGAAATAAGATATGGTGTTTCGGCAACCGTTCCATTAATTAATTTCTGGGCCCAACCAGGCAAATGACTGACCTCGAACTGACTAACCAAAATACGTGGCAAATTGCTGTTTTCTTCGTGCTTGTAAACAGCGGCGGTTATAAGTTTGTCATGCAAAGCATATCTTGCAATTTGCCTGTAACCAAGTATTTCTGCCAGATGACCAATACTGGCTATGCCACCGGGTTGCTCTCCGGTATGCGTATTAATTGTCCGGAACATAATATGATCAAAAACCGGGGTGCAATGCCGTCTTTTTAAAAACTGACTGGCCCTGTTGACGGCATCCAGTTCAATGGCATAATTTTCCCACAGATTATTGATCAGGGTATTTACTAATTCAGCAGATTTCACTTTCATGGCGGCTTTTTTTCAGGATAAACTGAAAAAACCTTAAATAGGTTACCGAAAAGTGTATGTTTTAAAACCGAAATCAGGAATTATTCCTGGCGGTGTTTTTCATAAAAGCCAAAACATCTTTTTTATCGAAAAATGAGGTACCACCTTGTCGTGTGGTATTTAATGCCCCGGCTGCATTTCCGAAATTGAGTGCCTGCTGAATTGATTTTCCGTTCAGGAAGTAATGCAGAAATCCTGCAGAAAAAGCCATTCCTGAGCCAACATTGTCAACCATTTCAATTTTGTAACCCCCATCGGTATAAACGCCTTTTCGTTTGTGCATGGCGAATACTCCGTTTTGCCCGCGGGTAATCAGAATCAGGTCTACCTTGTATTTTTTTATCATTTTTGAACAGAAATCTGAAATATCATCTGCCCCAATATTCAGTTCCCTGTTCAGAAAATCAATTTCTTTTTCTTTAATCCTTACAATGTTTGAAAAGCCCAGCAGGTTTTCGACAACCTGAACATTAAAGAAATGTTTAAAAAGTTTGAGATCGAAAAAATGAATCGAATCAGGCGATTCTTTTATCAGTTCGCGAAGTGTGTTTTTCGACAGGCCAAAACGTTGTGGCAACAAACCATAAAACAGACAATCAGCATCGCGCACAAGTTTCAGTGCTTCGGCAGAAAATTCGATATGGTCAAAAGCTACGTCGGGCGTAACATGAAAACGGGGTTCCTGGTTTTCATCAAAAGTAATGTTTACTGTACCGGTGGCAAATTCAGTATCAATCTGAACATTCTCGTCAGAAATCCCAAGTTCTTTCAGTTTCTGAAGTGCCGCATACCCCAAACCATCATCACCCACCCGTGAAAGAAGAAAACCTTGTTCGTTAAATGAGTTGCATCTGTAAACCAGGTTAGATGGTGTGCCTCCGAGTATTTTCGCATTTGGAAAAATATCCCAGACAACCTCTCCGAAAGCCACAATTTTCTTACTCATCAGTCTCAGTTTTCAGGTGTTAAAATTAAAAAATAATAAGTGAGAAACTATGCAGGATTGAAAATGCTCATGCAAAAATGAGTAAAAACAAAAATTTATAATTTAACCCCATCTTTGTCTTTGAAATCGATTTGCAGGCTGAAAGAAAACATTTCAATACCAAAACGTGTTTCACACTGAAAATGCCGATGAATTATCTTGCTCACCTATATTTATCAGGTTCCGACGAACAAATATTGGTCGGGAATTTTGCAGGCGATTACATAAAAGGCACAAAATGGAAAAACTATCCTGAAAAAATAGGGAAAGGTGTTCGGTTGCACCGCCACATCGACTCGTTTACCGATAATCATTATTTTTATAAAGAAGCAAAAATGTTTTTCAAACCCGAACTGGGGCTTTATTCGGGCATTGTGGTTGATTTTGTTTACGATCATTACCTGGCAAAAAACTGGTCTGACTATTCAGCAATCAGTCTGCGGCAGTTTTCACGCAACGCACATGCAGTGTTAATCCGGAACTTTTTTCATCTCCCCGCCGAAGTTCAGCGCTTTTTACCATTTCTTATCAAAAATAAAAGACTGGAATCATATGCAACAATCGACGGAGTTACAGAAGCACTCAAAATCATGAGCAATTACAGTTCGCTGCCCGAAAAAAGTGATTTTGTGAAAACTACTTTGCACGAAAACTACTTTGCACTTGAGTACAATTTTCGGCAATATATGCCTTTGCTGATAAACTTTGTGAAGGAAAATTACGATCTGTAAAACACGATCAGAATTTTTCGTACCGGCTGGCATCGAGCCGGATAAAAATAAACAGCAGAATTGTAAATGACCAGAGTGAAGAACCTCCGTAACTAAAAAATGGCAATGGAATACCAATTACGGGCATAATTCCGATGGTCATTCCGATGTTGACCATAAAATGAAAAAAGAGAATTACAACGACTGAGTAACCATAAATACGCGAAAATCCGGAACGCTGTCGCTCTGCCAGCCAGATGAGGCGGTAAAATAAAAGCATGAATAACCCGATTACCACCAGCGACCCGATGAAACCCCACTCCTCGCCCACTGTGCAAAAAATAAAGTCGGTACTTTGCTCGGGCACAAAATTGAATTTTGTCTGGGTTCCATTGAGAAAACCCTTACCAAAAAATCCACCCGAACCAATTGCAATTTTACTTTGATTTACATTATACCCTGCTCCCAGCGGATCGGAGTGAATTCCCAGAAGTTCGTTGATTCGTGATTGCTGATGCTCTCCCAGAATATTATAAAAAGCATAGTCAACAGAAATGGTAAATAAAAGTGATCCGAGAAATATCAGCGAAATGGTAAGAAAACTTGTCAATTTTCTGAAATAACTGTAACCAACCACGATAATCGTCCCTAAAATCAGACCCGCAGTTAAAATATCTCCCCATTCAAATTTAGAACCCAACGCAAAATTCAACACAATAAATGGCAAAATACCCAAAGCATAAATTATTGGAATGAGGTAGTATTGTTTGTTGCGGGTGTTGATTCCGTAAAAAACCAATAATGCGACAACCAACATTAAAATCGATAAAACAAGATTAGAAACAATCAGCGCCAGTACAAACAGCACAATCATCAGTGTCCCGAAAAACAATACAATGCCTGACAGTCCTTCACGATAAAGTACCAGGATGAATGAAAAAAATACAAGTGCCGATCCGGTATCATTCTGGATAAGAATAAAAAAAGCCGGAAGCAGAATTATCAGAGCAATAACAATCAACGACCTGAAGTTTTGCAGCTTAAAATCATGGGTATTCATGTAACTGGCCAGGGCAAGGGCTGTTGCAAATTTGGCAAACTCGGCAGGTTGAAACCCAAATGACCCGATCATAAACCAACCTTTTGCCCCGTTGATTGTGGTACCGAACACCAGCACCAATAAAAGCAGAATCATTATAATCCCGTAAATTATCCAGGAAAAAAACACATAGAAATTCGATTCAATAATCAGCAGAAAAAAGCCGAGAACAATTGCCGCTCCAATCCATATCAATTGTTTACCATACCGTTGTGTGGTATCAAAAATACTCTGGTGATTCTGATCGTAAACCGAAGAATAGATATTAATCCATCCCAGCAGCATCAACAGAACGAATATTGTTACTGTTACCCAATCGATATTTGCCCAAAGACTTCTTCTGTTTGGCATAATTTTATGGTTGAGCAGGATTTAACAAATTTGCCTCCAGCATTCTTTTCTCAACAGGCTTGCGCGATGTTGCAATCGTGTCATTCAGGTATTTTTCCACCATCAGGCTGGCCATCGGGGCAGCGTAACTGGCGCCCCAGCCACTGTTTTCAACATAAACGAAAATTGCAATTTTCGGATTAATCATGGGAGCAAATGCCGTAAACACCGAATGATCGATTCCGTTATTTTGCACAGTACCTGTTTTACCGCACATTTCAACCCCCGGAACACCGGCAACTGCTCCCAGCTTATTGGCAATCAGTTCGCGCATTCCTTCAATTACCGGGTCAAAATGTTCAGGTTCAACTTTTGTATATTGTTTTACTTTGAAATAAGAAGAAACTGTATCGCCTTTTACCTCGCGAACCAAATGCGGAGGATAATAAAAACCCCGGTTGGCAACAATTGCCCCAACATTGGCCATTTGAAGCGGTGTAATTCCCAATTCGCCCTGCCCGATTGACAACGACCGGATTGTCAAAGCATTCCACCCTCCTTTTCCATACCATTTGTTATATAAATCTTCAGTTGGCAGGTCGCCTGACAATACATGTGCAAAATCGCTGCTGATCACTTTTCCGATTCCAAAACTCTCGACGTAACTTCTCCAGTTATTAAAACCATCAACAGCCTTCCTTTTCAGGTTGATTATGCTTCTGAAAGTATTCCACATAAAAGGATTACACGATTCCCGGATACCTTCGGTAACATTGGCAGAACCTCCATGACTGTGGGTACATTTGATGGGTGTTGACGCCTTTCCGTTACACCCGAATCTTGAATTAACTGTGATAGCCCCGGTCTGCAGACCAATCAGTGAGTTGATGATTTTAAATGTTGAACCTGGTGGATATTTTGCCTGCAATGCCCTGTTAAACAATGGCAAATCAGGATCTTCGGCCAGAATGGTATAGTTTGCACTTCGAACCCGGCCAACCAATAAACTGGGATCGTAAGTCGGTGCACTAACCAAGGCCAATACTTCTCCGGTTGATGGCTCAATGGCAACCACACTGCCTTTTTTGTTTATGAACAATTCTTCAGCATATCGCTGAAGTTCAGCATCTAAAGTAGTTACAAGGTCTCTCCCGATCTCAGCCGGTACATCTTCAGTTCCGTCTTGATAGCTGCCCTGAACACGGTTATGAACATCAACCAACTGTTTTTTAATCCCTTTTACGCCTCTCAACTGCTTCTCATAAGTTTTTTCAATGCCACTCGCCCCAATATAATCACCGGTTTTATAATAATTTTCCTTTGCAATATCTGCATCTTTTACCTCGCTTACATATCCAAGAACATGGGCTGCCACAGGATTTGCATATTCACGCAATGTTCTCGACTGCACCTGGAATCCCTTGAATTTGTAAAGTTTTTCCTGAATATAAGCAAAACTCTCAGGCGGAATCTGCTTTACAAGTATTGACGGTTTGTAGGAAGAATAATCCCTGGCTTTTTTAAGTCCTTCGATTAATTCTTCTTTGGTGATTTCGACCAGTGTACAAAACGAGATGGTATCGAAGGGTTCAACTTCACGGGGTGTAACCATCAGGTCGTAGGCAGGCTTGTTATATACCATCAGAACTCCATTCCGATCGTAAATTAATCCACGTGCCGGAAATTGCACCATCTCCCTGAGTACATTATTTGTTGCCGATTCTTTGTATTTCGTACTGATTACCTGGAGAACAAAAATTTTGAGCAGATATATGATTCCCACACCAAAAATAATGGTGAGTATTAAATACTTTCTTTTTGAAAAGGTATCCACTTTGAAATTTGTTATTCTTTAAAAACAAGCAACTGACTCAAAACAATCACAACCGATGAAAATATTGTGCTTAAAACAATGCGGTAAAAAGTAGTGAAGAAATTGGAAAATGTATAAACTTCGAGGTAGAAAAGAATAAAATGGTGTATAAAAACCATCATTACAACATAGGTGATAAACCAACCCGGACTATTTTGTTTTAAACCCGGGAAATCGCCCCGGTCATCTTCGCGATTAGAAATAAGCCTTAAAATTCCGGGCCTGATAAATGCAATAAAAACGGTGGCTGCACTATGCACTCCCAGCGTATTCGTAAATATATCAATCACAAAACCCAATATAAAACCTAAAATCAGAATGGCATATTTGGGTGAGTTGGTGGGAAGCAACAAAATAAACAATACATAAATATAAGGGTTGAAAAATCCGCTGAATTGTACCTGGTTCAGTATTAAAACCTGCACCAGCACCAGCGTAACAAACATAACTCCATATTTTACAAGATATCTAATCATCAGTTTTGTTTCGTTCCAGCGTCACTATCTCATTTTTCTTCAGGTTATCCACAATATCCACAAAGGATAAAGCCCTGAAATTCACTGCCAGTTTTACAATTATATTATAATAATTATCTCCGGGAGGCTGCTCTACCGAATAAACCGTTCCAATCATAACTCCTTCGGGGAATACAGATGAATAACTGCTTGTTACAACAGTATCGCCTTGTACTACCGGCACATGAAAAGGTATTCCGTTCAAATTGGCAAATTCCGCACTTTTCCCATCCCACGAAAGCGGCCCGAATGTCCCATTACTTTTGAGTTTCGCCGAGGCTCCCCACTTTTTATTTAAAACCGAAAAACCCAGCGAATACGATTCTGACACATGCGTAATAACTCCAACAATGCCTTCGGAACAAACAATTCCCTGATCGGGTTTTACACCATGTTTCCGTCCCTTGTTCAATGTAATATAGTTGAATTGTTTATCAACCGAATTATTAATGACCCTGGCCGATATAAAACGATAAACCGAATCGGTCATTTCAGCATTATTAATCACTGAGTACGGTGTAATTTTTATGTACGGAAGATCATTAATCAATGATTTTAAATAGGCATTTTCACGGGCCAGCCTTTCGTTAACCGAAGCCAGCCTGAAATAATTACCGACAGCATTGAAAGAGTTGTAAATGGATGCGGTTATCCTGTTTGAAGAATTCAGGTAACGGGCTTTCTGGTAACTGTTAAAATTGTAAACCATTACCAGAGAAATAATTTCCAGCAGCAAAAAAAGGAAAAACGAATAATATTTTGCTAAAAACCGGAAAAGAGCTTTCATTGATTATTTTAAAAGAAAAATTCCTGACCAGTTACTTGATCAGGAATGAGAATTTATCGACATTCTTTAATGCAATTCCTGTTCCGCGCACAACAGCCCTGAGCGGGTCTTCGGCAATGTGGAAAGTGATCCCGATTTTATCGGTCAACCTCTTGTCAAGACCCTTTAACAATGCACCACCACCTGCAAGCCAGATTCCTTTGTTCACTATATCGGCATACAATTCAGGCGGCGTCTGCTCCAATGCACTCAAAACTGCCGTTTCAATTTTTGAAATCGATTTTTCGAGGCAGTGTGCAATTTCCTGGTATGAAACCGGTACTTCAATGGGCAGAGCAGTCATCTGGTTAGGTCCCTGCACCACAAAATCAGGTGGCGGATCTTTCAGTTGCGACAACGCCGAACCGACATGTATTTTAATTTCTTCAGCAGTGCGTTCGCCAATTTTAATATTATGCTGATGGCGCATATATTCCATTATATC
>DAINOH010000011.1:0-78121 GCA_036735485.1 Draconibacterium sp. | reverse complement strand
ATCCGATTTTGCGATTGTAGAGATTTCGAATGTAAAATCAAGCCCGATTGAGATCATGGTTAAAAACAATGTTGGCGATGTGATTTTCTCAAAAGCAACTCAGCCGGCAACTAACTACAAAAAAAACTATGATTTTTCAAAACTTGAGGACGGAACGTACTACTTAACAGTAAAAGTTGATAACGAAATCAATGAATCTGAATTTAAGGTTGAAAGGGGAACCCTTAATCTCGTTGGAGAAAAGAAAATTGTGTTGCCCTACTTTTCTTTTAACAACAACGAACTGAAATTGACTTATCTGAATTTTTCAGAAGAAAAAGCCAGCATGATGGTTTATGATGTTTACGGCAACGAATTGTACTCAAAAAAATTCAGCAATGAGTTCAATATTCAGCATGGAATTAACCTTGCAAGACTTCCGAAAGGATCATACAGTGTAGTATTTTCTACCAAAGAGGATTCTTACAACTACAGTGTTTCGGTAAAATAATTACGATGTTTTTAAATGGTTGGGGCAGTTGCAGAAATGTGACTGTCCTTTTTTTTGGCAAATCAAACGCCCAATGTTATTCATCTTTGAAATTCAGGTTGATCCATTCAATTGCTTTTTCGGTATTCATTTCGTTCATACATCTGAAATGTTTTTTCGGACAACGTGTGTGCCCCAATTTTGAACAGGGTCTGCACTTCAGATTTTCGACTTCCAAACCTGCTGATTTTGGGTGAGGCTGGTAAGGAACCATTCCAAATGCCGGTACTGTATTTCCCCAGAAAACAAGGATTTTCTTTTTGAAAGCGGCTGCAATGTGCATTAAACCTGTGTCGTTGGCCAAAACAATATTGGCATTTTTTACAATCGATGCAGATTGGTTCAGCGTTAATTTCCCGGCAAAATTCAGAATATTTCCTTTTACCAATGAAAGTATTTCCTCGCCTTCGGCAAACTCATCTTTACCACCGAGAATAATCACCGGATGATTGATATTCTGGCAAATCTCCACGATTTTATTGATGGGGAGCTTCTTTGTAGCCCAGGTGGCAGCAATCACAAAAGCAATGTACCCACGTTTGAAATGATCGGGTAAATCAATGATATGGAAGTCCTCATCAGCAGGAATAAAAAAATCGAGCCCCGCTCCGTCATTTTTCACGCCCAGTGCAGCAACAGTTGCGAGATTACGGTCAACCATGTGCAGAGCCGGCATCCGGTTGATTTTCAACCAAACCAGCAACCACTTCCTGATATTCAGTTTATCGACAGAAAACGACTTAACACCCAATGCCTGTTTAATCCGGGCGCTTCTGTAATTATTCTGAAGATCAATTATATAATCAAATTTCATTGCCGATAATTCCCTGATCAGCTCATTCAAATTATCTTTAAAAAGATGTATATGATCGATATACGGATTGGAAGTTGCGAGGCTGGCATATTTATGTTTTGTAACAAAATGAATCCCGGTACTTGAAAGCTGCTTCTTCAGGCAGCGCACAACCGGCGTTGTTAAAACAATATCGCCAATAGAGCTGAATCGTATAACGAGAATTTTCACTTTGTAATTTTAAATTAAAAACCCCGGCCATGAACCAGGGTCTGTTGTTTATGCTGATTCCACAAGAACCACAATCTTATTGGATAAATTCTCAACTACTCCTCCATTTGTTTTAAAAGAATGCTCTCTTCCTGAAGTATCCTGAACTTTAATAATTCCGGAACCGAGTGTTGAAATGATCGGTGCATGATGGTTTAAAATCGTGAATGAACCTTTACTGCCGGGCAGTTGAACGAGGTTCACTTCTCCATCAAATAATTTTTTATCGGGTGTAATAATTTCGAGATGCATCCTGAAATATTTTATTGTTCGGCCAGTAATTTTTCTCCTTTTTCAATGGCTTCCTCAATGGTTCCAACGAGATTAAATGCTGCTTCTGGATATTTATCCACTTCACCGTTCATAATCATCCTGAAACCTTTAATTGTATCTTCAATCGAAACAAGTTTTCCTTCGAGACCCGTAAATTGTGACGCCACAAAAAACGGTTGTGAAAGAAAACGCTGTACACGACGTGCGCGGTGAACCACCAGTTTATCTTCTTCTGAAAGTTCATCCATACCCAGAATGGCAATAATATCCTGAAGCTCGATGTAACGCTGCAGAAGCATGATTACATCCTGGGCACAGTTATAATGTTCTTCTCCGACAACTTCGGGAGTAAGAATTCTGGATGAGGAATCAAGCGGGTCAACGGCAGGGTAAATACCCAACTCTGAAATTTTACGGCTTAAAACGGTGGTTGCATCAAGGTGAGAAAAAGTTGTGGCCGGAGCCGGGTCGGTTAAGTCGTCAGCCGGAACATAAACTGCCTGAACCGAAGTGATTGAACCTTTTTTGGTAGATGTAATTCTTTCCTGCATAATTCCCATTTCAGTGGCCAGCGTTGGCTGGTATCCCACAGCAGAGGGCATCCTGCCCAGCAGCGCTGACACCTCGGAACCTGCCTGAGTAAAACGGAAAACATTGTCAACGAAGAATAAAATATCGCGGCCGTGATCTGAAGTTCCATCGCCATCGCGTAAGCTTTCTGCAATGGTTAAGCCTGAAAGTGCCACCCTTGCGCGGGCTCCGGGCGGTTCGTTCATCTGACCGAAAACCATTGCCAGTTTCGATTTTTTCAGTCTTTCCGTATCTACTTTCGATAAATCCCAGCTTCCTTTTTCCATCGAATGTTTAAACTCTTCTCCATAATCAACAATATCGGCTTCAATCATTTCGCGCAAAAGGTCGTTTCCTTCACGGGTACGTTCTCCAACTCCCGCAAAAACCGAAAGGCCACTGTGAGCCAAAGCAATGTTATTGATCAATTCCTGGATAAGAACTGTTTTTCCAACACCGGCACCACCAAATAACCCGATTTTACCTCCTTTTGCATAAGGTTCAATGAGGTCGATTACTTTGATACCTGTATATAAAACTTCCGTTTCAGTTTTTAACTCATCAAATTTCGGTGGTTCATTGTGAATGTTCAATCCTTGTTTGGGTAATTGTTCCATTCCGTCAATGGCATCGCCCACAACATTCAGCAAACGTCCGAGTGCCAGTTCGCCTTTTGGCATAACAATCGGGCTTCCAATTGCCATTACTTTTAATCCGCGGCGCAAGCCATCTGTCGAATCCATCGCAATACAACGGATGGTACTTTCTCCCAAATGTTGCTGACATTCAATTATCAGGTTTTCCTTTCCGTCCCTGATAACTTCCAAAGCATCATTAATTGAAGGAATCTGGTTTCCTTCACGTTCAAAACTTACATCGACAACAGGCCCGATTACCTGAATGATTTCACCGATATTATTAGCCATATATTTTTTGATTTTGTTTTCTTTTACCTAAAAATACAAGTACTCAACAAATTTAAATTGTTTTCAGTTTGTTCAACCCTCTTTCAGCTTTTAAATTCTTTAGCCGCAACTAAAACACACGGTTCAGCATAATGTTGCTGATGGCTCTTAAATTTTCCGTTTTTGCTGCTTCAATTTTTAACGTATTCAGAATATCGGAGCAGTTTTTAAAATATTCATCAATTTTAAGTTGTGTGATTGCCTGAATATTCAACTGCTTATAAATTTCAAGAACCGCTTTCACTTTTTCTTCCTCCGCTGAATCAGTTTTTAACCATTTCATCAAAGTTGATTTTGTTGGTTCATCAGCCTTTTCCAAAGCTTTAATCAGCAAAAAGGTTTTTTTGTTGGCACCGATATCACCTCCGATTTTCTTTCCAAATACAGCCGGGTCACCAAAACTGTCGAGCAAATCATCCTGAAGCTGAAATGCAAGCCCCAGGTTTAATCCAAAATCATAAAGCAATCCGGCAGTTTCGTCATCAGCTTCAGCAGCCAGTGCTCCGGCTTTCAGACTGCAAGCCAGCAGAACCGCAGTTTTCAGTTTTATCATTTCCAGATATTCAGATTCAGTGACATCAATTCGATTTTCAAAATCCATGTCAAGTTGCTGGCCTTCGCAAACTTCGATCGCTGTTTGGGTAAAAAGCGCAAGAATTGCATGTTGTTTTTTCAATGCGGTTTCCAGCAAATAACGGTACGATAAAAATGCCATTACATCGCCCGAAAGTATTGCATTATTTTCGCTGAACTTTTTGTGCACCGTTGGCCGGTTTCGCCTGACTTCGGCTTTGTCCATGATATCGTCGTGAAGCAGTGTGAAGTTGTGAAACACTTCAATTGCAGCAGCAACCGGCAATGCCTTTTCAATCTTGTCAGAAAACAGATTGTAACTGATTAGTAACAACAGGGGCCGGATTCTTTTGCCGCCCATTTCGAGCGAATAATCAATCGGAATATATAAGGCCGAAGGAGAATTTTGCTGTAATCTTTTTCTTACTAACGCTATTTCAGCACTGACAAACTCCTGTAACTCGTTTATCGTGTATTGTTTCATTATTCTGGTTTTTAATTTTTAAATTATTTAAGCAGGTTATTTCTCAGAAGAAATGGCTACCAATCCGGTTTGGGTTCTGAAAAAAATAAAACCATCAGAAATTGCCGGGGTTGACATACAAACATCATTTAAGGTACTGGTCCCCAGTAATTCATATTCAGGGCCGGCTTTTACACGATAAACATTTCCGTCATTATCGGTAAAATAAACGATTCCATCAGCCGCAACCGGCGACGAAGTATAACTATTCCCCTTTCCCACTTTTTCTGAATAAATCTCCCGACCGGTTTTTGCATCGTTGCAGGTCAATTTTCCATTCCAGGCAGCATTGTATAAATAACCGTTGTAAAGTAACAGGGTCCCCATGTAAGAACCACCGCGCACTTTTATCCACTGAATATATCCTGTTTCAGTGGTATCTTTTTCAGGCATGATCAAAGTCCCTGAAGCATTTGTCTTGATTGCCATAACAGGCGAAAATTTCCCATGAGCGCTGTTAAAATAAATCAATCTATCGCCAATAATTGGCGTCGGAATCTGAATATCTCCCCCACCCGACATCCGCCAGATTTCCTCACCGGTTTTAAAATCATAACCACCGCGATGTTTGTAGCCATTTACTGCTATCCGCGGATTCCCGTTTTCGAAGTAAATATTGGGTGTGCACCAACCGGGATATTCATCTCTTTCTTTCTTCCACAACTCTTTCCCCGTTTTTAGTTCGAAAGCTGCCAGAAACGAATTATCCATTACATCGCACTGAATCACCACCACGTTGTCATAAATCAGCGGACTGCTGGCAAATTCCCATTCTGCCGATTCAACCATAAAAAAAACCGAACGCAAAACCCCAAAGTCTTTTTTCCATGCCAAATCGCCTTTCATGTTGTAGCAATATAAACCTTCGGAACCAAAAAATGCCACCACATATTCGCCGTTTGTTGCCGGAGTGCTGTTAGCGTGCGACGACATCGGATGCCGTTTCTGTTTTGGAACGCCTTTATTAGCCACCCTGTCCCAGAGAATTTTTCCTGAATTTTTATCTAAACAATACAATTTCCATTCGTGTACCGAAGAATCCTGAACCGGTTCAATCGCACCATAAATGCCGGTTTTAACCTCACCATTATCTGCCTCGCTGACGGCTGTTGTCGCAAAAACTTTGTTGTCCCAAACAACGGGGCAAGAGTGACCGGCTCCGGGAATCTCAATTTTCCACGCAACATTTTTACCGGCAGCAACATCCCACGATTCAGGCAGATTGCTGTTATCCAGCACTCCCGAGGCAAAAGCGCCACGGTACATCGGCCATTGTCTGTCAGGTTTTACTTGTTGTGCAAAAACCGAAAAAAAGCTCAAAAGGCAAATTAAAAACAGTTTGATTTTAGCGGACATAATTCATTTTTCAGGTAAGGCCGAAAATTAATAAAAACAGTTTAATCACACCCGAATAATATTTCCGTTTTCGCGCAATTTATGTATTGAAACTAAAAGAAACATTCCTGAAACATTTCACCTATTTTTGGTAATCATTCAGTAAAAACCATCTTACAAAATGAACAACGACTTGCAACGAACTGAGATTCGTTTAATTACAGAAACCGACATTCCGCTTTTTACAAAATACCGTGTTGACTACCTGAAAGAATTACAGGGAGAACCTGATAAAAACCGCGAAATTACGCTGAAAAGCGAACTGGAAAATTATTTCAGAAACGAGCTTTCGGCCAACCGGTTTTTTGCTTTTTTACTTGAAAGCGATAACCAGGCTGTTAGTTTCGGAGCAGTTGTGATAAAATGTATTCCGGGTGATTTTTCAAGTTCAACCTATTTAGAGGGTGATATCCTGAATATGTACACCATCCCGGAAGCCAGAGGAAAGGGATTCGCTGGAATCGTTTTGAATGCACTCATCACAGAATCAAAAAAGAGGGGAATCAGCAAACTATCATTACATACAACCAAAGATGGAGAACATTTGTATCGAAATTCAGGATTTTCAGAACCAGCCTATCCTTATCTTGAAATGTTAATAAAATCAGAAGCTTTTTGTCATTAAGCTATGCTGCCTTAAAAAAACAAAAGCCGGCATCTGAAAAACAGAGCCGGCCAGTACTTTATCTCACAGACATTTATTTTACAAATGGTGCTTTATTCAGGTAATCGAAGCATAACTTCACACCTTCAAATTGTGTCATTCCGCTTCTGATTCCTTCCAGTTCAACATAGAATTCATCGAGGCCTTTTTCGTATGCCTTTTTGAAGATATTCTCAAAATTCATCATTCCTGATTGCCCCAGAATTGAGCGGTCTTTTATGTGCAAAACAGGGAATCTTCCGGCATATTTTTCGAAATAATCGAGTGGGTCCTGCTGTCCCATCACGGTCCAGTAAACATCCATTTCAAAGAATACAAGTTTCGGATCAGTTCCGTTTAACATCAGATCGTAAATAATGTCACCCTGAACACCACGTTTCCCTTTGTCATCTTCTTTGACTGCCTTCTGAAATTCGCCGCTGTGGTTGTGATAACCCCATTTAATACCGGCAGCTTTGGCAATTTCTCCTGCCTGGTTAAACACTTCGCAAACAATTTTTGCATCATCGTTGCTTTCAATGGATGGCTGTCCGGGCTGAACCAGCGTAATCACCCCCAGTTTGGCATGGTCTTCAACTGCTTTTTTCCAGAAATCGGCAAGTTCACCTTTATTTTCGGCTGTATATTTCCGAACCGGTGGATTTACATGAGAACCTGTCACTTTCAAGCCTGCATCGGCCACCATTTTTTTAAATTCAGCGAGCTCTGCTCCATAAAATTTACCACCTCCGTAACCCGCAAGTTCAGCGGTTGTGTAGCCTATTTCAGCCACTTTTTTTAATCCGCCCGGAACATCCTGGGTCAATTCACGCCCAAGTGAATAAAGCTGCAAACCCACGTTTTTCTTGGCAGCCGGTGAACTGGTTACCGAAGTTACTGCTTTTGCCTGACTGACCGAACCGGCAACCATGCCTCCAACTGTCAGTAAACCAAGTTTTTTAAGAAATTCTCTTTTTGTTTCCATAAGTATTTTCTTTGAAAAATTTTATTAAAATTAAATTCTCTGTTATTCTATTATCAATTCGTAAAATTACGCTCAAAGTAATCTGCGATGATTGATTTCGCCTCAGAAAAACTTTGATATTCGACTAATTCAATTTTGCCACAACCGGCAATCATCGCAGAAAGCCTTTTATTTTCGCCCGGTCTGAACAAACAAAGTACCTTTTTACCACTTTCCACCGCCCGCCCGATTTCATATCCAACTCCCATCGAAACCTGGGTAACTTCTGCTACCAATACATCGGCCGATTGCAGCCATTCAAGGTCGCGGTCGTGAATAAAACTGTCATCCGGCCCGTCGTCACCGGCATCAGTAAGAATGGAATCACCAATGTGTTCAGTAAGAACCTCGCCAAAATTGCTCAGAAAACCAATGATTTCACGATAAAGTGAGGCATCGTTTCTTCCTCCCCTGATTGAACCTGCAAAATAAATTTTCATTTCCGAAGAATTGGCTTTACTGACTTTTTTGGTTTAAGTAAAATTCGGA
Source organism: Draconibacterium sp. (assembly GCA_036735485.1). GTDB lineage: Bacteria > Bacteroidota > Bacteroidia > Bacteroidales > Prolixibacteraceae > Draconibacterium. The sequence continues at coordinate 70,074 of DAINOH010000011.1, read as the reverse complement.
TGAAAATAAATATAATCGGCTTAACTTAGCACTAAAATCAGCAACTAAATTTTACACAGATGAATAAAGCTGTTTATTGGTCACCTAGATTCCTGACGATTTTCTTTATTCTTTTTGTGAGTTTGTTTGCTCTCGATTCCTTCAATTCCGAAAATAACGCTGCAGAAAACATCGCAGCATTTCTGATTCACCTTGTCCCTTCCTTTGTACTGTTTCTTCTGCTTTTAGTCGCCTGGCGGCTTGAATGGATCGGGGCAATTGCCTTTGCTGCATTGGGTATTACGTATATCGTGATCTCGTGGGGCAGGTTTCCATTTATTACTTACCTGACAATTTCAGGCCCGTTGTTTTTGATTTCAATACTTTTTTTAATCAGTTGGATAAAAAGAAATCGAACGGATAAACCAGCCCAATAAAAAAATAACACCGGAAAGTTGGCAACTCACCGGTGTTATTTCTGATATTGAAAATCATCTTTTATTTTGCCGGAATCACTTTCCCTGGGGTAAAATTGGCTGCATAAGCCGTCGGAGAATTTAATTCATCAATCGCCCTTTTCAAGCCCTTATCATCCTGCAAGGCAGCCTTTATAGCCCCTTTCTGATAATAATAGCGCGACACGATTTCATCTTTCAGCAATTCTTTAATTTCTTCGCTAAACTGTTCAGCATCTTTCTCAAAACTGGGTTCCAGTTTTATTTTCAAGGCTTCAAACTCTTTTTCTGCCAAACCGTAATATTTTTCTCTTTTTGCAAGTTTCACCAGTTCATCAAATTCATTCTGAGAATCAGATTCATACTTAAAATTGTTCTCTTTTGCAAAAGCGATAAATTTCTTGTAGGTATCGTCCGTAATCCGGAATTCTTCAGGAGGAGCAATTGTTGGATTTTCAACAGCAAAACGGGTGGCAAAATCAAATACAAGGAACTGGTTGATGAGTTCGATGCTCAAATTACTCACCATCTCCCCTTCAAATTTTATATCAGGCGCCACGCCACCGCCGTCGTAAACTTTTCTTCCTTTTTTAGTCTGAAATTCTGTGATCAGCGAATCAGGGATAACCCCCACACTGCCATCTTCATTGCGGTGTGCATAATCAAGAGCCTGGATACAGCGTCCGCTGGGAATGTAATATTTGGCAGTAGTGACTTTTAACTTTGAATTGTAGCTCAAATCGCGGGTTGTTTGTACGAGTCCTTTCCCAAAAGTGCGTGTTCCCACAACAATTCCCCGATCGAGATCCTGGATGGCGCCGGCAACAATTTCAGAAGCCGAAGCCGATCCACTGTTGGTAAGAACTGCGATCCGGATTGTTGTGTCAAGCGGTTCGGATGTAGCTCTGTAAACCCTGTCCCACTGAGTTACTTTTCCTTTTGTACTGACAATTTCCGATCCTTTGGGCACAAAAATATTGACAATATCCACGGCTTCATTGAGCAAACCACCGGGGTTTCCACGCAAATCAAGAATCAGCGACTGCGGATTATTCTTTTTTAATTCGGTAAATGCTTTCTTTACTTCTGCCCCACAGTTTTCTGTAAAACTGGATAACCTGATGTAGGCAGTATTGTTATCAAGCATTCCATAATATGGTACTGCGCCAATAGAAATCTTTTCACGAATAACATCCACTGTAACAGGTTTTTTATCACCATAACGTTCATACTTTATTTTTACAGGTTTATTGGCAGGACCTTTCAATAAATTACTGACGTCTTCGGTATTCATCGTGCTGGTTGACTTTCCTTCCACTTCGAGAAGAATATCACCAGCCTTCAATCCATATTTTTGTGCCGGAAATCCTTCATACGGTTCAGCAATCACAATTTTATCCTTCTGTTTGCTGATAAGCGCCCCGATTCCGGCATATTCACCCGTTGTCATAAACCTGAAATCTTCCATCTGGTCTTCAGGAATATAACTGGTGTAAGGATCAAGCGATTCAAGCATTTTATCGATGCTGGTCTTTACCAGTTTATTAGGGTTCACGTCATCCACATAAAACAGGTTCAGTTCTCTGAACAATGTGTAATAAATATCCAGATTTTTAGCCACCACAAAATTCTTTTCATCGCGGCTGAATCCAAAAATACCGGCTGAAATCGCAACGATAATAGCCACCCCAATTAAAATCCTCTTTCTGTTCATCTTTTCAATTATTTCTGATTCAAGGAACTCCGGAAAACCAGAGTCGCCAAAAATATAAATTCCTCTTTATTATCAGTGTTATTTATTCTGAATATGTTACGTTAATAATTATTAAACAGGCGATCATGATGTTTGGTTAAATAAACCAGAAAATAAAATCGCTTATATTTTATAAATGTTAATTAATTGTAGCACTCCTCCAAAGCTGAAATATTTCAAAAGGTTTAATTCATTAATTAACAAATATCTACCCCGAACAATTGTATTTAGGTTATAAATTCGATTTGATTATTTAAAATATTTTAAGTATTTTATACCTTATTATATTTTTATATTAATTTTTTCAATTTAACAAGATTTATAAGTAATTGTACATTAACCATTTAACTTATTACTATTATGAAAAGAAGATTATTTGTAACCCTGTTTGTTTTTGTGATGTTGCTATCGTCAACAAGTTTCGCTCAATTTAATCCTTTTGCTGACCAGACAAAAATGCTCACTGCCGGAGTTGGTTTTTCCGGTTGGGGTATTCCATTATTTGTAAGGTACGAACATCCGGTTGCTGATAACATCACCGTGGGAGGTACTCTTTCGTTTCAAAACTATTCTGAAACCTATTCCAGTTACAAATGGAAGCACTCAATTTCCGGGCTGAACGGAAGAGGCAGCTACCATTTTAACGAATTGCTAAATGTACCTGACCAGTTTGACTTATATGCAGGAGCATCATTAGGATACTATTTCTGGAACACGAAATACGAAGGTTCAGGTGATATCATTTATTCCGGGTCCGGAGCGGGAGGTTTTAGTCTTGGCGGATATGTTGGTGGCCGATACTTTTTCAGCGATAAAATTGCTGTTAATCTCGAATTTGGAGGAGGAACCGTATTGGCAGGTGGTACATTGGGTGTAACATTTGTATTGTGAAAATATTCTGCAATCATTGAGAAATCTGCCTGCTGTTTATTGACTAAAAAATCATGAATACTCTTCTAGTCATTCAGTAATCTGGATTTCCAATCTTATTGTTAACCCTCAAACTATTTTACTGACTAAATTGAACGCCTGATTTTTATATTTTCAACAGATTGAATTAAATAATTGCCGGGATTCGCATTTACTGCTAAAAAATATTATTCAACTTAAACGATTTAAAAAGTTACCCCTAATCATTATTTACCGGTAAACTTTTGCCATTCAGCGAAAAAACAATTGACTTAACTTTAGATATCTTTAAATTTGGATTTATACTAAAATTCAAACAATTTGCTTTTGTTCTAATCTAAATTATCTAAAACTCATAATTATGAAAAAAGCTGTCATACTGATTATTACACTCCTGTCAGGAATCTTTTTTAATTCCTGTTTACTTGATTCAGTGAAAGGTGATGGAAATGTTACAGAAGAAACGATCGACGTTGGCGATTTCAATAAACTCGAAGTAAGTCGCGGGATGAATGTTTATATCAACCAGGGACCAGAAACCAAAGTAGTACTGATTGCCGATGAGAATCTGCATAAACACATTGATATTTGGGTGGACGATGATAAATTAAATGTTACTACCACCAAAATGCTCAGAAATGCCAAAACATTGAAAGTACAAATTACAGTTCCAGATCTCGAACAGATAAAAACCACCTCAGGCAGCAATGTTTTTGCTGATTCCACTTTAAAACTGAGTAATTTGAAACTAAAAGCCACAGCAGGCAGCAATATCAGGTTGACAATTGAGGCTGCACATACAGAAATTGCTGCCAATGCCGGTTCAAATATTTTTCTCAACGGTTTTGCAAATTCAGTTTCAGTAAAAACAAGTTCAGGTTCCAATATTAAAGCAGCCGATTTGACAACCGAAAACGCAGAAATAAGAGCCAGCAGCGGAGCCAATATCTGGATGAAGGTGAATAAAACTTTAAAAGCCCGGGTTAGCAGCGGGGCAAACTTCTTTTACACTGGTGAACCTTCGGGTACTGAAATTGAAAAATCTTCAGGGGGCAATGTGATAAAAAATTAGTGTGATTGTAACTTTTATTTGCAAGCGTCGTCCTTTAAAAAACTTTAATCAGAAATAATGAAAACTATGAGACAAATTCTCTTCTCACTTTTTGTTTTAACCCTTTTAACTGCTTCATCAGCAGCATTTGCCGAAAAAACAGAAACCCGTAATGTCGGGAAAAACTTTAATGGAATCGATGTCTCTTCCGGAATCGATTTATATATCAGAATGGGAGATACCGAAGAAGTTAAAATTGTAGCCGACGATGATATTATTGATAAAATAATTACAGAAGTAGAAGGAGGGGTTTTAAAAATCTATGTAAAACAAAATAACTGGTTTAATTGGTCAGGTAATGAAAAACGGAAAGCTTACGTTACAGTTAAAGAACTAAAAAAAGTTCATGCTTCAGCCGGTTCTGATGTTAAATCGGAAAATACTTTAAAAGGCGACGACCTTGAAGTAAGCGCCAGTAGCGGCAGCGATCTGACACTCGACGTCTTTTACAAAAACCTTAAAGTTGATACAAGCAGCGGTTCAGATGCAAATCTTTCCGGAAAAGTGAAATATCTCACAGCCAGTTCAAGCAGTGGTAGCGATCTTGACGCAAGAAATCTCGAAAGCGTGATTTGCAAAGTGAGTGTCAGCAGCGGATCTGACGCAACTGTCAATGTTTCAGAAGAACTTGAGGCAAGTGCCAGCAGTGGAGGGGATATTGATTATTACGGAAATCCATCGGTAAAAAACATTGATGAATCAAGTGGTGGTGACGTTTCTCACAAATAGTTTCTATACAAAAAACAGCGTTAAAAAGACGGGCAATCCCGTCTTTTTTTGTTAATACATTGGTAAAAAATACATTCCAACGCATCCTGCTGAATCAAAAAATTTAAATTTGCGCATTAAATAATCCTGAAAGGATAAAAAATGATGATTTCGGTTTTATTATTTCTGACCAATTTTATAAAGACGCTGGTAATAATCGTGGTGATTTATTATGCGTTTCGTTTTATTTCGCGTTATCTGCTTCCTTTTGTTTTGAATAAAGGAATCAAAAATATGCAGGATAAAATCAACGAACAACAGCGTCAAAGTCAGCGCTCGTCAAGGAATCCGGGTGAAGTTACCATTGAATTCAATCAGCAAAATCAACGCGGCAAAGCACAAGGCAGGGGCGAATATGTCGATTTTGAAGAGGTTGAATAAACTGTTCTGAACAATCAATTAAAATTCAAAGGCTTATTCACCCTGAAAACACAACTTTTTGATTAACCCTTCAACTGTAAACCATTAATATTTTACTTTTGCGTCAATTTTCAAAATCGATATAAACAATATGGCACAGGAAGATCTTTTCAAAAAACTGGTTGCACACTGCAAAGAATACGGTTATGTTTTTCAGTCGAGCGAAATTTACGACGGACTCGGCGCTGTTTACGATTACGGACAGAATGGCGTTGAACTGAAAAACAACATTAAAAAATACTGGTGGGACAGTATGGTTCTGCTGCATGAAAATGTGGTCGGAATTGATTCTGCAATTTTTATGCACCCTACCATCTGGAAAGCTTCGGGCCATGTCGATGCGTTTAACGACCCGCTTATCGACAACAAAGATTCGAAAAAACGCTACCGTGCTGATGTTCTGATTGAAGAGCAATTAGCCAAAATTGAAGATAAAATCAACAAGGAAGTTGAAAAAGCGGCGAAACGTTTTGGCGACGCTTTCGACGAAAAACAGTTCCGCGAAACCAATGCCCGTGTTTTGGAAAACCAGCAGAAATGGGATGCCCTTCACAACCGTTTTGCCAAAGCTTTAAACGATGGCAACCTTGACGAACTGCGCCAAATAATTGTTGACGAAGAAATTGTTTGCCCGGTTTCGGGAACCCGAAACTGGACAGAAGTTCGTCAGTTCAACCTGATGTTCTCAACCGAAATGGGCTCAACTGCCGATGGAGCTTTGAAAATTTATCTTCGCCCCGAAACTGCCCAGGGAATTTTTGTGAATTACCTGAATGTACAGAAAACCGGTAGAATGAAAATTCCATTCGGAATCGCCCAGATTGGCAAGGCTTTCCGTAACGAAATTGTTGCCCGCCAGTTTATTTTCCGCATGAGGGAATTTGAACAGATGGAAATGCAGTTTTTTGTAAAACCGGGCACCGAACTCGAATGGTTCGAAAAATGGAAAACCACCCGTATGAACTGGCACAAAGCACTGGGTTTTGGCGACGAGAACTACCGTTTCCATGTACACGAAAAGCTTGCTCACTACGCAAACGCTGCGGTTGATGTTGAATACAAGTTCCCGTTTGGTTTCAAAGAAGTGGAGGGAATTCACTCGCGTACCGATTTCGATCTTTCGCAACACGAAAAATATTCAGGAAAGAAAATCCGCTATTTCGATCCCGAACTCAACGAATCTTACGTTCCGTTTGTGGTGGAAACTTCAATTGGCGTTGACCGCATGTTTTTACAGGTTCTTTCGGCTTCGTACTGCGAAGAACAGCTTGAGAACGACACACGCGTTGTGCTGAAAATACCGGCTGTTCTGGCTCCTGTGAAACTGGCAGTTTTGCCACTGGTAAAAAAAGATGGTCTGCCTGAAATTGCCCGCCAGATTATCGACGACCTGAAATTTGATTTCAACTGCCAATACGATGAAAAAGATTCCATCGGAAAACGCTACCGCCGTCAGGATGCCATCGGAACGCCTTTCTGTGTTACCGTTGACAACCAGACGCTGGAAGACAATTCGGTTACAATCCGTTACCGCGACTCGATGGAACAGGAACGTGTTGCCATCAGTCAACTTGGCGCAATTATCTCAAAACAGGTCAGTTACAAAAACCTGTTTGCAAAGATTTAAATAATTAAAACCGGAATATTACAAAAAAGTATTCCGGTTTTCTTTTATATCTTACCTGAATGAAAAAAGTGCTCATCATCACCTATTACTGGCCACCGAGTGGTGGTGGCGGGGTGATGCGCTGGCTGAAAATGTCGAAATTTCTCCCCGAACTGGGCTGGCAACCGATCATTTACACACCTGAAAACCCGGATCCTTCTGTAATTGATGAAAGTCTGCTGAATGAAATTCACCCGAAAATAGTTGAACTAAAAACGCCAATTTGGGAACCCTATGATTTTTACCGAAAACTGACAGGTAAAAAAAGTGGTGCTAAATTCAAAGCTGGTTACATTTCAGAGGCGTCTGACGGGAACTGGAAAAGCCGTCTTTCGGTTTTTATCAGGGGAAATTTCCTGATTCCTGACCCCCGGAAATTCTGGATCCGTCCATCAGTAAAATTTTTATCGGCATATCTTAAAGAAAATCAGGTTGACCTGATTATTTCAACTGGGCCACCACACAGCATGCACCTGATTGCTCTGGGATTGAAAAGAAAATTCAACACAAAATGGATTGCCGATTTCCGCGATCCCTGGACGGACATTGATTTTTACCACAAACTTCGTCTGACAAAATGGGCAGATAATAAACACCGGAAACTTGAAAAGCAGGTTCTTTTGAATGCCGACCATGTTGTCACAGTCAGTCCGGGTTGTGCGGCAGATCTTGAAAAAATTGCCAACAGAAAAATTGAAGTGATCAACAATGGGTTTGACCCGCTTGATTACCAATTCGAACTGCCACCACTCGATAAACCGTTTTCAATCACCCATTTCGGTGCATTTAATAAAGACCGGAATCCCTCCCTGCTTTGGGAAGTTTTGGGTGAAATTGCAGAAAAAGATGCTGAATTTAAGCAAAAACTTTGCATCCGGTTGATTGGCCAAACCGATGAATCAGTTATCAGCGACATCCGGAAAAACGGATTGAATGAAAACATTGAAATACATGATCATCTGCCTCATTCAGAAGGATTATACAAATTAAGCCAATCGCAGGTACTGTTGCTCCCGTTAAATGATGCCCCAAATGCAAAAGGAATTCTTCCCGGAAAAATGTATGAATACATTGCGCTGCGTCGTCTAATTCTGGCGCTTGGCCCGGCTGATGCCGATTATTCTGTAATTCTGAATGAAACAAAAGCCGGCATTCCGGTAAGTTTCAGGGATAAAACGGAAATTAAAAGGGCTGTTCTTTTTTACTATTCGCTATATAAAGAAGGAAAACTTATAGTTGAACCTGGCGCTTATGAAAAATATTCCCGCCGGAACCTGGCGGAGAAGTTCATGAAACTGGCAGAATAATTCAGATTTTTTTCCTGACTTTCAGTTTTTGACCAATCTGCAAACCTTTGTCACTCGAAATTCCATTCAGTGACATAATATCTTCCGGATTCATTCCGAATTGTCGTGCAATCTCACTGGGCGTATCGCCACGTTTTACAGTATAATAATCAAAATCGCCGGATGCTTCGGTTGCAACGGCTGCTATTGCAGAACCAACCGTTTCTGTTTTGGGTTCTGAGGCTTCATATTTTGCCTTGTTTTTCTCAGGAACGTAAATAGCCAGTTTTTGCCCTGCCCTGATCATATTTTTCCGGATGTTATTCCAATATGCCAAATCATTAACACTAACATGATATTTTTTGGCAATCCCTCCCACTGTATCGCCAGACTTAACTGTGTATGTGATTTTTGATTTGCCTTTTACATCGTCGGGCACAAAATATCCCGAATTTTTTTCAACCGGCCCGGCCAGTTTATTATCAGGGAAATATTTACTGCGTTCCCATGCAAACACCGTTGTATCATTATCAATAAACTCCGAAACTTTATCATGTGGCAAAACCAAAGGATATGATTTTTCTGCGGTTGCCGGAATTACACCTCTCCTATACATTGGATTTAACGCTTTCAGGTTTTCGTGATTGAAGTTTAAAACTGATGAAACCTGGTCGAAATGAAGATAACTGTTTACCATCACCGTATCAACATTGGTGGGCATAGCCGGAACACGGGGTGTGAGGTTGTGTTCGCTGTAAAAATTCATCACATAGGTGGCAGCTATAAATAAAGGTACGTAACCCCGGGTTTCTTTGGGCAGGAAATTATAAATCTCCCAATAACCTGTTTTTCCACCCGAACGTCTGATTGCCTTGTCAACATTACCCGGACCGCAATTATAAGCAGCGATGGCCAGATACCAGTCGTTATAAATATTAAAAAGCTTTTTCAGGTATAAAACAGCTGCTTCCGAAGATTTTACAGGATCTCGGCGTTCATCCACAAAACTGGTAATTTCAAGATTCAGCAACTTTGCAGTTCCGAACATAAACTGCCACAAACCAACGGCACCAGCCCGTGAAACGGCCCGGGGATCCAAAGCAGATTCAATAATTGGGAGATATTTTAATTCAAGCGGCATGTTGTGTTTATCGAGAAATTCCTCAAACATGGGGAAATAATATTCCGAAAGCCCGAGCATCCGCTCCACCTGATCTCGTTTTCGCTCGGTGTACATTTTTATAAAACTCAGAACTGCAGGATTGTAAGAAAGATCGATAACCTGCTGTGCCTTTTGAAGTCGTTGCACATAAATTGAATCGGGTATGTTTTTAGGGTATTCATCAACAAGATGATAATCCAATGTATCTAACCTGAATGCATTTTTTACTTCCCACGACTGATTAAAACTATCGAGCCTTGCCGAAAAAACACCAATCTCATCTTCGTCAACCGAAATAATCGGCGCTGCAGTATCGCATTCTGCTAAAACTGCTGTTTCCATGTTATTTAGCTCAGGTTCTGCCTGTGCAAAAGTTTTGATTACAGCAAACAGTAATGCTATTATAATGGTTTGTTTTTTAGTCATTCTTCAAACTTAAAAATTAAAAGTGAAATTCACGCCATAAACCAGCTCTTTTCTGTATGGCTGAACGGTGGGCTGCCAATTCATTGTCAGGTCCTCACTGATATCAAATTCAAAAAAATGGGCATCCACGCTGGCATCGATAATATTCAAACCATAAAAACCGATTATACTGATTATCAGCAAATCACGATTTCTGCGATAATATTCCTGCTGCTTGTTCAATCCTGTTCTGAAGTTATTGAAATCAGTCGGATTAGTCAGATCATAATACTGCGAGGCTTCAATATCATTGTATGAATCTGTATTTGGGTCATCATCTGTAAGATCGCTGTATGCGTCTTTGTATGTATTGTAATATCGGTTGTTCCAGCCAATAAAATATCCGATTGTTCCAAAACCCGCATAAACGATCGGTATCTTCCAGTACTTTTTGTTGTACGCTTGTCCCCAACCCGGAATAATTGCCGAATACATAGCAGCCTTTTTCGGAGAATGTGGTTCTTTCACTTCCTCTGATACTTTATACTGAAGCGAATCTGTTTCAGTTTTCTGACCATACGAATTCATCGACAGGAAGACCAGTACGGAAAAGACAATGATTTTATTTACACTTTTGATGTAATCCACTTTTTATAATGAACACCGGCGGAGCAAGCTCCTGGTATTTACTGATGATTTTCAATTAATCTGATGATTCGGTCCAGATCGTCAGCCGATTTAAACGGGATAACAATCTTTCCTTTTCCGTTATTATCAACTGTGAGGTTGACTTTTGCAGCAAAATGATGGCCCAATTGTTTTTTTACCTGTTGAAACTCTTTTGAGAGTTTTACTTTAGCCGGGTTTACAACCGTTGAAACTTCATCTCCATCCAGGTTTCTGACCATTTCTTCCACCTTTCTCACCGAAAGACCGTCTTTTACGATCAGTCCATAAATATTCAACTGTTTTTCAGGATCTTCGATGTTAATAATGGCTCTTGCATGACCCATAGAAATCTGTTTTTCAATGATTCCTTTCTGGATCAAAGCCGGCAATTTCAGCAAGCGCTGGTAATTGGCAATTGTCGACCGGTTTTTCCCGATTCTTGTGCTCAGTTCTTCCTGTGTAAATTGCAGTTCATCTAACAAACGCTGGTAGCTCATTGCAATTTCGATTGCATTCAGGTCTTCACGCTGGATGTTTTCCACCAGCGCAAGTTCAAGCATTCCCTCGTCTTTTGCTTTGCGAATGTATGCCGGAATTGCCTGTAAACCGGCTAATTGCGAAGCCCTGAACCTGCGTTCACCTGCAATTATCTGGTATTTGTCGTCGCCGATTTTCCGCAGTGTGATGGGTTGAATCAGGCCAATTTCTTTGATAGATGCGGCCAGTTCATTTAAAGCTTCCTCGTCAAAACGGGTTCTTGGCTGAAAAGGATTGGCCTCAATCATGCTCAGCTCTATTTCGTTGATGCCGGCATTGTTCTGCATTTTTTCCGCATCGTCGATCAGCGCACCCAGCCCGCGTCCTAAAACATTTCTTTTTGTACTCATAAAACTCAATGAATCACTAAATTATTCTCCATTCCAAGCTGGGTCATTTTGTTTCGCTGTAAAATTTCACGGGCAAGATTCATGTGGTTAATTGCGCCTTTTGAACTTGCATCGTATAAAATTACCGGTTTACCGTAACTCGGAGCTTCGCCAAGTTTGATATTCCGCTGAATCACAGTTTCAAAAACCATTTCCTGAAAATGATGTTTTACTTCTTCGTAAACCTGGTTTGAAAGGTTGAGCCTGCTGTCGAACATTGTCAGCAGGAATCCTTCAATTTCAAGGTTTTTATTTAAACGGCTCTGGATGATTTTAATTGTATTCAGCAGTTTTCCCAAACCTTCGAGTGCAAAATACTCGCATTGTACCGGAATAATCACCGAATCGGAAGCTGTGAGTGCATTTACCGTAATCAGTCCAAGCGAAGGAGAACAATCGATCAGGATAAAATCGTAACTCTCTTTCAAATGTTCGATGGCACTTTTCAATACCTTTTCGCGGTTTGGTAAATTGAGCATTTCAATCTCGGCACCAACCAGATCGATATGCGAAGGAATGATATCTAGGTTGGCAATATCGGTTTTGAGAATTACTTTCTCTGCTTCCACCTCGTCAACAATGCACTCATAAATGCTCGACTGTATATTTTTTAAATCGAATCCCAGTCCTGAAGTGGCATTTGCCTGGGGATCTGCATCAATAATCAGCACTTTTTTCTCCAGAACTGCAAGGCTTGCCGCAAGGTTTATGGTTGTTGTTGTTTTTCCAACTCCCCCTTTCTGGTTTGCCAGCGATATAATTTTTCCCATTTCTTAGTTTTTGTTTTTAAATGACAGGTTTCAAATTTAATTATTTCACCGAAACCTGATTGTTAAAATTCATTATCAAATCCCGAAATTAATTGCTATCAAACTGATAGTTAACTTCTTTCGCTTTACTTTTAATATTTAAAAATTCGCTTAACAATTGTTCCGGGTTCACAGCCACCACGCCATTTTCGCGACAAACCATTCCGCCGGCAAAATTCGCCAGTTCTGCAGCCAGTCTGAAACCGGCTCCTGCTGCAATTGCCAGTGAAACCACGCTAATCACTGTATCTCCGGCCCCGGTTACATCGCAAATCTGAGTTTCTGTTGCCGGATAATGTTGCCCATTAATTCCATCATGAATAATTATTCCGTTTTCAGAAAGTGTCAACAAAACCGAACCGATGTTTCTTTCTGTTATCAGTCTTGTGATATTACGTTCAATCTTATCAAAATCGAGCTTTTCAAAATCCTCACCTACTCCTTCAGTAAACTCATTGAAATTAGGTTTCAGTAAATGAATATTCTCATAAATACCGAAATTTCGTTTCTTGGGATCAGCCACCACTTTTATTCCCGATTTCTGGGCAAGGTCATTCACATTTTTGAACAAATCATTGGTTATCAAACCCTTGTCGTAATCTGAAAAAATGATAACATCCGGTTTCCTGTGGTTCAATAAATCTTCAAATTTCAGCAATATTTGCTTTTCGAGACCGGCATCAATTTCGAAAGTTGCCTCCTCGTCAATCCTGATCATTTGATTGTGTCGGTCAGCCACCCGGTATTTTACAGTCGTGGGTCTTGATTTGTCAGTGAAAACACCTTCATCCGAAATGCCATTTTCTTTCAGCAAACTTCTGAGAATATCTCCCTTTTCGTCATCGCCCGCCACAGTGAGAAGAAATGGTTGTGCCCCCAACTTTTTAATATTGAGCGCCACATTTCCGGCACCACCCAAACGGTTTTCGCGGTTTACGACAGAAACCACGGGAACACCCGTCTCCGGCGACATCCTTTCAACTCTTCCCTGCAGATAGGTATCAATCATGGAATCGCCAATCACAATAATCTGCAACCGGCTGAATTGTCTGAATATGTTATGTATTGATGATGCTTCCACCCACATTGTTTTCGCGGTGCAAAACTAAAAAAATAAACGGCAAAAACAGTCTTTTGACAAGCTGTTACCGGCTTTATTGCGGATCAACATCAATATTAAAACTGCAACCGCTGTTCATGGGGAGTTGCCTGATGTTTCCAATAAGCCTGACCAGCAACTCCTTAACTTGTGCCTGATTCTGATTTCTATCGAACTTCAGCCATATTTCGCGATGATACCAGTTTTGTATCCGGCTGATCATCGGTGCAACAGGTCCCAACACATTTAAATAGTTTTGCTTTCTCAGTTCAGCAGCTAATAAAACCGAAGCTTTGTCAACTGTATCTGGATTTTTATGTTTTACCACCACTTTTATCAACCTGTAATAGGGAGGGTAGCGAAACAGTTTCCGCTCGTGCATTTGAATGGCAGCAAGCGAAGCAAAATCGCGGTTCAGAATAAAACCAAACAACGGATTTTCGGGTTGCGAGGTTTGAATAAACACTTTGCCCTGCCGGTTTTTCCGTCCTGCACGGCCACTCACCTGTGCAATCAGTTGGTAAGCTCTTTCGTGTGCCCTGAAATCAGGAAAATTAACCAGGTTGTCGGCATTCAGAATACCCACCGTGTAAACATGTTCCAGGTCAATTCCTTTTGTAACCATTTGCGTTCCGACCAAAATATCGGTTTTCCCGGTTTCGAGATTGTGGATAATTTTTTCGAAGGCATTTTTGTTCTGCGTGGTATCTGTGTCCATTCGGGCAATTCTTGCACCTCTGAACAAATTTTTCAGCTCGTCTTCCACTTTTTCAGTACCTGTTCCGCGTGTCTTTAACTCAGGTGATCCGCAAGCCGGACAGTGCGTCTGCAGTTTTTCAGTATATCCGCAATAATGGCAAACCAACTGATTCCGTGATTTATGATACACAAGACTGACATCACAGTTTACGCATTTTGGAATATGTCCACAGGAAAAGCATTCAACAAAAGGTGAATACCCGCGCCGGTTCTGAAAAAGAATCACCTGGCTTTTCTCCACAAGCGATTTTTCGATCTCGTTGTACAAAACCGGCGTTAACACAGATCGCATTTGTTTCCGTTTACGGGCTTCCTTTACATCAATCGTCACAATTTCAGGGAACTCAATGTCGGCATGCATTTTTGTGAGTTCCACCAATGCATATTTCCCGGTTTTTGCATTGAAGTAACTTTCGAGCGATGGAGTAGCCGAACCTAACAAAACCCGGGCATCGTGCTGCGATGCCAGCACAACAGCCATGTCGCGGGCGTTGTATCGCGGAGCCGGGTCGTTTTGTTTGTATGAATTTTCATGCTCTTCATCCACCACTATCAATCCGAGATCGGAAAACGGAAGGAAAAGCGAAGAACGCGCACCCAGAATCACCTGATAACCTTTCCCGGGTTCCCTGCCAAACCGGAGCACCTGCTCCCAGATTTCAACCCGCTCGCGACTGTTCATTTTTGAGTGGTAAATTCCTACTTTATTCCCGAAAACATTCTTCAACCTTTTGACAATCTGCGTCGTCAGCGCAATTTCGGGAACAAGATACAAGGCCTGACGGCCTGATTTGATGGCTTCATCGATCAAATGAATATAAATCTCCGTCTTCCCGCTGGCTGTAATCCCATGAATCAATGTCACCTGCTTTTTCTCAAAAGCACTTTTTATTTGCTGCAATGCCTCATCCTGGAATTTATTCAGCATATTAAGGCTCACCTGCCCGGATGTGTCTTCGTCAAACGATAAAATACGTTTTTCAAAACCTGTCAGAATGTTTTTTTTCAGAAGTTCATTTAAGAGCGAAGGATTAAAATCGGTACCAGCAAAAAGTTCATTTTTCGAAATTCCGGTGGTTTTTCCGGTTTCTTCAAAACCCGATTTATGCAGAAAATGATAAAGTAAAGCGACTTGTTTTGGAGCCCCTTTCAAAGCTTTTATTTTTTCTTCCAGAATTTCCTCGCTGTTAATCGAAGGATGCAGGTTAAGAATCGTTTCAGTTTTGGGTTTGATTTTTTCATCAATCTCCTCTTCCACAAAAATCAGGTTTTTGACCAACAAAGATTTCAGTGCAGAAAATGAGAAATCTTTTCCCAGTTTTTTCTGAAGTTCGTCCAGAAAGCGGTTTTTATCTTCAAGGTTGTTTAAAATAATCCTTTCACTGCCTGAAAGTAAGCCATCATAATCTGAACCCGTCATTCCCACGGCTGATTTACTTTCCATTTTCAACCCGGTAGGCAGTGCCGCCCTGAAAACGTCGCCCAGGGTGCAACAATAATAGGCTGCAATCCAATTCCATAATTTCAGGTTGATTTCATGAACCACCGGCTCCTCGTCAATAATTTGCTGAATTTCCTTGATTTCGATGTTTGCCGGTTTTTCGGTTGTAAGATCCACAACCAGTACTGCATACAACCTTTTTTGCCCAAACTGAACAACCACCCGCTGACCCGGCTTAATAACCTGGCGCCACTGTTCAGGAACACGGTAAGTATAGGAATCGTGCAATGAAAGCGGAAGAATTACCCGGGCAAAAAGTTCTGTCATTCGTGTGAAATCTTTATCCCAAAGGTAGAAAAAAAGAGGTTGGGGAAAATTTCAGATTATGAATTGAAACGGCTGTTGATCCACTGAGCAAACTCTTCCATCAACCATTCGGGGGTTGAAGTTGCCCCGCAAATACCCACGGATTCAACTTTTTCAAACCATTTTTCGTCGAGTTCAGCAATCTCTGAAACAATGTATGTATGCGGATTTTCTTCTTTACAAATGGTGTATAAATATTGTCCGTTGGAACTTTTCTTTCCGGCAACAAACAAAACTACATCATACTTTTTGGCAAACTCACGCAAATGGGGCACCCGGTTCGAAACCTGCCGACAAATGGTATCTTTTATTTCGAGCGGAACACCCGGCTGTATTTTCGTTTTTACGAGGTCGGCAATGGCATGAAAATCCTCAACCCGTTTCGTGGTTTGTGAATAAAGAGAAACAGGACGGGTCATATCAATTTTATCGACCTCGTTTATACTTTCAATAACTATGGCATTATTACCGGTTTGCCCGTTCAGCCCGATAATTTCGGCATGGCCTTTTTTGCCGTAAATCACAATCTGTCCCTCTTTACCGGCATGTGTATCGTGCGATTTTTTCACCCTTTCCTGAAGGGTAATTACCACGGGGCAGGTTGCATCAATCAGCTCGATATTGTTATTTCGGGCATATTCATAGGTTTCAGGGGGTTCACCATGTGCCCTAATCAGCACTTTGCAATTTTTCAGGGTAAAAAATTCTTCTTTTGAAATTGATTTCAATCCCATCTTTTCAAGACGTTCCACTTCCTTTCCGTTGTGAACAATATCGCCCAGACAATATAGTTTTCCGGAAGAAGAGAGTTCATTTTCCGCTTCCCTGATGGCATTGATCACACCAAAACAGAATCCCGATTTTTTGTCAATATCAACAATCATTTCGCCTCAATAATTTCGTTCACCTTTTTTACAACCCATTCGAGCTGTTCTTCCCTCGTAAGATAACTGTTATCCAAAACCACGGCATCGTCTGCCTTCCGCAGCGGACTGACTTCGCGGGTTGAGTCAATCAGGTCGCGTTCTTTTACATTCTTCAGAATTTCGTCAAAATCAACAGTCAACCCTTTTGCTTTCAGTTCGTCGAACCTGCGCTGTGCCCTTATTTCAGGCGATGCTGTCATAAATATTTTCAGTTCGGCATCCGGAAACACCACGGTTCCAATGTCGCGCCCATCCATCACAATGCCTTTGTTTTTACCGTTCTCACGCTGTTGTTTCACCATTTCTGTGCGCACTTCGGCAATGGTGCTTATCGGGCTTACATTTTCGGAAACAGCCAGTTGCCTGATTTCTTCCTCCACATTTTCATCATTCAGAAAAGTTGTGTTTCGTCCTGTTTCTTCATCCCATTTAAATGTTATCCGGATGTTTTTCAGGGTAGCCAGTAATTTCTCCACATCAGGAGCCTGGTTTTTGATCAATCCATTCCGAAGTGCATATAAAGTAACCACGCGGTACATCGCTCCGCTGTCGATATAAATATAACCGAGTTTCCGGGCCAGTTCTTTGGCAACGGTGCTTTTACCACAGGATGAATGCCCGTCGATGGCAATAACAATTCGTTTTTCTGAAGGATTATTCATTTGAATGTTTCAATACGGTGCAAAGATAACCGGATTTTTTAAATCGGATACTTTTGTCTTTTTAGATAAAAAGAAATCAGAAATTATTATTCAGATTTATCGACAGCGAAAACAGATTTGAACTGCCCGCCAGGTGATATTGTGAAATGGCATAATCAAGCCTGAATCTTTTTATTTTCAATCCGAACCCGGCAGAAAATCCAACCATTGACCCAAAATCCTCAAATTTCAATTCCTGACGTCGCAGGTAATTGTACCCAGCCCTGATAGTGAAGTTTTGAGAAGGAAGTATTTCGACTCCCAAAACCATGTGCCGCATGATTTGCTTTGCAAAACTTTCCTCCTGCACATAAAAATCTTCCGACTCGTTTTCTTGTGTGGCAAATCCAAGGTCCCATTTATTAAGGTACTGCATATTTGCTGAAAGAATTACCGGGGCATGTTTTAACCGCTGGCTGATTCCGGCCTGAACATTGAGCGGGATTTTCTCTTTTTCGCCATTATCGTAATAGGTAGTCAACTGTCCGCCAATGTTTCGTGCCACCAACGCCACGTTTGTGAGCTTTCCTTTACTGGAAAAACTGATGCCCAAATCGGCAGCCAAACCAAACGACTGGTAACTTTCGAACGACGAAAGAATGGGTTTCAGCGTTGCTCCATAGCGCAGCCTTTTATATTGGTTTGAATACATGAGATGAAATGCATATTCCGCAGCTTTGAAAACATTTCCGGTAAGTTCGCCTAATTCAGTGGCTTCGTCAAAGCTTCCATAATTGATGTAGTGAACTCCTAATGCAAAATTGCCAATGCTGTCGAAAGACTGTGCAAATGAGACATAACCGTAATTTACATCAGAAAGATAATTCACATAGTTTACAAGCACCCTGTTTTCCATTGATTTGTGTAAAAGAGCCGGATTATTATACGGAAGATTCAGGTCAGTCGAGTCGTCGATTGCAGTCTGATTTCCACCCAGGGCCCCGATTCTGGCTGAGTTGGTAAGCTCAAGAAATTCGTAGGTATATTCACCCCCGATTTGTGCCTTTGCAAAAAACACCGGGAAAACAAAAAGAATAAACAGGTAAACCTTTTTCAACATGCTAAAAGCCTTTTGGTAGATTAACGGCAAATGTATCTAAATATTATAATTGAAGCAGCTACTGCTGAATTTTTAGTAAAACAGAAATTAATTAACTGCACTAAAAACTTACTTTTTTCAACTCCTCAAAAATATCGAAGACCACCGGACAGGTTTCACAGTTTTTGTGTGATAAAGATAAAATCTGGTAAAACCGTTTGCGGTCGGTGTGTGGATATTCACGGCAGGCTTTCGGGCGACTTTCGTAAACCATGCAATAATTGTCGGGCAACAAAAACGGACAAGGATGTTCGCGAAAAACATAATCACCGTCCTCGTCGGTTACTACATATTTATCAGTAAAGGCTGCGGGTTTCATTTTCAGGTGACGTGCCAGGCCGGCAATATCTTTGTCAGTCAGTCGCGGACCAATGGTTTTACAACAGTTTGCACAATCGAGACAACTAAAACTGCTGAAAGCCTCGTTATGCAATTCGTGCACAACATCATCGAGATTGCGCGGATTTTTACTTTTGATTCTCTTTACCCAAGCCGTTGTTTCCTGACGGTTTTTATCCGCCAGTTTTTTCAGTTCTCCGGGTAATTTATAAACCACTTTCTTCATTGTTCAGGTTTGATGCGCTTCCAATTCTTCAGGTTCTCCCGGCTTTTTTCTCTTAATCTGTGCCAAAAACAGCCCGGCAACCACAATCACGATTCCCATAAATTTCTGAAAATTCAGTTCTTCTTTTAAAACAAAGAATGAAAGTATGGCCACGAATACCGGAATCAGGTTTATAAATGAATTGGAACGGTTTACACCTATTTTGCGGATGCTCTGTGTAAAAAAGGCAAAAGCCAGCACCGACGCAAAAACCGCTAACAATACAATAGCCTTGGCCGCTTCGGCATGAAATGGCCGTTGCAGAAAATCGTTAAACTCGAAAGTGAGCCACACAGGCAGAAAGAACAAAATTCCGATAATATTCTGATAGGCAATAATGGAATATGTGTTGTATCTCGAAACCAACTTACGCAGAACGACAGAATAAGCAATAGCCGCCAAAACTGCAATAAACTCAAGCCCTACTCCCAACGGAGAAGCATCGAACTGGAAAGAACCGTTGAGTACAACAAGCCCCACTCCCAAAAACGAAAGGGTCAGTCCGGCAGCATTCATCCATTTCAGCTTTTCACGAAAGAAAAACCAGGCTGCCAGCGGCGAAATCAGCGGAATGGTGGCAACAATAACGGCAGCAACTGTCGAAGAAACATACTTTAAACCAAAACTTTCGCCCATAAAATACACGAAAGGTTCGAAAAACGACATGAGTATAAAAAGCCAGATATCTTTCCCGGCCGGCTTTTGTAACCGTCGCATGAACAAACCGATAGCCACCATGATAATGGCAGAAAGTGTGAGTCGCAAAATAACCACTGTAATCGGGTCGTAACCCTGATAGGCAATTTTGAACCAGATAAATGAGAAGCTCCAGAAAAATGCTGCTCCCAACGCCGATAAATAAGCCAGAAAATCCTTGTTCTTCATTTTAATAAACAAGGTGCAAAAGTAATTTTTCTGCAACATCCTTTAATTTCAAAAGGAAGAAATGTGTGCCGATTTTGTGTTAAAACAAAATGAATCAATATTTTTGGTTCAGATTTAAATTTAAATTCAAACCAAAATAATTTAACATGAGAAAATCAGGATTTAAAAGCTTGCTGGTTATTGCTATGATTGCGTTTGTTTTGCAGGGAATGGTTTCATGCACATCGAAACCTAAACAACCTGCGGAAGAGAAAGGCGCTGAAAAATTTATCGGACTGCAGTTGTGGTCGGTTAGAGACAGCATGAAAAACGTGGCTGCCACCATCGACAGCATTGGCAAAACCGGGTACAAATTTGTTGAAACAGCTGGTTACGGCGATGGCAAAATTTATGGCCTCGACCCTGTTGAATTCAAAAATCTGTGCGAACAAAACGGGTTACAGTTTTTAGGTGCCCACACAGGGCAGGATGTTCCGACAGCAGAAAAATGGGCCGAAACCATGGCCTGGTGGGATACCTGTATTGCTGCTCATAAAGCGGCCGGTGTAAAATGGATTGTTCAGCCGTGGATGGGTGGAACCGGCTACGAAAGCCTTGACGGTCTGAAAAAATACTGCGAGTATTTTAATGCTGTTGGCGAAAAATGTAACGCTGCCGGTATTCGTTTCGGATATCACAACCACGACAAAGAATTATCAACTGTTTTGGAAGGTAAACCGGTTTATGAGTGGATGCTGGAGCTGACAGATTCAGCAAAAGTGATGTTTGAAATGGATTTGTACTGGGTGGTTGTTGGCGGTGCCAACCCTGTTGATTATTTCAACAAATACCCGGGGCGTTTTGAACTTTGGCACATTAAAGACAAAGCAGAAATTGGCGGTGCCGGAACCATGATGAATTTTGCACCGATTTTTGCCGAACGCGCCAAGGCCGGAGCTAAATATGGTATTGTTGAAGTGGAAGAATACAACTATTCACAAATCGAAAGCAGCCGGAAAAGCCTTGATTTTCTGAAAGCTGCTGAATATGTTGATTTTGTTGAATAACAAATAAAAACTTAATACAAAAATGCCGCAACTGTTAAAGCAATTGCGGCATTTTTTATTTTAGGCGAATGTCTGAATCAGAATTTCCCGAATTTAAATGTCAAACCATAATTAAATCCTCTCAAAGCATCACTGCTGGTCTGGTACAGCTGAATTTCGGAAGTGTGCCGGTAACTTACTGCTGCTGCCAGCCTGAAAAAACGGGCAATATTCATTTCCAGTTCAACTCCCGGTTCGATTACAAAAAAACTGTCATAATCATATTCGTAAGTCGGGTACGGATTTCCCCAATTATCCCAGTTATACATATCCACCAGCGACACACCTCCACCGCCTATCAGGATGGGAAATGAAAGATGAACCGGTGATTTACCGGCAACAATCGGTTCAATCAATAATCCGCCATAACCACCTGCCAGTGAAAGTTCACCATCAATGTGATAGGAATCATAATTGAGGTTGTTTACAAACCCGTATCCTCCCAAACCCAAAGCCAGAGAGTGTGCAAAAATAAAAGCGCCGCGGCCCCCGGTTACCAGAGCATCCTGTCCGCCAATATTAGAATAACTGACTGTAAAGGCGCCGTATCCGCCGTTTGATTTATTTTTTGAGAATAGTGTTTTAATCTCATCGTTTTGATAATCGTCCTGTGCAAAAATCACTGAAACCGATGCAAGCATCACTATTAATAAGAATATTTTTTTCATTTTTATATAAATTATTGATTTTAAACATATTGATAATTAAAAATTATACCGGGCAGTAAATCCAAAGTCAAAAGGCTGGATTTCAAACATATCGCGCCCGAAAAAATCGAAATAAGGTTTCACCTCCAATCCCAGTGTAATGGGGACTTCATAAAAAGTGTATTCCAAACCAGCCAAACCATCAAGCCCGGCAATAAAGGCAGTGCGGGTTCGGTAATAACTGGTATTGTAACTGTAATACATTTCGTCCCACCTTTCGTACCCGGCATGAATACCGGCTCCGTAAACAAATACGAGTTGATCGGTAAATTCAAATAAATCGGGTTTATGAAATTCCCGGAGCACGTGTGCCAGCATTCCACGGTCGCGTGTGCCTAACAAAAACCTGTATGAATCGATATCATCTGAAAAAATGCGGTACTCAAATCCTGAAGTCAGACCCGCCCTGAAACCGACTGATTGTTTAAATTCCTGAGCAATCGCGTTAACTGAAAAAACGAGTAGGATCGAAACAAATAAGTATCTGTACATTGTAAACTATTTTAGTTTTCATTAATAACTTTTCCTGAACCGGAAATATTATAATTAACCTGGGGATTTCCGTAATAGTATATATTACCGCTTCCCGAGATTTTGGCAATCAGCGTTTCGGTGACAAGAACACGCATATTTCCGGAGCCTGAAATGTTGGCTTCACAGTTTTCTGCTTCAAGTTCATAACTGTCAATGCCCCCCGAACCGGAAATGGCGTAAAATACGTCGCCTGAATTGCCTGAAATAATGATGGAACCTGAGCCTGACACCGCGGCTTCCACAATACCCGCGTCAACCGAAGTGGAAATATTACCCGAGCCCGAAACAAACAACTCGTACTTTCCTGCGGTAAAATGCGCCGTTGAAATAGTCCCGGAGCCACTTTGTTTAATACTTGTAAGTGCCGGCACAGTAACATACACTTTCATAGGCAGACGGTTTTTCAGATTGTGCCATCCTTCCACATCAATATGCAGGGTGTTGCCCGAAACATAAGTTTCAATGTATGGCTGAAGTGTTTCCTCTGCATTTACCAATACATCGTACTCATCGCCTTTTGTAATGTGAACTTCGAAATCGCCAGATGATTTTACTTTGTCGAAAGCCGCAACCGGACGGCCTTGCGATACTGAAATACCGTTTCCATGAACGGTGAAATCTTCCATGCAGCCCGTGGCTGCCAATGCCAGAATGGCAATCATAACAAATTGTTTAATTGTTTTCATGAGCTTTTAATTGTTTGTTTCTAAATAATAAAGTTGTCATTAAAAAATGTTTCTGTTGTTTTCTGTTGGTATATGACAACCCTTTTTTCTGTTGGTTGCAAATCGAAGGCAAAAAATTACAGTTTTGCTGAAAAAACTTTCAAATAGTTCAATAACTGTCGATTCTGATTTGCCCCGAAGCCACATTCATCTGTAGTTTTACAACTTTTGAACCACTTCCGAAAGTTCCGCTTGTTTCAATTTTCTTTTCTTTTTCATCCAGCACTGTTTCTTTATCGCGTTTTATTTCAGGAGCAAAAGAAACTTGCGATTTGGTTTGCATTATTTCGAAACCAAATGCCGATGACCGGTTGAATGCGAGTTCACAATCCGTTGATTTTGATTCAATATAGACCGACTTAAAATTCTGGCTTACCTTTTCGAGAAAAATGTTTCCATATTCGGTTTTGATGTTTCCGGTTTCAACCAACTCGTCGATCCTGTAGTTTGTAAAACTGCCTTTTGCATTCAGAGATGTAACTTCCTGAATGCGGAATTTATCGCGCCGCGAATCGGTTGTAAGATCTTTCACCACATCCAGATCAAATTCCGACGACTTGCCGGTCAGGCTCAGTTTTTCAGCTTTTTTGATGTACAACTCACTGTAATTACTGTTGATCCTGGCGTTTTTAATCTGATTTATGGTGGCATCGGCAAAATTAAACGTGAGCGTGGTTTTACCCGTAAAATCGTGTGCTTTCAGATTACCGTTTGAAAGAATGATTTCCAGTTCGCCAGAATAATCATCTATGAAAATATCACCAAACTTGTTTTCTACTTTTAACTGATTTCCATCAGGCAACCACACAGAAAAGTCAATATCAATTTTTCCATCGCTTTGTAAAAGTGTCTCTTTCAGGTTAATAACTTCCTTTTCAAGCGTACTCCTGTTTTCGCCAACACGGGTACGGGCAATGAGATAATGCTGCCCCGACGAAAAATCGAAGTCAATCTCACCCATCGTTTTTTCCAGTTTCGAGAGTTTTTTGTCTTCCACCTTCACTTTAATTTCGAAAACCACCGAATCTTTTTTCCAGGTATTGATTTTTACCCTTCCGTATTTATTGGTGATTTCTATTTTTGTTCCGGGCGAAACACTGTAGCGTTTGCTAATCTGTTTTGAGTCGGTAAATTGCGCCCCTGCAAATAGCGGGACCAGCAAAACAAAACTTAATACCCCCGATAAAACCCAGTTTCTTCTACTCATTTCATTAACAGTTTATCTGTTCCAACACCTCATCCACCATTTTCAACCTGTACCTGTTGTTTTCAATCATCGCCTCAATGACAGTCTTTTTTGCCACATTCTCGTTCAGGTCGCTTTTCAGCGAATTGTACATTTGCTGTAATTCGCTCAGGTCACCTTCAATTTCTTCCTTTAGTTCAGGATGCATATCGTAACATTTTCGTATTTCCTCCATTTTCTCGTTTACCTGGCCCGCATAATAGGCTTCAGCTTCAATCAATTCAACCATTTCCGGATCAGCCTGTTTTGCCATCTGACCGGTTTTAAAAGTCCCCGTTTTGATTAAAACAACCGAAAAGCCTACAATCAAGAGAACGACTGCAGCAACTCTCAACAGGTAAACAAACGGACTGAGTTTTCTTACTTTTCGCGTATTCTCTTCAATATTTCTCCAAACCTTTTCCGAAGGCTCCAGGTAATCAAACTCCTCACGGTTTGCTTTGACAAAATCTTCCAGACGATTCGTATTCATATTGTATTTATTTTCTGTTCATTAAGAATTTCAATTACTCTGCGTTTTGCCCGCATAAACTGGCTTTTTGAGGTCGATTCGGTTATATTCAGTATTTGCGAAATTTCAGCGTGGTCGTAACCTTCAAAAAGATAAAGCGAAAAAATCATCCTCCCACCTTCCGGCAGTTTTTCCATTGCTTTTGTAATTCCGTTCACTGTAAACTGTATGTGCTCCTCGCTTGTGTCTTCCTCTTCGGCTGACTCCACCTGCTTCATTTCATCCATCAGTTGCAAATCCACCTTTCTTTTGTTTTTGGCATTTATGCACGTGTTAATTACAATCCGCTTCAGCCAGGCACCAAATGGCGATTCAAACCTGAAAGTACCGAGTTTTTGAAATGCCTGTGTAAACGCCTCCTGTAACATATCTTCGGCCTCCTCGCGGTTGTTCATCATGCGGTAACATACATTGAACATGGCTTTTGCGTACAATTGGTAAAGTTTGTACTTCTGCCGTTCATCGCCCCTGATGCAGTCTTCAATCAGGCTTTTTTGTATGTTGCCGGTTAGCTCCAAATTCTTTTTATTTCGTTATTGAATGACAATGAAAAAACTAAAGGGTTGCAATTATTTGTCGTTTTCTTAATTATTTGAAAATCCTAAAATTATGGATTATCTGATAAAAACCCGAATCTCTATGCCTTGTTTTAAAATCCGGATATTTCAGAAATTTTTGTTTTTGGAAAAGAATAAAATATTATATTTGCCACCTCAAAATTACACGGTGGTTGTAGTTCAGCCGGTTAGAACGTCGGATTGTGGTTCCGAAGGTCGTGGGTTCGAATCCCATCATCCACCCATAAAACAAAGCCTTGAAATTTTCAGGGCTTTTTTATTTTTATCAAATGAATCTGACGGCCATAATTCTTGCAGGCGGAAAAAGCTCCAGAATGGGAGTTGACAAAGCGCTGTTAAAAATGAACGGAAAAACGCTTCTTGAAACAGTTGTCGGAATCTGTCAGCCGGTTTGCAGCTCAATAATTATCAGTTCGAATAATCCTGCACATAGTGTTTATGGCTACCCGATAATTGCTGATGAACAAAAAGATTGTGGCCCAATCGGAGGAGTTTACACCTGTTTAAAGCAATCTTTAACTAATTGGAATTTTATAATCAGTGTTGATACTCCTTTTGTAACTCCCGACTTTATTCAGTTTCTTTTACAACATACCGGAGATTTCAACGCGGTTATTCCTGCATACTCCGGTAAAACTGAACCTTTGATAGCGTTATACAACAGAAGTTGTTTGTCCGTAATCGAAAAACAGATTCAACTTCAACTATTTAAAATACAACATTTGCTTGCATTGCTAAATGCCGAATTTGTTGAATGTAGTGAATGGATTGAAAAAACGCCAATGATTTTTGATAATCTGAACCGACCTGAAGATTTCAATTCACTCAATAAAATACTCTAAAGTATTAATTTACAGCCTGTTTGGAATCATTTTAAATTTCACATTAAAATACCCCCTGAATACATTCGACAAACAAACAATCAACAACCTGTTTTATTGTTGTTTAAATAATATTTTATCGAACATATGATATTTTTTGCATTAAAACATGTTTTATAATATGCATTTAGATAGATATATTGATATTCTGAATTAAGTATGTTTGCGAAAAATTATCATATCAGTATGTCGAATACCAGGCGTGATTTTATAAAAATTACATCGTTAAGCGCTGCTGCCCTTGCAGTTAGCGGAAAATTTCTGTATTCGGCCCATGCATCACAAACAGCTGAGCAAACTTTAACAGCCAATGCGGCTGCCGAAATGGTTCGCACTTCAACTTACTGCGAGGTTTGTTTCTGGAAATGTGCAGGTTGGGTTTACAAAAACGAAGACGGAGGCATTAAAAAGATTATTGGAAACGACGACGACACCAATTGCAACGGACGGCTTTGTCCGCGCGGAACTGGCGGCGTTGGCATGTACTATGACGAGGACCGTTTGAAAACCCCACTGTTAAGGGTTACCGGTGCCGATGGAAAACAAACGTACAAGGAAGTTTCGTGGGACGAAGCGCTTGATTTTGTAGCGAAAAAACTGCAGGAAATTAAAGAAAAGCACGGGCCTGAATGTACTGCATTGTTTACACACGGTTCAGGTGGGCATTATTGGGGAAACCTGCTGAAAGCTTTTGGCTCAACCAATATTGCAGCGCCATCGTATGCACAATGCCGCGGCCCGCGTGAAGTGGCGTTTCTGGCAACATTTGGCGAAAGTCTTGATTCTCCGGAACCAACGGACATTCGTGATACCCGATGTCTGGTTCTGATTGGTTCGCATATTGGCGAAAACATGCACAACGGACAGGTGCAGGAAATGTCAGATGCCATTGATAAAGGCGCTGCCATTATCACCGTTGACCCACGCTATTCCACTGCCGCCAGCAAATCGAAATTCTGGCTGCCCATAAAACCTTCAACCGATATTGCACTTTTATTGTCGTGGATTCGCGAAATCATCAACAATAACTGGTACGACCGCGAATACGTTGAAAAATATACTTATGGTTTTGAAGAGCTGAAAGCTTATGTTCAGCCGTTTACGGCAGAGTGGGCTTACGGAATCACCACCATTAAACCCGACCAGATTAAGGAATCGGCCCGTGAAATGGCTGATGCTGCACCGGCAGTAATTATTCACCCCGGAAGACACGTAACCTGGTATGGTGATGACACCCAGCGGTTGCGGGCAGTGGCCATTTTAAATGCGCTGCTTGGTTCGTGGGGACGCCGCGGAGGTTATTACAAACCCGAAAAACTGGATGTTCCAGAATATCCGCATCCGCCTTTCCCGCCGGTTACCCGCAACTGGAGAATGGCTATGGGTGGAAAATACGCGCTGGCTGACTTGGCTTTGGCCAACGGTGTTTGCGATGCCACCATCCCATCACCCGATTTGGATTGCAATATCAAGGGCTGGATTGTGAATGGTACCAATCTGATTATGACATTGCCCGACAAGAAAAAAACCATCGATGCCATTAACAACCTCGAATTACTGGTTGTGGTTGACACCATGCCGATGGAAATAACAGGTTATGCCGATGTGGTTTTGCCAGAGTGTACTTATCTTGAAAGGTGGGACGATTTACGCGTGGTACATGGACGTGTGCCAAATATCGCACTGCGTATGCCGGCTGCCGAACCAAAATACAACTCGAAACCTGCATACTGGATGGCGAAAGAACTGTCTAAAAAAATGGGATTAAAGGATTATTTTGCCTGGGAAAATTTTGAAGACATGCTCGACTGGCAGTTAAAACAAGTTGGCTCATCGCTCGAAGAAATGAAACGCATTGGCGTTAAAAATTATCCAAGAACTGCCGAAGACATCTATTTTACTCCGGGTGAAGAAATCGAATTCAGCACCAACACAGGTAAAATTGAATTGATGTCAACTGCTTTTCAAGGAGAAGGTTTCGACCCGTTCCCGGTTTACACACCACACATGGAACCCCCGGCAGGTTTTTATTACCTGAATTATGGCCGTGCTCCCATGCACACTTTTAGCCGCACTGCCAACAATCCTAACCTTACCGACCTGATGGACGAAAACAAGGTTTGGGTAAACCCCAAAGTGGCCAAAGAGTGGGGGTTGAAAAACGACCAGTTGGTTTATCTCGAAAATCAGGACGGAATTATTTCCGATTTTCAGGTGAAAGTGCGTGTAACCGAGCGTGTTCGTTTTGATTCGGTTTATATCGTTCACGGATTTGGGCACTCCGATAAAAAACTGAGCCGCGCATTTGGCAAAGGAGTCAGCGATTCACAATTAATAACAAGGGTTTTGGTTGACCCGATAATGGGTGGAACCGGGATGAGGGGAAATTTTGTAACCTTCAGATTTGAAAAAGAAAGTGAGGTGAAATCATGAGATACGCGATGGCGATTGACACCAAAAAATGTGTGGGATGCTCGGATTGCGTGGTGGCCTGCCAAACCGAAAACAATGTACCAATTGGGTATTGCCGCGACTGGATTGTGGAAGTAACCGACGGAACTTATCCGCAGCTTGAAATTGAACTCAGAAGCGAACGTTGCAATCATTGCGACAACTCACCCTGTGTACGTTGCTGTCCGACCGGCGCCAGTCATTACGAACCCGGTGGAATTGTAACAGTTACACACCACAAATGCATTGGGTGCGGTGCCTGTATTTCGAGCTGTCCGTATGATGCAAGATACTCACATCCTGAAGGTTACGTTGACAAATGTACTTTCTGCATGCATCGCGTGCAAAAAGGACAGCAACCGGCATGTGTGGCAGTTTGCCCCACAAAGTGTATGTATTTTGGCGATTTGGATGACCCGAACAGCGAAGTTTCGGTAATCATGAAAAAACGCAAACACAAAACACTGATACCCGAAGCCGGTACAAAACCACAAGTTTATTACCTGATTTAATACTGAAAAAATGAGAGAAGAAATCATAACATCAGGGAGATTAAATCCAAATATCGACCCCTATCTGCAAATCTGGCACTGGCACATTCCGCTGTACCTGTTTTTGGGTGGACTTGCTGCCGGAATCATGTTTTTCGCCAGTTTATATACGGTTCTTGAAAAAGAAAACAAATACCGCGGGGCAGTTCGAAGAGCTCCGGTTGTAGTACCGTTTCTGCTGATTATCGGGTTAACTGCGTTGTTTTTCGATTTAAAACACAAACTCTATTTCTGGCAGTTATATACCACCATCCGCATCCAGTCGCCCATGTCATGGGGCGCATGGACTCTAATGGCTATCACACCTCTTTCTATGGTTTGGGTGGCCATTCACATCCGCGAATTTCTTCCCAACTGGGATTGGAAATTCGATATATTAAAAGACTTGGAAGCTTTCTTTATCAAATATAAAAAGCCGCTGGCCTGGGTTATTCTGTATTTTTCAACCATTCTGGGGATTTACACAGGTATCCTGTTTTCAGCCTTCAACGCACGGCCGCTTTGGAATACCTCCATTTTAGGGCCGCTTTTCCTTACTTCGGGTTTGTCGGCGGGTTCGGCAGTAATCATTTTGTTTTCGCAACGACACAAAGAACGAATCAATTTCGCCAAAATCGATATCATGTTAATTGGCATCGAGTTGTTTCTGATTATCCACATGTTTATGGGATTCCTTGCCAGTACCGAAGTACAGATTGAAGCGGCCAACATGTTTCTGGGTGGACAATACACTGCTCAGTTCTGGATTTTTGTGGTAATCATCGGGATGATACTTCCGGCAGTCCTCGAATTTCTTGAGTTACGAAAATTCCATATCCCAGTAATTATTCCGGTGGTACTTGTGCTTTTCGGTAGTCTGATGCTGCGTTTTATTTTTGCCTATGCCGGACAAATGAGCCGGTGGCTTTATTAGTTCAGAGTTTCGGGTTTAGAGTTCAAAGTTCAGTATAGAGTTTAAAAGTTTAAAGAAAATATATCATGGAAAAGAAAAAATACATGAATCCGTACCTGGGCGGAGTTTTGCTTGGGTTAGTGCTTGTAGCAGCCTTCTGGGTTTCAGGACGCGGACTTGGCGCCAGCGGTGCTGCAAAAAGCGTTGTTGTTACCGGCGTAAAAACTGTTGCTCCGGCGCATGTCGAAAAATCGGCATTCTACCAGGATTACCTGAAATCGCACACCAATCCGATGAAAGACTGGCTGGTTTTTCAGATGCTGGGTGTGATTGTTGGTGGATTTCTCTCGGGCGCAATTGCCGGCCGCCTGAAATTTACAGTTGAAAAGTCGCCGAAAATCACCAACAAAATCAGGCTCACTTTTGCAGTTTTGGGCGGAATATTGTTTGGGTTTGGCTCGCAATTGGGGCGCGGATGTACAAGCGGTTCGGCATTAACCGGTATGGCGGTACTTTCGCTGAGCGGCTTTTTATCGATGGCAGCCATCTTCGGAACTGCTTTCGCTCTTGCCTACTTTGCCCGCAAACTCTGGATATGATAGTTTAAAATTTCGGGTGTAAAGTTTGCTGAAAATATTCTAATATTCAAGATTCATCATTCTAATATTCAATATCATGGGACCATTAGTTGTTTACGAAATAATATCTGAGAACGTCAACCTTTTTCTGGCATTCATTATCGGAATCGGGTTTGGATTTGTTCTCGAATCAAATGGATTTTCATCAAGCCGCCGCCTTGCCGGAATGTTTTATGGTTATGACACAACAGTTTTAAAAGTATTTTTTACCGCTGCCATTGTCGGTTCGCTCGGCCTGTTGTTTTTAGGACTTTTCAAATGGATTGACCTGAGTTCAATTTATATTAACCCAACCTACCTTTGGTCAACTTTGGGAGGTGGCGTAATCATGGGAGCCGGGTTTATTCTTGGAGGTTACTGTCCGGGAACTTCGTTCTGTGCAGCATCCATCGGGAAACTCGACGCGCTGGCATTTATCGGCGGCATGTTTATCGGAATCCTCATTTTCACAGAAGGTTATCCGCTTTGGGAAGGCTTTTACAACGCCAATTTCATGGGTTCTCCGGTAATCAGCGAAATGTTGGGCGCTTCAAGGGGATTCTTAACATTACTGATTATTCTGGTTGCGCTTGGCATGTTTTGGGTTGGCGAATGGGCTGAAAAGAAATTTGCCCGCGACGACTACAAACTGAATCAAAAATAATCGCAATACGTATTTCTTCTCAATACTAAGTACTCATATCTCAATACTAAAAAATATGAAAGCACGAATCATACTGGCAGCAGCCATCATTCCACTGGGACTGATTATAGCCGCAGTGCCCGAGAACACCACAAAACCCTATAAACTTACAGCTGAACAACTGCTCGAAGAAGTAAAAAGCGGCACGCAGTTTATGCAGCCCGACGAAATTGCCAACATGGTAATTGCAAAAGACCCAACACTGCAATTGATTGATGTTCGTGCAGCCGACGAATTCGAAAAATTCAGTCTGCCCGGTGCAATCAATATTCCGCTGGTTGATATTCTGAATCCTGAGTGGGAAGAAACCATCAACCAGGATGTGAAAATAAATGTTTTCTATTCAAACGGGACCAACGATGCCAACGAAGCCTGGATGATTACTCGCCAGCTGGGTTACCAGAACAACTATGTTTTACAGGGCGGTGTAAACTACTGGGCCGAAACAATCATGAATCCGCAGGTTCCGCCAAGCACAAGCCCCAACGAGGAAATGGCAAAATACGATTTGCGTAAAGGAGCCGGAATGGCTTTGGGCGGTGCTGCCGAAACCACGCAACCTGCAGCCGCAGTAGCCGGCGGTGGGGCAAAACCACCCATTCAGAAAAAAGATAAAAAGAAAAAAGTACAGGGAGGTTGTTAAAAACCGGAAAAATCCTGAAGAACCAAATCTTCAGGATTTTTTTTTATGTCTTTCATATCAAATTAAATCAGACTATTTTTAACCCTTTAATTTAATAACTCAGAAATTTATGTCACGCATTCTTGTAATCGACGACGAGCGGAGTATCCGCAATACTTTAAAAGACATTCTTGAATACGAAAAATATAGTGTTGAACTTGCCGAAGATGGAATCAAGGCATTCGACAAAATAAAAGCCGCCACTTTCGACGTGGTTCTTTGCGATATTAAAATGCCCGGAATGGACGGAATTGAAGTGCTGGAAAAATTACAGGAAGTTACGCCCGACACACCGGTTGTGATGATATCAGGCCATGGAAATATTGATACTGCAGTTGAATCAATAAAAAAAGGTGCGTTTGACTATATTGAAAAACCGCTTGATCTGAACCGATTACTGATTACCATTCGTAATGCCATGGACAAATCGAACCTGGTTACCGAAACAAAAATTCTGAAAAAGAAGGTCAATAAAAAGTTTGAGATTGTTGGTGAATCGCCTGCTCTGAAAGCAGTGGTGGAAATGGCCGACCGGGTTGCCAAAACCGACGCGCGTGTGCTGATAACCGGCGCCAACGGAACAGGAAAAGAACTGGTAGCCCGTCGCATTCACGATCAGAGTAACCGTTCGGCGGGGCCGTTTATTGAAGTGAACTGCGCAGCAATTCCATCAGAACTCATCGAAAGCGAATTGTTCGGCCACGAAAAAGGATCGTTTACCTCGGCCGTAAAACAGCACATCGGAAAATTTGAACAGGCAAACGGCGGCACTCTCTTCCTCGACGAAATTGGAGACATGAGTCTTTCGGCACAGGCAAAAGTTTTGCGGGTTTTGCAGGAAAATATCATCAGCCGTGTGGGAGGCGACAAACACATTAAAGTGGACGTTCGCGTGGTGGCCGCCACCAACAAAAACCTGTCGGCTGAAATTGCTGAAAACAATTTCAGGGAAGACTTGTACCACCGGCTGAGTGTTATACTGATAAAAGTGCCTGCTTTAAACGAGCGGCTCGACGATATTCCGTTGCTGGCAAATCACTTTATTCAACTCATTTGCGATGAATACGGAATGCCTAAAAAGACAATTACCGATGATGCTATTACGGAGCTTCAGAAAATAAACTGGACCGGGAACATCCGCGAATTCAGAAATGTGATTGAAAGGCTGATCATCCTTTGCGACCAGCAAATTACAGGTGAAGACGTTCTGCGATTTGCAGCACCATTGAAATAATGCGTTAACACTTACTTCTTCTTTTCCTTCAATCAGTTTCCCTGTATATTTTTTATACAAGGCAAAAACATCTTTGCCTTTTTGTTGTTCCATTACTATAAAAATACTTTAGGGAAATAAATCGAAATTTTACAGGCCTCTGTTTCCGGGACTTTTTTAATTTGTCATGGTGTATTATTAATATTTTCGCAGGAAAATATTGGTTCCGGTTGCAGGGGCTTTTCCTTTATACTTTTTCGATTTTTCAGTAACTGATCTTCATCAGATAGAAAACAGCATTCAACAAAATGTAACTGAAAATCACGAGCGCAATTCCGTAGATATTCAAAACTGCCAGCAGTAAAACCGCCAGAAAGAGAAAAAGGTAGCGGTACCAGTTATCGGCAAAACTGAGCGATTTGGCTTTCAGGGAAAACATAGGCATGGAAATTACCATCATCCCCGACATAAAAATACCCAGCAAAACCAACGTGCGGGCTGAGTAAACATGCTGCAAAACGCCGGTATATTTCGGAAACTGCAGCATCAAACCCATGGCCGCCCAGAAAATGCCATTTGCCGGAATGGGCAAGCCACGGAAAAAGTTTTCACCCGAGGAATTTACATTGAAGCGAGCCAGCCTGATCGCACCAAATACCGGGACTAAAAACGCTGTGGAAAGTACCAGCCACTGAGTTAAAGTTCCGCCAATTTCCTGGATGGGCTGGTTTTTGCCAAACAACGCCAATTCGAGCAATGTGAAAAGAATGGCTCCGGGCGCCACACCAAACGAAACCACATCGGCCAGCGAATCGAGTTCCTTGCCGATTTCGGAATAAGCTTTCAAAAGGCGGGCGGCAAAACCATCCATAAAATCGAGCACTGCTGCTAAACAGATAAAAATAGCAGCCCACACAAGATGCCCGTCGATGGCAAAAAAGGTGGCGGCTACACCAGAAACCAGGTTGAAGGAGGTGATTGTATTAGGTATTTGTGCGAGTATTTTTCTCATTTCAGATTTCTGCTATGACAGTTTTCCCTCCTACAGGATTGTCTCCCAACTGAACGGTAACTTTTGCAGAAAGTGGTAAAAAAACATCCACCCTCGAACCAAATCTGATGAAACCGTATTCAGCCCCTTGTTCAATCTTATCGCCCGGTTTTTTATAATTACAAATACGTCGTGCAACAGTACCCGCAATTTGCCGTGCCAGAATTTCGACACCGTTTTTTGTTCTGAATACCGTTGAACACCTTTCGTTCAGATGCGATGATTTTTCAACAAAAGCAGGGTAAAATGCACCCCGATGATGCTTTATAAAAGTGATATCACCTGTCACGGGAGCCTTATTCTGATGAACATTCAGCGGCGACATAAAAATTGAAATCTGTATTCTTTTGTCCTTGAAATATTCATTTTCTTCAACTTCCAGAATTTCAACTATTCTGCCATCGGCCGGTGCAAGTACATGTTTTTCATTTTGCACAACATCGCGCTTTGGTACTCTGAAAAAATAAACGACCAGCCCTGCAAGAACCAGTGAAGCTGCCATCAGAAAATAAAAAATCAGAAAATTCTGCAGAAAAATATAAATGATCATATCAAGAACTGCAATAGCAAAAAAAGCAATGGGAATTATTTTTATCCCTTCTTTATGAATTTTCATTTTATTAAAAATTACCCATTATTGATATCCACACAAAAATAGCAGGAATTGCAAACAATAAAGTATCAAACCTGTCGAGAATTCCCCCATGGCCCGGCAAAATATCACCTGAGTCTTTTACACCGGCCTCACGTTTTAATTTCGATTCAAAAAAGTCGCTGGCAGTACCGAAAAACACAATCAGCAAAGCTACCACAATCCAGTTTTCAATGCTTAACACATCAAACAACATCGAATTTCCGATGGCCATCAATACTGCAAAAACAGCCCCTCCGATCATTCCTTCCCATGATTTTGCAGGTGAGATCCGTACACAGATTTTGTGTTTCCCGGTCAGATTTCCAAAAACATAGGCTGCAGAATCGTATATCCAGATAATAAAAAACACACCCGCCAGTAACCACGGATAAAAGGCGGAAATAGTATCCACCCTGGTCATTTCGATATAATTCATCAGACTGAAAGGCATCGCCACATAAAAAACACCGGCTATGGTTATCAGTCCGCTTTTAAAGGAGGCATTTTTTGCCGAGAATAAATCGATCAGTAAAATCGCCACCGGAATCAATGCCGCAAGTACCAGGAAACGGGGATGAAGCAGCCGTGAAGCAACCAGGTAAAACAGGGCAAAAAGCAAAACTCCGGCTGTTAATCCAGATTTAATGAGCGGTTGAAAACCCAGTTTTTCGCTTAACCTGAAAAACTCAAACAGTGCCAGACACAGGAACCCGGAAAAAACAACCGCAAAAACCAATGGATGAATCAAAATGCCCGCCATGATGAGTGCAACAATTGTAAACCCGGTTAAACTTCGCGTAAAAAGATCTTTCAATTTTCCTGTTTTTTATTTGATAAATTTTGTCCCGCTTTTTTGCTGCTGCAAAGGTAAAAAATAAATGGTTGTGGGAAAATGCACGGAAAACGAACCTCACCGGGAAGGTTTTTGTGCGAATCATTCCCGGCAGGACGGGGCATCCGGTTATCTGACCGGGTCAGTGTCCTATCCGGCTGGGTCAACCACCTATCCGATCGGGTCAACTCACTATCCGGGAGCCGGGAATTTTAATCCGGCCTGGTGAAAACCCGATCTGACTCACCGGAAACCCTATCCGGCTGGCTAAAAAAGTCAATCCGACAGGGTTGCAGTGCTATCCGATCAGGTCAGAGTCCTATCGGTTCGGACTTATCAGGCAATCCGCCCGGAGGAAAGATGCTCCGGGAAGCAAATCACGTCAGCATTCGTTCAGTTATAAAATCAGCGTGCAAATATTAAACGGTTGGATTCAGGTTGAAAATTAAGTTCAGCCAACAAAACCGGGGTTGAAATTGTTGGTTTAAATAACTTGATACTACAATCAAAACTTTCAATTAAAAGCAAAAATTATGAAGAAAAGATTTTTCAGCGGTTTTACCGGCAATACAATTTCCGTTGTGATATTCGTGCTTTTTATGATCAGCGCGTGCAGCAAAGATGGAGTGGAAGATGGAAGTTATCGCGTAAAATTCAAGGCAAACGGCACCACAGTTGAATTTAATTCGCAGTTCACATCAACGGCTTCCTTCGGCCAGTCGGGCAACCAGTATGTGGCTGTCTTTACCGGATATGATGCTGAAAGTAACATTTCGATACAGGTGCACGATGGTAAAGCGATCGAAGCAAAAAATTATTCAGGGTATGTGTCAACCGGATCGGGTTTTTCGGGAGCGCTGATTGCCTACAAAGACAAGGCAGGAACAGTTTACACCCAGGGTGTGCCCGGAAACGCCTCCATCACTGTCAGCGAAATCACGGCCACCGAAGTGCGTGGCACTTTCAGCGGAACACTCAAAGCAACCGGTAAAGACGATGTGATGATTACCGATGGCGAGTTTTTTGTAAAACGGCTAAACTGAGTTTGCTTTTGTAAAAGTGATGGTTTTCAGGGGTAAAGAAAAACCCGTATTTCCTTTGGTCCGTGTGCCCCCAGCACCAGTGTTTTTTCGATGTCGGCGGTGCGGCTGGGGCCGGTTATCAAAGCTATCTGAGAAGGTAAATTGTCATTGTATTTTTCAAGGATTCCGGCATACGCTTCTTCCAGGCTTTCCACCAACTGGTTTTTGCGGGCAATTACAATATGAACCGGGGGATAAACCGAAAGCTGACGGCCACCGCCCTGTGCAGAACTGACCATCACCGTACCGCTCCGGGCAATTAAAAATTCGCAAGCTGTAATCCCGGCTTCAACCAGGTTTTGCGGCCCTTCGTATTGCTGAAATCCGATTTCTGCATCTTTCAATTTCGAAAGCAATTGCGCCTCGTTACAAAAAACAGTGGCAGGATCGAATTCTGAGACTGATTTTTTCAGCGCATCAAAAAGTTCTTTTTCCTCATCAAAAAGATAAACTTTCCCGCTGATACTTTCGAGTTGATTTTTAAAGGCGTTTTCAAGAGGCAAAGCAACGGGAGGAAATACAGGTTCGTTCAACTCAGGCTCATCAGGAACCTGATGTTTCGCCTGTCTTAATTTACCCAATATTTCCTCCCGAGCAGTAGTCATTAAAAAAGTGTATTCGTATCCGATTGCGGTGTTGTTCTGGGGGGCCGCTGTCTTTCAGGTTTTGTAACCCTGCCTTCGGGTTTAATTTCCGGTTCCTGTGGTTTTTCAACCTTTTGTTCTGCATTTACTTCAGGCTCAGCAACCGGTGCCGGTTGATTATCTGAAACTTTCTCAGTATTGGCTGCAATTGACTTCACTTCCTCTTTCGTATTTTCTGATGTCCCGTTTTCAGCGATCACATGCTTTTTATCCCACGGCCGTTTCCCAAATATTTCTTCAAGGTCTTCACTGAAAATCACTTCGCGTTCCAATAGCAAATTGGCTAATTTTCTGTGTCCTTCCTCGTTGTTGCGTAACACTTCCAGCGCTCTTTTGTACTGACTGTCGATCAATATTTTCACTTCCTCGTCAATCAGCTCTGCTGTTTTTTCGCTGTAAGGTTTTGTAAACGAATAATCCGACTGACCGGTAGAATCGTAGTAACTTACATTCCCCACTTTTTCACTCATCCCGAAAATGCTGACCATGGCGTAGGCCTGTTTGGTTACTTTTTCAAGGTCGTTTTGTGCACCCGACGAAACTTTATTAAAAGCCAACTGTTCGGCTGCACGGCCGCCAAGCGTGGAACACATTTCATCGAGCAACTGTTCGCGGGTGGTAATTGAACGTTCTTCGGGCAGATACCAGGCAGCGCCCAACGCTTTTCCACGCGGAACGATGGTTACTTTCACCAGCGGATGTGCATGTTGCAACAGCCAGCTAATGGTGGCATGACCGGCTTCATGAAAAGCGATGGTACTTTTCTCTTCAATTGAGATGATTTTATTTTTCTTTTCGAGACCTCCCACAATGCGGTCAACTGCATCCAGAAAGTCCTGTTTTGTGACAAAATCGTGGTTTTTACGGGCAGCTATCAAAGCGGCTTCGTTACAAACATTGGCAATATCGGCACCCGAAAATCCAGGTGTTTGTTTGGCCAGAAAATCAATTTTCAAATCAGGATCAAGTTTCAGCGGACGAAGATGAACATTGAAAATGTCAGTCCGCTCGTTCAGATCGGGCAACTCAACATGAATCTGGCGGTCGAAACGCCCTGCACGCATCAATGCACGGTCGAGAATATCGGCACGATTGGTGGCAGCCAGAATAATCACACCGGTATTGGTGTCGAAACCATCCATTTCGGTGAGCAACTGGTTGAGCGTATTCTCACGTTCGTCGTTGGAGCCCATATTGGGATTTCTTCCACGGGCACGGCCAAGGGCGTCAATCTCATCGATAAACACAATACACGGCGCTTTTTCCTTGGCTTGTTTAAACAGGTCGCGCACACGCGAAGCTCCCACGCCCACAAACATCTCCACAAAATCGGAACCCGACATCGAGAAAAACGGAACATTGGCTTCGCCGGCAACTGCTTTTGCCAGCAAAGTTTTACCGGTTCCGGGAGGGCCCACCAACAAAGCTCCTTTTGGTATTTTACCTCCAAGACGCGTGAATTTTTCGGGATTTTTCAAAAAGTCAACAATTTCAACAACCTCCTGTTTGGCTTCCGTCAAACCTGCAACATCTTTAAAAGTTGTGGAAACTCTTTGATCTTTATCAAATATTTTTGCCTGCGATTTTCCGACGTTAAATATTCCACCGGCTCCTCCGCCACCTCCGCGGCTCATCCGTTTGAATATCCACCACCAGAGCAGAATTATAAGTATGAAAGGCCCGATTGTCCAAAGTAACTCTCCCATCCAGTTTCTTTCTTCCTTGTATTCAGGAGATAAAGCTTCAGGATTATTGGCCTGTGCTTCCTGTAAATTGCGCTCAAAGGTTTCAACTGATCCGATATTGAACTTAAAATGAGGACCCGCGTCAGCAGGTTTTGAGAAATGCTCCTCAAATTGCGTTTTATACTTCGACAAACTATCTTTTTTAATGTAGATATTGGCCACTTTGTCGTTGATCACCACAATACGCTCAATATCCTGGTTGGCCAGCATCACCGATTTTACCTCATCCCACTTGGTTTCAACCGGCCCGCGGCTGGTACTCAGGTAAAACTGAA
Source organism: Draconibacterium sp. (assembly GCA_036735485.1). Classification (GTDB taxonomy): domain Bacteria; phylum Bacteroidota; class Bacteroidia; order Bacteroidales; family Prolixibacteraceae; genus Draconibacterium. The sequence goes on along the minus strand of DAINOH010000011.1, from coordinate 30,237 downwards.
TGGCAATAAAAGCAATTGCCACGATACCATAAATCCAGTATGCGTTGAATTTTGGCCCTTTAAAATCGTTTTTCCGGTTTTGATTTAACGGATTAAATGGATTATTCTGGTTATTGTTCCCCTTATTTTCCTGTTTATCTGCCATGTTCTATATATTCTTCTTCTAATATTCTGTTAGTTTTTGCATCGGCCCAAAGTCCTTCAAGATTGTAAAAATCGCGGGCATCTTTGTGAAAAACATGCACCATCACATCGCCATAATCGAGCAGAATCCAGATTGAATTTCTGTATCCATCCTTGTGCCATGTATCCAATCCAGTCATTTCTTTCACGGTTTCTTCCACCGATTGGGCAATTGCGTTTGTTTGTGTGGTTGAAGTACCGTGGCAGATAACAAAAAATCCACATTCAGTGTGATGGATCGAGTTTAAATCAATGATTATTATCTCTTTCCCCTTGATTCTCTGTATTCCCTCCAGAACTCCTTCCAGTATTTTATCGGTTGACCCCTTAACTTTCCTCATAAATTTATTTCACACAAAGATAATCTTTTTGCTTTAGCCTTATTTTGTGTACTTTGCGTTTTTCCAAATAATTAATTTCGCGTTCTGTTCATCTTTAACCCGGTGAAGGAATAACAACCAACTATTTTACAGGTTTACAATGAATAAAAACTTTATTTTTCTGAACGAGGTCGATTCCACCAACAACTATGCCAACCAACTGGTTCTGACGAAAGCGACAGAAGAAGGCACTGTCGTTTTGGCACAGTTTCAAAAATCGGGGAAAGGGCAGAAAGGAAATTCGTGGGAAAGTGAAACCGGAAAAAACCTGCTGGCAAGTTTTATTTTGCGCCCTGTTTTTCTGAAAGCTGCCGAACAGTTTTATGTTTCCAAAATCATCAGCATTTCCATTGCAGAAATCTTGAACTCTAAAACAATGGATATTACCATTAAATGGCCCAATGATATTTATGCAGGCAACCGGAAAATTGCCGGGATTCTGATTGAAAACTCGGTTTTGGGGCAAAACATTGAAACTTCGATTGCCGGAATCGGGCTGAATCTGAACCAGGAGGTTTTTGTTTCAGGCGCTCCCAACCCGGTTTCGCTAAAACAACTAACCGGAAAAGACCATGAAATTCAGCAATTTGCCGATGATTTATTTGTGGTTATTGAGAAATGGTATGGTAAATTAAAAAGCTTTAAGTTTTCTGAAATTGACACGATTTATCACCAATCACTTTTCAGAATGAAAGAATGGGCCAATTATTCTGCCGAAGGAAAAACCTTTGAAGCCCGGATGATTGGAACCGGTCCATTCGGGCAACTCCAGCTTGAACACCCTGACGGAAAAATTGCCGAATACTTTTTTAAAGAAGTGGAATTTGTGATTTGAAAGCCAGTGATCTTTGTTCGAAATCAGGTTTTTCTTGAAACAAAAAACCCGGAATCTCTTCCGGGTTGACTATCCAAAATATTTGTCAAAATATTATTCTATTGATAGGGCAACGAAGCCAGCGTGTCTGCCAACCTGTCAATTCCTTCTTCGAGTTTATTCCCGGCAAGCATTTTTATCATCATGCTCATTTCAGCATGAAGTGTCAGCCGCATTTTGGTGGTAAAATTATCAACCGGTAACAATTGAATCCAGAAAATTATGCTGATCGGCAGTGAACCCGAACTTTCAACTTTAATCGTACTGAAAGGTTCACGTTTCACAATCTTAATTTCTGCCAAACCGATTCCGGTGATATTAAACTTACACGAATCGCGGTCGGAAGCAAAATCCGTGATTTTTATCTGCGGCACCTTTTCGGTTATTTTTTCAATTAAACCTGAATTCAAATACGTTGACAGATTTTCGAAATTAGACAGGTAATTAAAAACCACCTGTTCGTTGTGATTGACCAGTTTTACCTGGCTTGTGTATTTTTCTAACGACATTTGCGTTTGATTAAGTAAATTTATAAAGCTTCAAATTTTCGATGTATGAAAAATGCTTCACGTTCAGTGTAAAAAGTTCAATATTACCCACAATCGCAGTGGCAGCTATAAAAGCATCCGGTATCCCTATCTTGTGACTAAGCGAATATTTATTCATTAATCCATAAAATGCTGAACTTATTTCTTCGTCAATATTCCTGATATTTAAACTCTTAACATCTTTCTCTATTCTTTTCAATTCTGTTTTATTCAGTGCGCCATAAAACAATTCACCAACGGTAATAATGCTTATGGCAATATTTTGCTGACCGATTTCTTTAAGTTCCGAAATAATACGCTCATTATTTCTGTACAATTCAATAATTATATCGGTATCGCAGAGTATCATTTTTCACGGTTCCAGGCCATTTTCCTTAACTCAAGCTCACTTGCCGATCTATTTCTCCATAATCCGGCGGATTCGAATATTGAATGTTTCGACATCTTTCTAACTTTCTCTTTTTCAACTTCAACAAAATCGAATTGAGAAAGAAGCTTCCTGAGAAATGCCACCTTCTTTTTATCCTTTATTTTAAGAACTATTTCTTCCATTGTGATTCAACTTTACTATTTTATTTTCCCCATTCTGCAGGGTTCTCGCGCCATTTCATCAAAGTCTCCACCTGACCAGCGTTTACTTCATTCATTGCAACTGCCGAATCAATCAGTGCATGGTAATTACTCAAAGTAGTCAGCTCGATACCGGCTTTGGCAAAATTCTCAATGGCATGCGGAAAACCATAAGTAAAAATAGCTACCATTCCCAACACATTTCCGCCAGCTTTTACAACTGCTTCGGCTGCATTTAAACTGCTACCGCCGGTTGAAATCAGGTCTTCCACCACCACTACTTTTTGTCCTTCGTGCATCACGCCTTCAATCAGGTTTTCCAGTCCGTGTCCTTTGGGTGCCGACCGGATATAAATAAACGGCAAACCAAGCACTTCGGCAACCAGTGCTCCCATGGCAATAGCACCTGTTGCAACCCCGGCAATCACTTCAGCCTGCGGATATTTACTTTTGATAATGTCAACAAATCTGTCGCGCACAAAAGTACGGGTTTCGGGATACGACAAAATTTTGCGGTTATCGCAGTAAATCGGCGATTTCCAGCCAGAGGCCCAGGTAAACGGGGCATCGGGTTGTACTTTGATGGCTTTGATATCGATTAATTTTTTTGCAACTTCTGTTTCAACCAAACTCATTTTTCATCATTTTTAATTCAAAAAACAAATGTACAAGATTTTTTTGAACGACAGGGAGATTGTCATTTCCAGCAAGGCAACTGAATACTCAGACAATACTGAAATTGTTTCTGCAGAAGGATTCACAATCGACAATATAAAAAGCTGGTTTTCAGAATTTCATCAGAAAAGCAACCATGCAGTTTTTTTTCATCCCAATCCTGAAGAATTGATGACCACTTCTTTTATCCCTGCATTTCGATTGATTCAGGCTGGTGGCGGTGTTGTGGTTCGCAACTCGAAACTGTTGTTTATTTTCAGAAATGAAAAATGGGACCTGCCAAAAGGAAAGATTGATAATGGTGAAACACCCGAACAGACAGCCATTCGTGAAGTTACCGAAGAATGCGGAATCACCGGTCATTCAATCGTGAGGCATTTGCCATCAACCTATCATATTTACCAGTCGCCTTATAAAAACGCCTTTGGAAAATGGATTCTGAAAAAAACTTTCTGGTTCGAAATGAGCTATGTTGGCGTAGAAAACGGAACACCCGAAACCGGCGAAAATATTACTGAAATCAAGTGGTTTGAGAGAGAAGAACTTGGAGAAATAATGAAAAATACCTACAAAAACCTGGTGCAGATTATCAAAATCTATTCTTAGTCAGATTTCCTTTTTAACCAGGCTGTAAACATTTTCAGTTCGCCAAAACTGAATTCGTCGCCAAAATGATTTTTTGCCTCACCCACAAAACTGGCCTCATTTTCAGGTTTAAAAGTTTTTAGCTTTTTGAGCTTTTCGTCCGACAAAAAAGCGTGAATATCCAATTCGCCCGAGGCAATAAAATGTGCCAGGTGACCTTCGATGGTTCCGGTTACAAACTGCCTGATTTCCGCAATTTCGGCGATGGTTTTCCCGGCTTTGAACAGCTCAAAACTCTCCCTTTTTGTATCAGGTTTTGGCGGTTTCTCCTTTCTCTCTTTTTTATTTTTCGGAAACAGTGAAACCGGATTCAGGTTGTTTTCATTACAATATTGCTGAATGATTTCAAGAATTTCAGTGCCAAACTGCGCCACTTTTTTGTGGCCAAAACCATTGATGGCAAACAACGAGTCGGTGGTAACCGGCAGCAGGTTCGACATCTGAATCAGCGCTTTTTGCGAAAAAATCATATAAACCGGAACACCCGAATCTTCAGCCAATTCATTTCGCCAATTGCGCAAACGGGCATATAATTTGGGATGTTCAGAAACGGTGGGAGTTTGTGGTTCTGCCGGTTTTACTTTTGATTGTTTCTTTTCTGGTTCAACCAAAACTTTGGCCCGGGCATCCAGAATTTTTTTCACATCAAAACCTTCGGTACAAATTTTATATGCTGAATTCTTCACACTGATGTCTTCCAAAATGCCTTCAATATAATTGGTAATTTGTTTCCGAAGTGCACGGTTATCAATTTCGAGGTCGGCTTTTTGCAAAGGTTCAACAACAATTTCGCTGAGTTTTTCAGCAAAATACACTGCCCCTTTTGAAATTCGTTCCAACAAGCGGGCATTCTTTTCAATATCGGGTTCAACTGCCAGCAACTGTTCAATCTGGGTCTGAAATTTCTCGGCAACATCCACTACCAGAACCTTAAAATCAGCACTTATTTTGCCAAACATTTCACTGATTTCCGCAGGAAAACTTCCGCTGTTTTCTTCTGTCAGTTTAATGGTCAGATTCAGCAAATAGGCAACCAGGCTGAATTTGAAAAGGTCGGAAACCATCTCTTTCTGGTAGTCGTTTTTTGCCTTTTCAAGTTCGCGTTCGCCGGGTTGCTGCTCCTCCATCTGCCTGATAAATCCGCCAATTGTATTGTCGGCAATGATGCTGCTTTCAGCAATAGCGCTTCTGAGCACCAGCCCTTCCAGCGATTTGCAGCGGCTGAGCGCCACATAAACCTGTCCGTGGGCAAACGACGCATCAGCGTCAATCACAGCCTTTTCAAAGGTTAGTCCCTGGCTTTTGTGAATGGTGATTGCCCACGCCAGTTTCAGCGGCAACTGGGCAAAAGTGCCTTCCACTTCCTCCTTGATTTCTGCCGTTTTTTCATCAATCGAATATTTTACATTCTCCCAGATAAGCGGGGTTACATCAATTTCTTCTGTTTCGCCGGGACACAAAACAGTTACAGCATCTTCTCCAATTGCTGTAATTTTCCCGATTTTACCATTAAAAAAGCGTTTTTCAGGTTCCGGGTCATTTTTCACAAACATTACCTGGGCACCCACTTTCAGGTTCAGATTGAAATCGGTTGGGTAGGCATATTCAGGAAAAAGATTTTCTATCTCGGCCCTGAAAAGAGTTGATTTTTCAGGAAGACCTCTGAGTTTGAATTCGTTGATTTGCGCGGCCTGCGCGTTGTGTGTGCAAAGTGTGATGTACCCTTCATTTTCTGCGGGGCTGAAACCTGGGATAAAACGTTTGTTCAGCGTATCAAGAGATGGTTTATCGAGACAGTTGTCGCGGACTTTATTCAGAATCGAAATAAACATGTCGTCCTGCTGGCGGTAAACATGTGTCAGTTCGATGCTTACATACGAAGTTTGCTTCAGTACTTTACTGCTGAAAAAGTAGCCTGTTTCGTATTCGGTTTTCAGCAGTTCCCATTCGTCGCGTTTGATTACCGGGGCTAATTGTTGCAGGTCGCCAATCATCAAAACCTGCGCTCCGCCAAACGGTTTCATTCGGTTTTTGAACCGGCGCAAAACACGGTCGATGGCATCCAGAACATCGGCACGCACCATGCTGATTTCGTCAATCACCAGCAAATCGAGGCTCCGGATGATGTTGATTTTTTCTTTGCTGAAACGCTTTTCTTTCCAATCGTTGCTGTTGTCACCAATCTGCGGGGCAAACGACAACTGAAAAAATGAGTGAATGGTAACGCCACCTGCATTGATGGCAGCCACCCCGGTTGGAGCCACCACAATCATCCGTTTGGGCGAATGTTCCTTCAGGTTTTTCAGAAAGGTTGTTTTGCCGGTTCCGGCTTTGCCTGTCAGAAAAATGTTTTTGTTGGTGAATTGAACAAAACGGCTGGCCAATTCGAGTTGCGTGTTGGTTTCCATAATTTGAATATCGGGTTAGTTTTCTTTGTTTATGAGGTTAATTACTACTTTTACCATTATATCTTTTTCTTCTGTTTTACTTACTGCAATCATTAAAGTAAGTGCCACCAATGCATTATCAGCAATTCTTTTCCTTCCCGATTCATCGTACAAAACTCCGTTTCTTTCCATGAAATACAGAAACAGAAAGGCAGCAATTCGTTTATTGCCATCGGTAAATGAGTGGTTTTTAGTAATAAAATAGAGCAAATTGGTTGCCTTTTCCTCCACACTCGGGTACAAATCAATTCCATTAAAAGTCTGATAAATCGTGGCGATTGAACTTTTAAATGAATCATCCTTTTCGTTCCCAAACAAACTGCTGTTGCCGTAATACTTCCTTGCGATTTCAATTTGTGCAATCGCATCTTCATAAGTTAATCTAAAAACATTGTTTTCAGATGTTGAACTCACTTTCAGATTCTGATAATCATACCTATCCAAAATATCGAGGGCGTATGCATAATCTGAAACAATTTTTAGCAACCCGGTACTTTCATCCGTTGAAAGTGTTTTGTATTTTAAAACGTCTCCAAGAATTTTTATTGACTCCTGTAAATCTTTCAGTTTTTCATTTTGCTGAATGAGTTTTTTCTCGTTTAAAACAAATCCATTCAAAAGATATTCATTCAAAATTTTATTAGCCCAAATACGAAACTGAGTTCCCCTTTTCGATTTTATGCGATAACCAACAGAAATAATTACATCGAGATTATAAAAATCAACCTGATATGTTTTACCATCTTCGGCAGTTGTTGCAAAATTTGCAACAACTGAATTTCTTAAAAGCTCTCCTTCTTTAAAAACATTACCAATATGTCTGGAAATAACAGACTTATCGCGTTCGAACAATGATGAAATCTGGTTAAGATTTAACCAAACAGTATCATTATCAAGAATTACTCTTATCTCGGTAGCCCCATCTTCGGTTTTAAAAATCTCAATAGCTGATTGGTTCATACTGAAAATTTCCATAAAAATAAGGAATATCAGTAATTCTGAACTTCAATTATTTATGAATTTGGCGTTGATTTTTCATTTACATAGATTTTCAATCAAGCTACTATAAAATTGGTAATCAACTTATCATTTCAATCTACTTTTACAACCACATGGAATTCGTATGAATGTTTGTTTATGCATTGTGTTGATTATATTATTATGCTCATTTCAGGAAACAAATCGCTGAATTACATCAAGGTCAATATCGGGTTCCGTAATTTCGTGTTTTGCCTGGCTATAGAAAGGGCGGCGTTTGGCCAGCATTTCGTCAATAAACACTGTGAGTTCTTCCTGCGACTTTCTTTTAATCAGCGGGCGTTCGGTTTTTGAATGAATCAGCCTGTCGGCCAGAATTGCCGGGTCGATATTCATATATATGGTTGTCCCGGTATTGTTCATCAAATCAATATTATCGAAAAAACAGGGAGCGCCGCCACCGGTGGCAATCACAATGTTGCTGAATTCAGAAAGCTCTTCCAGCGCTTTTCTCTCCTTTTTGCGGAATTCAGCTTCGCCCTCTTCCGCAAAAATCTGCGGAACCGATTTGTGGTTGCGCATTTCAATATAATGGTCCATATCAACAAACTCAAGATTGAGGTGTTTAGCCAACCTGCGCCCCAGCGTCGATTTTCCACAGCCCATGTATCCGATTAAGTATATTCTCATAATAACAGTTTAAAGTTTAAGTTTCAAAGTTTCGAGTGGTGAAAACAAGGAACTTTGAACTGGAAACCCGGAACTAAAACAGTGTCATTTGTGTGGGGTCGGGCGCATCTTTTGGCGGACGTTTTATTTCAAACGGAATATCGCTGAAATCAGGTGTTTCCGGCCATTCCTGTCCTTCTTCACCATTTTCTTCTTCAACGTTAATCTCTTCGTCCGATTCCGGCTTCTCGTGTTCATCCTTGATAACCGGTTCAATTTCATGAATATTAGCTACTTCATAATTCGATAAACGCTTCCCTTTTGCCTTCCACGATTTAACACTGATAAATTCGGCCACTTCAACAATCTCGTTTTCACGACCTTCGTTTTTGCCGCCAAATTTCAGTTCCAACCTCGGGTAACGCACCCAGGTGACACTCACCAGTTTATTATCGGGATGTTCGCCAATAAAATGAACCATTTTCCCTTCCTCTTCCTCAATCTCAAAACGTTTCACATAGTAAAACATTTGTTCGGCATCGTAATATACAACCGATAAAACTTTTCCCTGGTCAAACTTTTCGATGGAAAGAATATCCTGTTCAAAATGATTGCTCAAATCGTAGTTATACAGCTGGAAATCACCTTTTTTATAAATAACCAGAATTTTGTCATCGGAAGCAAACTCACCCAGGTATTTTCCCCGGTTGTCGGCATTGAGGCGCAAAACATCCTCGTCGAACCAGATTTTCCGTCCACCCAGTGTTGATAACCCTTTTTCTTTCAGGCTGATTTTATGAATTTCAAATTTCGTAAGCAGATTTCCCATCGACTGGCGGCCTTTGATTGCAAGCTCGCCAAGATTCACCTCGAAATTAAGCTTTTTAATTCTGGGTTTTGGTTTCAGCAACACTCTCAGCGTTTCTGCTTCACCATTCGGGTTGGCCGAAAAATAGACCACGCGCGACCCTTTTGTTTCCATCGTGAGATTATACTCTTTATCGCGGGTGACGCCTGTAACCGAGAAACGTTTCATGTAATAAAAACCCGATTTGCCGTCTTTGTAAACCACGTTGTAAACTGTGCGGTTGTCGCCTTTTTTGAAAATCTCGACATGCAGTGGATTCTTGTCGATAAAAGCTTTGTCCTGCACTTTCGACACAAAATACGTCCCGTCACGGCGGAAAACAATGATGTCGTCGATATCGGAACAATCGCAGATGTATTCGGCCTTTTTCAGTCCGTAACCCACAAAACCTTCTTTCCGGTCGAGGTACAGTTTTTCGTTGCGAACCACCACTTTGGTCGCTACAATATTTTCGAAACTTCGGATTTCAGTTTTTCTTTCCTTGCCTTTTCCGTATTTGTTTTTGAGATGAACAAACCATTTAATGGTAAACGGGACAATGTTTTGGATATCGTGTTCAACGGCGGCAATTTCATCCTCGATGGCTTTCAGGTTTTCGTCGGCTTTATCCTTGTTGAATTTCAGGATTCGGGCCATTTTGATTTCCATCAGTTTCAGAATATCGTCGCGCGTGATTTCCCTTTTTAATTTGGGTTTCCAGGTTTCAAAACGCAGGTCGATGTGCGCAATTGCCTCGTCCATATTTTCGGCTTCCTCGAACTGTTTGTCCTTGTACATCCGCTCTTCGATAAATATTTTTTCGAGCGAGGAGAAATGCCAGGCTTCCTCGAGTTCCGATTTGCGGATTTCGAGTTCGAGTTTCAGCAACTGCAGTGTGGCATCGGCTGAGCGGCGCAAAATTTCCTTAACCCCGATAAAAATCGGTTTGTCATTTTCAATAATCACCGAGTTGGGTGAAAGCGAAACTTCGCAATCGGTAAAAGCAAAAAGCGCGTCGATGGTTTTGTCGGACGATACGCCGGCAGCCAGATGAACAAGGATTTCGACATTCCCGGCCGTATTATCGTCAATTTTTCTGACTTTGATTTTTCCTTTTTCGTTGGCTTTTATGATGGTTTCAATCAGCGAACCTGTTGTTTTTCCAAATGGTAGCTCAGTAATCGCCAGCGTTTTATTGTCGCGTTTTTCGATTTTGGCCCGAACTTTTACGGTACCGCCGCGCAAACCATCGTTGTAGCGACTGAAATCGGCTTGACCACCAGTCGGAAAATCGGGAACCAATTCGAAATCCAGCCCTTTCAGGTAAGCGATTGAAGCATCACACAATTCAATAAAATTGTGAGGGAAAAGTTTCGATGCCAAACCCACGGCAATCCCGTCAACTCCCTGTGCAAGCAATAACGGAAATTTTACCGGAAGTGTTACCGGTTCGCGTTTGCGGCCATCGTAAGAAAGTTTCCAGTTGGTGGTTTTCGGGTTAAAAAGCACTTCGAGTGCAAATTTCGAAAGCCGTGCTTCAATATAACGCGGAGCAGCAGCGCCGTCGCCCGTATGAATGTTACCCCAGTTTCCCTGGGTATCGATAAGCAGTTCTTTTTGTCCAAGCTGAACAATCGCGTCGGCAATGGAAGCGTCACCGTGCGGGTGATACTGCATTGTTTGCCCGATGATGTTAGCAACCTTGTTGTAACGACCGTCGTCCATTTCGCGCATGGCATGCATAATACGCCGCTGCACAGGTTTAAGCCCATCGTTGATGTACGGAACTGCGCGTTCGAGAATTACATACGAAGCATAATCAAGGAACCACTTTTTGTACATTCCCTGCAGATAAATCACCTCCTCAACGCCTTCCTCCTCAGGTTCGGGCAAATCCTGTGATTGCTCCTGTAATTCTTCCGGGTTTATATATTCTTCTGACATTTCTGGTTTTTATTTTTCAGGCTACCTCATCTTTTTCAACATACAGATTTTCGATAATGAAATCCTGCCGCTCGGTGGTATTTTTCCCCATATAATATTCAAGCATTTGTGTAACAGGGTCATGCTTTTTAAGAATTACCGGGTCGAGTCGCATGTCGGCACCTATAAAATTTTTGAATTCATCAGGCGAAATCTCGCCAAGTCCCTTAAATCTTGTTATTTCGGGCTTTCCTTTCAGTTTTTGAATGGCCTTTTGTCTCTCCTGTTCTGAATAGCAGTAGAAAGTTTTCTGTTTGTCGCGCACCCTGAAAAGCGGTGTCTGCAAAATATAAACATGCCCTTTTCGGATTAACTCGGGGAAAAACTGGAGGAAAAAGGTAATCAGCAAAAGCCGGATGTGCATTCCGTCAACATCGGCATCGGTAGCGATGATTACTTTACTGTAACGCAGGTCGTCGAGACTGTCTTCAATATTCAGTGCGGCCTGTAACAGGTTGAACTCCTCGTTTTCGTAAACAATCTTTTTGGTAAGACCGAAAGTATTCAGCGGTTTTCCCTTCAGACTGAAAACAGCCTGCGTGTTTACATCACGTGATTTAGTGATGGAACCACTGGCCGAATCTCCCTCGGTAATAAAAATACAGGTTTCGGTGTGCCGCGGATTTTTTTCCTCGTCGAAGTGAACCCGGCAATCGCGCAGTTTTTTGTTATGCAGATTCGATTTTTTTGCACGTTCCTTCGCCAATTTTTTAATTCCCGAAATCGCCTTTCTTTCGCGTTCCGATTCCTGGATTCTGCGTAAGAGTACTGCTGCTGTTTCCTGGTTTTTATGCAGGTAATTATCGAGTTCCTTCTGCAGAAAATTGGTAACATGCGTTCTTACCGAAGGACCGTCGGGGCCAATATCTTTTGAACCCAGTTTTGTTTTGGTCTGCGATTCGAAAACCGGTTCTTCAACTTTTATGCTTACTGCCGCCACAATAGAAGCCCGGATATCTGTCGGGTCGAACTCTTTTTTATAAAAGTCGCGGATGATTTTTACGATTGCCTCGCGGAAAGCCACCAAATGTGTTCCTCCCTGGGTTGTGTGCTGCCCGTTTACAAAGGAATAATAGTCTTCGCCGTATTGATTTCCGTGGGTTATCGCAATTTCAATATCTTCTCCCCGCAAATGAATAATCGGATAAAGGGGTTCCTCGTCCATGTTTTCTTCCAGCAAATCGCGCAACCCGTTTTTCGAGTAATACTTTTCGCCGTTGTACTCCACTACAAGACCCGAGTTCAGGAAAGTGTAGTTTTTAATCATATTCACTACAAAATCGTTGATGTAGTGATACTTTCTGAAAACTGACTGGTCGGGTTCAAAAGAAATTATGGTTCCGTTTGGTTCATCAATTCCTTCCTGATTTTCCTCATCAACCTTGATCCCCTTGCTGAACCGGATTACTTTTGCCTGTCCCTCGCGAATTGCTTTGATAACAAAATCGGATGAAAGTGCATTGACTGCCTTGATACCGACACCATTCAACCCTACCGATTTCTTAAAAACTTTTGAGTCGTATTTGGCGCCTGTGTTCATTTTGCTGGCCACATCTTCGAGTTTTCCGAGTGGGATACCACGGCCAAAGTCGCGCACCATCACCCGTTCCTGGTCGATTTCAATAACAATCTTTTTCCCGAAACCCATCATAAACTCATCGATGGAATTGTCGAGAACCTCTTTCAATAAAACGTAAATACCATCATCAGCCGATGTTCCGTCGCCAAGTTTACCAATGTACATTCCAGGGCGGCGGCGGATATGCTCCTGCCACTCCAGTGTCTGGATTTTGTCTTCGTCGTAATTTGCAACGTCGATATTTATTTGGTCCATTCTTTTTCGAATTTGGCACAAATATAACCAAACAAAGGGGTTTTCGTCAGCCTTGAAGAAAGCAATTAACTAACAAATTTTGGTTGAAAAGAGGAGGAAATGTTGTCGTGGTTTTCATGGTTATCATGGTTGTAGTATCTGTTGGGTTGAATAAAAAAGCAGGACAATAGAAAGAATTTTTAATTTATACTCAACAACTACCAAACGAATACAATGACAACAATGATAACCCGACAACAACGACAACCTTCTGAAAACCTCCTCAGATAATTCCCATTTTCCGCATCAGAAAAGTGGCATTCATGGTTTGGGTGATTCCGCGTGTCAGTTTGTAGTCGAAAATCATTTCATCGTTTACAATTCTGATTTCGAAACATCGATTTTCAACTTTTCCGGGAATTTCGTATTCCATTTCACTCAGTTTTAAATCATGCGTGGCCACCAGCGAAACCGATTTCAGCCGGGTGAGCTTTTCCACCAAGGCTTTGGAGCCGTTTAGTTTATCCACCGAATTGGTGCCTTTCAGCATTTCATCCAAAATCACAAAAACCGGGATTCCCTGCTCCAGCAAATCGAGCACCCTTTTTATCCGTTTTAATTCGGCAAAAAAGTAGGATTCTTCTTTCTGCAGCGAATCGGTGGTGCGCATGTTGGTATAAAGCAAAACCGGGGTGAACTTCAATTTGGCAGCACAAACAGGGGCACCCGTGCAAGCCAGCAAAAGATTAATCCCGACTGTTCTCAGAAACGTACTTTTCCCTGCCATGTTGGCCCCGGTAATTATCATCACTTTCGACCAGCCAGTGATTTCAAAATCGTTACAAATCCTTTTGCTGCTTTCAAGCAATGGGTGACCGAGTTCCTTTGCCGAATAAACAAAATCATTTTCAACAACTTCGGGATAAACAAATTGTGATTGATTGGCTGCATAATTTGCCAGGCTCACAAAAGCGTCGAACTCAGCAATCACGTCGAGCCAGGCTGCCAGTTTCGAGTGGTTTTTGTTGTGCCAACTCCAAAGGTGAAACATACAGCGGATATCCCATAAAAGCAGGGAGTTCAGCAGAAACATCACAATAATATTCTGGCGATACTCAAACCGGTCAGCCCACGTTTTTAACGCAGAAATCGTCTTTCCGGCGGGCTCGGGATTGATAGTTCTTTGTTTCAAACCGACCAGATTTTCAGCTTTGAATTCGCTGGTTTCGATGATTTTTAAAACGGAAAGATATTTATCGAGCAAAGCTGTTTTTCGTCCGAAATACTGAAAGTAGAACGAAATTTCTTTTCTGAAATACACCAGCAAACCCCACTGAACGACTACCATTGACCAGACAAATAGTTTTGAAAATCCCAGAAATGCCGGAACCAAAGCAGCAAAAGTGAGCAACGGGAGCAACCACAAAAATATTTTTATCAGCGAAGCTTTGGGGAGTTGTAATCCTTTTGCCGACCAGTCGAGCATTTCTTTGTGCAGCGGTTCATCTTCCTCAAACAGTAATCCGGCAACCCTGAATTTCATTCGCCATTCATTGTTCACAGAAAGTTCGCGAATGGCTTTTTGTTTTTCATTGATGGTTTTTCCAGTCAAATCGGGCGACGACAGCCAGTCCGCCAGTTTTTCCTTTCCACCGACAGAAACTGTGCGGTTCAGAAACTGGAACAGTGAACCTTCGCCAAATAAATCGAGGTCATACGAATAAAAATGATCAGGATCAGAAAACTCGCTGCCGCTTTTAAATTGGTTGAATTTGTGGTCAAGTGCCAGTAATTCGTCTTCAGCCAGTTTTTTTCTGATCGCCGCTTCTTTTTGTTTTCTTTCAGTTTGAATGTGTTTTTTTACAAGAAAAAAGAAGACAAAAATTGCGGCCAGCGAAACCGGAAGCGAAATCCAGCCTCTCAACCCGAAAATAAAAAAGGGGACAAAAATCATCAGAAAAGCCAGCAAACGAAAGAATGCCAGCCATTTTAAATTTGAGGAAATACTTGCAAGCTGCATTGTGCAATCTTCAGACTGCTCCTGGTAAAATACTTTTACTGACTGCATTTTACAGGTATTGATAATGATGTAAAATTCCGCTGACAATAAAAACCGTAGTCACCAAAACCACAAAAACAAGGAATACAATCCGGGTTTGTTCTGCGGTGAGCTTCACATCCTGAATTCCGGCCAGGCGTGAAATAAAAAAATGGTCCTTGAAAACCATCAGCATTTTGTAACAGATATACCCGATTAATCCGCCAAGCACTGCACCTCCCAGAATATCTAACGGATAATGAACCCCGGAGTATATTCTGGAATAGGAAAACCAAATCGCCCAAAAAAGAATTAGCAAAGTATAACCTTTGTTTTTAAACAGGCGGCTGGTAAAAACAAAAATGGCGAACGAATTGGCTGCGTGCGACGATACAAAACCATACAAACTGCCTTTCCGCAAAACGTTGTGCACCAGTGGTCCGATTTCCGGATCGTGAACCGGGCGAAAACGTTGAATGGTGTCTTTCATCAAACCCGATAACTGATCGCTCAGCAAAATAGTGAGGGCCAGAAAAAAAAGAACCGGCAGCGTTTTGTTCCTGTAATTTTTGAAAATATAGAAGATAAGAATTGCATAAAAAGGCATCCACGTTTCTTTCCGGGTGACCATGAGCATGATTGTATCCCAATAATCACTGTGCATGGCATTCAGCGACAGAAACAGGTTCTTGTCGGCTTCAAGAATATTTTGCAAAAAGCCCATTTATGAATTTAAAATTTCCCAGATTTTGTCTTTCAACTGTTGAAGATTGTAGCCGGTTACCGATGAAAAAAACATGTGCGGAATACCTTTCAGTTCGAGGCTGATTTCTTTCATCAGATCCTGGTCGAGCATGTCGGCTTTGCTGATAGCCAGAAACCGTTGTTTATCCAGTAATTCAGGATTGTACTGATTGAGTTCTTCAACCAGAATATGATATTCTTTCAGGTGATTTTTGCTGTCGGCGGGTACCATAAAAAGCAACATTGAATTTCTTTCGATGTGGCGGAGAAATCTCAATCCGAGTCCTTTTCCCTGGTGAGCACCTTCAATAATTCCGGGAATATCGGCCATTACGAAGGATTTTTTCTCGCGGTGACCCACAATTCCGAGGTTTGGAACCAGCGTGGTAAACGGGTAATCGGCTATCTTGGGTTTTGCAGCCGACACCACCGAAAGCAGCGTTGATTTTCCGGAACTGGGAAACCCCACCAAACCAACGTCGGCCAGCACTTTCAATTCAAGAATCCGCCAGCCTTCCACACCCGGTTCACCGGGCTGCGCAAAACGCGGGGTTTGAAAAGTTGCCGATTTAAAATGGTCGTTGCCCAAACCACCGCGGCCACCTTTCATCATTATTTTACTCTCGCCGTGTTGTGTGATCTCAAAAATCACCTCTCCGGTTTCGGCATCTTTCACAATGGTTCCCAGCGGAACTTCCACCACAATATCTTCTCCGTCGGCGCCAAAACTGCGTTGTTTTCCGCCCGGGCCGCCATCTCCGGCTTTGATGTGTTTCTGGTATTTCAGGTGCAGCAGCGTCCAGAGGTTTTCATTTCCTGACAAAACAATGTGGCCTCCACGTCCGCCATCTCCCCCGTCGGGACCGCCAAGTTCCACCGACTTTTCACGCCGCAAATGGGCTGAACCGGGACCTCCGTTGCCCGATTTACAGAAAATCTTTACATAGTCAACAAAATTCGATTCAGCCATTTTTTCAAATTAAATTTTTCCGATCACTTCCTTCAGCCTGTCAGCAATTTCAGCAATGCTGCCCATTCCGTTTATACCGAAATATTTGCCCTGAGGTTTGTAATATTCAATAAGCGGAAGTGTTTTCTGGTTATAAACATTAATCCTGTTTTCAATAATCGTTTCATCCTGGTCATCGGTACGTCCCGAAATTTTTCCGCGATTGACAAGTCTTGAAATCAATTCCTGCTTTTCTACTTCAAGGCTTAACATCCCGGAAATTGGTGTCCCATTTTTATTTAACAACTCGTCGAGCGCCTTTGCCTGGTCAACTGTACGCGGAAAACCGTCGAAAATAAATCCTTTGGCATCTTTCACCGTATTAAGTTTGCTTTTTATTATCCCGATCACAACTTCGTCAGGAACCAGTTCGCCTTTGTCAATAAATTTCTTTGCTTCGATTCCCAGTTTTGTTCCGGCACTGATTTCACTGCGCAATAATTCACCCGTTGAAAGGTGATTTAAACCATATGATTCAATCAGGAATTCGGCCTGTGTACCTTTGCCCGCTCCGGGAGGGCCAAACAACACGATATTCAACATGGGATTCTGGTTTTAGTTTACAACTGTGTAAATATCTATGAGATTACGCCCAAGACCATCGTAGTCTAAACCGTAGCCAACAATAAAATCGTTCGGAATTTTCAGCCCGATATAATCAAGCTGCACTTCTTTTTTCAGTGCATCAGGTTTCAAAAGCAGTGTGGCCACTTTTATTTCGGCAGGTTTTAAAAGTTTAAGCTGTTCAAGAATATTGTCGAGCGTAATTCCGGTGTCCACAATATCTTCGAGAATCACCACTGTCCGTCCGGTCAGATTTTCATTAAAACCGATCAGTTGTTTCACTTCTCCCGAAGTTTTATCGCCATGATAGGAAGCCAGTTTTACAAAGGTGATCTGCGCTTTCATCAGGTTGATTCTTTTAAACAACTCGGCTGCAAACATAAACGAGCCATTCAGAATACATACAAAAAGCGGATCTTTTTCGGCAAAATCAGTGTTCATTTTCTCAGCCATAACTTCAATCACCGATCTGATTTTTTCGTACGGAATGTACAATTCAAAGGTTTTGTCGTGGATATTTACCTGCTTCATTATCGAAATATTGATTTTTGATTATTCTTTTAAATTGCTGTAATTTCATCCGAAAATAAATTGTTTTTTTGAATGGCCGGTTGAAACTGCCTTTGCAATTTTAATTTTCCGCGAGGGGATAAATAAGCCTGCTTGTTTCTCCTGCAAAACAAAGGCACAAAATAACAAAACTATTCGGTTAACTAAAAATATAAAATTGAAAACAATGAGTCCAAAAGTTAGTATTATCATGGGGAGTACTTCCGACCTGAAGGTGATGGAAAAAGCGGCCCAATTGTTTGATGAATTTGAGATTCCATTCGAAATCAACGCTCTATCGGCACATCGCACACCCGAAGAAGTGGAGGTTTTTGCCAAAGCAGCAAAAGATAAAGGCATAAAAGTAATTATTGCCGGCGCCGGAATGGCTGCTCATTTACCTGGTGTGATTGCCGCGATGACGCCGCTGCCGGTGATTGGCGTTCCGATTAATGCCAGCCTTTCCGGGTTCGATTCCATCCTGGCCATTCTGCAGATGCCTCCCGGAATTCCGGTTGCCACAGTGGCAGTTGATGGCGCGCTGAATGCCGCTATTCTGGCGGTACAGATGATGGCCACCGGCGATGAAAAACTGATGCAAAAACTGGTGGATTACAAACAAACGCTGAAACAGAAAATTGTAAAAGCCAACCAGGAACTGGCCGAAGTAAAATTTAAGTTCAAAACAAATTGATTAAAAAGAATTTATCGTAATTTTGGGGAGGCGATTTTGACAAAATCACCTCTTTTTTATGTTGAAAACTTACCTGACAGCATTGATTATTTTGCTTGGAGCCACCAGATTGTCAGCAATCGAAAACCATCCCTCCGGCGCACGCCCGTTTGCACTTTCAAACGCCGTAGTTTCTATTTCCGATCCCTGGTCAACATTTTATAACCAGGCAACACTCACGGGGATTTCGGCGTTTACAGCCGGATTTTATTACGAATCGCGGTTTCTCATTGATGAACTCTCGCTGGCCTCCGGTACAATCGTACTTCCACTGAAAAAAGGTGTCTTCGGGTTCAGCTTTTCGCAGTTCGGTAAAGGAACATACAAAGAAAACAAGGCGGGACTGGCATTTGCCATGATGCTTTCTGAAAAACTGGGCGCGTCAGTACAGCTTGACTATTTTTCGCAGAGAATGCCGGAAAATGAAAATGCTTTTGGGTTTGTAACTTTTGAAACCGGACTTGTTTATCATCTCAATAAAAATCTTCATTTCGGGGCACACCTGTTTAACCCGATAAAAGCCGGAATTGAAACAACAGAAGAAAAACAGGAAATGCCTTTTACTTTGCGGCTTGGCACTCACTATTCATTTGCAGAAAATATTCTCATTTCGTTTGAAGCCGGCAAAACAGATGGCTACAACTGGATTTGCAGGTCGGGCCTTGAATTTGAGCCGGTAAAAAACTTTATTATTCGTGCCGGAGTTTCGGGAAGACCAGTAAACATCACCTCCGGAATCGGGTTCAGAACCGGCAAAATCGTCACCGATATCGGGTTTGGGTACCACGCTAATTTAGGAATCACGCCAGCAGTTTCAATCCAATTTGAATTATGAGACAGTTGAGATACATAGTATTTCTGACTTTGCTGATGATTCCATTTCTGATAAAAGCACAAGACAAAGACATCAGCCGGTTGATTGAATCGATTGTTGAATCGCAAATTAATTCGATTGATGAACAAACTGACGCAGCCCTGATTATTGAAGACCTTGAAAAACTGACAGAAAATCCACTGAACGTCAACGCTGCCTCGCCTGCTGATTTTGCAAGACTTTACCTGCTGAATGAAATACAGATTTCGAACCTCATGGATTATCTGCGGGAATTTGGCCCGGTTTATTCCATTTATGAACTACAGACAATTGAAGGATTTACCCCTGATTTGCTTCAAAAAATGGAACCTTTTATCCGTTTTAGCCCAAAAGAAGAAAAAATACCGATTAGCGATTCTTTTTCAAAAATTTCAAATCAGCTTTTACTCAGAACCACCGGAACTGTTCAGACGGCAAAAGGATTTTTACCAAACGACGAAGGAATTAATCCTTACGAAGGAAATCAATTCCGGTATTTTGCCCGTTACGGATTTGAAGCAGGAAAAAGATTTTCGGCCGGAATGACTGCAGAAAAAGATCCCGGTGAAGCTTTCTTTTCGGGTTCCAATAATCAGGGATTTGACTTTTATTCAGGTTACATTTCAGCAAATTTCAGCAAAACCCTGCAAAATATTACCGTTGGCGATTTTCTGGTGCGTAGCGGACAGGGACTTGTGATCTGGCAGGGTTACACCACCGGAAAGTCGGAAAATGTGCTCGGAATTTCAAAGAATGGTCAGGGAATCAGGCCCTCGACGGGTGTTGATGAAAACCTTTTTTTCAGGGGCGCCACTGCAACATTGAATTTAGGAAGAACAAATCTCAGTCTCTTCTTTTCAGGGAAAAATGATGACGGGAATCTGGCCGGAAACGATTCATTGGGATTTTATGTGACCAGCCTGCAAACTTCGGGATACCACAGAACTGAAAGTGAAATTGCCGACGAAAACTCAATCAGGAATACCAATTTTGGCGGCACTTTTAATTACCTGTTCAGAAACCTGAAAATCGGAGCTTCCTTTGTCAGCCAGCAACTGAACCCGCCATTTTTCCCCACTGGTGAGTTATACAACCGTTACCGTTTCAGCGGCGATAAAAACCTGAATGGTGGAATTGATTACCAGTTTGTGAGCGGAAAATACCAGTTATTTGGTGAAGCAGCTATTTCAAAATCGGGCGGAAAAGCAGTGGTTCAGGGTGCTGTGATCAACCTGAACGACCAGCTTGGTTTTTCGGCATTGTACCGCCATTTCGACCGGAATTACCAGGCTTTGTGGGCCAACACTTTTGCCGAAGGAACCAACATGAGCAACGAATCGGGGCTGTACTTGGGCGCACGTTTGCTTCCTTTTAAGTATGTCGTGCTTTCGGCTTATTCCGATTTCTATCATTCAGAATGGATCAATTACTCAACAGCAGCGCCTGCCAGTGGATCGGATGTGATGTTCCAGGCTGTTGTGAATCCCTCAAAATATTTTGATTTTTATATCAGGTTGAAATCGGAAGAAAAAGAAACAAAGTTTATTCAGGATGAGCGATATGTCAATCTGCCTGAGAAAACCAACAAGCTGAGGTTTCATTTCAACTATCGGAAAATTCAGCACATCACACTGAAAACCCGTGTTGAATTTTCGAAATACAAAGGAACAGCACAAGAAAACGGGTGGATGATTTTTCAGGATTTTCAGTATAAACCCGAAAAATTGCCGCTGAGTTTATCAGCAAGGTTTGCTTATTTTAATACCGACAGCTACAATTCAAGAATTTACGCTTACGAGAATGACCTTTTGTACACCTTTTCGGTTCCGGCATTTTATGACAAAGGATTCAGGAGTTACCTGAATTTTCAATACAAAATCACGGATAAAATTGATTGCTGGGTAAAAATCGCAAACACCTCATACACTGATAAAACAGTAATCAGTTCGGGTTACAACGAAATACAGGGAAACAAGCGGACCGAATTAAAATTTCAGTTGAGGATAAAAATTTAGGCTCGTTTTTTTATTACTTTGTCGCTTCGATAAAATAAAATTGATGAAACATCTTGATGTTGAAGATATAAGACCCTACACCGATAAAGAAGTAAAAAGAAAAATTGCCGAAATGGTAAAAGACCCGGTTTTCGATGAGGTTCTTTTACACGTTTTTAAATTCCGTCCGAAGATTGAGATGGTAAAACTGCAACTCAGGATGGTAAAATCTATCAAACAGTTGCAGGGAACTTTTATCTATGATTTGCTTCGTTCGGTTATTAACAAAACTTCCAACGGGCTGATTTGCTCGGGAGTTGAACATCTCGACAAAAAGAAACCTTATCTTTTTATATCAAATCACCGTGATATTGTTCTGGATGCAGCATTGCTCAATTTCCTGATTTTTGAAAAAGGGATGAACACCACGATGATTGCCATCGGGAACAATCTTTTGCTTTATAACTGGATTGAACACGCCGTAAAACTCAACCGTGCTTTTATCATCAAAAGAAACCTTCCACCGCGCGAACTGATGGAAGCATCCATAAAAGTTTCGCATTTTATCAGGAGATCCATTCTTGAGGACAATCTTTCGGTGTGGATTGCCCAGCGTGAAGGCCGTACAAAAGATGGAAACGACAAAACACAGGTTGCTGTGTTGAAAATGCTGAACATGAGCAACGAAAAAAGTCTGTCGGAAGGATTCCAGGAATTAAACATTGTACCGGTTGCCATTTCGTATGAAATTGAACCCTGCGGACTGGCTAAAATCAAGGAACTCATTAAAAAAGAACATTATGGACAAACCAAAACCAGCAAGGACGACCTGAAAAGCATGGCAATGGGAATGTTCAATCCCAAAGGGCGGATGCAGTTTACCTTTGGAAAACCCATTGAAATAACACCTGAATTGGGCAATCCGAAATCAAAAGAATTATTGAATAAAGTAGCGCAGGATGTTGCTGAAAAGATTGATCAGCAGATTTATACAAACTATAAGTTGTGGCCCAATAATTTTATTGCCTACGATATGCTGATGCAGGAACACCGCTTTAAAAACAAATACACACACGCCGAAGAAAAAAGGTTTGAACTGATGATTGAACAGGCGATGATTCATATTGACTACCCGATTACCGATATTTACGAACGTTTTCTGAAACTGTATGCCAACCCGGTGATCAACCGGTTGAAAGTGGGCGATATTTTATGACAACAATTATCTGGGATTGGAACGGCACTCTGCTGAACGACATCGATTTGTGTGTCAACACAATGAACAAACTTTTGAAGACAAGAAATCTACCATTTATTACCCAAAATGTTTACCGCAAGGTATTTTCTTTTCCGGTGAAAGATTACTACCAGACAATCGGTTTTGACTTTACAAAAGAAGATTTTGATATTCCGGCTCACCAATACATTGATCTTTACTACGAAGGTTTTGACGGTTGTTCGTTGCAGAATGAAACCGAAAAAGTGCTTGATTATTTCAGGCAAAAAAATGTCAGACAATTTGTTCTTTCGGCGATGGAACACGGAATGCTCGAAAAAACACTGAAAGCAAAAGGAATTTTTGAATATTTTGAAGGTGTTGCCGGTCTCACTGACCATCTGGCAGTTTCGAAGGTTGACCAGGGCAAAATGCTGATCAGCAAATTCAGTATCGAACCAGCAGAAACCTGGATGATTGGCGATACGGTACACGATTTCGAGGTGGCTTCTGAAATGGGTGTAAAATGTATCCTGATTGCCGATGGCCATCAATCGGAAGAACGGCTAATGAAAACCGGAGCACCGGTTTTGCAGAATATCGGCCAACTCCTGAACAACAATTTTCAGTTCTGATTCCTGAATCAGTACAATCCCCCCAGAAATTCGCGCTTTTTAATATCCTTTATCAGGAGCTGAAGATTCGTTTTGCCACGAAATTCGTTTTCAACAATGGTATAACAAATATCGAAAGGCGAACCGGAAGTTATAAGCTCATAGGCATTCGACTGGTTAAACGCAATTCCGGGAAAAATTCCTGAATTTACGTCTGGTTCAACAAGGTCGAGCTTCAGGTGTTCCTGGTTTTTACCCACACGTCGGCTGGTTCCGGCATCGTAAACATCCTCGGTAACAAACACAGGATTCATATTATGCGGCCCAAACGGGGCAAATTGTTTCAGAATCCGGTAAAACTTCGGGGTAATATCACTTAAAGTAATTTTTGCGTCCACTTCAATTGTTTGTGTTTGCTGAACGCTTGTAATTTGTTTGGTCACAATTTCCTCAAACCTTTCCCTGAAAGCCGGTATGTTTTCAATTTTCAGAGTCAGCCCGGCTGCATACATGTGCCCGCCATACGATTCCAGTAAATCGCTGCATTTCCCGATTGCTTCATATAAATCAAAATCTCCGACAGAACGGGCAGAACCAGTTGCCAGTCCGTTAGATTCTGTTAAAATCACCGTCGGGCGGTAAAATTGTTCGGTAACCCTCGATGCAACAATTCCCACAACACCTTTGTGCCAGTCGCGGTTATATAAAACCGTGCTGTTCATATATTTCAGTTCCTCGTTTTTTTCAATCATTTCGATTGCATCGAGTGTAATATCGCGGTCAAGCGTTTTCCTGATTTCGTTGTATGAATTAATCTCCTCTCCAATCAAATCCGATTGTCCTTCGTCGTCAGACACTAGAATCTGCACCGATTTCTTTCCGTGTTCAATCCTTCCCGAAGCATTAAGGCGGGGACCGATTTTAAAGACAATGTCACTGATTGTAATTTCGGTTCCGGCCAGACCCGCCATATTAATAATGGTTTGCAAACCAATCCCCGGATTTGAATTCAGCTTTTTCAGCCCGAAATATGCCAACACCCTGTTTTCTCCAACGATTGGAACGATGTCGGAAGCGATACTGACTGCCAGTAAATCAAGCAGATCATAAATTTCGTCCTGTTCAATATTGTTTTTAATACAGTAAGCCTGAAGTAGTTTAAAGCCTACCCCACATCCCGAAAGTTCTTTGTTCGGGTAACTACAATCGGGCCGTTTAGGATCAAGGACGGCTACTGCCGGAGGAATTATTTCGTCAGGATTATGATGGTCACAGATAATAAAATCAAGCCCACGGTTTTTTGCATCGGCAATTTTTTCAACTGCTTTAATTCCGCAGTCGAGCGCAATTACAAGGGTAAAACCGTTTTCAACAGCATAGTTGATGCTTTGCGGCGAAATTCCGTACCCTTCACTGTACCGGTCGGGGATATAATATTCAATGTGTTCAATCCGTGGTTTCAGAAACGAATACATCATGGCAACCGATGTGGTTCCATCAACATCATAATCTCCGTAAATAATTACTTTTTCCTGAAGAGAAATGGCCCGTTCCACTCTTTCAACAGCCTTGTCCATATCTTTCATCAAAAACGGATCAAGGAGGTCACTGAGTCTGGGCCTGAAAAACGATTTGGCCTCGTTATAAGAACTGATTCCACGCTGAACTAACAGACGGGCAATGATCATATTTACGCTCAAAGCCGCTGAAAGGTGCTTCACTTCGTTGGTATCACCCTGTTTTTTCAGATTCCAGATTTTTTCCATTAATGACTTATCTTTTTTATCAATATTTTCGTTGCCTGATCGTATTTTCGCTGATCACAGTTAATTTTCCGGTAAAATCAATTTCTCCCGCTGAGAACAAATCCCGCAAATATTCGCCTGGCGTTTCAGGCTGAAAATCATTCCAGCGTAAATAAATAACCCCCATTTCGGGTTTAAATCCCTTTTTGAATATCAGTTCGCCATAATCTCTGTCAAACGTTAGGATCGTTCTTTTCTGTTCAATGGCAATATCCATAACTTCCGAATCAAGAATTCCTGAAAAGTCAGTCCCGATATACATAATATCGAATCCTGAATCTTTCAGGATTTTTACGCTTGTCAGTGGGAAATTCTCATTGGCCAGAAGTTTCATCAGGCTGTTTTTAAGGGTTTTTCATAAATCAACCCATCCTGAATAATATCCTGAATGTATAAAAAAACTGCCCTCAGACTTTCTGGTGAAAGCCTTGGGTAATTCTCAAGAATTTGTGTTTCATTCCAACCGGAAGCCAGCAAATTAATAATATGTTCCACCGATAAACGTGTTCCTTTTATCACCGGTTTGCCGGCAAGAACATTGTCGTTTGTCTCAATATACATTCTCCAGTTCATGATGCAACAATATTAACTCTGTGTACCATATCTTTACGCCGTAAAGATATAAAATGGCCTGCGATAATGAAATTTTAATTCAAATTCAGGTTAAATTAATTTTGTTCCGAAATGCGTTCCGGTACACTACAAAAAGCAATATCGCTGTTTTTGTTATCTTTGCCCCGTTTTTAAAATCAGGAAATTAAACTTCAGAAAAATGAGTATTCAGGAATTAAGTGAACAGGAAATCATCAGAAGAAACTCACTGCAACGGTTGCGCGAATTGGGAATCGATCCTTATCCGGCACCGGAATATATAATAAATGCCAATACCGCTGAAATCAAAGAAAAATTCAGCGCCGATGAAAAAAACTTTCAGGATGTGAGTCTTGCAGGGCGAATCATGGGTTTCCGGATCATGGGAAAAGCCGCTTTTGCCGAACTGCAGGACCATACCGGCCGTATCCAGATTTATGTGAACCGCGATGAAATCTGTCCCGGCGAAGATAAAACCCTGTATAATGAAGTTTTCAAAAAACTGCTTGACATTGGTGACATCATCGGTGTAAAAGGATATGCTTTTATTACACAAACCGGCGAAATTTCGATTCATGTTAAAGAATTCACTATTCTGAATAAGTCTTTGCGCCCGTTGCCGATTGTAAAGGAAAAAGAAGGCAAAACCTACGATGCTTTTACCGATCCTGAACAGCGTTATCGGCAGCGATATGTTGACCTGATTGTGAATCCGCAGGTAAAGGACGTTTTTGTGAAACGCACAAAAATTGTGAATACCATGCGGCAGATGTTCAATGAATATGGCTATTTTGAGGTGGAAACCCCGATTCTGCAACCCATTCCGGGAGGCGCCACTGCACGTCCGTTTATCACACATCACAATTCGCTGAATATTCCGCTATACCTGAGAATTGCCAACGAACTTTATCTGAAACGCCTGATTGTGGGTGGATTTGAAGGAGTTTACGAGTTTGCCAAAGATTTCAGAAACGAAGGGATGGACCGCACCCACAATCCGGAATTTACCGTGATGGAAATTTATGTAGCTTATAAAGACTACAAATGGATGATGAATTTTACGGAACAGATTTGTGAACGTGTGGCACTGGCATTGCACGGAACTACAAAAGTTCAGCTGGGCGAACATACTATTGATTATAAAGCTCCCTACCCGCGTGTTACCATGACCGAAGCCATTAAAACCTACACAGGATTTGATATTTCGGGCAAAAACGAAAAAGAGCTGCGCGAAATTTGTGACAAACTGGGAATTGAAACCGACCCGACAATGGGGAAAGGGAAACTGATTGACGAGATTTTCGGGGAAAAATGCGAACACCATTATATACAACCCACTTTTATTACCGATTACCCGGTTGAAATGAGTCCGCTTACCAAGAAACACCGCGAAAACCCGGAACTCACCGAGCGTTTTGAGTTGATGGTGAACGGGAAAGAATTAGCCAACGCTTATTCTGAGTTAAACGACCCGATTGATCAGCGCGAACGTTTCGAGGATCAGCTCAAGCTTTCGGAAAAAGGAGATGACGAAGCGATGTTTATCGACCAGGATTTCCTGCGTGCACTTGAATTCGGGATGCCACCCACTTCTGGAATGGGAATGGGAATCGACCGTTTGACGATGTTTATGACCAACAGCGCTTCGATTCAGGACGTGCTCTTCTTCCCGCAGATGAAACCCGAGAAAAAAGCGATCGAACTGACAGAAGAAGAAAAAGCTGTGATGGCGCTGTTAAAAGAAAAATCTCCGGTGGCTTTGGCAGAAATCAAAGAAAAATCGGGACTCAGCAACAAAAAATGGGATGTTTCGATTAAAAAGCTTACCAGTAACAAACTGGCAACTGTAGCAAAAGTTGGTGACGAATTAATTGTTGAACTGGTTTAAGAAAATCGGCAGACCGAAGACGGAAGTCGATAGAAAAAGAAAACATTAAGAAGAAAACCATATTACAAGCCTTTCGGGAAACCGGGAGGCTTTTTTGTTTACAACAATTCAATAAAGTACTATTTATCAAGCATTTAAACGAACACAAAATCAGACTTACCTGCTAATTTACCAGGCAATATAAAATGCGCCAAATACTTTAAACATCAAATTACTTAGAGACATTAGGCTTTTTGCTGATTAGACTCAGTAAAAGGAACAATCCTACAACTCACTGTTAATCAAAAATAAAGAAACCAAAAACTGTAGTTCGTATCACTATCTGCGATCAAATGCCGCTTCAATTTGATAATAGTTGCTTAAACAAAATCAGAACAAAGTGCTATCGAATAAGATTTTCTGAAACATAATCACGGAATTCTTACAAAATAAATAACAGAATTCCTATTCACATTCAGCGTTTTCCTGACACCCAAATAGGCATCTCAACTCATGCCAAAATACTGTGCGTCAATACTTTTACACCGACAATTTTATTTGAACGCTTAATTTATTTCATCATGAAAACGTTTACAAAAAATCTTATTAATGCGAATATAAATGCCCTTTTAATTCACCTCTCACCAATTGTTTTAAAAAGACGATTCTCACGGTTTTTTTTAACCCTGGCTGTTGCATTAATTTATTTATCAGTTAATGCAACTAATTATTATGTAAGTTCATCAACCGGCAACGACTCAAACACCGGTACGAGTGAAAGCTCACCCTGGAAAACTTTGACAAAAGTTAACAGCATTACTCCAAAAGCAGGCGATCAGATTCTTTTCAAAAGAGGAGATGACTGGACTGGAACAATCACAGTAAAAGCCTCAGGAACGTCGGGCAGCCCAATAGTTTATGGCGCTTATGGATCGGGTGAAAAACCTGTAATATATGGTTCTGAAGTAACTACCGGCTGGACGTTACATTCGGGAAATATTTGGAAAGCGACAGTTAATAATACTGTCAATCAACTGTTTGTCGATGGTTCAAAATTGAAAGCTGCCCGGTATCCGAACTCTGGCTATGCTACCATCAACACTATTAATAGTACAAATTCATTCACATGTACTTCATTAAACAGTTCCGTTAATTACAGTGGGGCAAAATGGATTGCAAGAACATCTCCCTACTCTCTGGAAACACTGAGTATTACTTCATCAAGCGGTAGTACACTGACTTTATCAGATGTACCTTACCCTGATCTGAATTTAGCTACAGGTTTTATTCTGGTTGGCAAACTCGAATTTCTTGATTCGGCCGGAGAATGGTATTATGATACTGTCTCAAAAACTGTATATGTCTGGTTATCAAATAATGATTCGCCTGCTAACCATTCAATCAGGGTTTCAACAAATTCATATGGAATAAACGGAAGCTATAAAAACTATATCACAATAAAAGATATGGGATTTTATCACAACAGTGTTGCAGGTATTGCAATCACCGGATCAAACCTTTTAATTGATAATAATACCATCTCGATGCCTGACGCAAAAGGGATTACAATTGCATCTGGTTCATCAAATACAATATCAAACAACACAATTAACGGATCTAATCATTCTGGAATAGAGGGTTTTACAACAAACTCTTTATATACCGATAACACTGTTTATGATATTTCACTTTTAAATGGCATAGGATTATCTGGCGTAGGCAACTGGTATAACGGATCAGGAATTTATGTGGAAGGCGATGACAATCTGATAAAATACAACCGTGTTACAAACATGGGTTATAATGGAATTCAATTTCATAAAAGAAATACTGTCGAATATAACTATGTCTCAAATGTACTTCTGACAAAAGATGATGGTGGAGGAATTTATACTTCTGCTGCCGGATCATATCCAAACGCCCCTACTGCCGGATCAATCATCAGATACAATATTGTTGACGGGGTATTAGGATCGCTTGAAGGTTGTAATCCTTACGGAATACGTCAGGGATTTGGTATTTATCTTGATGAAAACTCAGGTGGAGTTACCGTAGAATATAATACAACAACCAATGTTTCATTTGCAGGTATTTATTTACATCTAAGCTACAACGAAACCGTCAGATATAATACCTCTTATAACAATGGGAGACAATTTCATATCAATACAGATATGGGAGGAAGCAAGATTCACAACAATATTTTTTGGGCTTTGTCAAAAAATATGGAAAATAACTCAATCCAAATTCTTGGCAGCCAGCGAAGTGGAAATGTAACAATTGATAACAATACCTATGTCAATCATTATAATAGCAGCGGAATATTCAGAATAAACGAAACAACAAAGAGTAATTTTGAAACATGGAAAAC
This sequence comes from Draconibacterium sp., assembly GCA_036735485.1. Taxonomy (GTDB): domain Bacteria; phylum Bacteroidota; class Bacteroidia; order Bacteroidales; family Prolixibacteraceae; genus Draconibacterium. The sequence continues at coordinate 677 of DAINOH010000011.1, read as the reverse complement.
TACAACTGGTCAGGATGCTGCTTCAACAATCGATGTTACAACTCTTGCAACCGGTGAATCTGAACAAATATTTTATAACGATACAAAACTGAAACAGACTGTCAATCTTGGTACTTCAGTTTACAGAGACATTAATGGCGCAACAGTTACCGGAAGCTTTACTTTAGACCCGTTTACTTCAAAAATACTGATAAAAACAGCTTCAGTTGTTAGCACTGACACCACAAAACCTGTTGTTTCAGCTTTTTCAATCCCTGAAACTTCAGCCTCGCTTGTAGTATCAATTACTAATTTCTCTGCTTCCGATAACAAAGCAGTTACCGGTTACATGGTTACCGAATCGGCCTCTGCTCCGCTCGCCGGAAATACCGGTTGGTCTGCCAGTGCACCAACTTCTTACACTTTTGCTTCAGAAGGAACAAAAACCCTTTATGCATGGGCCAAAGACGCCGCCGGAAATGTTTCTTCGGCTTTGAGCAGCAGCATTACTATCTCGCTCCCCGATGTAACAAAACCAACTGTCACTGCCTTCTCTGTTCCGCAGACTTCAACTTCACTGACAGTTGCCATCAACAGTTTCACCGCTACCGATAACAAAGCAGTTACCGGGTACATGGTTACCGAATCGGCCTCTGCTCCGCTCGCCGGAAATACCGGCTGGTCTGCCAGTGCACCAA
>DAINOH010000010.1:0-78806 GCA_036735485.1 Draconibacterium sp. | reverse complement strand
GTTTTCGCTTACCCCTGTGTTTGAATCACTGCCAGTTGATGAACTTACATAATAGGTAGTAGCCTCAACATGGATAAATGAAAATAAAAACAACATCAGCAGAAAGAAAATACTAAAAGGCTTATTAATAGATATTATCTTCTTTAATTCAGTTAAATGTAAAAAAATCATAAGATTTGTCTCTGGTTGTGAATTGTGCATAAATTAAATTTTAAGCGTCTTTTAAGAAGTATCTGTTCAAATATTGATTTATATAATAAAATTACTGTGCCAAACCATATGCCATTATAGTATTTTATTGTAACCAATTGATTAATAATTTATAATTAAATAACACAGATGATCTTTGCTATCATTTTGAAATGTATTTATCATTTTGATAAATGATAATGAGTATTCCTGAATTTAATTAAGATTGTATTGTATGTAACGTTTAACAACGTTTAATAATTTAATTGTGTTGTCTGCCAGACGGGGGTCAGTGTTATTAAAATTTATCCGCATCGTTTAATTTTATAATTGTTCCACATTAATTTTTGAATTTTTTTGATTCAGGGCAAAAGTAAAATTTGTAGTATATAATCAATCAAAATTTTAGTTAACTTTTATTAACAAATTGTTGATAATGAATGATATAGCATTATGTTTATTACAACTTTGGGGGGTGATTTCTAATAATTAGAATCAAAATATCATCCTGGATTGTAATAATTATTAAAAAAGTTATCTGGAATATCTTTCTAATCGGGGTTATTATATGTTCTAATAAATTGTCAGGGTTATTAGAATATTTCGTATAAAAAGAAATTGTTTGTTGAAAACAATAAACCATTTATAGCTGAACTAAATTGTTAGAGAGTTTTTATAAAATGAAAAATGGCCACCTATTAGGTAGCCATTTTTGCAAATTATTTTTTATTTCAGTTTATTTTCTGTAAACTTTTTTGTACCCGTAGATTGCTGCTTCGCCCAGTTCTTCTTCAATTCGGAGTAATTGGTTGTATTTAGCCATCCTGTCTGAACGGCTCAGCGATCCGGTTTTAATCTGACCTGCGTTAGTGGCTACAGCGATGTCGGCAATTGTTGAATCTTCAGTTTCTCCCGAACGGTGAGAAGTTACTGATGTATAACCAGCACGGTGAGCCATTTCAATGGCATCAAGCGTTTCAGTCAAAGTTCCAATCTGGTTAACTTTAACTAAAATTGAATTTCCTGCGCCAAGTTCGATACCTTTTTTCAGGTACTCAACATTGGTAACAAAAAGATCGTCGCCCACGAGTTGGCATTTGCTGCCCAATTTTTCAGTAAGTGCCACCCATCCGTCCCAGTCGTTTTCGCTCATTCCATCTTCAATCGAGTCAATCGGGAACTTTTCAACCAGACTTGCAAGGAATTCAACCTGTTCAGCAGATGTACGTTTTGCTCCGTTTGCACCTTCAAATTTAGCGTAGTTGTAAACGCCATCTTTGTAGAATTCAGATGCAGCACAGTCCAATGCAATCGAAACATCGCCACCATCTTCGGCGCGACCTGGTTTGTACCCTGCTTTTTTAATGGCTTCGATAATGCTGTTCAGTGCATCTTCAGTGCCGGCTAGGGTAGGAGCAAATCCACCTTCATCACCTACTGCCGTGCTGAGACCACGGTCGTGAAAGATTTTTTTCAGCGAGTGGAAAACTTCGGCACCCATGCGAAGACCTTCGCGGAATGAAGAAGCGCCAATAGGGCGGATCATAAATTCCTGGAAAGCGATAGGAGCATCGGAGTGCGATCCACCGTTGATGATATTCATCATCGGAACAGGCAGTGTTTTTGCGTTGGCACCACCAATGTAACGATAAAGCGGAAGTTCAGAATAGTCGGCAGCAGCTTTTGCAACAGCCAAAGAAACACCCAACATGGCGTTGGCACCCAGTTTCGATTTGGTTTTTGTGCCATCCATTTCGAGTAGTTTTTTATCGATGGCAACCTGGTCGGTGGCATCCATACCAATAATTTCTTTGGCAATGATTTCGTTTACGTTTTCAACGGCTTTTAAAACGCCTTTTCCAAGATAACGGCCTTTGTCGCCATCGCGGAGTTCGAGTGCTTCGTTTTCACCTGTCGATGCTCCTGACGGAACGGCGGCACGGCCAAATGCGCCACTTTCGAGTAACACTTCAACTTCAATAGTCGGGTTCCCGCGTGAATCGAGAATTTCTCTTGCTTTAACGTCGCTAATAAACATAGTAGTAGTTTTTATTGTTTAACTTTTAGTAATTAATCAGAAAATCAATGCTTTAATACATTTAACAAAAAGCGGTTCAAAGATAGTAAATTGTTACCTTCCAAACGATAGCCTTGTCTCATGGTTTCAGTAATTTTATGAAAGGTTAACTTTCTACAATGCGTGGATGCAACAATGCTTGAATGTTTGAGTGAGGAAGAAGCTGGGAACCCAAAGACCAATGTCCGGAGTCGAAAACCGGAAGCAAAATTTTAGAAGATTTTTTGTACTTTCTGCTTGGTGACAATCTGGTCGCGATTGGGCTTCGTTGAAATTGTAAATCGTAAATCGTTGAATCGTAAATAGTTTTTACCTGTACTTTTCCCCAGCGGCATAACGCAGAACCGAATTTTCCTGCATGGTAATCATTCCGCCTTTTTTGCTCAGATTCATAAGTTCCTGTAATACCGGTATAAAATCATTCAGTTTGTCAATGTTATCTATTATTTCGATTATAACAGGCAGATCTCCTGACAAAGCAAAAATCTTCATTGTATGAATTGAATGACTTGCACCGAATGACATAATTCCTTTATAAACTGTGGCGCCGGCCAATCCTTCTTTTCTTGCCCTGAACACAATTTCTTCAAAAAGGGAGCGGCCATGAACTTTGTCGGTTTCACCTGTGTATATTTTCAGGATACCGGTTTTTTCAGAAAGTTCCATTTCTTTTAAGATTAAAAAATTTCACGTACTAGAATAATACCAAGATAAACTGCCAGAATACCCAAAATCATTGTTCCTCCGATATTCAGTAACAACTGGTTCCAGGTGTGCTCTTTAATCATATTGAAATTGTTGAATGCAAAAGCTGAGAATGTGGTGAATCCTCCGCAGATGCCAACTGACATAAAAATTCGCCAGTCTGAATTCATCAGTGATTTCTCGGCTAATGCAAAAACAACACCGATGATAAAACTCCCGGTAATATTTGCAATCAAGGTTGCCAGCGGGAAAGTACTTAAAAGTTTGTTTTCAATAAAGACCTGAAGCAGATAGCGCATAACGCTTCCGATAAATCCACCGGTCCCCACTATTAATATAGTTCTGTACATGTATATTATTTCTGATTCAAAATTTAGCCGAAAAAGTTGGATTGAGAATAATCCAAACTAATAACTTTAACGTCCAAATTTATGAAAAAATGATGATTCGGTTTTTAATAACAACTGTTTTTGCGGCATATTGCTTTAGTTGTATTGCTCAAGGTGAAGTTACAGAGGAGTTTAATAAACTATTTGAAAAACCTGATTATAGAAATGCAACGTTTGGAATCCAGGTTATTGATGCAGAAACCGGAAAGGAATTGTTTTCACAAAATTCTGAAAAGTTAATGATTCCCGCATCGGTACTCAAAATTGTTACTACGGCAACCTCGCTTGAAATTCTCGGAGCTGATTATCGTTTTAAAACACGAATCGGATACAAGGGGAATATTCAAAATAATGTCTTAAATGGAGATGTGGTTATTATTTCTGGAGGAGATCCAACTCTGGGATCAGCTTATTTTTCTGATAGAGATTTTTTGAAAGAATGGGCCGAAAAGATCAGGGAAGCCGGAATAAAAAAAATAACAGGAAACATCGTTCTTGATAAATCAAATTATGAGGTAGAAGAACTACCTCCGACCTGGATTTGGGGAGATATTGGGAATTATTATGGCGCTTATTTTGATCCGTTTACAAACCACGACAATCTTTTTACAATTACTTTTAAATCGGGCAATGCAGGCGAACAAACTGAAATAATTTCAACTACACCTATAATTGAAGGTTTAAAAATCGAAAATCGGGTAGTTGCCTCTGAAAATAACATCGATAATGCATATGTCTATGGCAGTCCTTTCGATAAAAACAGGTTAATCAGGGGAACAATTCCAAAAGGAAAGGAAAAGTTCTCAATCAAAGCATCTATGCCTTCACCGGCAGAACTATTTGGTTTAAAGTTTATAAATGCAATTCGGGATGTGGGAATTATTTTCGATGGAACCGCAAAGTTGAGTTCGGTAAAAACTGATGATTTTACTGAAATTCACACGCATAAATCTCCTTCACTCAATAACATCATCAGGCAATTAAACTATGAAAGTATAAACTTATTTGCTGAGCATTTACTCGTACAGCTTGGCTTCGAAAAAGGCAAAAAAGGAAGCCGGGAATCCGGAATTGAGGTGATAAACACTTTTTGGAAAGAATTGAATTTTGAAACACAGAATCTTCTGATGGAAGATGGAAGTGGCCTTTCTCATTTCAATGCTGTTACTCCATCTTTTCTGAACCAGGTTTTAAAGTACATGTATCACGGTATAAACAGCGAGAATTTTGTCCAATCTTTGCCACAGGCAGGAGAAGGGACATTAAAATCATTTGGAGCAGTTGATTTTCCGGCCAATTCATTGAGGGCAAAAAGCGGTTCGATGACGCGAGTTCGTTGCTATTCCGGTTACATTATCTGCGATTCGGGCAGGACAGTTATATTCACAATTATGGTCAATCATTTTGCGGGTACACATTCTCAACTCAGGTCAGGTTTTGAACATCTTTTAATATCTGTTAAAAAGAATTTCTGAATCAATTAATCGGGATTATTATATTAATGATCAATCATATATTGATGTATTTGATAACGATTGTTCAGATTTTTTAAGAAAAAATAAAATCATAAAATTGATTCAGCTATTGACTTGTGCTTTTTTATATTGTAACTTGTTTGCCGTTACCAATAAGTCAGATATAATCAGAAGGTTTTATTAGCATACTATTTTAAGGACGTAAAAACTGCTTTAAATAATTGTAATTAAGTTGATTAATTAAAAATTCAGAACATATTACAGAATAAAGAATCTTAATATGTTAAAACGATTCGGATTGATTTGTTTTTGAATTTGAAAAGTTAATTGAAAAACAATTTTGTTATGATACATACATGCCTCTCGTTTTTAACGAATGAACTGAATGAATATCTGAAAGTTCGCACTGGATCGCCCACGGTTGATAGGGTTTTTCTGACAAGTGTGGCTACTGAAGGCGGAGGTGTGGTTATTCCCGATAAATCTGTTGGCGTTTCACTGATTAATATTGAAGAAGACAGAGTTTATAAGGATCAAAAATCGACTGTAATAAATAGTTTTGGAAATGTTGAACGGCTCAATCCCGAAATTAAACTGAATCTTTATGTTTTAATCTCGGCAAACTTCCAGAATACCAATGAACAGGATTCTTCCGATGATTATGTTGAAGGGTTGAAACAACTTTCTTATATTATTTCCTTTTTCCAGGCGAAAAACGTATTTACCCCGGAAAATTCACCAAAACTGGCGGAATATGACCCAAATCTGAAAAAGCTCGTGGTTGAATTGTATTCGTATTCATTTGAGCAGTTATACAATTTCTGGTCGGTAGTGGGGACAAAATATTTACCATCAGTTTTGTATAAAGTCAGGATGCTGACATTCCAGGAAAGAGAATTCTTCGATTCAAATGCCCCGATAGAAAAAATCGGAATCAACAGTAAAACCAAACAGCCATGAATATTTTCTATAAACGAATATTGAACCTGGTTGTAGGTCACAGCTATTTTAAAGATGGTTTCGACAGGTTTGTGAAATTGTATCCGACTGCTGCTACCGAAACATTATTACGAAATGGCAAAATGTTGTTTAAACGACTCCCGAATGGTATAACCATTTTGTACAGAACGCTTGACGACGGGGAAACGCCGCTTTCCGAACTAGAAAAAAATCAGGTTTTTACATTCTTTATTAAAGCAGAGAATATTTCTGATTTGCTGAATATCACAGATTTGAATGAATCTTCTGAAAAAGCATATTCTGCCGGAAAAATTGTTTATTTTACCAATGATCCGGCTGCTGCTTCATCTAATTCGGGCAATCCTGAAATCTTGTCCGATGTATTATTAGATTCGTTGAAAGGACCACTTTTTACCAGTCAATTTGCAATAAACGGAAATCCGGGCAATGTTGTAATGATTGTTGCAGATGAACAAGGGAATCCTGTTTCAATTGGAAAAGATTCAGAAGGAGTGCCATTTCCAGCAAAGATCAATCTTGCCGCCAATAGCAATAATTTATTTATTCAACAGGTTGATTTACGCGACCAGAAAAGCGGAAGATACCAGATTCGTATTCTGAATGTTGCAGAAACAATTACACTGAAAACCGAAGAGATCTATGTTGATGCACAGCTCGAAAGAGAAAATATTCTTGGAATTGTGGATTTAAGATATGATACTGTAACCAACCATTTGTATGGCGATACCGAGAAATATAAACTACAATTTCGGTATGCCGAAACCTATTGGAAATATTTTGTGGTTAATAAAAGCAGGAATATCGATTTTACAACCGATTCGCTGAAAATAACTGATTCAGGAACTTTAAACGGGGCCCCTTACCAGATCAATAATTTTCAGAAGGTTTATTCAAGTATAAAAATCACAGCTAAAACTGCTGGTACCGCAGGTAATTCTATCTCAATGGAATATTCAGCGGCAGGAGCATTTCCAGCGGTTTTATTCTCCGGAAAAACGCTTTCGGGTGGAGCAACAGGAGTAAATGCAGGGGGAGTAATTACAATTATTAATAATGACATTGCAGATTACAGCATTACCATCGGGGGAGTAAAATTTACTGAAGGAACTGATTTCGAGAAGGGAGCAACAGCCGATGAAACTGCTGAAAGTCTTATTAACGCTATTAACGGAAATGCTGGAGTTGCTGTTTCGGCTTCCATTTCTGAATACGATATTCTTGTAAATAATCTGAAAACACTTGTTTTCGAATCGTTGCAGGAAATTCCATTTTATGAGATTCCAAAACTAAAAATTGAACTGAGAAAAACTTCTGACAACCAGATTGTTGTTGCAAATCTTCCCAATCCTTCCCACAACGGAATTCGGAAAACTTTTGCAGGCAAACCTGAATCTGAAGTGTATGTATTCATTTGAATGAAAATCTGAATAAATAATTTATAAACAACTAAAAAACAGTATTATGGCGAACTACAAAACTCCCGGTGTTTATGTCGAGGAAATATCGAAGTTGCCTGCCTCAGTAGCTCCGGTTGCCACAGCAATTCCTGCATTCATCGGTTACACTGAAAAAAGGGTGAAAAACGGGAAAACCCTGGCAACTGCAACGCCTGTAAGGATCACATCTTTGCTTGAGTACGAGGAAATATTCGGAGGTGCTTTTGATGAAAAGTTATCTGTTACACTTACAGGTTCAAGTGTGGCAGAAGCTGATACTACCATTGTTGTTGCGGCAGCAACACAATTGTCGCCTTATACACTTTACAATAATCTTGTAATGTATTTCGGAAACGGAGGAGGTCCCTGTTACATTGTCTCGGTTGGTTTATATACAGGTCTTGCAATTCCTGGTGATCCGACATCACTCATTGATGTTGATGATTTAAAAGCAGGTTTGGCAGCCGTTGAAAACGAAGATGAAGTCACGCTGCTGGTTGTTCCTGAAGCAATTGTTTTGAGTGCTGCCAACCGGAAAACGATTAACGATGACATGCTTACTCAATGTAATAAACTTCAGGATCGGTTTGCGATTTTGGATGCCGCTGTGTTAGGTGGAACTGTTAACGATGACGGAATTGGTTTTAGGGCCGATGTCGGAACTGATTATTTGAAATATGGTGCAAGTTATTATCCTTCGTTGAAAACCACGATTGGTCTGAATTTCGAAAATTCAGGAGTGGCGATTACCGATAGCAGGACCGGCGGAACATTTACCGGCGGAAAAACACTCGAACATGTACTAAACGGAAACAATGTTGGGGTTTCAGCCACCGGAACAATCACAATTGATGATTTTTCAGCATTGGCGGGTGACGTGATAACCATTAACGGCCATGCATTCACCGAAGGTGCAGCACTCGACTGGCAGGCCGGTGGGACAAACGTTCAGGCAGCTACTTCGTTGCTCACCGCCATTACAACTTTTGCCGATACAGCTTATACAGCCACCAGGACTTCGAATGTAATTACAATTACGGCAGTTCCCGGAAACGCCGGAAACAGTATTGCTTTGACTTACACCGACAATGGCAGTTCTGGCGCTACACTTTCGGGAGCAACCTTAACCGGTGGTTCTGCAGGTTTGAAAGCCGATAAAACACTGTACAACAATATCATCAAAGAGATTAAAAAGAAATTTGAAGTAACACTTTATCCATCATCTGCAATGGCCGGGGTTTTTGCCCGTGTTGATTTTGAAAGGGGAGTTTGGAAAGCGCCTGCCAATGTCAGTCTGCGTCTTGTTAAAGACCCGACAGTAATGGTAACCAGTGAACAACAGGAAAATCTGAATGTGGATGCTACGACGGGAAAATCGATTAACGTTATCAGAAAATTTGCCGGAAAAGGTGTGATTGTGTGGGGAGCCAGAACACTGGCCGGTAATGACAATGAATGGCGCTATGTCCCCGTGAGAAGGTTATTCATTTTTATTGAGGAATCGGTTAAAAAGGCTACCGAATTTGTTGTTTTTGAGCCGAATGACGCCAATACCTGGTTACGCACAAAAACCATGATCGAGAATTTCCTGACAGGTTTGTGGCGCGATGGTGCATTAGCCGGTGCAAAACCCGAACATGCATTCTTTGTAAAAGTCGGTTTGGGTGAAACAATGACCGCACTTGATATACTCGAAGGCCGGCTCAATATCGAAATCGGACTCGCTGCCGTCAGACCGGCTGAATTTATCATCCTGAAATTCTCTCATAAATTGCAGGAATCATAATCATTAAAATCAATATAAAACAGATAAAATGGCAAATTACAAAACACCGGGAGTCTATATTCAGGAAATATCGACTTTACCTGCATCGATAGCAGGCGTGGAAACAGCTATTCCCGCTTTTATCGGTTACACCGAGCGTGCCACTGAAAACGGAAATGATACAAAGCTCCGGTTTAAAGCCACACGGATCAGTTCTCTTCTTGAATTTGAAGAGATTTTCGGAGGACCGAATAACGAAAACATTGCAGTAACGGTTGCCGATACTTTGGATGTAAACGACGTGCTGACTGACCGGAAAATTACAGTTTCGCTGGCTGCACCATCAGCCTATAAGCTTTACTACCAGGTACAGATGTTTTACAACAATGGCGGTGGCCCGTGTTACATTATGTCGGTGGGTGGTTATGGCGATGCAGTGAGTGCGCCGGCCAACAATTCATCAGGAATCACCAAAGGAATTCTTGAACTTGAAAAAGTTGATGAACCAACGCTGCTGGTTTTTCCTGATGCAGTTTCGCTTGCCGATGTTACTGAATATGGTTCGGTAATCAGCGCTTCGCTGGCTCATTGTGCCAAGTTGCAGGACCGGTTTACTATTGCCGATGTTTTCGGAACCGATATGGGTGCATTTCGTACTGCAATCGGGTCTGATAACCTGAAATACGGGGCTGCTTATTATCCGAATCTGAATACAGTTCTGAATTACGGTTTTAGCGAATCGGTGGTTGATGTGGATACTCATACAGAAAATGGTGGTGCCGCAACGGTTGACAATGTTCAGGGACAAACACTGAGTGCTCTGAGCGCCTCACATCCGAGTTTGTACAGGGCAATTCTTGCTGAAATCAAAAAATTGTATGTCGATTTGTCGCCATGCGGTTCAATTGCCGGAATTTATGCCCGTGTTGACCGTGAACGCGGAGTTTGGAAAGCTCCGGCCAATGTGGGTGTCAGATCGGTAATCGGGCCGGTTGTAAAAGTCAATCACGAGGAACAGGAATTGCTCAATGTGGATGCTTCTACCGGAAAATCAATCAACGCCATCAGGGTTTTTACCGGGAAAGGAACATTGGTTTGGGGTGCCCGTACTTTGGCCGGAAATGATAATGAATGGCGCTATGTTTCAGTGCGGCGGCTTTATATTTACATTGAAGAATCGGTTAAAAAAGCCACCGAGTTTGTGGTTTTCGAGCCCAATGATGCCAATACCTGGCTTCGGGTGAAAACCATGATTGAAAACTTTCTGACCACTTTGTGGCGCGATGGTGCCCTGGCCGGAGCCAAAACCGAAGACGCCTTCTTTGTTAAAGTAGGGTTGGGTGTAACAATGACTGCCCTCGATATTCTGGAAGGCAGGCTGAATGTTGAAATCGGGCTGGCAGCAGTTCGTCCGGCTGAATTTATCATCCTGAAATTCTCTCACAAACTTCAGGAATCATAATTATCAATTTGAATCATAAATCATTTAAACTATAAAGTTATGGCAATAAATTATCCAGTAACAGTTTTCCATTTCCAGGTTGAATGGGGCGGAACAAGAATTGGTTTCACCGAAGTCTCGGGACTGACTGTTGAATTGCAGAATATTGATTACCGCGAGGGTAGTTCTCCAGAATACCATGTAACGAAAATGCCAGGAATTCCCCAGTACTCCAACATCACCTTAAAAAGAGGCATGTTTAAAGCCGACAATGAATTCTTTCAGTGGCTCAACACCGTGAAAATGAACAGCATTGAAAGGAGGGATCTTACCATTTCGTTGCTGAATGAAGAACATGCACCGGTAGTTACCTGGAAAGTTAAGAATGCCTATCCCTGCAAAGTGGAAGGACCTTCGCTGAACTCCACCGGAAACGAAGTGGCCATCGAAAGCATTGAACTTTGTCACGAGGGATTGAATATCGAATTCTCATAAATAACCTGCAAATCAATTAACTGATGGCACTATTTTATCCACCGGTCGGGTTTCATTTTTTCGTCAGATTCGAAGGATTATTGCTGAAATATCCCGGCATTCCTGATATCGGATTTCAATCTGTATCAGGAATCAATGCCGAAATCAGTGTGGAAGAATACCACGAAGGCGGCGAAAACAGGTTTAAGCACAAGTTGCCCAACCCGGTAACCTATCAGAACCTGGTGCTGAAACGCGGAATGTTAATTGGTTCGCAATTAATGCAATGGTTCAAAGACTCGGTTGAAAGCTACAAGTTCGAAGCCCATGACATTACGGTGATTTTACTGAATGGCGACCATATTCCGATTCAAGCCTGGAATTTTATAAAAGCCTGGCCGGTTAAATGGGATATTTCCGAATTCAATGCGCAACAGGGAACTATTGTAATCGAAAGCATTGAGTTCGCCTACCAGTATTTCCGAAGAATTGATGTTACATCACTGGCTGCCGGATTTTCGGCAAGCGTAAGCGTAAGTATATGATTGAGATAAGAGAACTTGTGATTCGGGCCAATGTTGAAAACACATCCCGGAATAATCAGCAGAATGAACAGGCTCCGGTAAGTACTGAAAGTACTCAAAACAAGGGAATCGGTTCTGAAAACATCGATTTAATGCTTCAGATTATCAAAGATAAAAAGGAACGTTGATGGGATTACTCAATTTATTCGACGGACTTGCCGAAGTGGCCAAACTAACCATTGAAGCCTACGAAGATGTTGATTTTCGTACCAAAACCGGTGAAATGTTTACGGTGATGTACAATCCAAATACATTCAGCCAGCGATACCGGTCGGTTTGGTCGGGCGAAACACCGCAGGGAGGAACTGCCGATACCCAGTCGTACCGAAGACTGGAGTCGGACAGCGTCACTTTTGATTTCCTTTTTGACGGTACCGGTGTTTCAGGAGTCGGAGGCACTTCTGTCGATTTAAATCCCAAAGCCGGTGAAGTCGGGTATGTGCAGGAACAAATCAACAGTTTTCTGAAAATTACGCAGGGTGTTAATGGTTCCACTCATGAACCTAATTTTCTGCAGTTAAGCTGGGGTACCTTTATTTTCAATGGGGTGATGGAAAGTGCCAATATTACTTATAAGCTTTTCCATTCATCGGGAGCACCATTGCGGGCAACCATCAACGCCTCATTTAAAAAATCGGTTTCGCGCACCGAGCAGGCTGCTCAGGCCAGGCTAACTTCGCCTGACCTCACGCATTTCAAAATTGTGAACGAAGGGGAAACACTTCCGCTGATTGCCCAAAAAATTTATGGCGACCCGAATTTCTATCTCGAAATTGCCCGGGTGAACAACCTGAATAATTTCAGAAAACTGAAAGCCGGACAACAACTGATTCTTCCACCTGTAAACAAAAAAGAATGATTGATTCGAGAGTAATACCGACACAGGCGGAGACCGACCTCGCAACTTTCACCATTCTGTCAGGTGGACAGCCAATCAGTGGTGAAATTGGTATCAAAAGCATTTTTGTGGTGAAATCGGTGAATAAAATACCCACGGCAAGAATTGATATTATTGACGGCAGCGTAGCCCGCGAAGATTTTGAAATGAGTTCGGGCAATTTGTTTATTCCCGGAAATGAGATTGAAATCAAGGCGGGTTATCATTCTTCTGAAAGTACCCTGTTTAAAGGAATCATCACAAAACACAGCATCCGGTCGAAAAAAGACAAACCTTCCTTATTAAATATCGAACTGAAAGACAAATGTGTCAAACTGACTGTCGGCCGGAAAAACAAGTATTTTGAGGAAGTTAAAGACAGTGAAATCATCGAGGAAATCATCAATAATTATGGCCTGACGCCTGATGTTGAAACTACCGGGGTGACGCACAAAGAAATGGTTCAGCATCATGTAACTGACTGGGATTTCCTGGTTTCGCGTGCAGAGGTAAACGGAAAACTCGTTTTTGCTGACGATGGCAAAATTACAGTAAAAGCGCCCGATTTATCGGGTGATCCGGTATTGAATCTCGCATACGGGCACAATGTTTATGATTTTGAAGCCGGAATGGATGCCCGCGACCAGTTTGCTGCTGTAAAAAGCAGTGCCTGGGATTTTACCAGCCAGGAGATTATTGAAGGAACTGCTGACGAACCTTCCATCACCGGACCGGGAAATATTACTGCTTCGGATTTGGCGAATGTAATTGGCTTACAGGAACTACCGCTTCAACATGCCGGAAAAATAACCGACAATGAACTGAAAGCCTGGTCGGATGCAAAACTGATGAGAAGCCGTTTGTCAAAAATTAAAGGAAAGGTGAGAATTCAGGGTTTCAGCGATATCAAACCCGGAAATGTCATTGAATTAGCCGGATTTGGCGACCGGTTTAACGGTGTTGCCTTTGTTTCGTCTGTTTCTCACCTGATGGAAGGTGATATTCCGTGGTTTACCGAAATTGAGTTTGGCCTGGATAAGGATTGGTTTACTGATAATTACAATGATATTGTTGAAAAACCGGCTTCTGGACTTGTTCCTTCGGTTCATGGATTACAGACAGGAATTGTTACGAGTATTCATGACGATCCCGAAGGAGAGGAAAGAATCAGGGTAAAACTGCCGGTAATTGATAACCTGGGCGAAGGAGTCTGGGCCAGACTTTCAACACCCGATGCGGCTGATTCACGTGGCTGGGTAAACCGTCCCGAAGTCGGCGATGAGGTGATTGTAGGTTTTTTAAACGACGATCCGCGTTACCCGGTAATTCTGGGTTCGCTTTTCAGCAGTGCAAAACCATCGCCTATTCAGCCTGAAGAAGAAAACAAGCAAAAAGGTTATCAAAGCCGGAGTGGAATGAAATTCGTTTTTGATGACGATAAAGTGAGTATCACGACTGAAACTCCCAATGGTAACAAAATCATTTTAAGTGAAGAGGAAGGAAGTATTCTGATTGAAGACGAAAATGGAAATAAAATAGAACTGTCGTCGGATGGAATAAAAATAGAAAGCGCCGCCGATATTAACATCAAAGCCACAGGCGATGTAAATATCGAAGGTGTGAATATCAATGTTAAAGCCCAGGCCCAGCTAAAAGCCGAAGGCAGCGCCGGTGCTGAAATGTCAACCAGCGGACAAGCCGTGGTTAAAGGTTCGATAGTAATGATAAATTAAAAAGAACAGACTTGTCAGCGTGCTTGCGCCTGACAACGTCACAAAAAATAAAGAACGATATGCCACCTGCTGCAAGAGTAACTGACACAACAACCCACGGAGGTACCATCATCGGGCCGGGTGAACCAACCGTGCTGATTGGCGGAATGCCGGCAGCCGTTCTGGGCGATAACCACATTTGTTCGTTACCGCCCAATGTTCACCAACCCACTGTCAGTCCTTTCCCGATGGGGAGTACAACAGTTTTGATTGGCGGCAAACCTGCAATCAGGGTGGGAGATACAGCAATTTGCGGCGCTTCGGCTGCCGTTGGTGAACCAACAGTAATGATCGGTTAAAATGGGAAGAATAAAAATAGATGAGAACTCGTTTCTCGGGCGGGGATGGTCTTTCCCTCCGGGTTTCAGCCGGGGCGAAAACAGCGTTAAAATGGTTGATGAAGAAGAAGATATCAGGCAAAGCCTGGTGATTCTTCTCTCAACCATTAAAGGAGAAAGAGTGATGCAGCCCGATTATGGCAGCAACATGGAAGAACTGCTTTTTGAGCCGCTGACAGTTTCGTTTGCCAAAAAAATCAGCGACCAGATTGAACGGGCCATTCTTTTTTACGAACCCCGGATTAAGACGGATGACATCAGTTTTAACCAGGACAATGAAAACGGGCTGGTGGAAATCAGAATCGATTACACGATTATCGCCACCAACAACCGGCGAAACATTGTTTACCCCTACTATTTAAACGAAGGAACTAACATTTCTCAATAAAGGAGACACATGTCGGAAAACTGTAATTCAAAGAATCCGCTGCAACGCGATGGCACCAGGCAGGAGCAAAGAATACTGAAAACTTTGCTTCCGGGTTATGTTGCTGTTGATGAGCGGAATATTGACGATCTCAAAGATTTTGTTGCCCGGTTTGCAGAAGAAATTGCTTATTACAAACCTGACAATTCAGTGGATGGTAACTGGAAAGATTTCTTTGATAAAACAATCGACGAAAACAGCCAGTACAATTCGCCTCATTTTGCCCTGTTCATGGCATTTCTGAAGATTTTCAAACATGCACAGGACGAGATGAACAAAATCACCAAAAAACATCTCGATTTTTATTACCGCGATGTACTTCATCTTTCTGAAAAACCGGCAGTACCCGACCAGGTTTACCTCATTTTTGAACTCGCCAAACATGTCTCATCAACCTTACTGAAAAAAAATACAGAATTCAAAGCCGGCAAAGATGACCTGGGAAACAACGTGTTTTATGAAACGAAGTCGGAAACAGCCCTGAATAAGGCTACAGTTGCTGAAATAAGTGCCGTTTTTACCAACAGGCACAACATTTTCAGCAACTTTTCCCCCAACCCCATGAATGATTACCGGTTGTATGTTTCCCCGGTTGCCAATTCTGAAAATGGTGAAGGTGCCGATTTGACCAGCGACGATAAAAGCTGGCGGACTTTCGGCGGAATCAGGTTTCCTGATCTGAAATCAGGAAATCAGGATGCGCTGGTGGCTGACAGAAAAAAGGCTGAAATCGGTTTGGCTATTGCGTCACCCAACCTGTTTTTGGCTGAAGGTGAAAGAATTGTGACAATTTATCTGAACCTCCCCGGAAATTCAGTACTCGACGATATTTATGACGAAATGCTTTTCGACGCATTCAGCCTGAAATTCAGTGGCGAAGAAAAATGGATTGAACCGCTTTGGGAAAAGACTTTCTCTTATGGCTCAGGCGCTGTAGATCCGGTGGTTGCAAAACGGGTGCTCGATTTTGTAAATGCGGCAACAAAACCCGAAGACATTGCTGGTGAAGAACCTGCTGAAGGCCCTGTTTTTGATAATCCCGAAACAGGTTTTGGCGACCAGTTGAGAGATTACGACATTGGAATGACAGTGGCGGCCCGCATAATTTCGGAAAGAAATAAAAGGGGAACTGCCGGCTTTACCAGTCTCGATCAGCTTTATGACGTAAAATATGTGGGCGCCGATAAAATAAATGACCTGGTTTACAGTTTTGGTGACCCGGTACATTTTACTAAAATCGACAAAGTTAAAAAGCGGATAATCATCAAACGGACAATTACCCGCGACCAGGAGGCAATTGTTGCTTACAACGAAAAAAACCTGCTTGATCCCATCAAAACATCGTGGCCGGTGGTGAAAATAATTCTGAATCCCGATAGCAAAATCAATCCGTTTGTGTATAAATTCCTGAAAGATTTAAAGGTCGAAAGCATTGATCTGGTGTGTGATGTAAGGGAAGTGAAAAACCTGGTGGTTCAGAACGACCAGTCGGTGCTCGATCCCGGAAAACCCTTCCAGCCGTTTGGTAACCGGCCGATTGTGACTTCCGGATTTTATCTCGGAAGCTGGGAAATCTTTCAAAAATCACTCAATGAACTGAAAGTAAACCTGAAATGGTTCGGTCTGCCGGATGATGCAAAGGGATTTGAAGATTACTACAAAAATTATAAAGCATCTTCTGTTACCCGTAATAATGCTGCTTTTAAAGCAGTTACAAGTATTCTTGACAAAAAAAGCTGGAAACCGGTTACTCCCGACAGCACCGCTTTGTTTGCTGATAAAAGCGGAAAACTTCAGGCTGAAAATGTTTTGGCCTTTACCAATAAAACAGATCCCAAAGGCGAACCTCCCGTTACGGTTCTCGGAAACATCAAACGTGATGTGAATCTGGCGACTTTTACCGAATATGATCAGAATAGCCAGAAGGGATTCCTGAAAATATCGCTGGACGGTGCCGATTTTGGTCACAAGGATTACCATTTGTCCTACACAAAAGCGGTTCTTGATGCCCTGAAACCGGCAATAGCAACAGGAGCCGCAGGTGTTGCCGATTATTCGGGTGATTTGCCCAGAGAACCCTATACGCCTGAACTTGAATCGGTTTCTGCCGACTATGTTTCGGCAGTAAAAATTAATACGGTAAAAGTAAATACTGAAGATTTTGAAAAACGTGTGGAACAGGTATTTGCCGTTCACCCTTTGGGAGTTGGCGAAATCAAAACCACAAACAGTGAAAACTTCCTGTTTCCGCAATATAATAATGAAGGAGAATTGTATATCGGGATCAAAGAGCTGTTTCCGCCTCAGAATCTTTCGGTTTTGTTCCAGGTTTCTGAAGGAACTTCCAACCCCGATTTAAAACCACCGGTTATCAAATGGAGTTATCTTTCTGATGATACCTGGATCGATTTTTCGGATCAGAATATCCTTTCCGATTCCACCAAAGGATTGATTACCACAGGTGTTATTCTTTTTGATATTCCTTCAAAAGCAAACGCAAACAATCATATTCTGTCCAACGGACTTTACTGGTTACGGGCTTCGGCCGAAAAAGACTCAGACGGAATTCCGCAACTGATTGATATTAAATGCCAGGCAGCCAAAGCGGAGTTTAAAAATACAAACAACGATCCGTATTACCTGGCAAAACCACTTCCAGAAAAAACAATATCGAAAATGGTGGTTGCCGATTCTTCCATCAAAAAAACGGAACAGCCGTTTACTTCATTTGGTGGAAAAATTGCAGAACAAAGCAATGAATTTTATACCCGGGTCAGCGAAAGGTTACGCCATAAAAACCGGGCAATTACCATTTGGGATTACGAACGGATTGTTTTGCAGAATTTCCCCTCGGTTTATAAAGTAAAATGTCTGAATCACACACGTTACGAGGGGACTTCAACTTGTATCAACGAAGCTTCGCCCGGACATGTGAGCCTCGTGGTGGTTTCCAACATCAGGAATAAAAATGCCGTTGACCCGCTGAAACCGCGGACAAGTCTTGTAACGCTCGACGATATAAAAAATTTCATCAGCAAAATTCAATCGCCTTATATTCAGCTTCATGTTCACAATCCGTTGTTCGAAGAGGTGAAAGTGAAATTCAATGTTCGTTTTCATCCCGGTTTTGACAAAGGAATTTATAGCGTAAAACTGAATGAGGCATTGATAAAATTCCTGTCGCCCTGGGCGTATGCAACCGGGTCTGACATTGTTTTCGGAGGAAAAATCCACAAATCGGTGATCCTGAATTTTGTCGAAGAACAGGAATTTGTCGATTACATCACCTGTTTCGAAATGTTTCATCTCGTGCCGGGCAACGCCGAAAAAGATGTTGATGAGGCAATTGCATCCACTTCAGCTTCGGTTCTCGGATCGGCTTCCGGGCATTTGATAACCGTGCTCGAAAATGAAGAAGATTGCGTCTGTGAGGAAAATATTGTAAAAACTTTTGAGATAGCGTCTGCTGACGATTGCTCATGTGATTAAAACTATTTTTGAATGTCGGAATCAATAACCATATCGAAAAAAATACCGGAATCGAAAAGTCTGCAATATGATTTTCTCCGCGAAGAGGCCATTCAATATGTGCAAAAGGTTGCGGGGAAAATATGGACTGACTATAACATCCACGATCCGGGGGTGAGTATTCTCGAAGTGCTTGCCTATGCCATAACTGAGTTGGGCTACCGCGCTTCTTATAGTATTGAAGACTTGCTTGCAAACAACCCCGATGATAAAAATGCACGCGACATTCGTAATTTTTTCACCGCGCGTGAAATTTTACCCAACGCACCGGTAACAATCAACGATTACCGGAAACTGCTGATTGATGTGGATTTGCATGATCCGGCTGATGTTAATT
Source organism: Draconibacterium sp. (assembly GCA_036735485.1). GTDB lineage: Bacteria > Bacteroidota > Bacteroidia > Bacteroidales > Prolixibacteraceae > Draconibacterium. The sequence continues at coordinate 60,011 of DAINOH010000010.1, read as the reverse complement.
GTCAGCATGTTGGTGTGAAAAATGCATGGATTGAAAAATCGAAAACCAACGAAATTCCGGTTTATGTGCACAAAACAGAAAGTAAACTCAGTTACCAGCCTGATCCTTCGTTGCCGGGGCAAAAGCCACTCGACATCGGAATTTTGTACGATGTTTTGCTTGAGTTCGAAAAGTGTGATCAGTTTGGCGATCTGAATGAAAATTCGATTGCCCGCAATTTGGTGATTGATGAACATTTGCCGGATTCGAACATCAACGGGATGGCTATCAAAATATCGGTTGATTTTCCGCGGTGGGACAGTGAAAGCACCGACTGGAGCCAGTTGGTAAGCATCAAAGCAGATATTCTGAATATTACACTCAGCTTCAGAAACATACCTGATAATTATGCGTTTTCATTTGAATTGGTCAACAAAATCGTAAAGCTGAAAGGCACTGTAACAACTGCTTCTGATGTGGTTCCGGTTCCCGGTTTGGCCGAGCTTGAAAACAAAATCAATCATTTTATTTATTACGATACAAACAGTCTTTTGGCCTTTTATCTTCAGAAAATCAATAAAATAAAGGCGATTGTTGAAGCAGTAAAAGCCCGGCTGAATGCCAACCGGAACCTGTGTGAGGATTTTTACAAACTAAGCGCTCTGAAAGTTGAAAAGATTGCCGTTTGTGCCGATGTGGAACTCGAAAGGGAGGCTGATGTGGAACAGGTTCATGCCGAAATCTGTCACAAAATCGCCAGGTTTCTTTCGCCAACGGTTTATTTTTATTCGCTTGACGAAATGCTCAACAAATGCAAAAAGTTGCAGGAGCTGTCAATTCTGAGCATCGACACGGTTAACCGGTATTTTACGGTCAACAAAAATCTTGAAGAAATTCTTGTGACTGGCAGTTTGGTAACTGTTTTTAATTCAAGGAGTAACGATGGTGAATATACTGTTGTTTCGATCGTGGCGGATAGAGAAACCTCCACCACCAGAATTTATGTTGCCGGCGAGATTCAATCGGCATTGCTGACTGAAGGTGAAAAGCTGACTTTTTATGTGACTGCTGAAGAAGAATGTCTTTCGGTGGATAAAATATTTGAAGGACCTGCCCTGGATCATGGTTTTATCGACGACAACGAACTGGCAAAAGCCGACCGGAAAAAGTTTATTCATGTTTCCGACCTCATTCAGATAATCATGGATGTAAAAGGTGTTGTGTCTGTAAAAACCATTCAGATTGCCAATATCCCGCAGGATAATCAAAATGGAGATATTGAGTCTGTTAGTGTGAGATGGTGTATGCGGCTGGCTTTTGAACAGAATTATGTTCCGAGGCTGAGTGTTGAAGATTCAAAAATTGTTTTTTACAAAGACCAGATTCCATTCAGGGCGTCGGCAACCATTGTTGAAGAAAAATTGAACCTGCTTGAGAAAGGTGAACGGGTTGCCAAATTGTACAATCCGGTTCTTGATTTCGAGGTTCCGAAAGGCAGTTATCGCGAACTGGAAAGTTATGAAAGCATCCAGAATGATTTCCCGCTGACCTATGGAATTGGTGAAGAAGGAATCCCGAATCTGGGTAGCAATTTAACCTTGAATGAACAGCGAAAGGCCAGCGCCCGCCAGCTAAAAGGATTCCTCATGCATTTCGACCAGTTGCTGGCCAATTTCTTCTCGCAACTGGCAAATGTAAAAGACCTGTTTTCGATGAATGCTGAAAAAGACAGGTTTGGCAATTATATCATCGGGCGCACCTATTACACGCAGCCTTTGTTTGATATAGTGCCGGATGCAACTGAATTATATGTGGATAAAAACGGTCATGTGGTATCGCTGAATACCATTGCCGAATCAAAAGAAAATTTCTTTAAACGTAAAAATAAATTTCTCGACCACCTGATTGGTAGGTTTGCCGAGCAATTTGCTGATTATGGATTGCTGATATTCAAAATATCAGGTGGGTTTAAAGCGTCTGTTGAACTTGTGGAGGATAAGCTGGCTTTTCTCAATGCTTATCCTTCCATAAGTTCTTTTCGTGGTAAAGGTTTTAATTACCATGAACCCTGTAAACTCTGGCATGTCGATAATATTTCAGGATTGAGAAGAAGGGTTTCGTTTCTGACCGGAATAGCTGAAACACGCGCTGAAATTCTCCATTTTTCTGATCATTTTGTGATTATTCAGTCTGGTGATCAATTTGATTTTGAAGTTTCAGACACCTTTCCTGTTGTTCTTCTGAAAAATAACGAACCATTTGACAGTGAAGAGGATGCGAAGATTGCTCTTGAAAAACTGATTATCAACGGACTTGAGAAGAAAAATTACAGAGCTGTCTCTGATGATGGCGGCACAAATTTCCGTTTTGAACTTATTTGCGGAGATAGTGAAATGCTGGCTGTCAGTGAAAAAAGCGACTATCCTGATAATCTGCCGGATGGCGATCTCGACAAAGACATCGGTAAACTGGTCGGAATTTTTACCAATGAATTTTACAACAACACAGAGTCGAACCGCAACAACCTTGCTTGTCCGCTGCTGAATTATATTCAGTATAAAATTGAGGTTGACATGCAACCCAATCCGCCCGTTGCTGTGGTGAGTTTCGAACTTTTTGAAAAAACATTCAGTAACGATGCATCCGATAAACTGCTCACCGGCCAGTATATTATTGAAGGTGAAAACAAGGCGGAAGTGGATATTATTTCGGTGGACACAACACAGAAAAAAATGGTGATCGACGGAAATATCGCAGCAATCCTGAAAGCTGGTGATGTTTTGACCATTGAAGATTCGCAGACAAACGACGGATTTTACACGGTTGTTTCAGCTGTTGATGTGGGAGGAAACACGGAGATTGTTGTTGCTGAGGCAATTCCTTCTGACACAACACCTCTGGGTGAGTTGCTTTATGCGGTTCAGACTGAAAATGATTTAATACAAACAGCAGAATCGCAGATTCACGAAATTCTCTGGCAGTTGGTAAAAAATGCCTCGCAAACCGGGCGTTACAATTTTTCAGCCGAAAGTGGAAATTACAGGTTTCGGATTTTTAATAATTACGGAACTGATCTGGCAGAAAGCGTGGCTGCTGATTTTAACATTCCGCTGGCAACTGAGATCTCAAATCTTGTTTCAGGAAAAGTGGTGATTTCGGGTTCTACTGGCAATGATGGTGAATACACGGTGGATTCGGCAACAGCAAACGGGGCAGAAGTCACAGTTTCAATTGCCGGTAGTTTGCCTTCAATAATTGCTGACGGTCAGATCGGATTTACAGAAAACTATAGTTATACAGTTGATAAAGAAAATAATGCTTTGATAATTGCTGCCGATATAACCACGCGTTTATTTAAAGGCGACAGGGTGAAAATTTCAGACTCGGAAAGTAATGATGGCAAATACACTGTGTTCGCAATTAAATTGGAGGGTGCAGAAACAATTTTAAGTGTCAAAGAACAGATTCCCGCTGATGATAATTCGGGTGTTTTAGAGTATTCAAAATCTTTTGAAATTAAGAAAGTTACAGCCGGAACCCTAACTTTTAACGGTGGTTACGACGACAAGGCTGTGGAACTTTTTACCAGTTTTATAATTAACAAATTCTTCAGCCACGAAGGTTTCCATGTGGTTGAACATGTTTTGTTGCGGCCCAAAGTCAAAGGAAATCATTTTATTGATGTTACAGAAAACACGTTAACAGAAGGATTGGCAAACCAGGGCTCGCTCTATTATAATCAGTCATTGCCGGTTTTTTCGGCCAGCAATTCAACCAATAGTTTTAAAGTTGACGGTAATCTTTTAAACGATTTGGATGCGTTGCGGAATACCGATATTTCAAGCGAATTTGTTATTACCGGAACCGGCGAGAATGACGCGGTTTACCAGGTGAAAAGTGTTCAATATGATGCCGGGACCAACCGGACAACTGTCAAAACGGAGGAACGGATCCCCGGGAATATTTTATACACAGACCCATTCGGAACATTTTCCTTTATGAAAGGAACAGCAATTACTGATGTTTCTTCTGTGAATGTGAGTGTTACAGTTGCTGATGCGGAAACATTGAAAATTAAAAAGGGAGACCTGGTGGAAATCAGAGGCTCTTCGAATAAAACCAACAACGGCAAATTCCAGGTAAAAGAAGTGATTGATCATTCCGGAACACAGGAAATTGTAATGGACAGGGTTGAAAGCCCGGTTGAAGATAATTTGCTTCAGATTGTTCTGGATGAAAAAAAATGCGACGATTGCCAGATTCAGGATCCATACACTTGTGTGACAAGCGTGATTATTCCGCATTGGCAGGGCCGTTTCGATAACATGGATTTCAGGAGATTCTTCGAAAAACAACTACGGCTCGAAGCTCCGGCTCATGTTTTCCTCGTAATCTGCTGGATCAGTTGTGAACAGATGGCTGAATTCGAATTAAAATACAAAGCGTGGCTGATTGAGAACGCCAAAAAAGATAAAGATCCCGGTTTGTTGTCGGCACGGCTGAACGAACTTACCGACATACTTACCCGGTTGAGAAATGTTTATCCTTCGGGAACACTTTATGATTGCCAGGAGGACGAAACGCTTGAGAATGCGATAATACTTAACTACTCAGTTTTAGGAAATGCTTAAAAATTTAATGCAATGAGTGATATTCTGAATACATACCCGGTTTTCGAACGTAACCAGGTACTTACCAGCACCCAGCTGAATAATCTAGTCAGTTACCTCGACCAGCAAAACAGGCTGACAAGGGCGCGTCTGATCGGGATGGGAATTGTTTGCGGGCTCGAGGTAAATTATGACGCAGGCAGCAACACGATTACAATTTCAAAAGGAACCGGTATCACTTCCGAAGGATATCTCATCAATATTGGCGAATGTATTACCGTAAAATACCGGCCCTACATTTTGCCGCCCGGAACGGTTTACGAACCATTTGTAAACGCGGAGAATAAACAGGATATCACTTTGTTTGAGTTGCTGACGGATGATGCAAAAAGCGGGGCTGATGATAAATTGCTTAACGACAACGCTTTTCTTGCCGATAAAGTTGTTTTGCTTTTTATCGAGAGTTTCGACAAAGACCTGAAATCGTGCCTCGGAAAAAATTGCGATGAGTTGGGAAAAGAACGGATTCTGACACTCCGGAAATTACTCATCAGTAAAACCGATCTTCAGAAAGTATGGAACCGCACCAACACCGGAAAACTGGATGCTGTTTTTCCCGAAAAATACAAACTTCCGGTGGTAAATCTTCCGCGTGTTTTGTTTAATCCGGCCAGTCCCCATTCGGCAAATTACAACGATTTTTCAAAAAATTATGCCGATGCCGTTTTGTCGGTTTTCGACAAACTGGTTGATGCACTGGTTGAAACCTACGATATTTATCGCCCGCTTTTGCTGAAATCTTACAACGAAAAGAATCCGTTTGAAAATAACCCGGTGGCCAATAAACTGGCAAAACTTCAAAACTTTTTGAATAATACCGATGCCTCGCTTACTTCCTGGCTGGGTGTTCAATATGTTTATGATTTGTTTCAGGATTTGATTCTGGCATACAACGAATTTAAAAATACGGCTTTCGACCTGATGTCGGAGTGCAGCGCCGATATGTCGCGATTCCCAAAACACCTGATGTTGGGCGAAGTGATTCCTCCGGTTTCGGTCAACGCAGAAAACTCGGAATACCGGCATCATTTTATCCAGCCACCCATTTACAATTTGCAGAAGTTGCTTGTAAAACGAACCATTTCGTTGCACAACCGCCTGGTTCTGATGCTCGAAAGTTCTGATATGAAACGTGTTAATGGTTTTAAGGGAGCCGATGGAAAAAGTTTTCCGGTAAAAATCACACCAAGTCTCGAAAAAACGACATTGCTCAGCCAGCGCTCCATTCCGTGGTATTATGATTTGAAAAAGAAAAGCAGCTACACCGCTTTGGGAACGCTCAAAAACTATTGGAATTTTGATGTCAGCCGGAAAAATGCGGATGAAACCGAAGGTTTGGTGCTGAATTACGAAGACCAGTCAAACGACCAGTCAACATCCAAAAATAAGCTGGCCACACCGCTGTTTTTTGATATCCAGGATTATTCATTTCTTCGGATTGAAGGCCAGATCGGTGCAGATTTTAACCTGGCACTTGGCAGAATTAATGAATTGAAAATGCAGTTCAACCTGCCGTTTAATACAGTTGCACTGCAATTGGACACAAACGCGGCCACTCTGCAACTTGATTACAAATGCGGTTTCGAAGATATCCAGGAAGAATACAAATTCCTGAAAATGAGCTTTTGCCGGTTTGTTGGCGAAATCAGCGAAATGTATGTTTTTATCAAAGAAAACAGGGAATTGCTTTTCGACGGCAAGGAAAACGAAACACAGTCGGAATTGCTGAAAAAGCTGGAAGAAATTGTTGAAATACTTAGTAAGCTTTGCAAATCGATGCCTGATTGTTTCAGCCAGTTTAATTTTGCTGAATTTCAGAGTGGATACAAACTGTTGCTGGAAAGGATCATCAGTTTTGTGCTGATCGATTTTAAACTGCTTGAAAAAATAAACATCAGCCGGAAAGATGCGGAAAAACAGGTTCCGCTCATCAATGGCTTTATCCAGCGTGTTTCACCGGTTGTCAACTCAATTTTCGATCTGTTCTTTTATAACCGGTTTCTGCGGTTGTTTTATTCGTTTAAACGCCGCGAATTTTATCTCCGGAAAACTACCGGTGTATTTTCAGGTTACATCAGCAAACATCCGGGAGCCGAACACCAGGCCGGAGTTCAGAAAGGCGGCACTTTTATTCTTGTTTATGTAAACAATGCCGCTAAAAATGTAATTGCCGATTTCAGCCTGCCTTATTTGTGTTGCAGCACTGATAATTGCGTGCCCATGTGCGACAATGAAAGTGGTTTTGTTTTCGAAAGCAATCCGTTTGCACGGCCTGATTATGCAATAACTGTGGTTGATATGTCCGTGGAAATTGATGTGCTCAGAAATGACGCCGGACTTTTTGAAGCTGAACTTGTTATTAAATCGGAGGAAGTTTCAAAAGAGGGTGGAACCATTAAACAAACCGGTGATAAAACGCCGCTTTTGTATTCACCTGCCAAAGGATTTATCGGGACTGATTATTTTGGTTATTCGCTGTTTAATGCCGAGACTGGAGTGGAGGACAAAGCGATGGTGACCATTGTGGTGAAGAAAGCCGAAGAACAGCAAAAACCTTGTTATACGGTTGAAATCCTGCAGTGCTGGGGCGAGAAATCGGTAATGGAAACGTTAAGGAGAAGAGGAATTCAGTTTTCTGCAAATGACAATATTTATGAGCTTTTGTTAGCTGACCTGCGAAAAACAGGTGGTTTTACCGAAGCTGAAATCAGGGGGAATGTTCTTGAACCCGCCGAAAGAAGACGGGCGTTGCTGAGTTGTCTGGGTATTCCGACCGATGATAATACAACCTACGAACAATTAGGCCAGCTGATTCTTGATTACCAGAAAAGTAACTGTGGTGCGGTTCAGCCGGCAAAGACCTGTTACACAATTCCCATTTTGCAATGCTGGGGAGAGGATGCCGTAAAAGATACGATTGGCCATCGGAACCTTGATATTCCAGCCGGATCTTCGATGTTTGAAGTTTTGCTGACCGATTTGCGCAAAACAGGCGGTTTTACCGAAAGTGAAATCTTTTCTTCGGTTCTTGAAGAAGAAGACAGGCGACGCAAATTACTGAGTTGCCTGGGAATCAATACCACGCCCAATACAACTTATGCTGAACTCGGTGAATTGATTCTCCAATACCAGAAACAAAATTGCGGAACCGTAACGGCTTCTGTGGCTTGTTATTCTGTTGAAATTTTCCAGTGTTGGGGCGAGGCCCATGTACAAAGGGCGCTCAAATTGCGACAGATTGATGTAACCGGAAATATTTTCCAGACATTGCTGGGCAGTATAATGCAAACTCATGGTTTTTCGCTTGAAGAACTGGAAAAAATGGGAGATGCCCGGATTAATGAATTGCTGAAATGTATGCAACTTGCTGTCCCCACCAATAAAAAACCAGCGGAAGTAATCATTGAGTTTCAGTTGAAGAATTGCCAGGGTGGAACAGCCAGCCCGGCTGTTACTGTTGATCCCGGCTTGCTGACCAATGACGATTTAAAGAAAATTCTGGTTGTTCGCAGGGTTAATGTGAGTGAAATTGAGTCGCGCACGGAAGTTGAAAGCGCTCTGGTAACCAGCAAAACTGGCAGCAATCTCACAGAAGCTGAAATGGCAATTTTACCGGATGAGACAATTACAAAAATTCTGAATAATAAAAACATTGCATTTGATGCCACAGAAAGTAAATCGCAACGAATCAGGAAAATATTCAACCGTTAGTGGTGCGGATTAAAACGGAATAAAAGTTAATGAGCGGACAAAAACATATTATCAACCGGCATGTTCTCGAACTAACCATTCGTGAAAAAGAGAATGTTTGGGCCGTTCAGAATAAAGCTTCGGCGTTGGTGAAAGAAAAGCTGCATCCTGAACTTGACAAACTCTTCAACCGGTTATCCAGCGACGATGAAATCGTCAGGATTGATAAACTGGTAGTTGATTTGGGTACCATTCAGGAGAATAGCCTGGAACAGGTTTTTGTTGAAACTGCAATCCGGAAAATAAGCGAACAGGTTAATTCGCTCATTGCGAAGGGTAAAAGTTCAGCAACTCAGGAAACGGAACAGAAAAACAAATCTGACGATCGTGATTTCTTGATAACAAACAAGTTAAATGATTATCTGGATCAGTTTCTGTTTTTTCTGAAAAATGGATATTTTCCCTGGTGGCATGAAAATCCGGGTGCAGAAAAATTTTCACCACAGAATTTGTCAAGAAATATTTTCAAAGAGATTTTAAATGTTGACAACGATCTGCTGAGAAACACATTTTTGCCATTGCTGAAAAACCAAAAGGTACGGAAAAGACTGATTTATCAATACAATCATTCTTATCTGTATGAATTGTTGAAAAAACTGAATGCCGGATTATTGCAGAATCTTTCAGCTCAACTCCGGATTTTACGGCATTGTTCAGGCTCTGTTCTTCCTGAAAAAAGTCTGACTGTTTGCTTTTATGAAGTTGCACTTCAATATTTTGTAAATGAGCAGTTTTTGAAAAGCAGCGATGATCAGGTTCTTTTCCTGAAGAAAATGCTGGATTTAAGTTTAGCCGGATATTCAACAGTTGAAAATGAAAACAAACTGGCAGCAATAATTCAATCTTCACAAATAAATTATCCTGGTTTTCAACAAGACGATTTTGAAAATGTGATGATTGCTGCAATTCAGTCCGCTGCTGAATTGCCTTTTGTAAGCCAGCATTTAAACGAAATAATTCTGAATGTTCATGTAAAAAGTGGTGCCGCTATCGATTTCTGGATTAATGAATTTGCCCGTTTTTTACAGAAAAAAGTTGCAGGAGAAAACAGCAACAAACAGGAGTTGAAAGAAAGTACAGGGAAATTGAATCCTGAAAAATCTACGGGATTGGAAAAGAAAAAAATGAAGGAATCTTTTTCACCTTTTCCGCAGAATACACCCGAAGATGCAGAAACAATCGTGGTTTCAAATGCCGGGATTGTGATTTTACATCCGTTTTTGAAATTCTTTTTTGAAGGATTGGGTCTGTTGAACAATGAATTGCAGTTCAAAAACGCGGACGCAATATTCAAGGCAATTCATCTTTTGCAGTTTTTTGCAACCGGTGAAGAAACGGCAGAAGAAACCGATCTTGTACTCAATAAAATTTTGTGTGGGCTTGATATTTCAGAACCGGTACCACAATCAGTCCAACTTTCGGAAGAAGAAAAGGAGGAATGTATATTTCTGATGAAAACGGTGCTGGAAAGATGGGAGGCTTTGCGCACGGGCAATCCGGCTGCGCTTCGTGATACTTATCTGCGCAGGGAAGGCATCCTGAAACGGGCAGGACAGTCATGGAATCTTTTAATTGAGCGAAACACTTTTGACATCATGCTCGAGAAGTTACCATGGTCGGTGAGCCTGGTGAAACTGCCCTGGTGCGAAGAAATTCTGTATGTTGAATGGTAGAAAAAACAAAAATAGCAGCCAATGCAGCCGATATCGACCGGGAAATTGCGTGGTTCAGGGAAATACTGAAGACCCGCTCGCTGCTGAACGCGAAAAAGGAAACCGAATATAAAAGTGTTTATGATATTTCCCCGCCTCAGTTAAACGGAAGTAAATCGGCCTTTGCAGTTTTTGTTAACAGCCATCAGCTTGATTTTGAGGAGCGGTTTTTACTGGCGCTGGCACTTGTTCCACATGTAAAACCCGAGTTGCTCGATATGTTTCTGGTGAAAAATGAGCTCACACAACAGATTTATACCGAATTTGGCGGCAAACACGGCAAAAACCACAATGGTTTTATTCCAACCGGCGAAACAGCTATGTTTATTCTGGCCGGAAATAACCTCGAACAGCGATTTTCATTACAGCGATGTTTTGATGGCTTTCACAAATTCAGCAAGGAAAATATTCTGAGTATAGAAGAGATCGACAAAAACGAACCATTGCTTAGTGGTGCAATCAGTATTTCGCAGGAAGTACTTGATTTATTTACCATTGGCGAGGCGCGAAAACCCAACTTCAGTCCTGAATTCCCGGCAAAACTTTTATCCACAAAAATGGAGTGGGAAGATCTCATCCTGAATAATCATGTAATGATTCAGTTGAATGAAATTGAAACTTGGGTTACACATCATCATAAATTAATGAAAGAGTGGGGGATGGAAAAAATCCTGAAACCGGGTTACAAATCGCTTTTTTACGGACCGCCCGGAACCGGAAAAACCACAACCGCTGCTTTATTAGGGAAAAAAACAAACCGTGACGTTTATCGGATCGATCTTTCACAGATGGTTTCAAAATATATAGGCGAAACCGAGAAAAACCTCGCAAGACTTTTCGACCGAGCCGAAAATAAGGAGTGGATATTGTTTTTTGATGAAGCAGACGCACTGTTTGGAAAACGCACCAGCACCCGCGATGCGCACGACCGATATGCCAACCAGCAGGTTTCGTATTTGTTGCAGCGGATTGAAGATTTCGACGGGCTGGTAATTCTGGCCACCAACCTGAAAAGCAACATCGACGAGGCTTTTATGCGACGGTTTCAGTCATCCATCAATTTTCCGATGCCAACCGCTGAAGAACGGTTTAAAATCTGGAATAATGGTTTCTCAAAATCGGTAGTACTCGACAAACCAACTGATTTAAATGAAATAGCAGCAAAATATGAACTTTCGGGCGGGGCAATTATTAACGTAATTCAGCATTGTTCGCTGCGTGCACTTGCCCGCGAAAGCAACCTGATAACCCTGAACGATATTATGGAAGGGATTAAAAGAGAGTATCATAAAAACAGAAGGACACTTTAAATATGCGGTTATGTATCAGTTATCAGAAAAAACAGGAACCCGTTCACGACCTTTTATTCAAACTAATCTGAAAATCGGCCGCCCGGGAGATAAATATGAGCAGGAAGCCGAAGCGGTTGCTGAAAGGGTGATGATGATGAGCGAAAGCGATACCATGCAAATGCAACCAATTGAGGAAGAGGAAGAAATGATGCAAACAAAACTGAGAATGCAGCCGGTTGAAGAGGAAGAAGAAATGATTCAAACTATGTCGGAAAATGGTGGCGGTGTTGCATCTCCGGATTTAGTTCATCAACTCAATTCATCAAAAGGAAGTGGCCGGCCGTTATCAGCAGAAACAAATCAGTTCATGAGCAATGCTTTTGGTGCCGATTTTAGCAATGTAAATATTCATGCTGATTCTAACGCGGTACAAATGAATCAACAACTTGGAGCAAAAGCATTTACACATGGTAGTGACATTTATTTTAATAAAGTTGAGTATAATCCTGGAAGTAATAATGGAAAGAAGTTGTTGGCGCATGAGCTGACGCATGTGGTTCAGCAAAACAGTCAAATCAGTAAATCTCCAAAAATTCAATGTGATTTTGCTGTAGCCCCAACACATCCCGATACAGAAGTAACTGTTTTAACAGAAACTCAAATTCAAAATGCTATCACTTTCAATAGTGTATTATTTACTGATACGGAAGAAATTTCGGTTTTAAGAGACATTCTTGGTATTACCTCTGATCCGGCAGTAATTGATTCTGATTTTGTAAATGCTGTTCTTCGTTATCAGTCACAGTATGGGTTAAGTCAGGATGGTAAATTGGGAAGCAGTACAGCCGGAATTCTTTATAATGAAGTGAAAGCAGAAGCAGATTATCTGGAACAACCTGAAAGAGGCACTGCTTTGCGGAGGGTTGAACGAAGATTGTTTTTACGCTCCAGAGTACCTTCAAGAAGCGGAACAATTGCGCACCAAGGATTTGTTGGACCTGACGACAGGCCAAATGGTGTGGTTACAGTAAGAATAAACGCCAATGAAACAGCACTAGCAGCAGCGGCCGACAGGGCAATTTCGTTGGATTACACAGGTAACGATGCGAATAATGTTAACTGGTTACAGTTTATTAACAGAAGTTACTATGGTTACCAACCTGGTACAGACACCAGAACATACCACAACGGAAACATTACCACAACCGGTGGAACGTATGCTTTATCCCAACCGGGAGCAGTAACCTGGAATTTGGATACGCTATCTGCGGTTAGCCCATTTTATAATCCGGCAGGTGCATCGGAAAGAACAGCTAATCGGTCAATTGCAATGATTGACCAACCGGGAAATGCACCGGTAGCAATGAGAAATGCATTTACGACCGCAAACCCTGGTTTAAACAGGTTAATAATGCGTGCAACTTTTGACGCATACGCCGTTTTAAATAACCGCGTGGTTTATCGGGTAAGGTGGTATGCCACTTATCGGTCGAATCTTGTGAGCGGTGCATGGAGTGTACCTACAGTTCAATATTCGTTGGGAACAGTAGAATCGAGAAACAGTTTGATCAGAGAACAGAGAACAGTTTTGCGTGGCAGATTTGCCGGAAATACGATTCCGTAATATATGAAAATGTTGAGTTTATATGTAATTTTATTTCTGATAACAAACTTTAAAATAAAGGTAATGCAAAATGCAGATTTTAGCGAAGTTCAGGGATTATGGCAATTTGAAAAAATGGTTCCCATTAGTACTGGCGTGAGTAATTCCAGTGGAATTACAGACCAATATACTTTTCTAATTAAAAATAGCTTTATCACAATATCATTGTTCACAGATAATTTGACGAACTGGAAATCGAAAGATGATATATATATATTGAAAATTAAATGGATTGAGCATACTCTGTATTACCTGCCACCTTTTGGAGACTGGACTCCACTGGCAGATTTTGATGGAATGAATTTTTATCAAAGTGATGGTAAACAAAAAAGAATATTCAAAAAAATCGCAGAAAATGAGATTGTTGATTGGAATAGTGAAATACTGAAAAAAGATAGGTTGCCTTTCGATTATGATTTACACAAAAATAAAAATTAGCGAGTGAAATTTTGTTGGCACAATTATTAATCTATGTTCAGAACGGATACCTTTATAAATAGTGATTTTCCATTTAGAAAAGTGCAGAAAAAATCGTTGTTTGTTCATGATAAAATGAACTTCCAAGGACATGAGGATAAAAATTTAACCGAATCGATTACAGGAAAATTGTCAAGGGTAAATACATCCGCTGATATACAAATGCAGCCTATTGATGAGGATCAGGAAAGGATTTTTATGAAACCTGACCTACATAAAAATTTAATTACAGGAAATAAAGAATTAATGCCTGATATTTTAAAATCAGTAAATACCAATAGACAACATTTGCCCTTTTTAATTCCTCCTATCATCCAAATGACCCCCATGCCCGGTGAAGATATGGTTACTTCGATGGGAGATTATTCAGCCGGATCGCGGCAGGGGATAAAATATGATGCAGATTTTGACTGGCAATCCGTGATATCCCGGTTTTTTGTGCAGGGAATTGTGATGGATTTTCGCACCGGCTACAATGTTTCATTTGTTGTAAGAGGTTTGCAAAGCGGCGAAGAGTGGACAGCAAATCCGTTAAAAGCCCTGGCGTTATACAACTTTAACCTGAACAGTGGCGCAACGGAAGCACCGGTTGTAAATATTACTTCGGTTCAGCATCTTGATCTGTCTGGTCAGACAAATCCTGCAGATGCAACAATTCACGGTCCAGATGCCATATTTCGTTTTTCATCGGTAAAATTTGATGCTACAGGAAGAGGGGCAGCCAGAACCGAGAATGTACAGGTGCTGATCGAAAAACTGGCAGGTTTTACCGCAACATCATCAACCGAATCGGCAGCAGACAGGCGACAACGATTTGCGAATACTTATCAGATAACCAATGCAGTACCGGTTCGGAACGATCCGTTGGGTGATCCGGTGGAGGCGATGACCGACAGCCAGTTTGACCAGGTGCTGGAAGGATTGGACAGGTTACCTGCCAATTTACTGAGCCGTGTAACCGGAATCCCGATTCACCGGAGTACAGATGCCCGCGGACCTCATAATGAAGTGGCTGAGTACAGTCAGAACAGGCCTGCCGGCAGTACTGTATGGCAACGGAAGATTATAGTTTACAATGATTTTTTCAGAATGAATGCCGAACAAAAAGCTTTTACAATGATTCACGAAATTGGTCACGCACTTGATTTCAGACCCAATGAAGCAAGTGGTGGGAGCGGGGGACCTTCGGCAAGTGCAGCAAGAGGCAGGGGCAGTTTCAGGGAAGCAGTTAATGCGGATGGCGGACTGTCAAAAGGTGTGAGTACATACGCTGTTACTTCCACTGATTTCGATGAATATTATGCTGAGGCTTTTGCTCTTTTCCGCACACAGCCCGATACATTGAGAAATCTGAGGCCAAATGTCTATCAGTATTTTGTTACACAGTTTCCGTAAAAGGTATGGATATTAAAAACTTTGGAAATGTACCAGTACAAAACAAACAATCAAAACCCCGGGGCGCGGTCATCCAATTTCAGGAATCCGGTTATTCAGACAAAATTGAAGGTTGGTCAGCCTGGCGACAAATATGAGCAGGAAGCGGACAACGTGGCTGACCAGGTGATGAAAATGCATGAAACAAATTCGATGCAGATGCAGCCGGAAGAGGAAGAGGAAAAAATACAGATGCAACCGCTGGAGGAAGAAGAAAAACTTCAGATGAAATGCAGTAATGATAATCATGATTTTGCCATTCAAAAAATGTCACCTGGAAACGCGGGTACTGCAGTTGTACCTGATCAAATTCATAACCAGATCAGCAGTACAAAAGGGAATGGCCAACCGATGGACAGACAGACCCAATCATTTATGGCAGGTCGATTTGGAACCGATTTCAGTAATGTGAAAATTCACACCGATCAAACTGCTGCCAGTTTAAACCGGCAGTTAAACGCCCAGGCATTTACAACGGGGAATGATATTTATTTTAATGAAGGGAAGTACAATCCGTCAGGCGATGCAGGAAGAAAACTGCTCGCACATGAATTAACGCATACAATTCAGCAGGGTGGTGGAATACATCCGATGATTCAAAAAGATGAAAATGAAAGTTCTTCGGGAGGTGGCACTCCGCTTGCCGATTTGGTTTCAGGCCTGGTGAGGGATCAACTTTCAAATTCAGGAATGCGGGGGCATCTGAGCAGCCTGGGAACTGCGCTCCAGGGACTCGCTGTTGAAAATACATCTGAAGAAAGCGATCAGCCGCAACAAAGTGCTGAAAGACTTGCTGCTTTAGGGATTTCAAGGGCTTTTGAAATTACTTCGGCTGCCATACTGCGTGACCCGGGATTTGCCGCATTGCGACAAAGAATTGTTGAAATAATAGGTAGCAGTGATGAAGTGGCTTTGATTGCCGCACTGGCAGCCGGACTGGCTGCGGTGCTGGCCGATGTTTCGGTAAAAGGTTCACCTTCATGTGATCTGGGCGCCGGATTCAGTGTGGGAGGCTCTTTTGACTTCGGATCGATCCAGAGTTTACAGTTTAACAATCTGCAATTATATGCCCAGTATGCCAACGAATATTTCAGAACACGAATCAGCGGCTCTGTCAGCAGGGATGCCGAGACAGAAGAATTTTCAGGAACCGGCACCGGCGAAGTGAGAATTGGCAGTGATATCAGTCATTTGATGGGCCGGGTAACGATCAACTCAGATGGCGAAGTTGTTTTGGCTGGTCGTTTATCGGGCGGCTACAGCTTTGGTGGCAGCGACAGACTGGTATTTACCACCGATCTTACACACACTTTTGAAACAGGTGAAACAATTATCCAGCCGGGTGTAAGCGGGCGGTTTAGTCTCGGTCATGACCAAAGTCTGAGCCTGGGTACCTCGTTATCAGTTTCCACCGATGAAGGATTAACCGGCCTGACTGGATTTATCGAATACCAGCGCGATTTTCTGCAACTCAGAATTGAAGGCACCATGACCGGAATTCCGGATGAAAGATCAATGGCTCCCGGAAGTGACATGAGAATTCAGGGTATGTTGGTGATTCCTTTGTTTTAATGAGGTTTCATTTAACTTTTCAATTTGGCTGGCTAACTCGCCGGAAATAAAATCAGAAGCTTGTTTTGCTCCGGCATCATTAAAATGCATCGGGTCTTTCCAATTCGTTTTGTTCTGAATAATCGAATCAGGCAATAGAATAACCGGAGCTATATTTCGGTAGATTCCGATATTTTCAGGCTCTTTTAATCCTGAACCATATTCAGGAAGGTATAGAAATACCACATCACAATGATTCGATTTTGCCAGTTTTACCATTTTTTCGAGGTAATGCAACGGGTATTTATTTTCAATTTTTGAAATAAATGCCGGCTGCTGATTTTTAAGTTTCTTATTCCAGGTTTCCTGATTTCTGCTTAGTTCATCAATGGTTACAATCTGATTTGAAGGAATATAACCAAAGTTGGAATTTGATCCTGGTTTTTCAGTCTTAATACCAAAGGAAATGTGTTTGTAAAATTCAAAACGAACTATTAATGCTTTGTAAATATTGGAAAGAAAACGCTGGTTGAAAAATACAAACGAACCTAAAACGTCTTTACTTTCAGCTAAATAAGGAAACACAGGGTGACTTTTTGCAGGTTCGTTTTCTGTAATTTCAATAACCAGAATTTTTGGTCTTTTTTGCGAGAAGAGGTCTTTTAACATAGTAAACTGAATGTCTCTTCCCCGCCTGCAATAACCCAGACTGGCAACTTTCAGTTCTGAATTCAGTGTTGAGTCAAGTTGTTTTTCAACCAATTCATCCATTATCGCACAACTTGTTTGTGAGGCTCCGGTAAAAGCAATGTCAATTCTTTCCTGATTCTCAAAAATCCGATGATAAATCCATGCAGCCTTGTTGTCGCATTCACCTTTCACAAAAGTGTAGGCGAATTTTTTATCGGGTTGAACAAATAAAAGGATGAACAATAAAACCAGCAAAGGAGCGATGAAGAGAGTGATATTGAAGAGGAACTTTCTCATCAGAATTGAAAATAAATAAATTGAGGAGCCGAATTCAAAACTCCGAAAAATAGAATCGCAAAAAGTACCAGGTAGTAAAAACTCCACCTGACAAACCTTGGTGTTGTTTCCATAATCCTCGGAAATTCATTTCTATTTAAAAGTATTTCGGCGAGGATGAAAAAAGGAAAAATGAAAACGAGCATTCTTCCCGGTTCAGTTAAAATACCGGAAACATGCAGAAGTGAAATAATGGATTCTGAACCACCTTTTTGCAGGTTAAATATGATTCCAATAATATTTTTAGCCTGCGCCCAGCTTTCGGCCCGGAAAAAAATCCACAAAAAGTTGACTGCCAGGTAGGTTGAAATTATTCCTGCAATAGTAATTGCCTTTTTATTGATGAATTTCAGTGGCGAAATGAGAGATTCGATGAAATAAAGGAACCCGTGAAGAAATCCCCAAACAACAAATGTAATATTGGCTCCGTGCCACAACCCTGATAAAGTAAAAGTTATCAGGATGTTGAGGTGTTTTCTGAAATTACTTTTACGATTGCCACCCAGCGGAATATAAACATAATCGCGAAACCAGGTTGACAGGGAAATATGCCAGCGGTGCCAGAAATCTTTTATTGAAGATGCAAAATAGGGCGTCCTGAAGTTGGTCATCAGTTCAATTCCGAATAACCGTGCAGTTCCGATGGCAATGTCGGAATAACCTGAAAAGTCGCAATAAATCTGGAATCCAAACAACAGGGTGGCGATGATGAGCGAAATTCCATTGTAACTATCAGGCGTTTGGTAAACCGCATTGACAAGCACAGCGGACTGATCAGCAATTACAACTTTTTTAAACAGCCCCCAAAGTATCAGTTTTAGTCCAGAACTTGCTTGTTGGTAGTTGAAAGAAAATTTCTTTTCAAATTGAGGAATCAGCCTGCCTGCTCTTTCAATGGGGCCGGCAACAAGTTGGGGGAAAAATGATACAAAAGTCAAAAACGTGATTACTGATTTGGTTGGTGTTAGTTGACGGCGATAGATATCTATGGTATAACTCAGTGTTTGAAAAGTGTAAAAACTAATCCCGACCGGCAAAATAATTTTGATCAGACTGCTCTGGTTTTCTTCATTTCCAAACATTGCCAAAAATGTATCAACAAAAAAATTAAAGTATTTGAAAACAAATAGCATCCCGAGATTGATGATCAGACTGGCAGCCAGAAGCAGTTTTCGCCTCCTGGCCGATTCGGTTTTAAACAATTCGTAACCAACAATAAAATCGGTGAGCGAACTGATAATAATCAGAAACAAAAAACGCCAGTCCCACCAGCCATAAAAAATGTAACTTGCTGATAATAAAATAAAATTACCTGATTTTACAGAATGTTTTGCTGCTTTCAGGTAAATCAGAAAAGTGATAAACAGAAATACAAAAAATGTGACAGAGTTAAATACCATCGGGTTTTATTTCGCCACCGAAAGTAAAATTTGTTTTATGAAAAGGTGAAAGAAAAGCGGGTAAAAACAATTAACAGTTAATTGTTGATTGTTAAAATAAAATCTTTTGTATCTACTTGATTTTTTATCAAAAAAGTATTTTCTTTGCAACCCGTTTTAGTAACGAGTTTATTTTGATCATCAAGAAATTATAGAACAATGTCAAGAGTTTGTCAAATAACAGGTAAAACAGCGATGGGTGGTAACAATGTATCGCACTCAAAACGCAGAACAAAAAGAAAATTTGATGTAAACCTGTTCAAAAAGAAATTTTATTTAGCAGGTGAAGATCGCTGGGTTAATATAACCGTTTCGGCAGCAGGAATTCGTACCATCAATAAAAATGGTATTGAAGCTGCTTTGAAAAATGCAAAAGTAAAAGGGTATATCGAATAAATTAAAGAATTGCAACGATGGCAAAGAAAAGTAAAGGTAACAGGATTCAGGTGATAATGGAATGCACCGAACATAAAACAAGCGGTATGCCAGGAACATCGAGGTATATTACTACCAAGAACCGGAAAAATACCACTGAGAGGTTGGAACTTAAAAAGTACAACCCGATACTGAAAAAAGTAACAGTTCACAAAGAAATTAAATAATTTAAAACATGGCAAAGAAGGTTGTTGCAACTCTGCAAAAGGCTGGCGGTAAGGCTTATGCCAAGGTGGTGAAAATGTCAAAATCACCAAAAACCGGTGCTTACATTTTCAAGGAAGAGATTATTCCTACTGATGACGTACCAAATTATTTTAAAAAATAAGTCCCAGTTTCCGGGATAATTCTGAGAAACAAGAAAAGCTTTCATCGGTGGGTGAAGGCTTTTTTTGTTTGTGGATTTTCAGTTTCGTTAAAAACTATAATTGTATTATTTTGCATCCGAAATTTATGTGATCATGGGAATTTTTGGTTTTTTCGATAGAAGTAAAAAAGAAAACCTTGATGAAGGTCTGGCCAAAACCAAGGAAAGTGTTTTTAAAAAGCTCAGCCGGGCTGTTATTGGTAAGGCGAAAGTTGATGATGAAGTACTTGATAACCTGGAGGAAATTCTTATTTCGTCGGATGTTGGAGTTGATACTACTTTGAAGATTATTGGCCGTATTGAACAACGCGTTTCGCGCGATAAATACATGGGCGTAAACGAGTTGAATAATATTCTGAAAGAAGAAATCACCGCACTTTTGGAGGAAAGTAATTCACCTGACCTATCTGATTTTGATCTGCCTGAGTCTGAAAATCCTTATGTGATCATGGTCGTGGGCGTTAACGGCGTAGGAAAAACTACCACAATTGGCAAACTGGCTTACAATTTCAAAAAGGCGGGAAAAAGTGTGATGCTGGGTGCTGCCGATACATTCAGGGCCGCGGCAATTGAACAACTCGAAATCTGGGCAAAAAGGGTGGATGTTCCGATTGTGAAGCAGAAAATGGGAGCTGACCCGGCTTCTGTGGCTTATGATACAATTGCTTCCGCAAAAGCTGCAAATGCTGATGTGGTGATTATTGACACGGCCGGACGTTTGCACAATAAAGTGAACCTGATGAACGAGCTTTCAAAAATCAAAAAAGTAATGCAGAAAATTATACCGGACGCACCTCACGAAGTTTTGTTGGTTCTCGATGGTTCAACCGGCCAGAATGCTTTTGAACAGGCCAAACAATTTACGGCTGCCACCGAGGTAACTGCACTGGCTTTGACAAAGCTCGATGGTACAGCCAAAGGTGGTGTTGTGATTGGTATTTCCGACCAGTTCAGAATTCCGGTGAAATATATCGGCATTGGCGAAAAAATGGAACATCTCCAGATTTTCCGCCGCCGCGAATTTGTTGAATCGCTATTTTCTTAATAATCCGCTTTTATTGTTTTTCTTCGGTTTGAGTTTCTGATCCGGCATTTGGTTCCGGTGTTTTCAGAAATTTCTGTGCCATTTCCATGATCGGAAACTGCCCGATTTTATCAGTGAGATTAAACGTGGCTGCCAGAACCAGTTTTTCATCAGGATAAACCACCAACGCTGCACTGCCACCGGTAACACCCCCGGCGCGACCATAAAATCTTCTTCCAAATTTATCCGTCATTGCAATCCAGCCTTTGCTGATTGCGGTTTTCCTTTCGCCGGGAAGGTTGGCAGGTTCCAGAACCGATTCTCTTACCGATTCGCTTATTACGGGTGAATCAAGCATGGCGTTGCCCAGCTTAACAAGGTCTTCGGCATTCGAAAGCAAACCTTCGGAGGGTGCCCGGAAACGTAAATCACGAAAAGTGGCATTGACAAGCTGTGCCACAAAGTTAAGGTCATAAAAATCGCTGCGGCTCTTAATTACAGCCAAAGGATTATCAAGTGTAGTGTTGGTCAGATGCAAAGTATCAGTAATAAATTCTTTTAAAAGTTGTGTGTACGTTTTTCCGGTTGTTTTTTCCATTACAGCACCCAAAAGGTTGTAATTGAACATGCTGGGATCCTGAAATATTCCGGGAGGATAAAGTAAAGAATCATTTTTAAACAACCCGATTCCTTCCTGCAAACCGGTTTCAATCACCCGCCAGTCTGTTTCTGTGACCGTTGGTTTTCTGATTCCTGAAGTTTGATAGGCCAGGTGATCAAGTGTTAGTTTGAACTGCTTATCAGGAAATTCGGGGAAATAAAAATTAACAGACGAATCGGGAACAAGCATGCCTTTTTCAACTAACATCTGGTAAATGAGTGCTGTAAAACATTCTGAAACACTGCCGATTCTGAATTTGGTTGCCCGTGTAACCGGCACTTCCAGGTCTTTTGAGGCAAAGCCAATTCCCTCCGAGTAAATCATTTTTCCATCTTTGGAAATGGCGAAAGAGCCACCGGGAATATTTCCCATCACAAGATAATTTACCGCATCATTTCTGACCTCTTTAATCTGGTCAATATATTTCCGGTCGTACAGAATATCCGCTTTTTTTTTTGCACAACCTGAAAAGATAAAAGTTAAAATCAAAATGCCGATAATTGCTGCAAAATTTCTCATTTGTATAAATTTTCAAAGTTGGTCTGTAACATTCTCCTGCAAATGTTTTTTTTCGACTTGCAAAAATAAAAAAATGAGTAAATACTAATAATTGCGCGGCCAAAAGAGAGTTGGCAGATTTCTGAAACTTTGTTAAAAAGTGGAATGCAATTTTACAAATGGGTAATATTTTTCTTGCTGAGCAGGCTGTTAAAGGCGATTTTATAGCTGCTGCTCACCGGGATTAATTTGTCCCTGATTTTTATTGCATTGTTTTCGAAATAGTCGATTTTGTCGATGGCCACAATGTATGATTTATGCACCCTGATAAATTTCTGTGGATCGAGTAAATCCTGGATGGTTTTAAAATTCAGCAGTGTCATAATTTTGGCATCTTCGGTGTGAATTTGCAGATAATCGCGCATTCCCTCGATATACAGGATTTTGTTGAAATACATTTTTACCGTTTTGTTACCCGACTTAACAAATGTATAATCTGCTTTTTCTGGCAGCGCAGTTGCATTTTCAACACGTTGTTGCGGCCTGGCCTGTAATTGTGAATCTTTCAGAAAACGCGCATAAACTTTTTCTACTGCTTTTACAAACCGTTCAAAAGGAATGGGTTTCAGCAAATAGTCCATTACATCGAGTTCATAAGCTTTCAGGGCATATTCGTCGAATGCTGTTGTGAGGATTACATAAGGCGGATCTTTCAAGGTTTCGAGTAACTGAATGCCGGTAAATTCATCCATCTGGATATCCAGAAAAATCAGGTCGATTTTGTTTTCACGCAGAAAGGAAAATGTGGAAAGTGCATTGTCGAAAGTACCCATCAGGTTCAGGTAATCAATTTTTTCGGCATAACGTCTTATCTTTTTGAGTGCCAGCACTTCATCGTCAACAGCAATGCAATTCATCTTCATAACACCGGAATTTTCAGATATACTTCAAATTTATCCAAATTGGTGTTAATGTCAAAAACATAATTTTCACCATACAGTAGTTTTAAACGTTTTTCAACGTTTTTTAAACCGTTTCCCGAACCAGAATCAGGTAGTTTAAAATCGTTTCGTTTAACGTAGTTGGATGTTTTCAGTTCAATTTTGTCATCTCCGGCTACAAAACTGATTTTTATTCCCGGCGATTCCGACTGTTTATTACAGTGTTTGATCGTATTTTCAATGATTGGAATAAACAAAAGTGGCGGCACCTGTTTGATTTTAAAATCGCCCGAATATTCAAATTCAAGAAATTCCGGGTTTTCGAAACTCAGTCTTCCCAGTTCAAGGTAATTCTGAATATAATCAAGCTCATTTTGCAGCAATGCCTTTTCTTCGTTTGATTCTTTTAACATATACCGCATAATTTTCGATAACAGAAAAATGGCATTCGAAGCTTTTTCCCTGTCTTCAAATATCAGTGCATCAATGTTATTCAGTACATTAAAAAGAAAGTGAGGGTTGATTTGTGATCGCAGTACACCGAGTTCGGAGTTCACGTTTCTTCGTTCCAGTTCCGATTGTTTCAGTTGGATTTGGTACGAATAGCTGAATAATTTCAGTGCCGATGCAATGCCCACAATCATAAAACTGCTCAAAAGCCAGTCGAAAAGTTCAACCACGAAACGGGTTTTTACAGTCCAGAAACCCAGTGCCGGTTGAACATTGTACATCATATAATGCGAAACCGAGATATTAACGGCAATGGCTAAAAGAGTTCCGGCTATAAAAACGAAGAATCTCCGTTTCCTCATGATAAACCGGGGCATCAGAAATTCGATTACAAAATAAGCCGTAACAATATCGACCGGTATATAAAGGACATTTACAAAGGCATCTTTGCTGAACCCGAAAGAAGCAATTCTGGGTACAGTATAAAATGCAAAAATAAAGACCCAGAAGAGGGTGTGATTCAGCCAGCGATATTTAAAAATTTTCATGAATTACAATGCATTACCGGTACAATTGTAAGGCTTTTTCTGTAATTAAATACTGATTTTCTGTCAACTGCACGTTTAATTCGGCTATAGAATCATAAATGTTAATTTGTGCATTTTGCAGATTAAACCCGTTGTTTTGCAGAACAATTTATTCTGTTTAGCCAATTTTAAGGGTCGTTGTGGCTTTTTAAAATAAATCAGTGGATATTGAATTTTCTATTTTTAATAACCTGAAATTGTCAGTTTGATCATCACACTTTCGAATTTTGTTCCTGTAAAACCGGTGAACACGCCCAGATTTCCAAGAAAGAAAATACTGTTCAAACTGTAGCCTGCCTCCCAGTAACTGTGAATATCGGGTGTGGCAATATAATTCAGCATTAAACTTTCGCTCCAGGTATTGGTGTTGATAAACGGAAGATAACGCAACAAAACATATTCAGTCCTGATTTCGCCCCCAAGGTTCAGATAGCTTTGGTTGGTGCTTAATTCATAGTCGTTTACCAACTGAAAAGCGTGTGTGTAAAAATTCAGTAACAACGGAATTTCGTAGGTTTTAAAATGATGGAACTGGGAGAAATGCATTTGTTTATTCCTAAAAAAATACCCGGCATTGGCATACAAATCAATACCAGCCGATGGCGAAATATTGGCCTGCTGGCGGTAGCTGAAATCGATATAGCTGAAATCGGAAACCGAAGAAAAGACGTTTTTCACTCCCTGGTGATATTGCAGTGATAAATTGTAATAATCTTTTATAAAAATAAACGGAGATTCATCAATCCAGGGTCTTCGCTGGCGTTTGTAATAATTGATGCCAGCAGAATAGGAAAAGCTCTTTTGTTCTGCCAGCTCAGGGCTGTTTGCGTCAAAACCGGCAGGCTGGTTGGGTTTGAATTCCATATTCTCCGAAAAAAGGTATTCCGCACTGTTTTCGAGTGGCATAAAATGGTTGTAATCAGCCGATGCTGAAAGCGTAATGCGGTTATTCAGGCTGTGTGAAGCTCCCAGTCTTGCGAATGAAGTTTCGTAAAGTCGCATGTAATTCTGGGCAAAAAACCACGAACTGGCAGCATTTAAAATAGGCTGAATTCCGGGCGGGGTGGTTTTAAAGTCGCGGCTTTCTTTTCCAAATCCAACCTGAACCGTGCCTTTTTTCCAGAAAACATTTCGCAATGTGGTATTAACCGAACCAAAAAAAGCCTTCCGGTTAATAGCATAGCCAATTTCGGGTACCATCAGGAAAGATCCGCCCGAGTCGGTTTTAAAACCAAGTTCAAACCGTTGTTTGTATTTGTATCCATCCACACTGTTAAAATCAAAATTCTTTGTCGAAAGCAATCCATCGTAGCCGAGTCTGACAGTTGAATTTTTTGATAGGTTCCAGTCACCAAAAACCAGTTTCGGGAACAGTGTTTTCTTTTTTTCTGTTTTTACTTTCGCTGTTGTATCAGTTTCCGCTAATTTCATCAACATCAGAGAGTCGTTCATCGCGTAGCTGGCCATTTCTGCCGGAGTCAGCGGAATAGCGCGAATTGTATCCCAGAATTGGTAATCGTTTTTCAGGGTATCTTTTATCTCTTCCACTTTGTAATTGGTCCTGAAAACATCGTTCAAAATGGTGTCTTTGTATTGTTCTTTCAGAATTTGGCGGTTCATGCGCGCCACTTTTTTTACTTCACGGTTGTTTAATTCCTTTTTTTGTTGCATGGCTTCCACTTCGGCCCGCAGCTTTTGTTCTTTTTCACCGGGTGTCCGCGTTTTTTGTGCTGCCGGTTTTTCAGGTTCGGGTAATTTTGTTCCGAAGTTGTTTTCCTCTATAACCTTGTATTTCAGTGCCACACCGTAATAAACCTGTCCTTTTAAACCCAACATCGAAATATTCCCGGTAATATTGTCCGAAACAGGCAGCCAAACATCGTTTCCCATGTTTTCAAATTGCTGTTTGATTCTGTAATTAAAGAATTCAAACTGCCCGTTAAAATCGAGGTTGTAAATGCACCAAAGCTGATCAACAATATAAATATAACCTTCCACCAGTTCGTCACTTTTTCGGTTGGGCGTTACTTTAATTTTGAAAACATCTCTGTCTCCAACTGTTATATATCCTTCGTATCTGAATTTGTAATGTTTAAGAGCTAGGGATGAAAGAGGTGAAATAATGTTATTCGGACGTTCTTCGTAAAAACTCGAAGCCATCAGTTCCATCACCGGAGGTTCGTCGAGACCGGCTAGCGATGTTTTTTTACTGATCACTTTCTGTTCGTATTTATTAGGGTAGGTAAAAGTTATTTTGTTTTGTGATTCAATTACATAGGTTACATTTTCCTTTACCAGTTCCTTCAGTTTTCTTCCTTCAATTTCTATTTTATTCTGGTAAACTTTCGGGATACTGCTGAAAAAGAAGTTTGCTTTGATGTACATATCGGCTTCGTAATGCCTGATTTTTTGCCGGTAGTAGGGTGCTTTGGCAATGGCTTTCCGCATAATCATCCAGGCCGGATCTTCCTTACCGGGAAAAACCTTGACTTCCTTTATTTCGAAGGTTTGTTTTTTTAACTGAATATTCAGGTTCATGCTGTCAGATGTAACTTTTACCTCTCTGATATCCTGAATGTAACCCATCGAGCGAACGGTGAAATGATAAGTACCTTTCTCTAACAAAAGATTATAATATCCGTCGGCATTCGAAATGGTACCTTCACGGGTTTCTGCAACAAAAATGGTGGCATAGGGAATCGGTTCGTTTTTATCTCCGATAATTTTGCCCGTCACAATTTGTGCCTGCAGAATATCCTGAATAACGAGTGTGAATAGTATGAGCCAAAAGGCATTTAATTGCCGTAATAACATAGACTTGTTTCTGTTTCTGAATCTGTTCAATCCAAAAATAACCCGATTTTTTTGAAATTTTACAGAGTATCAGTATTGTTTAAATGTTTTTAAGATTCTTTACCTTTTAATTTATAAAGAACGAATGAAGTTTATAAATGTTTTGTTAAAGAGATATCACGGTTAAAATCAGTTTCAGTTATGCTGAAATGCCCTGATTCTTGAAACCATTAACGAAATTCCAAGACCGAAAAAGCCGATTACGGCAAACGAATAGCGCAGACTGAAAGCTTCGGCTATGTAACCAATCAGCGGCGGCCCCATCAGAAATCCCAGGAAACTGACGCTGGAAACCGTTGCCAATGCCAGCCCGGGAGGAATTTTGGAAGCACTGCCCGCAGTGCTGTAAACAGTTGGCACAATGCTCGAAACACCGATTCCCACCATCATAAAAGCCAGTGTTGATGGTATCAGAAACGGAAAAATAACCGCTGTGAAAAGTCCGCCTGAAATAAGCACTCCACTAAATTGCAATAATCTTTTTCTGCCAATTTTTGAAATAAGATAGTCAGCAACAAATCGGCCGCCAGCCATCATAATCATAAACGAAGTGTAACCCAGAATTACAAGCGATTCAGGCGCTTTTACGACATCTTTAAAATATAGCCCGCTCCAGTCAAACATGGCGCCTTCGCTGGCCATGCTGCAAAATCCGATAATTCCCAACTGCAGTAAAACCGGATCGGGTTTCCCGAAAAGCCGTCGTTTGGCAGCCGGTGTTCCGGTTGTTTTGCAGGCTGAAAGATGGGGCAGATTCACCCAGACAATGGCCCAAACTAAAAAAATGACGATTAAAAAATGCAACGCAGGAACCAGTTTCAGGTTGATCATCAGCAAACCCACCAGTGCCCCGGAGAATCCGGCGAGACTCCACCCACCATGAAACGAAGCCATGATGGGCCTTTCATAAAGTCTTTCGGCAGCAATGCCCAATGTGTTGATTGAAATATTGCAGAGATTTCCGGTGACCCCGAACAGAAACAATACAATTGCCAGTTGCCAGCCAGCATGCACCAATCCAATTGACAAAAGACAAAGTGAGTAAGCCGGAATAGCAAACATCACAATCCGCTGACTGCCATATTTTGTTACGAGTTTTCCCGAAACGGGCATCATCAGAAACTGCCCGACCGGCAGGGCAAACAAAATGCTGCCAAACAGCGCGTCACTTAAATTCAATGCAGTTTTTATATCCGGAATGCGGCTGGCCCACGACGAAAAACACAATCCCATGCTGAAATAAATCAGCGCAACAGCAATCCTGATTCTTTTTTTGTTGAGAACAGAATTTTGAAATTCATTATTGTCGATTGAATTTTCTGACATTCAGGCAAGCAACTTTATGTCGCAAAAGTAGCAAAACAAGGCTATCAATCAGAAATTAAAATTTGTCTGATTAAAAGGTTAATTATTTGGTAATTACATTTTACTGTTTCACTACAAACTTTTGTGTAAAAATACGGCTGCCTGTTTTTATCCTTGCCAGGTAGATACCGTTCTCAAACGCTGATACATCAATGTTTACAGAGAATCCGGCCGGTTGCAGATTAGCCAGTTGTTTACCGGTTAAATCCGAAATAATGATTTCTTCAATCGTTTCATTACCTGCATCAAAATATAACTTGTCGGAAACCGGATTCGGATATAGTTTTAGTTTGGAAAACTGACTGGAAACCACATTGGTTGAAATCGAATTTTCAATTGTCAAATTGATATTTCCTCCATTGCTTTCAAGCGAAACCTGGGTTGTATCGCCTGTTCCTGCCGGGTGAACAACATAAAATGAATAATCCTGCGCTCCGTTTAGTGTTTTCATGTTATCGAAACTGGTTTGCACGGCATGTTCATCGGTTAATGTAAATTTTGAAAAGGAAAGTATTCCGTTTGCCCGGTTGGTGACTGTCACCAGTGTTGTATCGTTGCCCTGATTTTGTTTTGTTTTCAGTACTGAAACAACCATCAGTTTTGGCGTTGTAATTGTGGTTGTGGGAAAACCCGCGCTTCTCCAGGCACTGATGCCGCCAATCATTTCATATACTTCAGCAAAACCAAGGTTCTTCATTTTTGTAAAAGCACCGGCGCTTCGGCTTCCCGACTGGCAGTGCAGTAAATACTTTTTATGTCTGGGCAATGCTGCCAGTTCTGCATCAAAAGTGGCACTGCCTGTGCTGTGATTGATTGAACCCAAAAGGTGGTAATTGTTCCATTCACCTGGGGTACGTACATCGAGAATTACAAAGTTGGGATTGGTTTCGTTTGCCATTACCAGGCTATCACACTGAATTGCAGAAAAGCGTCTGTAAATATTGGCCTGATTATCCTTTTCTTCTGCGTGCAAAGCAATATTGATGAAAAGAAATAACCCCGGAAATATAACGACTGAAACAAGGAATTTAGATTTCATACTGAAAGTGATTTGAAACGAAAGTATGGATTTTTTATGATACAGGAAATCTTAATTTTTCTCTTGTTTTTCATCAGAAAAAGTTGTTAAATTGCAGCACAGTTCAGCACAGTTTGAATGCGTGAAAGCGTGAATGCAGGAATGCTCTGATGAATGTATGCGAGAATGATTGAATAAATGAATTATTGATTGAGACTTGATAATAGAATCTTGATAATCAGAACTTTAAACATTGAATATTGAACTTTTTTGTACTCAATACTAATATCTAAAAATCTAAATACTAATAATAAAAGATGGCAAACAGATTAATTGGCCGGCTTCCGAAAGTCGGTATTCGCCCGGTAATCGACGGGCGCGAAAGAGGAGTGCGTGAGTCACTCGAAGTACAAACCATGAATATGGCAAAAGCCGCTGCCAGACTCATCGAAGAAAATCTTCGTTTTCCCGGCGGCGAAAAAATTGAGTGTGTAATTGCCGACACCACCATTGGTGGCGTGGCTGAAGCAGCCTTGTGTGCCGATAAATTTGAGCGCGAAGGGGTGGGGGTTTCGCTCACAGTGACCCCGGCGTGGTGTTACGGAACCGAAGTAATGGACTCGCACCCTCTGATGCCAAAAGCCGTTTGGGGTTTTAACGGAACCGAACGTCCGGGAGCGGTTTATCTGGCAGCAGCGCTGGCCGGATACACTCAGAAAGGTTTGCCTGCGTTCGGAATTTATGGCCGCGATGTGCAGGATGCCGGCGACCAGAACATTCCTGAGGATGTGCAGGAAAAAATTCTCCGTTTTGTGAAGGCAGCGCTGGCAGTGGCACAAATGAAAGGTAAATCGTACCTCTCGCTCGGGTACACTTCCATGGGAATTGCGGGTTCCATGGTGAATCCTGATTTCTTCCAGGATTACCTGGGAATGCGCACCGAATTTGTGGACATGACCGAAGTAAAACGCCGCATCGACGAAGGAATTTACGACAAGGCAGAATATGGAAAAGCGCTGGCCTGGACAAAGAAAAACTGCAAGGAAGGGCCCGATTTTAATAGTCCTGATGCACAAAGCAGCCGCGAACGTAAAGACTGGGAATGGGAGATTGTGGTGAAAATGACCCTGATTTTTCGCGACCTGATGATTGGCAATCCGAAACTGAAAGAAGCCGGTTTTGGAGAGGAAGCACACGGACGCAATGCGATTGCCGGTGGTTTCCAGGGACAGCGCCAGTGGACTGATTATTATCCAAATGGTGACTT
The DNA here is from genome assembly GCA_036735485.1 of Draconibacterium sp. Classification (GTDB taxonomy): domain Bacteria; phylum Bacteroidota; class Bacteroidia; order Bacteroidales; family Prolixibacteraceae; genus Draconibacterium. The sequence goes on along the minus strand of DAINOH010000010.1, from coordinate 29,552 downwards.
TGCGGAAGCAATGCTTTGTTCGTCATTCGACTGGAACGGTATTCGCGAAGCGTTTGTTTTTGCCACCGAAAACGACAGTCTGAATGCAGTGCCGATGTTGTTTGGTCACCTGCTTACCAATACAGCCCAGATTTTCTCCGACGTGAGAACTTACTGGAGTCCCGAAGCCGTAAAACGTGTTACCGGTGTTGAACTGGATGGTCTTGCAAAAGATGGTTTTATTCACTTGATTAACTCCGGCCCGACGACACTGGATGCTACAGCGCAGCAACTTGATAAAAACGGCAATCCGGCCATGAAACCCTTCTGGGAGATTACTGAAGAGGAAGCGCAACGCTGTCTGGATAATACACAATGGTGCCCGGGTGACAAAGGCTATTTCCGTGGAGGTGGTTATTCAAGTCTTTTCCGCACTGCCGGACAAATGCCGGTGACCATGTCGCGTGTAAATCTTGTGAAAGGTCTGGGACCGGTGCTGCAGATTGCCGAAGGTTATACCATTGAACTGGAAGATGCGGTGCACAATGTGCTTGACCGCCGCACCAATCCATCGTGGCCAACAACCTGGTTTGTCCCACGTACTACCGGAAAAGGTGCATTCAAAGATGTTTATTCGGTAATGGCCAACTGGGGAGCTAATCACGGTGCTATCAGTTTTGGTCACATTGGTGCCGACCTGATTACATTGGCTTCGTTGTTGCGGATTCCGGTTTGCATGCACAATGTTGATGAAGATAAAATCTTCCGTCCAAGCGCATGGAATGCTTTTGGCGAAGACAAAGAAGGAGCCGATTACCGCGCCTGCGCCAATTTTGGCCCGGTTTACAGATAGTTTACTGTTGTCATTTCTACCCCGAGGTTTCGGGGGAGAAATCTGCTACTTGTTGCTGATTTCTCACTCGTTCCTCATTCGAAATGACATTCAAAACAGAATATGATTAACCCCAGCCTGAAGGCTGGGGTTAATTAACTAACAATCATCAAGGGCTTTAGCCCACACCAAATCTAAAAACCTGATTTTATGAGAATACATTTCAAACTTTGTTTTTCAGGTTTGATTTTGTTCAGCCTGATTTATTCCTGCACATCAACCCCAAAATCAAATCCTGCAGAGACGAAAACTTATGAAAAAGGAACTTACGGTTACGACCTTCAGTTTCTGCAAAAACATAAAAAACCGTTGGAACTGAAAAGTGGCGATGCTCGGATTTTGATTTCTCCTGAGTACCAGGGACGTGTGATGACCAGCACTGCCAACGGTGACACAGGCAAAAGTTATGGCTGGATTAACCACGATTTAATTGCCTCGGTAGAAAAAAAACAACACATCAACGCGGTGGGTGGCGAGGAGCGTTTCTGGCTTGGACCTGAAGGTGGACAGTTCTCCATTTATTTTAAACCGGGGGCAAAATTCGATTTTGAAAACTGGCAGACACCAGCGTGCATCGACACCGATACTTTTGATGTCGTTAACGCAAACGACATTGTGGCTGAGTTCGCCAAACAGGTGGAAATCAGTAATTACAGTAATTTTACCTTCAATTTTGATATCAACAGAAAAATCAGTCTGCTGAACGATACTCAAATTAAATCGGAACTGAATCTGGATTTGACAGATGGAGTGAAATGTGTGGGTTACCAAACCGAAAACAGTCTGACCAACACTGGTACTGAAGCATGGAAAAAGGAAACAGGCTTGCTTTCAGTCTGGTTACTGGGGATGTTTATTCCGTCTGATGAGGTGACGCTGGTAATTCCTTACAAAAAAGAGGCTGTTTCGGATTACATCGTCAAAGACGATTATTTTGGCAAGATTCCGGCAGACAGACTGGTGGTTAAAGATGGTTTTGCATTTTTAAAAGGCGATGGCAAACAGCGCGGTAAAATCGGGATTCCGCCACAGCGTGTTGTACCGGTGATGGGTAGTTATGATGCTGCCAACAAAATGCTGACCATTGTAAAATGCCAGGTTTTTGAAGGAGTTACCGATTATGTGAATTCCGCCTGGGAACTACAGCAATTCCCATATAAAGGCGATGCGGTAAATGCCTACAACGATGGACCGGTTGCAGACGGCACACAAATGGGGCCGTTTTACGAACTCGAAAGTTCGTCGCCTGCACTGGCGCTGAACCCGGACGAGAAAACAACTTACAAACAAAGTACCTTTCATTTTGAAGGAACTGAAGAAGAACTGAATGCAATCTGCATGCAGGTTTTGGGAATTTCGATTGAAGAAATAAAAGCCGTGTTTTAAGCTTTTTTACAATGCTGCTAAAAATTGTATTGGTGACTAACTCCGGCATTCATGCCGGAGAATTATCATGTCAGTAAAAATGGACTTCAGTCCAAAATGTTAAAAATCAGGGCTAAAGCCCATTCTTTCTTTATTGCTTTTTCCCTGGCATAAATGCCAGGGTTAGTCATAAAATCTACTAAATGAATGTCTGATTTTCAATTAAATATTGATTCAACACGCGGCCAGACCAAGTTACAGCAGCTTGTTCATTCCATAACGGAGGCAGTCAGCAATGGTACCCTGAAAACCGGAGATGTTTTGCCTTCGGTAAATCAGTTGAGCAGCGAATCGGGTTTTTCGCGCGACACGGTATTTAAGGCTTACCGGATACTGAAGAAAAGCGGAATTATTGAAGCAACACCTCAGAAAGGCTATTTTGTAGCCAGCGAATCGGTAAAAGTTTTTATGCTGCTCGATGATTTCAGCGCTTTTAAGGAACAACTTTACCAGTCGTTCAGACTGAATTTACCCGAAAATGTTTCCGTCGATTTGCTGTTTCATCATTACAACAAAACTGTTTTCAGGCAACTGATTCAAAATAGTATTGGCCGATACAGCATATTTATTGTCATGAATATCAGTAATGAAAACATCGACCCGATACTGAAAAAGATTGACCCGAAAAGACTTTTAATCCTTGATATGGGAAATCCGGAAGCAGAAATGAATTTTCTGTTACAGGATTTTGACGAAGCGGTTGTTAATTGTCTATCCCAAGGATTAAATGAGATTCAGAAATACGAAGAATTTGTTTTGATCTACTCTGAAAAGAAAACGCCACATCCGGCAAAAACGGTGGATGCTTTTAAAAGATTCTGCACAACCAATTTCATACAACACAGGGTTGCCGAAAAGTTCAACGAAAAGCAGTTAAAAACCGGACAGGTTTACCTGGCAATAAAAGACAGCGATTTGGTGGAAATCATCAAAACAGGATTCAAAAAAGACTATCAATTAGGAAAAGATTTTGGCGTGATTTCTTACAACGACACACCCATGAAAGAAATCACCGGCGGTGGAATCACCGTGATTTCAACAGATTTTGGTTTGATGGGAGAAAAAGCCGCCGCATTTGTAACGAACCGGCAACCTGTTGCAGAAATTTTGCCAACCCGTTTAATCACACGGAAAACCCTTTGATTTGGGTATATTTTACCGGGTTCGGCGGATGGAATCCGCCGAAATTAACACGGTAAAAACCACGTCACCCAAAATTTCATTACATTCGTTTTTACTTTTAAATCTGAACCAATGAAAAAACTATCAATTATCGTATTTATCCTCTTTATTTCAATTCAAATGCAGGCACAAACTATGTTTAAACAGTATTCCGGTCAGGATGTCGGGAATCCAAAACTGAAAGGCAATTTTCAATTTGACAGTCAGTTGCAGAAATTTACGGTAACCGGAGCAGGTTACAATCTCTGGTTCGAGCGTGACGAGTTTTATTTTGTATCTCAACCTGTTGAAGGTGATTTTATCATTTCAGCAAGCTTAAAATTTATTGGTGAAGGAGTTGACCCGCACCGGAAAATCGGTGTGATGATTCGCGAATCGGGAGCTGAAAATGCTGTTTATGCCGATGCCGCTGTTCATGGCGACGGACTGACTTCTTTGCAATATCGTGAGAAAACCGGCGAAAACACACTCGAAAAAGCCGCTGGGAAAAAGGAAATTCCCGATTTTGTTCAACTCGAAAGAAAAGGTAATGAAATTATATTCAGGGCATCGAAAAACGGGGCTATTTTAACCGAAATTGCCCGTGTGCAGTTGGCTTTGGGCGAAAAGGTTTTAGCAGGAATTTTTATCGGATCGCACAATGTGGATGTACTTGAGAAAGCGGAATTCTGGAATGTGCGCATTGAAAAACCTGCTGCTGAAGGCGTTGACGGATATAAAACACCATCGCCAAGCCGGCTTGAAATATTGGATGTTAGAACAGGGATGCGCGAAGTGATTTACGAAACCGACACGCACATTGAAGCGCCTAACTGGTCGCGCGACGGGAAATACCTGATTTACAATTCTGGAGGAAAACTGTATAAATTCGATTTGAAAAAACGGGTTCCTGAGTTGATAAATACGGGAAATATTACAAATAATAACAACGACCACGGAATGTCGTTCGATGGCAAAATGCTGGCCATCAGCAGTGGCACAGAGATTAACGGCAAAAATGTTTCAGCAATTTATACAGTTCCTGTAAAGGGTGGAACGCCAAAACAAATCACACCCCAAGGTCCGTCTTACTGGCACGGTTGGTCGCCGGATGGCAAATGGCTCAGCTATTGTGCTGAACGGAATGGCGTTTATGATGTTTATAAAATTCCGGCTGAAGGTGGCACTGAAATTCAGTTAACCAATGCTGAAGGTTTGGATGACGGACCTGAATATTCTCCCGATGGAAAATACATTTATTTCAACTCAACGCGAACCGGAATGATGCAAATCTGGCGCATGAAACCCGATGGTTCGGAACAGGAACAGGTGACTTTTGATAATTTTCAGAATTGGTTTGCTCACCCGTCACCCGATGGAAAACAATTGATAATGATTTCTTATCCGCCCGAAGTTCCTGCAACATCTCATCCGCACAACCAGCGGGTGATGCTGCGCACAATGCCTGTTGACGGAAAAGAAATAAAAGTGGCTGCATTTTTATACGGAGGCCAGGGGACGATCAATGTTCCTTCATGGAGTCCCGACTCAAAAAAGGTGGCATTTGTATCATACACTTATTAAATTGGATTCATTCCGGAATTGCGTTCAGTTGACTGCAAAACCAGTGTTTGCATGAAGTTTTCTGAACGCGGTTTCGGTAGCATTATGTGCGGGAGGAAGCGTAAAACTGAAAACTGAGCCTTCACCTTTTGTACTTGCAACATCCACTGTACCTCCCAGTTTTTCTACTATTTTTTTAACAATAGTAAGACCAAGCCCATATCCATCGGCTTTGTTGGGTCTCAGCCTTGAAAACTTTTTGAACAGTTTTTTTAGTTCATCTGCTGATAAACCATCGCCGTTGTCTTTTATCCAGAATCTGATATTTCCATCTGTTAAAACAGTGCCTCCGACTTCAATTTTGGGTGGATTGCCGCCATATTTTATGGCATTACTCAAATAATTAGTCCATACTTCTTCAACCCAGGGAGCGTAACCTAAGGCTTCAGGCCATTTATCAGGAATTAGGATTGTTGCTTCCGATGTTTTGATTAATTCAGAAAGCTGTCGTTGCGCCTCCGCAAAGATTTCACCCATGTTAAGGCATTTAATTTCAACCTTTGATTTATCGGTTGTTGCCAACATCAGTAAATCGTGGGTTATCTGAATCGATTTATTGGCCGAGTGATTGATCATATTTGACAATTCGAACAACAGATTTTTGTCGTTTTGCCTGATAATTTCTTCCATAATTTCGCTGGCAGAAAATATAGAACTGAGTGAATTTTTTAAGTCGTGAGCCACCGTGTGCGCAAACGCATCCAGATCTTCGATCAGTTTTTCGCGTTTTTCGATTTCAGCGAGCAACTGAGAATTGGTCTTTTTCAGCTCTTCTTCTGCTTTCATTATTGTTGTAATATCGTGAAAAAGAAGGATATTTCCTGAAATTTGGTTGTTGTGGTAAATGGGAGAAATCCGGATGTGATAATAATTTTTCCAGCCATCACGACTAACTTCCAGATAAACGGATGCGTTTTTGTTTTCAATTCCTTCAATTAGTTTCGGATAATTTTTAAATGCATTTTTTACCGGTTCGTGGGCGTTTGAATTGTTTTGCCAGTTAAAAATCTGGTGGGCAGCCCAGTTGCAATCTTCAATAAAACCTTCTGCATTAATCACAATCACCCCATCGTTAATCACCTCAAAAAGTTTGGCTTTCGCAAAAGGAACAATATCAAACATCCGGTATCGAATTACACCCAAAGTAATGATGAGGCCTGAAACGACAAAGGTTACGGGTGTCCAGTCGAACCCTGGATAAGGGTTGATGTTGGTAATGTACATAATGTTTCCCATTATCGGGAAAATTGTGGCAATGATGATGGTTGTGATCTGCGAACGGTAATAAGCCGTAAATTTGAACAGGGCTTTATACAGATTAAACAAGCCGGCAATCAACAATATTTCAGTATAACCGAAAAAAATCCAGAACCAGAAGCCATGCTGGTAATAGGCTATATTTCTGGAAGAATCGAGTGTAACATCAGTCCATACAAGCTTATGCGAATCGTTGGTGAAAATCATTCCAAGCGTGAAAATCGGGATGATCAGCAAAAGAACAATATTTTGGGTTTTGATTAAATCTTTTTTCTGACTGAAAGCAGTGGTGAAAAGATAAAAACTGAGCGGCAGAAATGATATGCCGAGATAGGATATTTTCGACCAGAAAATTTTCGATGCAAGACTTGATGTGGCAAATTCAAGCGCATAACTGATAGCCCAGATAGATACAAAGATTTGAACAAATATCATGTATCTGACTTCCATCGATTTTCTGAACTTCCATAACAGAACAATGGTAGCATAGGCTGCCAGTGCTGTCAGAAAATGGATTACACTTTCGGTGGTGAATTGGTCAATCATTTTGTGTATATAGAGCGTGAAACTGATTTAATAGCAACGTAAATGTAATAAAAAATATGTCATTGGATCAATTCATTTTCAGGAAATTAACCAGAATTTTTTTATTGAGTCGTGTTTTTTGAAAACGTATACGCGTATTAATAAGATTTACTGCAAAATAAAAAACGTAAAATGACCGATAAATAAAAATAATAACTGCAAAAATCATTTTTCTGTATGTTTCGTTTGGCTCTTTTTGCAGATTTTAGTTTTTTGTGGTAAAAATCAAAATTTTCCTGTTTATGAAAAGAATTCTTGTTTTATTATTGGCTGTTCATTCAATATTTTATGCACTTCAGGCAAAAGAAGGCATGTGGATTCCCATCCTTCTTGAAAAATACAATTTTGCCGAGATGCAACAAATGGGTTTTAAACTCACAGTTCAGGATATTTATGATGTAAACAACGCCAGCATGAAAGATGCTGTCGTAATTTTTGGCGGCGGCTGCACAGGAGAACTGATTTCAAATGACGGTTTGCTGATTACAAATCATCATTGCGGGCTGGGGCAGGTGCAGCGACACAGTTCGGTTGAACATGATTATTTAACCAACGGATTCTGGGCCATGAACAAGGGTGAAGAACTGCCAAATCCCGGACTCACTGTAAGTTTTCTGGAATACATGGAAGATGTAACCGAAAAGGTTTTTGATGGTATTTCAGGTTTGAATGATGAAGAAAAGGAACGAAGAATTCAGAATAATATATTGAAAATCAGAAAGGAAGCCGAAAAAGAGGGGAAATTTAGTGCCCAGGTTAAACCGCTTTTTTACGGCAATCAATATTTTTTGTATGTACACAAAATTTACAAAGATGTAAGATTGGTAGGGGCTCCGCCTTCGGCCATCGGAAAATTCGGAGGCGATACTGACAACTGGATGTGGCCCCGTCATACCGGCGATTTTACATTATTCCGGATTTATGCAGGAAAAGACAACGAACCGGCTGACTATTCACCTGAAAACGTTCCTTTTCATCCGAAGAAATTCTTTTCAGTTTCAATAAAAGGTGTCAAAGAAGGCGATTTTACGATGGTTTTCGGAAATCCCGGAACAACCATGCAATATATTCCTTCTCATGAAGTGGCAATTATTCTGAACCAGCGTGATCCTGACCGGGTGAAAATCAGGGACAAAAAACTCGAAATTATTGGGGCCGACATGGAAAAGGATGCCAAAGTCAGGATTCAATACACCTCGAAATACCAGGGAATCAGCAACGCCTGGAAAAAATGGCAGGGTGAAATCAAAGGTTTAAAACGGCTCGATGCTGTAAATAAAAAACAGCAATTTGAACGGGAATTTAAAGAATGGGCTGTTTCTGCAAATTTGTGGGATACCGAATACAAACCAATATTTGAGAGTTTCGACAGTATTTATACAGTTTATGAAAAATATGTCAAAGCAGCCGATTATTACAGCGAAATAGTAAATAGTGGTACCGATATTTTTTCGCTGGCTGGACAGGCAAATTTATTATTGAATGCTGTTGAAAATAAGAAAACAGATCAGCTCGCGACCTTGAAAAAGTCGCTGACACGTTCTATTCCCGGTATTTTTAAAAATTATAACAAAGCCACCGATGAAAAACTGTTTGCCGCTTTACTGCCGATGTTAGCCGACGGAATCAGCGATGAATTTTTACCGGTTGGATTTAAGAACAAATTAAACGCAACAAAGGAAAATGAGCTGATTGAAAAATACTACCGGAAATCGCTTTTAACAGATACACTTTTCTGGAAAAAAATGCTGGAAGAAAAATCGGACAAACTGATTCTGAAACTTCGCAAAGATCCTGTTTTTGTTCTTTACAATCAGTTGAAAATGAAGAATGAAACCGATATAGCACCGGTTGTTGCAGCAGCCACTAAAGAAATTACCTCGAATATGAAGATTTATATGGCAGGTATTATGAAAATGAAACAAAACCAGCCGTTGTATGCCGATGCTAATTTGACTTTACGTGTTTCATATGGCAAAGTGGAAGGTTACCAGCCTGTTGATGGCGTGTATTACAAGCATTTCACCACTCTGAAAGGAATCATGGAAAAAGACAATCCTGAGATTTATGATTACGATGTGCCGGACCGTTTAAAAGAACTTTATGAAAAGAAAGATTTCGGAAGATATGAGTCGGATGGCAGCGTTCCGGTTTGTTTTGTTGCCTCGAATCATACTACCGGTGGAAACTCCGGAAGTCCTGTCGTTAACGATAACGGCGAGTTGATTGGTATCAATTTCGACCGTGTTTGGGAAGGTACCATGAGCGATATTATGTTCGACCCTAAAGTTTGCCGCAATATTTCTCTCGATATGCGTTTTGTGCTTTTTATCATCGATAAATATGCCGGTGCAGGGTATTTGCTCAACGAAATGAAAATAGTGGAGTAGGAGAACAGGTGAATGGGTTATTGGGTGAATGAGTAAATAAGTTACTGTTTCACAAGGGTTCTTTAACCTGCAACCCGTAACCCGCAACTCGTAACCCGGATTTACTTTCCGAAAACATAAATAATCGAGAGCTGCTGCTGGTTATTAAGTTCCTGCCAGTCAATAACATGGAGCGACCAGTTAAAATGTCCTTTGATTTGTTCTTTATTCAAAAAATACCAGATAAGATCGGTGCGTGAATAGTTATTGGCACGATAAAAATTGTCGCCAAAAGCAAAACTGTGACCTTGGCCCGAATGCAAAACAGTTTTTATTGCGAGGCTTTTCCATTGTCCACGAGCTTCGGCAAACAAACTATTGGCGATGATAAAACCGTCGGTTACACTTCGCTCCCTGTATGCTGAGTTGAGAATACCAGCTTTCAGATAACCTTGAAATGCAGCTTTTTCTTTTGTTTGAATACCTGCCCGAAGTGAAAACCCCATGTAATCTTTAATATGTTGACCTTCAATTCTGACCCCTGGGTTTGCAACATGAGTGATTAAAAAATAATTTTCTATAAAATACTGACCTGCAAATATTTCGCCCGAGCTCCCAGCAGTGAACATTTCACGATTCACATCAGTCTGGCGCTGCAACCAATCAATAAATCCGTTTTGCCAACCCCAGTTCCAGGTATATTTTCCGTACATCCCTTCAATATTGGGCCTATAATAAAGCAATGTGTCGGTGAGCATTGCCAGTGGAAAATTAATTTTATCACGGCGTGAAAATGCACCAAACAGAAAGTCGAATTCCGGACTTGTGAACTGGTAGTATATAATTGGTTTTACTTTTTGTGCATCAGGCTGGCTGCCAAATTCATACAGATAGCTGAACCCCATTCTTAATTTATGATTATCAGATGAAACACCTCCTTCAAACGCAGCTCTTGAACCTAAAATGGTTTGTGGATAACCATAATCGTTAAAATACTCCCGATTATCGCCAATTCCTTCAAAAAGAACTTTGTACTCAAAATTTTGCGAAGTGGCCCACAATGCCGAAAAACCAAAGAGCATAAACAGCAGTGCTTTCATCAATGTCAGATTTTGGCCGCGAATGTAGCAAATCGATTAGAAAATGCTATCCATTGTATATATTAATATTACCGAATTGTGTTATAACGAAAGTTATGCTTCAACGTTCCTTATCCATAAGTGTATTGTCAATCGCACAAAATGTAATTGTCTTTTCTTGGGTTGATCAGTAAAACCGGCAGATTTCCTGCCCTTTTCAAAATCTTTTTTTCGGGTAACCCAATTAACCTGTCCAATGGAGTAATAACCGAACTGCCCAAAATAACCAATAAATCGCAGTCAGAAGCTTGTGCCATTTCAAGCGCCTCAAAAGCATTCTGAAAACTCGATTTAGCCCCTTTGTAAATTTTGTGTTCGATTTTAAATTTCTGGAACAGTTTTTTTGCCAGCGCCGCGTTGTATTTTACCTGCTGATTGTCGTCTTTGTTTTTCTGACTGGCAGCCACAACCACAAGCGCAGCCTCGTTAAAACGCCCGAAATAGGAAGTCCAGACAATGCTTTCGCTGTTTGCTTTTCTTAAATCAACCGGCAAAACAACTTTTTTGAATTCCGAAAAATGTTCTGAGTTTTCGTTCACAAACAAAAACGGAACCGGGCTTTCCTCTAAAGCCGTGGCATATTTCGGGAAATTTACGGAACCGGCAATTAAAATAATCGCTTCAAAATCGTCGGCAAGTTTCTCGGGCAGGTCTCTTAGTTTGTCTGTTGTAACAAGAGTAGAAACCGGGAGATTTGGCAATTCATTTTTGATGGGAACCAGGTAATCTGCCAGTTTTTGTTTGGCAGCATTCAGTTTATCTGTATTTTTTTTGCCGGTGTTAAAACAAAGACAGAGCTCTTTTTTAAAAATAGTTGCAATCCTGATTCCGTTTAAAATCAGGTTTTTATCGGTATTTTCAAGGGTAAGAAAAACAACAATTTTCTGCGCTTTTGATTCTGACATCGGCCTTTCATTTCAGGGTTTTAAAACTACGCAAATTGAAATATGTCAGCAATGGTTGCTGCAAAAAAGGTTACTTTTATCGGCATAAAAATATTGGCTGATGATTAATGAAAAGCTTTTTCATCCTGAAAGCATTGCTGTAATCGGGGCGTCGAACAACATTTCGAAACCCGGTGGAAAGATTGTCAGAAACCTGATTGACAACGGTTTTGCAGGCGAAATTTATGCTGTCAATCCCAACGAAACGTCGGTTCAGGGAGTTCCAACTTTTTCATCGGTTGATGAGTTGCCGTCCGTTGATTTGGCGGTTCTGGCCATTGCGGCGCAACATTGTTTGCCGGTTGTAAAAACACTTACCGAACAAAATGATACAAAAGCATTTATCATTATTTCGGCAGGTTTTGGCGAAACAAACGAAGCAGGGAAAAAGCTCGAAAAAGAGATTGTTGAAGTCGTGAACAGTCATGATGCCTGTTTGATTGGCCCCAATTGTATCGGGGTGATGACACCTTCGCATACCAGCGTTTTTACCACGCCCATTCCCAAATTAACGTCTGATGGTTGCGATTTTATTTCAGGTTCGGGTGCCACGGCGGTTTTTATTATCGAATCGGGGATTCCCAAAGGCCTGCGGTTTGCCAATGTTTTTTCGGTGGGTAACAGTGCACAAACCGGCGTGGAAGATTTGCTGGCGTATCTCGATGAAAATTATGTCGATGGCGAAAGTCCGAAGGTAAAACTGTTGTACATTGAAAACATTGCCAATCCTGATAAACTGCTGTTTCATGCTTCGTCGCTAATCCGGAAAGGTTGCAAAATAGCGGCGATAAAAGCCGGAAGTTCACAGGCCGGAAGTAGGGCTGCTTCGTCGCACACGGGTGCGCTAACCAGTTCCGATGCCGCGGTTGACGCGCTTTTCCGCAAAGCCGGAATTGTACGCTGTTATGGCCGCGAAGAACTGACCACGGTTGCCTGTGTTTTGTCGGGGAAGAATCTTTCCGGGCAAAAACTGGCCATCATCACACATGCCGGCGGTCCGGGAGTGATGCTTACCGACGCACTCGAAAGTGGCGGACTGAAAATTCCGCAGATTGAAGATTCGCCTGCAAAATCGGCGTTGAAAGATAAACTGTTTGCAGGCTCTTCTGTGGAGAATCCCATCGATTTTCTGGCAACCGGAACTGCAGCACAATTGGGCGAAATTATCGATGCCTGCGAGAACGATTTTGATTTTGATGGAATGGCGGTGATTTTTGGAAGTCCGGGTTTGTTTCCTATCGGCGATGTTTATGCGTTGCTGAGCGAAAAAATGAAGACCTGCAAAAAGCCGATTTTTCCGATTCTGCCTTCGTTAATCAATGTAAAAGAAGATGTTGCAGTTTTTCTTTCGCAGGGAAATGTGAATTTTCCTGACGAGGTTTTGCTGGGGCGCGCACTAACCAAAGTAATGAGCACACCACCGCCTTCTGAAAATGCAATTTTTATGGAAGGGGTCAATATCAGCGAAATCAGAAACATTGTAGAAAGTTCTCCCGATGGTTACCAGTCTCCCGAAACGGTGCACCGTTTGCTGGATGCCGCCGGTATTCCGCGGGTGAAGGAAATTGTGGCGAAATCGGAAACCGAAGCGGTGCTGGCAGCTATGAATATTGGTTTTCCGGTGGTGATGAAAGTAATCGGACCACTGCACAAAACCGAGGTTGGTGGCGTGATTCTGAATGTGAGAAACATTGCGCAGGTGCGGAAAGAATTTCACCATCTTTTTGGAATCGATGGCGCTGAAGGTGTGCTGATTGCGCAGATGGCTTCGGGAATGGAACTTTTCCTGGGCGCCAAATACGAAGACAAATTCGGGCACATTGTGCTGTGTGGAATGGGTGGAATTTATGTCGAAGTTTTGAAAGATGTGGCTTCGGGACTGGCGCCGCTTTCGTTTGAAGAAGCAACAGCGATGATTGAAAGCCTGAAATCATATAAAATTCTGAAAGGTTTCCGCAAACAGCCGGGTGTAAATCTGCCGAGATTCACCGAAATCATTGTGCGCCTGTCAAGTTTGCTACGATTTGCCACAGAGATTAAAGAAATGGATATCAATCCGTTATTAGGTGATGAAAACCAGATTCTTGCCGTGGATGCGAGGATAAGGATTGAGAAGAATGCGTGAATGCTAGAAGGTCAGAATATTAGAATTGAAATATATACAATTGATTAGCCAATAGCCAGAAGCTAAAAGCCAAAAGCAAGCAGCTAGAAACATGAAAGACAACCAGAACGAATTTTACTCCTCCATTTCAAAATATTATGCGGAAATTTTTCCGTTTCAGGTGGTGCAGTTGGAGTTTGTAAAAAGCAGGGTAGGGGAACTTGCCGGAAAACAGTTGCTGGATATTGGCTGCGCAACCGGAGAACTGGCCATTCAACTGGCAAAGAACGAAGCGTTTGTTACGGGAATCGATTTGAATGAAGATTTGCTGAAGCAGGCACAAGCCAAAATCGGGGTTGAAGATTTTGAAACTGCCAATCCCAAATTTCAGAAAGGCAACATGCTTGAACTCAAAAGCGATTTTCAACCCGGACAATTTGATGGGGTGCTGTGTTTTGGAAATACGCTTGTGCATTTGCAAACACCCGCTTTGGTGCAGCAAATGCTCGACGGCGCTTTTGCAGTTTTAAAACCCGGCGGACATTTTTTGCTGCAAATACTCAATTACGATTATATTCTGAGCGAATCTGTAACTGAACTTCCTTTAATTGACACCGAAAATATCAGGTTTACAAGAAAATACAGGTTTCCGGAAAGTGGTTCACTTCTTTCGTTTCAAACTGAATTACTGATAAAAGCAGAAAACAAAACCATAAAAAACGAAACCCCGCTTTTGGCGTTGCAAAGTCGGCATTTGATTGAATTGCTACAAAATGTCGGATTCTTAGAAATTGAATTATTTTCAAATTTTAAACAGGAACCTTTTGGTGGAAATCATTTGCCGCTGGTGGTGAGTTGCAAAAGGAATTAATCCATAACATTTCTATATTTAGTAGCAGGTAAAATGACTATCGACTGCGCGACTATTTACACAATTCCATTTTCTTGTCATTTCGACGTTAGGAGAAATCTGCCTGTTCGAAGAGATTTCTCCTCGCATACTCGTCGAAATGACAGCGTTGATGCAGTTTTCTGGAGTTAGTCTTTTGTTTCTGAATATTTATTGAATTTCACACTGTCTGGAAGTTCCTAAAGTTCCTTCTTTATAGAAATGTTTTTCTTAAACTTACGAATTCAAGCTTAAATTCATAAGTTTAGTTATGAATTTTTGCCTGAATTCATAACTTTTGGTTTCTTCTTCCGATACATTTTCCACCACAGCCAGAATCCGCTGACAAACACCAGTAACAGGCAAATTCCGGCCAGCGGAACGTACAAAATGTAAAATGGTCCCAGAATATTCTCAAAAATACGTCCTGTGTGTATTTCTAATGCTGCATTCCACAACGACATGGGCGAGGCTTTTACGATTTCTTCGGGCATTTCGACAAAGTTCTGAGAAATGAGCGTTTTTGCCCCCGAATTATAATCAAACCACACAGCTTCGTTTTTCATTTCAATAAAACCAGCGGCCATATTTGCGCCAATGGGACTCTGCATTCCGGTTGGTGCAATGTATTGTTCCCTGCTGAAGAAATCGGCCACTGCACCGTTTTCAATATTCCATAAAAACATGCCACTGAACGAACCAACCACATAAATTTTATCATTTAAAGGGTGCAAAACATTGCAGCCCATCACACTTACAGGTGGCTGTGAAAGTACTGGCTGTAAAGTGTTTGTCATTGATTCGCCGGCAAAATAAAAACCTTCGGAAGTGGAAAAAACATATTGTTTCAGTGATTCGTTCCAATGAATCCGGCGCAGTTTGTCGAACCATGGATTGGGATTGTCGAGGTGGGTGCCGGGAATAATGCCCACTTTTTTGTTGGCAATGCCAATCAAAAGCGGCGGTCGCAGGTGCATTCCCGAAAAGGTATTGATAATCAGAAAAGCAACAAAAATGTAGCCAACCACATTGTGCCAGTGCAGGTTGGTTTTTTTCACAGAAATCAAACCCTGCGTTTCCTGCATTTTCTTTTTGCGGCGACTGATGATTTTTGGAAAGAAGAAATGAAGCAACCCGGTTACCGACAGAAAAATAGTCACAATTCCCAGTAAATCAACTATCAGTTTTCCGGGAAGTCCCCACAATTCGCCACTGTGCAATTGCCAGAAAGTATCAAAAAGACCGGTTTCGCGCACATATCCAACAGGTTGCGGGAGCTGCACAATTTCGAAATCGTTTCCGTCAGCCGATTTCAACAGGTAATTCCGGGTGAGAACCAGCAAAGTGTCACCTTTTAAACCCAAATCAGCAATCCGGTCTTCTGTGTTGATTTCAACTTTCTGCCAGCCATTTGTATTTTCATTTTTGTACAAACCGAGTTGAGTTCCGGCAAAAAGTGTGTTTTTAAACTGAACCACCGAATAAATTTTACGGTTATCAATCCCTTTGGGAAATCCGTGGTTGAAATCTTCAAAAGTTTGGAAATCGTCACCGGTTTTCCAGACGCCGATATTGCCATACATCAGGCTGGTGGTGCTGTCAAGGGCAATCGCTCCACGAACCGCTGCAAGATTCCAGTTGTTGTAACTGTAATTTCCGGGAAGCAGGTTTCTTGAAACATCAACTCCCGAAAAAACTCCGCGGTGGTTCATTACAATTCCCGAAAAAGCAAACAAAATGGCAATAAAGGCAATAATAATTGCCGGCCACTTGTGCAGCTTTTTAGAGATTTTCAGCAATCTGTTTTTACTCATGGCATGTTTTTCTGAACAAACAACAAAATACAAATTAATCCGAATTCAACACTAATTATTGAAGCCTGCAGGGCTTGAATGTGAATAACCTCCGGTGTAACCGGTGGACAAGCAAAAAAGCAGAACAAAATCCTGAAAGGGTTTAAGATTCTGGTGTTGAACCCTTTCAGGGTTCCGGATTTTGTTTCTATTTAGCCCCGCACTTCGTATGGGGTTATTCAAATTCTGCCACGTTGTGGCAGTAAATCCTTTGTCTATTATTTCTCCTAAAAGGCAATAATTGTGCATTCAGAATAAAAAAGATGATTTACTATTCAAATTATTTTACTTAATAAATGCCGGTGTAACCGTCAGCATGATGTATGCCCAGTAGTTGCTGGCGCTACTGTCACCACCTTTCAGCAACTCCATGCTTTCGCTGGCAAACATCGACGACCACCCGGCGTTTAATGTGGCTATTTCGTGCAATTTGTAACCCAAAGTC
This sequence comes from Draconibacterium sp., assembly GCA_036735485.1. Taxonomy (GTDB): domain Bacteria; phylum Bacteroidota; class Bacteroidia; order Bacteroidales; family Prolixibacteraceae; genus Draconibacterium. The sequence goes on along the minus strand of DAINOH010000010.1, from coordinate 12,887 downwards.
AGGTCGATTTCTGTGCCTAAATATTTACCGGCATCGGCATTTATTTTTCCTGCCGATGCAAAATAGTGCAGGTCGGCATTCACGCTGAATTTCTTTTTGCTCCAGCCATATTTCAGATAGACATCGTTCAATCCAACCGAATTGATGTGGTTGCTCACATAAAAATAATCCATGAAACCGTTGAATTTGTGGTTGGTTCCGTAAAATGGCGTGAATGCATAAACTTTATCATTTTTATCATACGAGTTTCCCGAAAGATATTCGTAACCGGCTGTAATTCCCATTTTCAGGGTGGCTTCGGCTAAAAAATTCAGGGCGCTTATTTCCTTACCATTGCTGTGTTTTCCGGTTTGATAGTAAAGATTTGCTGCCACCGACCATTTCTCAAATTTCCGGTTAAACCGGCCACCCAAAGTCTGGCTGTATTTGCTCACCTGCACAGAATCTTCCATCACCGGAACCCCGTTATTCAGTGCCAGCAAACTCAGCGAATTGGCTTTCCATGTTTTGTTGAACCATAAAAACTGCAGGTCTTTGTAAGCATCGGGTCCGTCGTACAGGTTGTTGGTGATGTCGCTGTTTTCGTGGTGTGCAATGCCGAAATGAAGTGTAAAATTCTTTTTGTATTTCAGCAGCGCTAAATCATGAGTGCGCCCCTGTTGTGTCCATCCCACATTTCCGAAAATGCGCTGGTCATCGTAATTTAATTCCTGACGGCCAGCTTGCAACGAAAATTCCGGAACAAAAAATACTTCAGCCCAGGCTTCGTGAACTGATGTGGCATAATTTTCATTGGCCACCAATTGCGGCTGACTGCCCCAGTTCCGCACATCCTGCAAAACCAGTTTGGTTTTTACAAATTCGTTGCTGAACAGGGCATTTAAGCGTGTGCGCTGACTGGTTATGGTCGATAAATCCTGGTTTTCGTAAGCCAGTGATTTGTAGCCGTGACTGAACTCGGTACGCGGACGAAACTCGCCTGTTAGAGTAAATTGGGCGCTGATGTTTTCCGTGAGACACAAAACTATAACAGCTAAAATTGTGTATTTTAGTTTACTCATTGATTATCAATTTTATATATTACTTAATGGAATACAGGGCGTCGTAAGTTTTTTCCCGTACTTTTCCTTCGTTCATCCATTGAGGAACCACGGTTTGCAGCCAATCCTGTTTTTCTGTATTCAATTTTGGAATATCAAGCCCGATAAATTGCTGGGCTTTTTCTTTGGTTGCAATATCAGGGTACGGAATTTCCTGATTATGGCCGAGTTGTGCAAGCAAACGTGCAAGTTTGATGCGGGTTTCCTGTGCTATTGTTATTCCGGTTGAAATCACACGGCCCACTTCCACAGGCGAGTGGAACGAACTTCCATGACCCGCCGCCGCGTAGTCCCAGCGCCACTGTGCATGACGAATTCCTTTCAACAATTCTTTCATTTGTTCTTCGGTAGCTCCCAAATCCCACGCTTTTTTGGCTTCCACATGTGCGCGAACCAGCAATTCTTCAAGCTTGTCGCGGTTTTCAATTATTTTATCCTGGCGGTCGTACACATTGGCCATCAGCGTAGAAGCTTCCTCGCGGTGGCAAACCTGGCATGAGTTGGCAATGTTGTTCAGTGGTGACTGCATGTGATGGTCGGTGAATTTTTGGCCGCCCTCGCTTTTGTAAGGCATATGACAGTCGGCACACGAAACGCCGCGCTGGGCGTGGATTCCGGTGGTGTAAACTTCATAATCGGGGTGCTGTGCCTTCAGCATCGGAGCTTTGCTAAGCGCATGTGTCCAGTCGGTAAATTCTGCATTGTCGTAATAGGCTTCCATATCTTCCACTGTCATCCCGTTGTCCCACGGAAAAGTAAGGTAGTTGGCACCTTCAGCCACTTTTTTGTTGAAATAATATTCCACATGACACTGCGCACAAACCAAACTCCGCATTTCCTGATGACTTGCTTTTTTTATGTCTTTTCCCTGACGTTCAAAGGCTTCCACCAGCGCTGGCCGGGTGATGGTCAGGTTCATGGTTTTTGCATCGTGGCAATCGGCACAACCAATCGGGTTAATTACTTCGCTGCCCAGGCTGGCAAAGGTACCGGTATAAAATGCCTGAACGCCTTTTTGGTTCATCAACCTTGGAACATCCGGACTTTTACAAGTCATGCAGGTGGCTGGTTGCGGTCCGTCGGTCGCCGTTTTTGGTGTGCCGGTACGCAGTGTCTCGTGAATGTCGGTAATGGCATAGTAATGCCCGCGACTTTGTTTATAGTCTTTCGAAAAAGCATATCCTGCCCATAAAACCACCAGTTCAGGGTCTTCTTCCAGCATGTCGATGGGGGCATTTCCATTGTATTTGCTACGGAATGAAGTATCGGCAGTCTGATAATACGACTGAAATTCGCGTGGAAAGTTTTCTCCCCATACTTCATTTCTCGGGTCAAACTGGTTGAGCGGCTTTTTAGGAACATTTACAAAAGCAGCTTCGGCGCGGCGTTCAACAATCGACGACGCCAGCAAACCCAGTAAAAATACCACAACAATGGTGGCAAAAAACAGTGCCCATGCAAGCCAGGGGCGTTTTTCGGTAATTTGTAATATTGAACTCATAGTTTTATTTTGATTATTTGTTTTTAATGTATTCGTTAATCCAGGCCGGAACCGGGCTTTCGGGCAGCGGAACCCGTGCATTGGGCACGCTTGAAATGCTGTTTACCCTTCCATGTGGTGTTTCGCGGTGACAATCCCAGCATTTTCTATCGGTCATGTGGGCGCTGTGTGCGTTAACGGAAGCTGCAAGTTTTGGATCCACTAACAACTTTGAATGGCAGCGGACACAATTCTGATGTACCACTTCAGCCCCTGCTTCATGAATAAAAATTACCTGCGGTTCGAGACGGAGTGTAAACATTGTAGCGTGGCGCAATCCGTCTTTGGCCTTGAAATAATATTTGTTGACAAAATTGTTGTGCGGTACGTGGCAATCGTTGCAATGCGCCACTTCGCGGTGTGAACTGTGTTGCCATGTTGCGTATTGCGGCGACATAATGTGGCAGTTGGTACAGGTTGCCGGATTATCAGACAGGTAAGAATGCGCCTTTGAAACATAAAACAGAAAAAGTACCAATCCGATTAGTATTCCGGTAATCATCAGCACCGGAAAACGCCATCGTGGCGGTGGAAGTATTCTTTTAATCATTATTCGATAAAAATCGGTTAATTTCAGGTTCAAATTTATGTTCTCTTATACTTTAATTTTGTAACGGATGTTACAATTTGGAGGGATGCTTTACAAAATACTTTTTACTCAATTTATAATCAGAATAAATTACGTTTCGCTGCTTATTAACAGCTATTTATCTGAAAGCAAATGAGGCTTTCCTATTATTTTTGCGTTTTCGAAATTCAACTTTAATAAACTGAAAACCGATTTTTTTTCAATATTTAATTTCATGATAATGAATAGGATAGTTTTATTTTTTATACTGATTTTTTTATCAGTCAACACTTATTCGCAGGGATTTATAACCGCAAAAAACATCAAAGTCGATTTTTCGGGGTTTGTGCGGAATGATTTTATTTACGATTCGCGCCGCAATGTTGACGCCTGCGACCAGTTAATCGACCTTTACCCCAAAAAGCCTGAATATGATGCTAATGGCGAAGATATTAATGCAAAGTCGAGTGCTAAAATGTTGAATACTTTTACACGTTTCGGCACCCGTTTTACAGGACTCGAAATTGGAGATGCGAAAATCAGCGCACTCGTCGAAATCGATTTTACAGCAGGTAGTATGATCCCTGCTGTTCGCCTTCGTCATGCTTACACGTTGTTCACCTGGGAAAAATCAAAATTGCTATTTGGCCGCACCTGGCACCCTACTTTTGTCGATAAAGTTTACCCGTTTATGCTGAACGAAAACACCGGGTTGCCTTACCACGTTTTTAACCGCAGTCCGCAGTTGCGCTACACATACTCAATTACTCCCAGGGTAGATTTGATGGCAGCGGCGATTTACCAGTTCGAATACAACAATTATGGTCCCGATGGAAAACATTACAAATACCAGCGCGATGCGGTTGTTCCCAATCTTCATGCACAGGTGCAATATTACAATGCAAATTGGGTGGTTGGTGCCGGTTACGACTGGAAATCGATTATGCCACGCACATCAACTACCGGAACAGCCGGGAAATTTGTAACCACCGAACGTCTTAATACTTCAGCCGCAATGGCTTATGTGAAATATAGCAAAGAAAAACTTGTTTTCTCGACTAAAACCATGTTCGGGCAAAACCTTTCTGAGAGTCTGATGCCCGGCGGTTATGCGGTGGCTTCAACCGACCCCGCTACCGGTTTTGAAACCTACACACCACTCAATCACTGGTATAACTGGGTCAATATTGTTTATGGCACCAAATGGAAAGCTGGCTTTTTTGCCGGCCATCTGAAAAATTTCGGAACTTCAGAAAATAATGTCGGCGAAATGTATGCAATGGCGCCCGACGTTGATACCATGTTCAAAGTATCAGGATTGCTGTCGTTTAATTACAAGAATTTTATGATAGGCACCGAATTATCCTGGAACACTGCTGCTTACGGCGATATCGACAAAAATGATTTTGCAAAAGTTAAAAACGCGCAGAAAGTTACGGCATTTAAAAATATGATTGCTGTGGCCTATAATTTCTGATAAACCATTAATTTTGATGGATTCATAATTTCGATATCAAACTTTTTTGAACTAAAACCTGATAAAATGGCATTTGAAATATCTGTTTTCCTGAAAAACAAAATTACCCATTTTGAAGAAATCACAAGTACTTTAAAAAAGGGAGAAATAAACATCCGCTCGCTGATGCTCAGTAACATCAATCATGGCTGGGGTATGTTGAACCTGTTGGTTGACAAGCCCGAGAAAGCATATGAATTGCTTACCGGTGCCGGAAATTCGGTGGTGATGCGCGAAGTGATTGCGCTGGAAATGAAAGACGAAGCCGGAGGTTTGGACGAATTGCTGATTCGCCTGTCACGCACCGGAATTCACATCGACAGCGCTTACAGCCGGTTGGTGGGCGACAAGAAAACTGCTGTTTTACTTATTGAAGTGCCTGATGTTTTGGAAGCACAATTGCAACTCAAAAAGAACAACATCGGAATTTTGTCAGATGTTGTGGTGTATGGGAAGTGAGGAAAATGCGGGAATGGTAATTCAGTGAATGAGTAATTGTGTGAATGAGTGGAAAAAAATAGTGTTTGCCAAAATTGTAAACAGTAAATAACCCGTAACCCGTAACTTTGAACCCGTCTGCCGCCGGGCAGGCCTTAAACTTTAAACTCGAAACTAACCATGATTTGGAACGAAAAAATAGAATGTGCCTCACGGTCTGAAATGGAGGCCATCCAGTCGGAAAGATTGATTCAGACTGTAAAAAGAATCTACCACAACAACGAAGGCTATAGGAAAAAAATGCAGGAAAAAGGATTGATCCCTGGCGATATAAAAAGCGTTGCCGACCTGTCAAAACTGCCTTTTACCACAAAGTCTGATCTGCGTGATGGTTATCCGTTTGGCATGTTTACAGTACCAATGAGCGAAATCGTGCGCGTACACGCCAGTTCAGGAACTACCGGAAAACCAACAGTGGTGGGCTACACACGAAACGACCTGCAAATGTGGGCCGAAGTGGTTACCCGCTCGCTTAGCATGGCCGGCGTTCACCGAAACGATATCGTTCAGGTGGCGTATGGTTACGGACTTTTTACCGGCGGACTTGGATTGCATTACGGAACCGAAAACCTGGGTGCAACCGTGATTCCAATTTCGGGTGGAAATACCGACAAACAGATTCTGCTGATGCAGGATTTTGGTACATCGGTTATTGCCTGTACACCTTCGTATGCACTCTTTTTGGCCGAAACCATGAAGGAAATGAATATTACTCCCGAATCGCTGCAACTGCGGGTGGGTATTTTTGGCGCCGAACCGTGGAGTGAAAATATGCGTCGCGAAATTGAGGCAAAACTGAAAATAAAAGCCATCGATATTTACGGACTTAGCGAAGTTATCGGGCCGGGCGTTTCGTGCGAATGCGAACACCAATGCGGAATGCACGTAATGGAAGACCATTTTATCCCCGAAATTATTCATCCCGAAACACTCGAACCAATGCCTCCGGGAGAAAAAGGAGAACTTGTTTTTTCAACAGTCACAAAAGAGGGAATGCCTATTCTCCGTTACCGTACACGGGATTTAACACGGTTGATTTACGACCAATGTGAATGTGGCAGAACGCTGGTGAGGATGGAAAAATGCATGGGCCGGTCGGATGATATGCTCATCATCCGTGGGGTGAATGTTTTCCCGTCGCAGATTGAAAGCGTATTGCTCGAACTTAGCGAAACAGAACCTCATTATCTGTTAATTATTGAACGTGAGGAAACACTTGACGTGGTTAATTTGTTAGTGGAGGTACAGGAACAGTTTTTTTCCGACGAAATTAAACAGCTTGAATCGCTGCGGAAGAAACTGACCGACAAAATACAAAGCACGCTGGGCATTTCGGTGCGGGTGAAATTAGTGGAACCCAAAACCATAGAACGCACGGCAGGCAAGGCAAAAAGAGTGATTGACAACCGTAAAATCTGACAAAGATGATAGTAAAACAGGTTTCCGTATTTCTCGAAAATAAAACAGGCAGACTTAACGAAGTAACCCAGTTGCTGGGAGATGCAGGTTTAAATATGTCGGCGTTTACCATAGCCGACACCTCCGATTTTGGCATTCTGAGGCTGATTGTTTCAGATCCCGACAAAGCAAAAGAGATTTTGAAAAAGAATAAATTTTCAGTACAAACCACCGAAGTGATTCTGGTAAAATCGCCCAACCGCCCGGGCGGACTGGCAAAAATGCTGAACCTGTTACAAAAAGAGGATGTATTTATCGAGTACATGTATGCCTTCTCGAATAGCGAGGACACCGCAGTGATTGTACTCCGGCCCACCGATTTGCAAAAATGCATGGACATTTTCCAGAACCACCGTGGCGATTTTTTGGTGCAGGACGGGCAATATCTGTTCTGAAATACATTTACTGGTGCTGACCCAAAAGCCCCTTCAGTGTGTCATTTCGAACAAAGTGTGAAATCATTCGCATTGCAATACAGATGTTTCGACTTCGTTCAACATGACGATGAAACTAGAAAGTTTACTTTTTGGGTCAGCCTCAGTAAAAAATGGCATCTGCTAAGTGCAAAATTATCCGGTCACAAATTGTGACTGATTTTTTTAATATCCAATTTTCTTTTATTAAGTTCCCGTTGTTCCCGCGCGATTGTAGCGTGGTATGTTGCTGTCATACAATAAAATCGTGTGGTTGCTGGATTATTTGCGACACCATAAATTCGTGCCACAACGAGGTGCGATCGTCTCCAGGAACTTATTTGATTATCCTTAATTATCAAGGTCAACTGCCAATATGAGTGTAATGAGCGGTGGTTCTCTGTATGTATTCAAGATAACTTGGGTTGCCAGAGGATCGTTTTATTCTCTTTCGATGGGTAGAAATTAAAAAATATCCATTGAAATGCTTTGCCAAATGCACTTTCAAAACAGTTAAAGGAATAAAATCAGATATCATAATTAATTGGTTTATAAACGATAAACAGTTATAAACAATCGTTATTACTGTTGTGTTACAGATATGACATTTGACTTAATATTTAACAGGTTAAAAATTACGATTATGGAAAAATGCATGATTCGTTTTAAAATAAGGAAGGGTGTGATAATTGTTGCAATTGCGTTGGTATTAAGCAGTTGTTACACACATCGCGTAACTACGGAAGCTCAGGAAGGAACAGAACTTTCAAAACCAGTTACTTCCAATGCTTTTTTCTGGGGATTGGTGCAAAAGCCTGCAGAAATACATACTCCTGTCTGCGATTCTCTTGGAGTAAACGGAATGTCACAGGTAGTAGTGAAATCCAATTTCGGCTATTCATTAATTACTGTAGCTACATTAGGTATCTGGAGCCCTGTTCAGATACAATGGAAATGCAGTAAACCTTGTAAGAAATCAGGAGAAATTTAAAATGAAAACTTTATGAAACTTATCGATACAAATCAAACTGAGTGGATTAACCGGCACGAAAATTTTACTGAAAAAATTCAGGCACTGTATGTTGCCGGAAACGAACCCGATCTGGACGCCCTGGAAAGTTACAATGATGCCACAAAGGCGCTTCAACAGGTAATCAGCGAAAGGATTGCAACAAATACGCCTTTACGAGTTCTGGGTGCAGGATGGTCATTTACCAGAGTTGCCACGGCCACCAATGGTTTTATGCTCGATACCAAACCACTGAACACCACTATGACCCTTTCTGAAAAAAGTGTATCGGAAAACTACACGGGAGATCCGAAGAAATTACTTTTTGCACAAGGCGGAGCCGGAATCTGGGAACTGAGCAAAGAACTGCGTTCAAAAAATCTTTCGTTAAAAACTTCGGGTGCCAGTAATGGTCAAACCATTGCCGGAGCCATTGGCACAGGAGCTCATGGTTCGTCAATCGATGTTGGCGCTGTTCAGGATTATGTTGTTGGGATACACCTCATTGTAAGTCCTGCGCGGCATGTCTGGCTTGAAAAAAAGTCCTACCCTGTGGTTTCAGATTCGTTTGTTCAGAAATTAAATACCGAACTTATCCAGGATGATGACCTTTTTAATTCGGCGCTTGTTAGTTTTGGCAGTTTTGGTATTATACACGGGGTTTTGGTGGAAGCAGAAGACCTGTTTTTACTCGAAACATACATGAGACGGCTGAATTATGATGCAAACTTAAAAAAGGCAATGAGTACACTTAACTTCGACGGATTGGATTTACCTTACCCCGGAGAGAGACCTTTTCATTTTGCTGTAAACATTAATCCGTATGACAAGCAAAACAAGGCATATGTTTCGGCTTTTTATAAAAGACCTTTCAGAAATGATTACGTTAAGCCCGTTGTGAATGCCGAAGGTATTGGTCCGGGTGATGACGCCCCTTGTTTTATGGGCAGAATTACGGATGCAGTTCCTGCACTTGTACCAATGCTTGTTAATACTTTATTGTCAGCCGTACTCACTCCCTACGAAAAACAGTTTGGTACCCTGGCTGAAATCTTTAATAACACCACACTCCACGGAAAACTGATGAGTTCAGCCCTTGGTTTACCACTCGACCAGGTAAACCGGGTCACTGAAATACTGTTCGAAATGAATGATTCGATTGGTCCGTTCCCGGGACTTTTCGCATACAGGTTTATAAAAAAAACGGATGCCAGACTGGGTTTTACAAAGTTTGATTATACCTGTATCCTTGAACTAGATGGTGTTTTTTCAGATATGACGCACAATTTTTATACTGCTGTTTGGAACAGGCTTGATGCAGAAAATATTCCTTACACTTTTCATTGGGGAAAAATTAATGAGTTGTACCCCGAAAGAATTGAAAGAATGTACGGCGAAGATGCAAATATATGGATCGCGTCAAGAAATAAACTACTTGATGAACAAGGCAGAATAATATTTTCAAACCAGCTTTTGCAGCAATGGGGTTTGGATAAAACACTTTGAAAATTAAACGGATTTTAAATTTATTGCCCAAATCAAAATGCAAAGGTTAATTTCAATATTGCTCATTCTCATATCCCCGTTTTTTTTACAAGCGCAAAATGCTGACACTATTATTTCACGGTTACAATCTGTAAACAGAACAATACTTGTAAAATCGTGCGATTCCGAAGATGCGACGGCAATATCGCATCGTGCCATGAATATTTTTTTATCGGATGTTAACGGTTATCTGTCATCAAAAACCGATTTGTCCTATTTTACCAATTATGTGACTTTTAATACAGCAGAAAGTCAACTTACTGTTTACCATAACTTTCAAACGGCATCGGGCGCCGACGTACCTTTAAAAAATTTATTAGGTTTTGGGTTAAGCGCTAATATCCCAAATAATTATTCTGCATCTTTTCTCGACTACAGAAACGAGACCGGCATGGGATTATTGCTTGGTTTTAAACGGTTGGGGAAAGTTAAAACCCGCTTTTATGATTGTAGTGTCAGCCCGGAAAAACCAAATCAGAAACAAACCATGGATGTCCTGCGTGCAGGTATAATAAATTCACTGGCAGTGGAAATAAAAAATCAGGAAGGGGATTTTAAAGAAGCCCTGTATAAAACTGATAATGAAGATATTCAGGGATTTTCAGAAGATTCGGCCAAAGCCTTCCTGAAAAAGAAGTTTTACGAAAACCTTAGCGAGAGTTCGGATGAAAAATTTGCAACACTTCAGGCTGTGGCGCTTATTGAAACAAAGAATTACAAACTGATAAGTACCCATTGGACAGGAATTCAATTATATGTTCCGGTCTTTTCTTCAAAATATGTCGTTGCACCTTCTCTTAACGAAGATTTTCAGCAAAAAAAATCGTACCCGGCCGGGTTAATGCTGAGCCACACAAGATTGTGGGAAAGCAGCACGGCAGGCAGGTTCTTTGCCACGCTCAGCGCAGAATTGCTGCTGAATAATTCGAAAATGAGTTACGACCTTAAAAAAGTAAATTATGCTGAATATGAAATTATAGGTGGCACCGATATTCAACATGATGTCGAACTGAAAAATAATAAAGCATACATTGGTACCTACGAAAATTTTTTAACATCTTCGCTCCAATACCGGATGGTTTATTTTCCAGTTGAATATCACCTTGGATTAAGTATTCTTGTGCAACAGAATTTTGGAACCTGCAATTTTTTAAATGCAAGAATTGGTATTCCGGTTATTTTAATCAACAGCAAAAAAACACCTGCAGTTTGTTTTGAGTTTTATGCATCGCTAACAGATTTAACCAACAAGTCTGACAATTCAGGTTCGCCTGTAAATAAAACTTTTGTCGGCATGTCTGTTGGAATTCCGCTAAGCAGATTAATGTATTGATTTTGTCTCCGGATTGTACATTTGAAAAATGCAGTCCTGCCGCAAATTTGAAGGAAGGGCTGCTCATCAAACTGTTCCTTATCTTATTCTTAATTTGTTTCTTGTCGCATCCGGCTTTTTACGGTTGTCAAAATTTTAAATCTATGTTGAAAGCTTGATGATGTGGTGTCGTTCTGTATTCCGTCAGCAAGTATGCGGTTAAATCATGGAGTATCGGTTTTTTACAATTATAGAATCCAATTCCATAATTGTAAAGTTTAAGTTCCTGCAACCTGAAATTTTGATGGGCCGGACAATAACCAATCCATTTTTATATATTTGGGGCTCTGTAAAAATTAAAGCATGAAACGAGTTGCGATTCAGGGTATTGTTGGTTCTTTTCACGAGGATGCGGCCATCAAATATTTTAACGATAAAATTGAAGTTGTTGAATGCAAGACATTTACCAACGTTTGCGAAATGATGGACAGCGACAAGGTTGACCTTGCCGTGATGGCCATCGAAAATTCAATTGCCGGCAGCATCCTGAAAAATTATCAACTAATCCGCGATTACCATTTGCGCATTATCGGCGAAATTTATCTGCATATTCAGCAAAACCTGCTGGTAAACCCGGGTACAAAAATGGCTCAGATCACCGATATTTATTCGCATCCCGTGGCCATCGAACAGTGCGCCGAGTATATTGAAAAGTATTTTCCGAATGTGGAAAAACACGAGAACGTTGATACGGCTGCATCTGCCAAATTAGTTCGCGAGAAAAACATGGTTCACGCGGCTGCCATCGGTAACCTGCGCTCGGCCGAGTTGTACGACCTCGAAGTGCTCGAAACCGGAATAGAAACCAACAAAAAGAACTACACCCGTTTCCTGATTCTCTCGAAACACGGTAACAAAACCGAAGGCACCAACAAAGCTTCCATCTGTTTCGAAGTGGGGCATTTTCACGGCGCGCTGGCGAGGGTTTTAAACACGTTTGCCGAAAACGAAATCAACCTCACCAAAATACAGAGTGTACCGGTAATCGGGAAACCCAATGAATACACGTTTCATGTGGACCTTGAATGGGAAAAACCCGAAAAATACGACCGCGCCATTCACCAGGTATTAAAAAGCGCATCGAGCCTGTCGATTCTTGGCGAGTATGTGCGCGGCGAAATCAATATTCATAACCAGTAATTAATCAGTAAAATATAGAATTATGAGCAAAACAGCCATTTTTTACGGTCCCGTGGGGGGAGCAGTGAACCGGGTTGCCGACAAAATTAAAACGCAGATTGGTGACGACAAGGTTGAAATGGTTCCGGTGAAAGGCGCAACAGCCGCTGATATCGAAAAATTTGACAAACTGATTTTTGGTATTTCCACCGTGGGAAAAGATACCTGGGATTCAAAATTCGCCAACAATGACTGGGGAATTTTTCTCCCGGAAATTGAAAAAGTAAACTACTCAGGAAAAAAAGTAGCCATTTTTGGTTTGGGTGATCATGTAACTTATGCCGCCACTTTTGTGGACCACATGGCGATTCTGGCTAAGAAACTGACAGAAAACGGCGCAGTTTTATCGGGTCAGGTTGCTGCCGCCGGTTACGAGTTTGATGAATCGGAAGCTGTAATCGACGGAAAATTTGTGGGTTTGCCGGTTGATGAGGATTTCGAACCCGAACTAACCGACAAACGCGTTGCCAGTTGGGTAAAACAACTCGCAGGAGAATTCGGATTTTAGTCTGGATACTGGATAGAGAAGGATACTGGATTCTTGATAAAAGGATACTGGATACTTGATTGAAAACGATGCTGGATAAAGGAAGATACTGGATACTTGATAAAAAGATTCAGGATTATTATCAAGCATCCTGTCCATCCCTGAAATAGGTTGACCAAAATTAGGTCAAAAAATGGGAATA
>DAINOH010000009.1:0-80793 GCA_036735485.1 Draconibacterium sp. | reverse complement strand
CGACCATGGCTACAAAGTATTTCTTTCAAACCCGGAACTCAGCATCGAAATCGCGGAAAAACTGGCTGAACTTTACAACTACTGCGGATTGCGCCAGATTTCGTTCGATGGACTGGAGGGCAACCGTTCAACCGGTATGGGAAATTATGGCGAGATACTATTTACAACTACCTGGTGGAATCAGCTTTCGGAAGAAGTAAAAAAACACACCATTATCGATGCCAGCCGCACCACTCATTATTTCTGGCACATTTACAGCCGAATGAACTGGGGAGAGCCCTGGTACGCCGGGTTCCGCGAGAGCCAGACTGAATACAGGCTGAAAAACCAGGCCTATTTTCAGCGCAACCTGATGCCCGGGATGCTGGGCTGGTTCAGCATGCGCGAAAACACTCCCGTTGAAGACATTGAATGGATGCTCGCCCGCTCGGCCGCTTTTAATGCGGGTTATGCTTTTGTTACAGGCGACAGGCAACTGGAAACCAACGGACAGGCACCAGAAATTCTGAAACTGATCGGCGAATGGGAAAAAGCCCGGATGAGCAGCGCTTTCACGGCGGAACAAAAGGAAAAAATGAAAGACATTAATAATGAATTTCACCTCGAAACAACCGGCGAAAACAGTTGGAATCTGAGCCAGGTTTATTCTTACAAATTCAAACACGAAGACAAAGTAAAACAGCCAGGCGAACCACAATTTTCGACTTTCAAATTTGAAAACCAGGAAGAAAATGCAGTAATGAATTTTATACTCTCGGTGCAGGATGCAACCATTTCAAAAATAAAATTGGAACTCGACAACAGCCGGACGATTGAACTGCCTGTTAACCTGAAACATGGAGAGTCGGCCAGGTACTCCGGTGGCGAATGGATTGAAATTTTTAATCCGCAACTTGAAAAAACCGGCGGCTTTAAAATCAATCCGGAACTTTTCAAACTATCAAATGGAAATCATTCCATCGCTTTTGACTGTGTTTTTTCTGAAAAAGGAAAAGAACCGGCTGCCAAACTTGAAATCAGGGTGAAAGGGAAAACTGAGGAGATAAGAGGAAAGTGATTGGGTGAATGGGTAATTGGGTGAATGAGTGAGATTGAGTGAGTGATTTAAAGAAGCGCATCAATTGTAAATAAATTTCGTTTAGATAACAAAACAGACTTCGACTTCGCTCAGTCTGACAGTCACCCTGAGCGAAGTCGAAGGGTGTTTGCATTTAATCTTAATTAAAGACTTGACTAAACAAAACGATATTAAATAGTAAATCGTCAATCAGTAAATGGTAAATTCTGAAACGTTTGATTATATCGTCATTGGCTCCGGGTTTGGTGGCAGTGTGGCGTCGCTTCGCCTTGTCGAAAAAGGATATTCGGTGCTGACCCTTGAAAAGGGGAAACGCTGGCGAACTGAAGATTTTCCAAAAACCAACTGGAACATCAGAAAATACATCTGGCTGCCTGCTTTCGGATTCTTCGGTTTTCAGAAACTCAATCTTTTCAAACATGCTTTTATACTAAGTGGTGCGGGTGTTGGCGGCGGAAGTCTTGTTTACGCCAACACGCTGATGGAGCCGCTGGATAGTTTTTTTACCAACAAACAGTGGGGCGAACTGCAAGACTGGAAGACGGTATTGAAACCCTGCTACGAAAAGGCTGCGTTTATGCTTGGCCGGACAAAATTTACCGGCAAAAATACCGAAGATAAATTATTGGAGGAAGTTGCAGTTGAAACCGGCAGGGCTGAAACTTTTGACAGTACGCAGGTGGCCGTCTATTTTTCTGACGACCAAACTCCGATAGACCCCTATTTTAATGGAGCGGGACCACTGCGGAATCCTTGTACCCATTGTGCTGGTTGCATGGTGGGCTGCCGCGAAAATGCAAAAAACACCCTCGACAAAAACTACCTGTGGTTTGCCGAAAAAGCCGGCACTCAGATTTTACCCGAAACTGAAGTCTGGAAGATAGAAATTGTAAACAACGAATACTTGGTTCACACCCGGAAAACAGGAGGAATATTCAGCCGAAACAGCAAGGTTTTCAGGGCAAAAGGACTTGTAATTGCGGGAGGTGTTTTGGGAACCGTAAAATTATTACTGAACCAGAAACACAATCTGAAAACTTTACCAGGGTTGTCGGACACGCTGGGGAAAAATGTACGGACCAACTCCGAAACGCTTTGTACCGCCACTTTTGCCGACCGGAAGATGAACAACGGCATTGCCATCAGCTCCATTTTCAGTCCCGATGAAAACACTTCGGTGGAGGTGGTAAAATACCCGAACGGTTCGAACCTGATGCGCCTTTTGCTGACTGTTGCCACCGATAAAAAAGGCAGTAACGGTTTTCGGATTCTGCATTTTGCAGGAAAGGTGGTTACTCATCCTGTAAAATTCCTGAAGATGATGTTCAACCGTCACTGGGATGAAAACACTGTTATTTTTCTGGTGATGCAAACGGTGGATACAAAAATGAATTTTGTACTGAAAAAGTGGCCATTCAATAAAAGAATCACTTTGAAAAACAATGGGAATGATAAGGTACAGGCTTATATTCCGGTGGGCCAAGAGGTGATGCACCGTTATGCAAAAAAAGTGAGTGCGCAGCCCCAGAATTCGACAGCAGAGATACTGATGAACGTGCCGTCAACAGCGCATATTCTGGGAGGAGTCCCGATGGGAAAAACAGCAGAAACCGGTGTTATCGGGCCCGATTTCAGGGTTCATAATTATCCTGAAATGTTTATTCTTGATGGTTCGGTCATCCAGGGGAACCTGGGTGTCAATCCAAGTTTTACCATTACTGCACTGGCCGAATATGCGATGAGTAAAGTGCCGGAGAAAGCATAATAATTGCAAAACCAAAATCAGGTTCTATCTTTAACAAAACTGAAAAACTAACTCAATGATTGCTGTTTTCATTGTTTACCTTGTTTTGCTGATAGGCATTGTGGTTTATTCAGCCCGCCGGTCCAAAACCAATTCCGATTTTATTTTGGGAGGGAAAAAGATTTCCGGGATTTCGCTGGCTTTGTCGGAGCGGGCAACCGGTGAATCGGCGTGGCTGCTGCTTGGGCTCACCGGACTTGCATACAGCGAAGGAATGGCGGCAATCTGGGTGGCTGCAGGCTGTGTGGCCGGCATTCTTTTCCTCTGGATATTTTTGGCCGAACCACTTCAGAAACTCACCCAAAAAACTGGCGCACTCACAGTACCAGCTTTGTTTTCTGAAACTTACAAAGGTACCAGCCGCAGTTTTGGTGTGCTGACCGCTTTCATCACCATCTTCTTTTTTATCCTGTATATTGCAGCGCAGTTCAGTGGTGCAGGCAAAATCTTTAACGACACATTTCACATCGACCCCTTTTGGGGAATGGTTATCGGCTCGGTACTCGTTACTATTTACACCATGCTGGGTGGTTTTATCACCGTGGTTGCTACTGATGCTTTCCAGGCAATTCTGATGGTTTTCACCTGCGTGGTTTTACCCATCATTGCGCTTTTTACTGCTGCCACTTTGAATATTGATATTGCAAACACCATAATTCATGCAAATTACACGGAACCATTGAATCACACTGCCGGGCAACTTACCGGCGGACTGTTGATTATAAACGGATTAAGCTGGGCTTTTGGTTATACCGGCCAGCCACAGTTATTGGTGCGAATGATGGCCATGCGCAACCAGGCAGAAACGCGACAAAGCCGCTGGGTGGCCGTGTTGTGGACATTGCTTTCTTACGGCGGCGCCTTCATGATTGGAGTTATCGGTTACGAATTGGTCAAAGCAGGCGCGTTGGGCGAAATGACTGCACGAATTGCTGCTGATTCTGAAAAAATAATGCCCGCCATGGTAGTAACGCTCGTCAACCCGATACTGGCCGGAATACTTTTATCGGGTGCTGTATCGGCGATGATGTCAACAGCTTCGTCACAATTAATTGTTGTCTCCACCGCATCAACCGAAGATTTGTACCACCAGGTTTCTAAAAAGAAAATCAGCGAAAAAAAGATGCTACTGCTGAATAAAATGCTCATTTTGGTTGTCGGATTGATTGGTTTTCTTTTGGCGATTACCATGGAAGATACAGTTTACGGATTGGTTTCGTACGCATGGAGCGGCATCGGTGCCTCATTTGGTCCGGCCATTGTTTTACTCCTATTCTGGAAACGATTTTCGAGGGCTGGTGCATTTGCCAGCCTCATTACCGGTACAGTTTCAGCGGTGGTTTGGAAAACCTGGCTGCTTGAACCCACAGGAATTTCTGAAAGACTTGTCAGCTATCTGCTGGCATTTGCCATGGCAATGATTTTCAGCCTGATTATTCCGGAAAAACAGCAAAAGAGGGTCTGATTCTGTTCAAAATAACCAGGCATCCTTTCACAGATTTGTTAATTACAAAGTAGAAAGTGGTTCTGAAACAGTTCTGAATGCAATTGTAAATCTGGATATTTATTCAGAAATTAAACCCCAAATTTATCCGATGAACCTGGTCCGCTTTATACGTAGCAATAATTACCTCCCGCTGATCATCTTTGCCGTTTCCATGGGTTTTCTGGAAGCCATCGTGGTTGTTTACATTCGTGAAATATACTACCCAGATGGATTCCGGTTTCCACTAAAGGAACTTCCTCCACGAATAATTTTAATCGAGTGGGTCCGCGAAATCTCAACGCTGTTGATGCTGGGATCGGTTGCCTGGATTTCGGGTAAAACTTTTTTGAAACGGTTTTCTGTGTTCCTTTTTATTTTCGGAATCTGGGATATTATCTATTATGCAGGACTGAAGATTTTTCTCAATTGGCCCGAATCGCTTATCACCTGGGATATTCTATTCCTGATTCCTGTGACCTGGGCAGGCCCGGTGCTGGTACCTGTCATTTGCTCACTGCTGATGATTGTTGCTGCGTTGATCTTTGACATCCATCTGTTCAGAAATAGGCTAAAAAAACTGGCGGTTATGGAGCTCGTGCTTTTGTTATCGGGGGCCACCACAATTTTGTACACCTTTATTATTGATTTTAGCATGATGATCATCAGAGGTGACTTTATCCGTAAATTCTTTACCCTTGCCGAAGACACTGAATTTCTGGAAATTCTCACAAAGTGGGAACCGGGATATTACAACTGGGGAATTTTCACCTTGGGGATTTTATTAATTGGCGCATCACTATTCCTGGTGCATAAAAGAAGTAAAGAAAAATAATCCGGATATTCCGATCAAAACACCGGGCTGGCTTTCTGTGCCCCCGCACAGAATTAAAGAAATAATCTTCTATTCAACCACCACTTCTCCCAGTTCGTGTTTATCAAACTGGTTGTTTTCGAGTTGGGGTTTTGTACCTCCCTTGTAAATGTAAATAGCGGCCTTTTGAGTTTTTGCTGTGTTTTTAAACTGGTTATTTTTCAGCAATAAATCTTTAGCCGGTGAATTGACTGAAAACCCGTAACCTTTATTGTTCTCAATAATATTTCCTTCAAAAGTATTGCGGTGAGGGGCGTTGGCTTCGCGCTCACCACGAAGGTTAATGCCGTCACTGCCATTGTTGAAAACATGATTTTTCAGAAAAAAAACATCCGCATCTTTGTGACCTGTACAAATTCCGAAACGCCCGTTGTTATGCATTTTATTGCCTGTAACCCGGCTATTGTAAACCCTCCAGCAGATAAAAAGTCCGTCGTTGTCGCTGTGGTGGATGTCGTTATTTTCGATTACCGAGAACGGTGAACCTGTCCCGGGATGCAAACCTGTATTGCCACTGCCCGAAATCTCGCAGTTTTTCACCGTTACATTTTCAGTAATCTGCCAACTGATTCCTTCTCCATTAAAATCCTTCACGTGAACATTGTCGATGGTGACATTTTTTGAGTGCATCACCATAATTCCGGCATTATTGCAACCATCGGCAAAGAAATTTTCGGCCCGGTTGCCATCAGCCACCAGGTTGGATATGGTAACAACCGATGCTTCAATTACATCAATCACCGAAGAAGCATTTGAAACAAGCCCGTTTTTATCTGAACGATAATCACGAATCATTCCCCTGTCAACATAAATTGTTTCATCCTGAATATCAGTAATAAATGCCGTTGAAACATTCCAGCAACTGTTGTTTTCATCGTCGGTCACCTGCACTTTCATGCCGATTTCAAAACCATCTGCATTTTCTACCATCAGTTTCAATTCGCCAAAATCGGCATCCACCACAAATTTTGTCTGAAAACCTTTTGTGCGTTTCAAAATGGTTTCTCTTCCCGAACCAATCAGTTTCACACCCGGTTTCATTCTAACCGGCGTTTTTATTGCAAATACTCCCGCTGTCAGTTTTACAGTTCCGCCGGTTTTTGCCACCGCATCCACTGGCAGTTGAATCGTCTGACTGGTAAAACCACCAATATCAGCACCAGCTCCACCAACAGAAATGGTAGTTTTTGCATTGCGGGGCGACACAAGCGCATCGGCAGATTTTAATTCGTTTTGTGCATGAATGATTGCTGAAATCAAAAACATTAAAAAGAAACTTGTGGCTTTCATTTTGATTTAGTTTTGCTCAAATTTAAATTTTCACAATGAATAAAGTGTTGTCAGTTAGAAAATTTCAGTATCGGATTGAATTCAGGTTTCAACCTGACAATAATATTCGGGCTTTCGAAAGGTTCAACCACAAAATTATTCTGTTATATTCGCACCTCATAAACAAAAAATCATGCGTTTCGACGGTAAAACCATTTGGATAACAGGCGCTTCCTCCGGAATAGGGAGGGCTGTTGCGCTCAGGTTTTCAAAAGAAAACACCCACCTGATTCTTTCGGATATTAATGAAACCGGCTTGAAGGAAGTTGCATCAGACTGCGAAAAAAACAAATGTACCACGCAGGTTGTACCCATGGATTTATCAGACGAAAAATCGGTGGTTGCAGCGGCCCAATCTGTTTTAGATAAAAAGATAAAAGTTGATTGTTTGTACCAGTTTGCCGGCATCAGTCAGCGGTCGCTGGTGAGCGAAACTCCCCTTTTTATCGATAGAAAGATTTTTGAAATTAATTTTTTCGGAGCCATCGCACTTACCAAAGCCATTTTGCCTGATATGATAAAAAATGGCGGTGGTCAACTGGCTGTAACATCAAGCCTGGTTGGCAAATTCGGTTTTCCGCAGCGCTCTTCGTATTCGGCTACAAAACATGCATTGCATGGATTTTTTGAAAGTCTCCGGTCTGAAAATAAGCAGAACAATATCAAGGTTTCCATTTTTATTCCCGGTCGGGTTCGTACCAATATTTCGGTGAATGCCATTACAAAAGACGGCACAGTTCATGGGCAAATGGACGCCGGACAGGACGGTGGAATAACTCCCGAAAAAGCCGCGCAGATTATTTTCTGTGGATTGAAAAAAGAGAAAAAAGAAATTCTTGTCGGTGGAAAGGAACTGATAATGGTGCACATCCGCCGCTTTTTACCCGGTTTATACTATTATTTGTCATCAAGGATAAAAAATTAATTTATGTTAGAGACGCATTACGATGCGTCTTTACAAACCAGTGTAAAGCAAATAAATATGTCAATAAAAATCAATGGTATTCAGCAATTAGGTGTTGGTGTTGAAAATGTAAATGAAGCCTGGAAATGGTACCGTCAGCATTTCTCGATGAACATCCGCATGTTCGAAGAAGAGGCAACTGCAGAACTGATGCTGGCACACACCAATGGCAAAACCCGCACCCGTCACGCTGTGCTGGCCCTGAATATGCAGGGTGGCGGCGGTTTCGAAATCTGGCAGCACACCGGCAAAAAACCGGAACCCTGTCGATTTGAAATTCAACTTGGCGATTTGGGAATTAATATTGGCATACTGAAAACCGCTGATATCAAAGCTGCTTTTCAGGCTTTCAAAAATTCCGGGCTGAATGTGTTAACCAAAATCAAAACCTGTCCCAACGGAAACGAGCACTTTTTCTTAAAAGATATCTACGATAATATCTGGGAAGTCAGGAATGAAAAATGGGTTTTCAGACTGAAGGAAAAAGCGCTGACCGGCGGAATTTTTGGTACAGTTATCGGGGTTAAAAACATGGAAGAAAGCCTGCCCGTTTACCAGAAAATTCTCCAATACGATAAAATTGTTTACGACAAAACCGGTGTTTTTGAGGACTTTGCCGGAATTCCGGGTGGCGATAAAAAATTTCGTCGTGTTTTGTTGCAACACACCGACAAAAGAACGGGTGCATTCAGTCCGTTTTTTGGTCATTCGGTCATTGAACTTGTTCAGGTACTCGACCGCGAACCACAGGATATTTTCAAAGGCCGAATCTGGGGAGACCCTGGCTTTATCCACCTTTGTTTTGATATCAACGGCATGGATGCTATTCGCGAACAGGTGAAAGAAATTGGATTTCCGTTTACCGTTGACAGCGCAAAAGCCATGGACACCTTTGATATGGGTGAAGCGGCCGGAAATTTTGCTTACATCCAGGCGCCCGAAGGCACGCTTATTGAATTTGTTGAAACGCACAAAATTCCGCTCCTCAAAAAAGTAGGCTGGTACATCGACTTCAGAAAACGGGGCCATCACCCGCTGCCAAACTGGATGCTCAACCTTTTCAGGTTTATGAAAGTGAAAGATTAAAAAAGCCCCCTCTGCCTCCCCCGAGGGGGAGGACAAAGAATACAGATTCTCCGATTATTTTGCCGAGAATTTATATATCGTTGTTGACTGAAAAACCTCGCCCGGTTTTACCAACGTGGTTGGAAATTGTGGCTGATTCGGACTATCGGGGAAATGCTGCGTTTCCAGGCAAAATCCAGTACGTTTTGAGTATGGAACGCCCGATTTTCCGGTTTCTGCTCCTCTTAAATGGTTTCCTGTATAGAACTGAACACCCGGTTCAGTTGTAAAAACCTCCATAAACCTTCCGCTTTCAGGTTCGTAAGCGCTGGCTGCCAATGCAAGTTCACTTTCCTTTTTATCGATTACATAATTAAAATCGTAACCGATGGCAAACTTCAATTGCGGATTTGAGGCATCATCAATCCTTTCGCCAATTGTATGCGGCGTGGTAAAATCGAGCTCAGTTCCACGGATATCGGCAATTTCGCCGGTGGGTATCATAAACATATCAACAGGAGTGCTTTTACTTGCATTTATAACTACCTGGTGATTTAAAATATCGCCGTTTCCCTCTCCCCGTAAATTGAAATAAGAATGATTAGTGAGGTTGATGTGGCATGCTTTGTCGGTGGTTACTTCGTATTCAATTTTCAGTTCGTTGGCATCCGTTAAAGTATAAGTTACTTTGGCTGTTTTATTCCCCGGAAAGCCAAATTCGCCATCCGGACTTTTCAAACTAAACACCACACTATTCTTGTTTTTCTGAGATTCCCAAACTTTGCGATACCAACTTGACGACCCGGAATGCAGCGAATGTTTACCATTATTGGCAGGTATTTGGTATTCAACTCCATCAATTGTAAATTTTGCATTGGCAATGCGGTTGGCAAACGGCCCCACAACAGCACCATGACTGGCACTATATTTCTGGTATTCGGCAATCGATTTAAAACCTAAAACCACATCAGCAAAATTGCCTGACCGGTCGGGAGCATAAACCGAGACAATTTTTGCCCCGTAGTTCGTGAGCGTAACAACCATTCCGTTTTTGTTTTTCAACATAAATAAATGGGTTGAATCTCCATCAATAACAGTTTCAAAATCCGCCTCCGAATAGGGTAACTTGATTTCAACATTTTTCTCCTGGCTCGAACCATTTAAAACGAGAAAAATTGATGCTATAAAAATCAGGCATAGGTTTTTCATAGTTTGCTTTTTAATTATTGGCTGATAAAAATACATTTTTCAAATTAATACTTTGCAGAATGATGATTTCAATACCAAAATAGTCATGTTTTATTTGTTGCAGAAATGATTAATTTGTCACCACATCAAAAATAAGAAATGGAATCAATCCGCGAATTGTACCGCATCGGGCACGGGCCCTCGAGCAGCCACACGATGGGACCGAGAAAAGCATCGGAGCGTTTTTTGCAGAAAAACAGACACGCCTGCCGTTTTGAGGTGATTTTATACGGAAGTCTTGCCGCCACAGGATTGGGACACCTCACCGACCGCGCCATAAAAGATGTTTTTCAGCAATTCCAGTGTAATATTACCTGGGAACCAAAAACATTTTTGCCCAAACATCCGAATGCCATGAAACTTACGGCACTTGATTGTCTTGATAAAGTTATTGATGAGTGGACGGTGTACAGCGTGGGAGGCGGAACCATTACCGACGATTTTACCGAAACTGAAACAAAGCAGATTTATGAGCACAAAAATCTGCAGGAAATTATGGACTGGTGCAACCAGAACGGCAAGCAATACTGGGAATATGTGGAGGAAGTGGAAGGCCCCGAAATCTGGGCTTTTCTGGAAGAAGTATGGGATGCCATGAAAGAAAGCATCGACCGCGGGTTAAACAGCGACGGGGTGCTGCCGGGTGTGTTGAAATTGCCGCGCAAAGCACAATCGTACCATCTGAAAGGGAAAAATTATGCCACACCATTTAAACGCCGGTCGCAGCTTTTCTCTTTTGCACTGGCCGTTTCAGAAGAAAATGCATCGGGTGGAAAAATTGTGGCAGCCCCAACTTGCGGCGCTTGTGGCGTTTTACCTGCTGTTCTTGAGTATGCGCGAAAAGTTTATGATTCGGATAAAACTGCCATTCTTCGTGCGTTGGCAACTGCCGGTTTAATCGGAAACCTGGTGAAACGAAATGCATCAATTTCGGGAGCTGAAGTGGGTTGCCAGGGCGAAGTGGGAACTGCCTGTGCAATGGCGTCGGCAGCCTCGGCGCAACTGTTGGGCGGGACCATTTACCAGATTGAATATTCTGCCGAAATGGGACTGGAACACCACCTCGGATTAACCTGCGACCCGGTGGCCGGACTGGTTCAAATTCCGTGTATCGAACGAAATGCGTTTGCAGCCGAAAGGGCTGTGGCTCACACAACTTACGCCATTATTTCAGATGGACGGCATCGCATCAGTTTTGATGAAGTGGTGGAAACCATGTACAAAACGGGTGTCGATTTGCAAAGTCAGTACCGCGAAACTTCGCAGGGCGGACTTGCCATGCTGAAAGCCATGCCAAAGCACTAGGAAGATTAGAATAATGAAGGTCAGAAGATTAGAATTTAAAAGCAAACCAAATACAAGAAAACTACGGACTTCTGCTTATTCTAACATTCTATTATTCCGATATTCTAATATTTGATTTCAACCATGTCGCCTTCCTTCCATTTGCGGGCAATCAGACAATATTCACCCGGAGTGGCAACATATTTTACATTTTTCTCGGTTACCGTGGCATTTTGGGCTTCTTCCGGTATGAGAATATGTACTTCGATGTACCGTTTTTCCGTGGTGCTGAATTTCAATAGTAAACTGTTTGAGCCTGTCAATTCCTGGGTGACTTTAATTTTTCCACCCAGGGAATGATCATACTCAACCGACGAATTCACAAAAATATTGACAAAAATATGGTCAACATCTTTGGTAAAAATGTAGGGCATTAAACGTTGTCCGGCAGTTTTGGTATCAGATTCATTTAACCCAATATTTTTTTCAGTGGTAAGTTGCTGCAAAGCTGCTGCATATTTGGGTTTTCCGGTTATTTCGAGCAAAAAACCTGATGTTTCAATCCATGCAGAAACTCGCTCCAAACCAGCCACATCCGATTTGGTATTCACCGTCTCCCAAAGCGATTCCATGGTTTCCAGCGAAAAATCGGGGTCACGATTTTCATATTTTCCAATGAATTTTTTTAGTTGTTGCAGTTCATCATTCAAACTTTGACTAGCCAAACTATCAGGAACAGTCACTACATTTTTTAAAATTGGCTGGTCTGCTTTCACCGCAGTTAATGACAACTTCACACTTTTTTTCTCCGGAAACTGATTTTTTTCGGAACACGAGAATAAAAAGAGGGTGAGGATTGATAATATTATTCCGGATACTTTATGCATACCTGGTTTTTAAAGTTTTGTAACAATAACAGTTTCCCTTTGAACAGGTTCAACAAATCAGCTATTCAGATAAAAATGTCTATTTTTGTGTGAAATCATTATAATGCAAAAACAGCGATTTTCATTACTAAATCACATTAAAGCAATCGATTACGCCGAAGTCTGGCGTGACATCAAAGAATCGATTGCCGGTTCGGAGCGCGACTTTACCGAAACCAGGCTGGGCCGGGCCATTTTTATCCTTGCCGTTCCAATGGTTTTGGAAATGGTGATGGAATCGGTTTTTGCAGTGGTCGATATCTTTTTCGTTTCGAAATTAGGCCCTGACGCAGTTGCCACTGTGGGACTCACCGAATCGGTGATGACAGTAGTTTATGCAATTGGTGTTGGATTAAGTATGGCAACCACTGCGCTGGTTTCGCGGCGAATTGGTGAAAAGAAACCCAAAGAAGCCGGTAACGTGGCTTTTCAGGCAATTGTTGTCAGCATGTTTGTTTCACTTTTTATTGCCATTCCCGGGGTAATTTTTGCCAAAGAATTCTTAATTCTGATGGGAGCAACACCTGAAATGGCCGAAAAAGGTTATCTCTATCCGGCTGTCATGTTTGGCAGTAACGTGGTTATCATGTTGCTTTTTATCATCAATGCCGTGTTCCGCAGTTCGGGCGATGCAGCCATTTCAATGCGGGTGATGTGGTTTGCCAACATTATTAATATTATCCTCGACCCGCTATTGATTTTCGGAATCGGTCCGTTTCCCGAATTGGGCATCATGGGAGCTGCGGTTGCTACTTCAAATGGCCGGGGTTTAGCAGTTGTTTACCAGTTTTATCTGTTATTCAAAGGCAATCATCGTATTCAGCTTCATTGGGAAAGTTTAAAAATCAGGCTTTCAGTAATGATGCAGCTGATAAAAATTTCCGGCGGCGGTATTCTGCAAAACCTTGTGGCCACTTCAAGCTGGATATTTCTGGTCAGAATTATCGCTGTTTCGGGCGCATCTGCTTTGGCGGGTTATACAATTGCCATCCGCATTGTGATTTTTCTTTTGCTGCCTGCCTGGGGTTTGAGCAATGCTGCTGCAACACTTGTAGGGCAAAACCTCGGTGCAAAAAAACCCGACAGGGCCGAAAAAGCGGTGTGGGCAACCGGAATAGTGAACATGTTTTTTATGGGTTCGCTCGGATTGCTGTTGTTCCTGTTCCCCTCCTACTGGATTGGACTTTTTATCGAAGACCCGGTTGTCGTCGAGAACGGAATTCTGGCACTGCGCATCATCAGTTCAGGGTTTCTGTTTTATGCCCTCGGTATGGTAATGATGCAGGGTTTTAACGGCAGTGGCGACACCACCACACCAACGTTAATCAATTTATTCAGTTTCTGGCTTTTTGAAATTCCGCTGGCCTGGTTTATGGCAATTGTATTAAATATGGGTTTGGAAGGGGCCAGCTTTGCGATTGTCATCGCCGAATCATTTCTTGCTTTAATCGCATTTTTGCTTTTCAGAAGGGGAAAATGGAAATTGAGGGAAGTATAACCTTTTCACATGATTTGCCCGGACCACAACTGCCCCAGAAAATCTTTCCATGGTAAAACCAGCGTGTTACCCATTTGCCTCGGAAAACTATCATTTGTAACGAGAATTTGCTTTTTCACAGTGTATTCATCACTAAAACTGTCTAATCCTTTGGTGTGACGGGGATTTGCATTTGTTGTTGATTTAACTTCAATCGATATTTCATGGTCGCCCAGTACGAAATCGATTTCAATTTTAGAAGCAGTTCGCCAGTAATAAATTGGGTAATTCAATCCTGAATAATGCGAATGTGCCAATAACTCCAAATAAATGAAATGTTCAAAGGCGCTTCCAAAAGCTTCACTTCCATTCACAATTTTTCCTCGTTTTAATAAATAATTGGCTACACCAATGTCGAAAAAATAAAATTTTGGAGCCAAAATAACCCTACGTTTGGGTCGTTTTTGAAACGAAGGTAAAAATCGGCCACACATTGTGTCTTCCAATATCTGAAAATACTCACGAACCGTTGGAATACTGACACCGCAATCGGAGGCAATATTTGTAAAATTAACCATCTCGCCATTCGAAAATGCTGCCGCTTCCAAAAACCTGGAAAACAATGCAACTTTTCTGATACGCGCTTCTGCCAAAATTTCATCCTGCAAATAACTTCCAATGTAGGCTGATATAATTCTTTCAGGATTTTCAGCCAGATAATGCCGGGGTAGCAATCCGTTGTTAAGTGCTCTCAGGATATCGAAATCAGGAATTTCAGCACTTGTCAGCGGATAAAGCTCATATCGCAATGCTCTTCCCCCGAGCAAATTGGCTCCCGAACGAATAATTTTCCTGGGACTCGACCCACTTAATATGAATCTAATACCCTTGTTAACTATCAACCAATGCACCTCATCTAACAAAGCGGGAATCTTCTGAATTTCATCTATAATTACCGGCCCCGGCTGTTGATTTAACTGAAGAATCTCTCTTAGTTGAAATGGAGCCTTGTGAAATCGCTCAAAAACATCGGTCTGAAGTAAATCGAAATACAATGAGTCAGGATACATTGCTTTTAAAAGTGTGCTTTTGCCGGTTTGGCGCGCACCCCATAAAAACAGGCTTTCATTTCCGGCGCCAATAAATTTCTGGTTTCTGATATACATGATAATTTAAACTTATACTTTATAATATCATGCAATTTATAAATTTAATATTGCTTAATCTGTGTAGGTGGATGAATTTTTAACAACTAAATGAAAAAATATTGACTAGCCATTCAACTTTTCTGTCAAAATTTGACTTTATTACAATAAAAATATCAGTTCTATGAAAGTATATAAAACCGTTGACGAGTTTATTCTTAACACCCAATTCGGAAAAGAAATTCTCATTGTATTAAGGGAAATACTTTGTTCAACCGTGCTGACCGAGACAGTAAAATGGGGAGGCCCCGTATATACAATCGATGATAAAAACGTAATTGGACTGGGTTCGTTTAAATCGTACGCCGGAATGTGGTTTTACCAGGGTGTTTTTCTGAATGACGAAGCCAAAGTTCTGATAAATGCGCAGGAAGGAACCACAAAAGCACTACGCCAGTGGCGGTTTACCTCGGTGGATGAAATCGATGACAAACTCGTTTTACAATATGTTGGCGAAGCGATTCAGAATGCAAAGGACGGAAAAGAACTCAGGCCCGACCGCGACAAAAAGCTGGTGATTCCTGAAGAACTTCAGGCTGCTTTTGATAATGACAAAAACCTTGAAAATGCATTTCTGGCATTTACTCCCGGTTGCCAGCGCGAATTTGCCGGTTATGTGGCTGAAGCCAAACGCGTTGAAACCCGCGAAACCCGCGTACAGAAAATTATTCCTATGATTCTGGAGAAAAGAGGACTGAATGATAAATACAAAAAATAAAGCAAAATATTCTGATTAATTATCAATGACTCCAAGCTAAACAAATTCACTTTGATGCTGTTATTTATTGAAATTAAAATCATGAATAACAACAACATCGATATCAGTTATCATTCGGGCGTTTACACGTTAAAAACGCAACAAATATTACCGATTTCACTGGAAAAAGCCTGGGAATTTTTCTCCAGCCCGGGCAACCTGGCAAAAATCACACCTGCGGAAATGGGTTTTATTATCACCTCCGGCACACCGGAAAAAATGTTTGCCGGCCAGATTATCACTTACAAAATCGGAATTTTCCCGGGTATTAGCAGCAACTGGGTGACTGAAATCACACAGGTTAAAGAAAAAGCATTTTTTATCGACGAGCAGCGGTTTGGCCCTTACAAAATGTGGCATCACGAGCACCATTTCAAACAAACAGAAGACGGTGTAGTTATGACCGACCGGGTAATTTTTAAAATTCCGTTAGGTATTTTGGGCCGATTGGCTTACCAACTTTTCATAAAAAGGAAACTGAACCAAATTTTCAGTTTCAGGGCACAGACACTTAACAAATATTTTAATTAGTGCTATTTTCAGCAAAATTTTACTTCATGAAAGCGTCGTATTTTTTGCTGTTTTTCATCATCAGAATTTCATCCTCCGGATTTGCGCAAACAAATTTGGTTTTGGATGAGCACAAAGCTGAATACCTTTATCATTTTGCATTTGAATGTATCGACCAGGAATATCCAAACAAGCCCGGTGAAGTTTTGGGCGACGACAGTTACCTTGCCCCTCCCCGACTACAGCATCCGGCTTTTTACGGGTGTTTCGACTGGCATTCATCGGTTCACGGACATTGGGCGCTGGTGACCATTCAAAACAGTTTTCCTGAATTTCATAAAAAAGATTCCATCTGGCTGAAAATCAGCAAAAACATTACTCCACAAAATATCCAGAAAGAAATCGATTTTCTGAATGACAAGCACAACAAGGATTTTGAGCGAACTTACGGCTGGGCCTGGCTCCTGAAACTGGATGAAGCACTGCGTGAATCAAAATCACCTGAAGCTGTTGAAATTCACAAAAATCTGTTACCGCTTGTCGATTTGATTTCGGCAAAATTCATCGAATTTCTGGATAAACTGAATTACCCGATTCGGGTAGGAGAACATCCGAACACTGCTTTCGGGATGAGTTTTGCGTACGATTATGCCAAAAAGTACGATGCAAAACTGGCAGAGAAAATTGAAGAAAAAGCCCTCCAATATTTTCTGAAAGACCAAGGCTGTCCGCTCACGTGGGAGCCCGGTGGTTTTGATTTTTTATCACCGTGCTTGCAGGAAGCCAGCCTGGTGATGAAAATTCTGCCCGAAAAAGAATACCAAAAATGGCTCAAAAATTTTCTTCCGGGTTTTGAAAAAAATCCGGCCAAATACCTGGAGATTGCTGTTGTAACCGACCGTTCAGACGGGAAACTGGCCCATCTTGACGGATTAAATTTCAGTCGTGCCTGGTGTTTGTTTGAAATGGGAAAAGCTTTGAACAACCCGAAAATGATTGATTTGGGAGAACGCCATTTTAATTACAGTTATGAAAAAATGGATACGGGCGAATATGCCGGTGCCCACTGGCTGGCTTCGTTTGCTTTGGTTGCACTAAAAGCCTCCCCCAACCCCTCCGTAGAAAGGGAGTAAGAAATTGGGATTTGGAACTTGATACATGGAATTTTTAAAACTATGGATTTACAGATTAAAGACAAAGTTTTTATGGTAGCCGCAGCCAGCAAAGGACTTGGCTATGGAATTGCCCGCGAACTGGCATTGAACGGTGCCATTGTGTGTATTGCCAGCCGCACAAAAACAGAGATTGAGCAAGCTGCCGAAAGACTCAGAAAAGAAACAGGTGCCACTATTCTTGCCTCGGTTTTTGACGCCGCCCATGCCGAATCAATAAAAAACTGGATTTCTGAAGTTGAAACCGCTTTTGAACGTATCGATGGGTTGGTGGTAAACGCCGGTGGCCCGCCTCCCGGAAACTTTGATGATTTTACCGATGAACAATGGCAGTCGGCGTTTAACCTGACACTGATGAGTGCGGTGCGACTGATTCGCGGAGTTTTGCCTTCCATGCGAAACGCAGGTGGCGGCTCAATATTAACAGTTACTTCCATGTCGGTAAAAGAACCAATTCAACGGTTACTGCTTTCAAATGTATTCAGATCAGGAGTTACAAGTCTGGTAAAAAGCCTTTCAACTGAACTGGCACACGAAAATATCCGGGTGAATAATTTAATGCCAGGCCGAATTGATACTGACCGGGTAAAATCGCTCGATGCAAGCATCGCAGAAAAATCGGGTATTTCAGCAACTGAAATCAAAAAAGGCTTTGAAGCTACCATTCCGCTTGGTCGTTATGGTGATATTGAAGAGTTTGGCAAAGCCGGGGCATTTTTGCTTTCACCGGCTGCCTCGTATATTACAGGTGTTAGTTTGGCTGTTGATGGTGGTATCATGAAAACTGTGTGGTAGAAGAAAGTCAGAAGTCGCGTGACCGAAGTCGGAAGAAAAAAGCAATAAAAAAACCCTGACGTTGCCGTCAGGGTTTTTGTTTATTTCACCTCGAAATCGATAAAGTCGGATTTATTTTACTTTGCTAACGATTGCTTTGAATGCTTCAGGCTGGTTAAGAGCCAAATCGGCCAACACTTTACGGTTGATCTCGATTGCATTCTTTTTTAACAATCCCATGAATTGTGAATACGACATTCCTTCCAAACGTGTGGCAGCGTTGATGCGCTGAATCCACAATGCACGGAATGATCTTTTTTTCGCTTTCCTGTCGCGGTAAGCATACTGCTGGCCTTTTTCCCAGGTATTCTTTGCAACCGTCCAGACATTTTTACGGGAACCGAAATAACCTCTTGTTCTTTTCAGTAAATTTTTCCTCCGGGCCCGTGATGCTACATGATTTACACTTCTTGGCATACTTTTACTTTTTTTGATAACCGGCGACTCCCGATATAGCAGGGAATACTTTTAATGCCTTGTTATCTGGTTAATTACTTTTTTTTCTATCGCTTTAAAAGGATTAAAACAGTAATTCGCTTTTGGCGGATTACTTCATGCCCAACATCAGTTTTACGTTGTTCTCGTTGGTGCTGTCAATGGTTGCCCAATAACCGAGATTACGTTTACGTTTTGTTGATTTTTTAGTCAGAATGTGACTTTTGTAGGCATGTTTCCTTTTAATTTTACCTGTTCCGGTGAGCCTGAAACGTTTTTTAGCCCCGGAATTCGTCTTCATTTTTGGCATAATCCTACTTAATTTTAATTGTCAAAGAACTTTATGATTTCTTTTTCGGTGAAATAAACATGGTCATTCTTTTGCCTTCGAGTTTTGGAAGCTGTTCAACGGCGCCAACATCTTCAAGTCCTGTGGCTAATTTCAGGAGCAAAATTTCGCCCTGTTCTTTAAACAGAATTGAACGTCCTTTAAAAAACACAAAGGCTTTAACTTTTGCACCTTCCTTTAAAAACTTCTCGGCATGGCGGAGTTTAAAATTAAAATCGTGTTCATCGGTTTGTGGCCCGAACCTGATTTCTTTTATAACTACTTTAACAGTTTTGGCTTTCATCTCCTTTTGTTTCTTTTTCTGTTGATAAAGAAACTTGGAGTAATCGATAATCTTGCACACCGGAGGTTCAGCTTTTGGTGAGATTTCCACCAAATCCAGTTCCAGTTCTTCTGCAAGTTTTAAGGCATCACGCAAGCTGTAAACGCCGGGTTCTGCGATATTGTCGCCTACCAATCGTACCTGCGGCACCCTGATTTTGTGATTTAACCTGTGTTGAGGCTCTTCCTGTTTTGGCTGTTGGCCTCTGTTGTTAATAATAGCTATTTTAAAGTCCTCCTAAATTAGTTATACAATCCATTTAACTGGTCTCTTACTTCTTTAACAAGTAAATCAGCGAATTCGCTGATTTTCATTGCGCCCTTATCGCCCTCACCCTGCCGGCGTACTGAAACAGTTTCGTTTTCAGCTTCATTTTCGCCAACAATCAGCAGATAAGGAATACGTTTTAATTCGTTGTCGCGTATCTTCCTACCAATCTTTTCGTTACGGTCGTCAACGACGGTGCGAATATCGGAAATATTTAATAATTCTGAAACTTTTTTAGCATAATCATTATACTTTTCGCTGATCGGTAATATAACCACCTGTTCCGGTGTCAGCCACAACGGGAATTTACCTGCTGTGTGTTCAATCAGCACTGCCACAAAACGTTCCATCGAACCAAATGGTGCACGGTGAATCATAACCGGGCGGTGACGCTGGTCATCGGCTCCGGTGTATTCAAGCTGAAAACGTTCGGGCAGGTTATAATCTACCTGAATTGTTCCCAATTGCCAGCTTCTTCCAAGCGCATCTTTGATCATAAAATCGAGTTTCGGGCCATAAAAGGCAGCTTCTCCCAATTCGGTTATTGTATTCAACCCCTTTTCCTGGCAGGCTTCAACAATTGCCTGTTCTGCCTTGTCCCAGTTTTCAGCCGATCCAATGTATTTCTCCGGTTTTTTCGGGTCTCGCAGCGAAATCTGTGCTGTGTAATTTTCAAAGTTTAATGCTTTGAAAATGATAAAGATAATATCGATTACTTTTTTGAATTCCTCTTTAATCTGGTCAGGACGACAGAAAAGATGTGCATCATCCTGCGTAAAACTGCGGACACGGGTTAAACCGTGCAATTCGCCACTCATTTCGTAACGGTAAACAGTTCCAAACTCCGCCATTCTGATCGGGAGATCTTTGTACGAACGCGGACGCAACTTGTAGATCTCGCAGTGATGCGGACAATTCATCGGTTTCAGCAAATACGATTCGCCTTCAACCGGTGTTGAAATTGGCTGGAACGAATCCTTACCGTATTTTTCGTAATGTCCCGAGGTTTTGTACAGTCTGACATCGCCAATGTGAGGTGTCATCACCTGCTCGTAACCATATTTTTTCTGAACTTTCTGAAGGAAATCCTGCAATTGCATTCTCAGTTGGGTTCCTTTTGGCAACCAGAGCGGCAGCCCTTGTCCTACCGATTCAGAGAAGGCAAAAAGTTCCATTTCCTTGCCCACTTTCCGGTGGTCGCGTTTTTTGGCTTCCTCCAGCATCACCAGGTATTCATCCAGCATTTTTTGTTTGGGAAATGTAATGCCATAAATTCGGGTCAGCATTTTATTTTTTTCGTTCCCACGCCAGTAGGCGCCAGCGAGCGAAGTCAGCTTGATTGCCTTGATGTATTCTGTATTTGGCAGGTGTGGGCCGCGACACAAATCGGTAAAATTTCCCTGGTTGTAAATGGTGATTGTTCCGTCTTCCAATTCGCTGATGAGTTCCTGTTTCAGTTCATCATTTTTTTCGGTGAACATTTTAAGTGCATCAGCTTTTGAGATTTCAGAACGTACGATATCGTTTTTCTGACGGGCCAATTCGAGCATTTTTTGCTCAATTTTCTGAAGTTCCTTATCGGTAAGAACTTGTCCGGCAGGAAGATCAACATCGTAATAAAACCCGTTTTCAACAGTAGGGCCGATACCAAATTTTGTACCCGGATAAAAAGATTCTACGGCTTCAGCCATGAGGTGAGCCGACGAATGCCAGAAAGTTTCCTTTCCGTCGCGGTCGTCCCAGGTATTCAGTTTAACTGATGAATCTGCCTTTATCGGGCGCATCAGGTCCCAAACTTCACCGTTTACAGTGATGGAAAGTACTTCACGTGCCAGACTGTTTGACAGCGATCTGGCAATTTCCATTCCGTTTACCGGCCCTTCAAAAGTCCTGACACTATTATCGGGTAATGTAATTTGTATCATTTTTTACGCTTATTTTTTGTTCAAAAAAAAGTTTGGCAAAGATAGTCAATCTATCCAATTCTCCACCAGTATTTTTTACTCTCATTTAGCAGAATCTGCAAATAATTAATGCCTTTTTAAGATTGCTCTCTACGATTAATTCACGATTCTCTTATTTATTGAAATTTTCTTCCCAATTCCACTTCTTTCATACTAAAAAACAAAACATTTATACCAGATAAATTTCCCTGTTAAATTAACTGTGAAAATTTAAATAATTATCAGATATTAAATGCATCTAATTTTCCAAAAATTAATAATAACAAGTAATAATAACGATTAAAAATTAATTATTATGCACTTATGTTCTTTTATTTATAAAATAATATTATAGTTTCGCATTGTATTATTATAAACATTATTTCATTAACTTTTAAATAAAGAACAGCATGTACAAGAAAATCGCAATTCCGGTTGATAATAACGGAAATCTGAACACCCACTTCGGACACAGTAGTTTTTTCGAAATATTTGTCGTTGAAGACAATAAAGTAGTCTCGAATCAAAAACTTGTTCCTCCGCCACATACGCCAGGTGCAATTCCAAAATGGCTCGTTGCAAACAATATTACTGATGTAATTGCCGGCGGTATTGGTGAAAAAGCCACGAAAATACTGGAACACTTCGGTGTTAATGTTCACAAGGGAGCTGACGTGCGTCCGTCGATTGAACTGGCAGGGGCATTATTAAACAATGCTCTCGAATTGTCGGATGAAAATTGCCGTCATGATCATCACCACGATCATCATCATGATCATCATCATGGACATCACCATCATCATTCAGAAGAAAGTAATGAATTTGAAGATTTCAGGTTACATTTACACCACAGATACCAACATGGTGAGAATTGAACTATATGAAACTTAAAATCACAGTTTTAACAGAAAACGTAGCCGGGGACAAATTACTCGCCGAACATGGTTTATCGTACCTGGTTGAAATTGATGGTGTAAAAATACTATTTGATACCGGGCATTCGGATATGTTTCTGAAGAATGCCCGGCATCTTGGTATTGACATTCAAAATGAAGTAAAAACAGTGGTTTTGAGCCACGGACACTGGGACCACGGTAACGGGCTGCAATTCATTGAAAACAAAAAACTAATTACACACCCCGCTTCTTTCTTAAAAAGATTCGGAAAAAGCGACCATCATTTTGTTGGAATGAGTTTATCAAAAGAAGAAATCCAGAAAAAATTCGATTTGACCGAAACAATTAAACATTATCAAATTTCAACCCACCTCTGGTTTTTAGGCGAAATTCCCCGAGTAAGCGATTTTGAAAGCCAGACGACCTCCTTTAAACTGGAAAACGGAGATGATGATTTTATTCCTGATGATTCGGCGCTGGCGGCTATTGTAAACAACGAACTCATCATATTAACCGGCTGTTCGCATTCTGGCATTTGTAATATTTGCGAACAGGCAAAAAGCGTTACAGGAGTTGATAAACTAAAAGCTGTGGCCGGAGGATTTCACCTGAAACACCAGAACCGGCAAACGACACAAACCATCGACTATTTCAAAAGAAATCGCGTAGAAAAAATATTTCCTTCTCATTGCACCGGATTACCGGCACTGGTGGCTTTTTATAATGAATTCGGCATTACTCAGGTAAAAACAGGAATGGTGATTGAGTTTTAGGTTCAACAGTAATTTAACCTGCTAACTGGAATACGATTTCGCTTAATCCGGCTACTTTGCCGGAAGTTTCATCAAAATAAATCCTGATTGTCAGCCGCCCGTCAGCAACTTTTACAATTCGCTCCGGTGTCCAGGAAAACTGCCCTTTTTCATTGGTTATCACATTGGTTTCAACTCCTTCAAAAACAATTTTCTGCCACGACGGCAATTCCACATCGCCCACTTTTGCCCTGATTCTGTATTTTCCTTCGGGAACGTGGATCTCATAATCAAAATAACTTTTCGGATTTACAACCCTTGCGGGCGTTTTGTCGAAAAGCACTTTTTTAAGCCTGACATTGCCTTCGGTTCCTTTTGATACAGTCTCCACTTTTTCTGTGATATTCCAATCAGCAGTCATCCAGCCTTTTCCTGTATATTCTTCAAACTCGGAAGCATTTTTCTGGTTCCCGTTTATAATGCTGTTTTTCCCGAAAAAGAGCCTGCCTTTTTTAAAACTTCTGTAAAACGGATTGGTTGTGTTGAAATGTAATTCGTACAATTGTGGAAAACCATTCACTATATTATCATTGCAAAATCCGGGTTCCGGTACTTTTCCGCTGTAAATTACGGAGAAAGTAAAATGCCCCCAGCCACTGCCATAAAATGTGGTTCCAATTAAATCACCTTTTTCAAGCAATTGACCTTTCCTGATTTCCAGACTTTTTGAATTGAGATGCTGATACAAATAATAAATTGATGAATTGGTTGTGCTTTTCAGCAATAAACTTGATTCGTTTCTGTTTTTATTATCCGGATAAATCCATTCAACTGCTGTATTTTCAGCCGCTACAAGCCAATTTTTTTTTGTCAGTCTTGCACTTTCCATATCAAAATACACACCTTCCGTATTGCACTTTTCAATGTTTGTCCCACTACCTTTAAAGGAAAACAGGTAGCTGTCTTCATCGCAATTCCAGATATAACCATCGTTAAAACTTATGGGGAAAACAAAATCGGTTGTATTTAGCAACGGTTGATTAAAGTTGGAAACACACAACAAAACCTCTTTTTTTAAAAGACCATGCCCTTCGTTGTTTGCTGACAACGATTTAATGTGGAAATTATCAGCAACAAAAACTCTTAATTTTCCGATAACAACCGGCAAAGTGCGGCGACTGACGCGACATGTTACGGTATCGTTCCCAATTTTCAGTTGATTAAACTGGCGATGTACCGATAAAAGTTTTATCTCCGTATTTTCATAGAAAACCGATTCTCCGGTGTTCAGGTTGAAATAAGAAGCATTTCCCCAAACAAAATCAGGATTTGTTGCCGGTTGCGCATCAGCTTTGAAAAATGACGCCAAAAGAAGTAAAAACACAACGAATCGCCTTATTATTTCCCTGTTTCTGGTTCCTGACATTTTAGTTACATGTTGATTTAGAAACTACACCGGCTGTGCACCACGAAAGTACAATATTGAAACAGAAATTCCGATATTTGGCGGATGATTCAGGTTAAAATAATTATCATCGTTTATTTTCTGTTGGTACTTGCCGTTGGCTTGATTTCCTATTTTCGAATCAAAACTCCGGCCGATTTTTACATTTCGGGAAAAAATGCCGGTGTTTTTACGATTTCAGGGAGTTTGCTGGCTACAATTCTTGGCGGGTCTGCAATTTTAGGAACCATCGAATTGAGCCATATAAACGGATGGCCGGCAATTTGGTTTCTCGCCAGCGCCGCCATCGGTTTACTTTTTCTGATTCCGTTTGTTAGGCGAATCAGCAATCAGGGCCAATTTACCTTACCTGAATTGCTGGGGAAAATGTACGGCGAAAACGCCCGGAAAATAGCTTCGGTGATTATTCCTATTGCCTGGGTCGGCATTGTGGCTGTGCAGATAATTGCCGCTGCCAAAATATTGCAAAGCGTTGGTTTTATGAGCTATAACAACTCGGCAATTCTGGCCGGAATGGTATTTATTATTTTTACGCTGGCAGGTGGCCAGGTTGGAATACTCAGAACCGATACACTACAGTCGATAATACTTTTAGCCGGATTGATGCTGGTTTTTCTGATTTCTATGTTTAACGAAAATCTTCCACCAGTTGAACCTTTTTCTGCTGGTGTGTTATTTAACGACAAATTCAGTATTACTGATTTGCTTGTGCTCTTACTCACCTATTCAGTAACCTTTGTGGTGGGCCCCGATATTTATTCACGCGTTTTTTGTGCCAGAAACGAAAAGGTAGCCACTCAATCTATTATAATAACGGCCTTTTTTCTGATTATTATCGGAGTTATGCTGACCTGGCTGGGCTTTTATTCAGTTGCTGAAAACAACCAGGGCATTTTCAGTTTTTCAGCATTAAATCTGCCAGGCTGGATTTACGGTTTGTTTATGGCAGCGCTTCTTTCGGCGATTATTTCTTCCGG
The DNA here is from genome assembly GCA_036735485.1 of Draconibacterium sp. Classification (GTDB taxonomy): domain Bacteria; phylum Bacteroidota; class Bacteroidia; order Bacteroidales; family Prolixibacteraceae; genus Draconibacterium. The sequence goes on along the minus strand of DAINOH010000009.1, from coordinate 55,377 downwards.
CTCTTCACTGATGAATGCTGCCATGATTTTAAGTGAACTTTCGTTAGGGAATCTTCAACAAAAAAATGCGTTGAAACTTACCCGCGTTTATATTCTTCTTTTGGGTTTTGCCGGAATTATTACAGCGCTTTTTATTTCAAAAATTATTGCAACACTTTTGTTTGCACTGGCAGTGTTTTCAGGTTCATTTGTTGTGCCCACACTGGCTGGTTTACTAAACTTAAAAGTAAATAAGCAAAGAATTGTTGCAGCCATTATTGCAGGTGGTTTATTCGCTTTGGCCGGAAAAATATTAACTATTTTTGACTTTAGTTCATTGGGTAACATTTTAATTATTGGAGCACATCCGGTAAATGCACTTATACTGTTCTGGTCCGGCAAAATGTTAAAACATTAACAGGTCTTAATTTTAATTTGCATTATACAATTATTATGTTTTAATTTTGCCTCCGGAACCATTAAATTATTGCCCAAATGATAAGTCCTTCCACAATTTGTTATGCAAATAACAAACATGTATTATTTAATTTGAAGTACGGAATCATCCGGATTTTTGGTGACTCTGCACCTGTAGCCACGTTTACAAATGAAAACCTCCTGATGGATTTCATAGCTTCAGAAAAGGAAAAAAACACTTATTCTGATCTGATAATTTTAGGTATTGACGAGACAAATAATCCAGATAATTTGATTCAACAAATCATAAACATCACCCCGCAAACAGTTATCCTGATTACTGGTAAAGCAAATATTTTGTTGAGAATTCAGCATGAAAACCAATACGATTCAAGATTTCAATATTTACCAGAACCTTTTAACCAGGAAAACTTAGAACTTGCCGTCAGGCAATTACAGGCTTCCCGAATAAACATTGTAAAGCTTTTAAGTCTTGAAAACAATGACATCAGGATTGAAGAAAAAGTGAATGAAAGTTTGCAAAAACTGATTGACGCGAATATGGCAAAAGACCAGTTTTTATCAATTATTGCGCATGATCTGAAAAGTCCGTTTCAGGTTTTACTGGGTGTTTCTGAAATGTTGGTGGAGGATTGGAAAAACCATGATGAAAAAAGCAAACTTGAGATGATTGGTGATATACGACGCACCAGTGATGAAACTTTTAAATTACTTTGCAACCTTCTGGAATGGACACGGGGACAAAAGGAAAAACTGCAACGTACAATCAAAGAGGTAAATGTGCGTGAATTAGCGGAAACTGCTGTGAAAATCTCCCAAAATCATGCTAATGTTAAAGGAATCAATGTGGAGAATAAAATCAGCGAAGACCTGAAAGTAAATACCGACGAACAGATGATTGCCACAGTATTCAGAAATCTGATTTCCAATGCAGTACAATACGTTCAGCCTGGTGGTAAAATAAACATTTCTGCACAGGAAGAAGGAACATGCACTACCTTTTGTATTGCCGACAATGGCCAGGGTATTGAAAAAGCACACATTCTTGAGTTTTTCAGCAAAGAAAGCCACAAAAAGATGAAAGGGAATGCCAGTGCTTTTAAGGGTCTGGGACTGCTCATCTGCAAAGATTTCGTAGAAAAGAACGGTGGAAAAATCTGGCTCGAAACACAAAAAGGCGAAGGCAGCAAATTTTTCTTCACCCTCCCCAACTGAGTTCAGATTTCCTGCGTCAGTTCTTCCAGAAAATCGTGCAAATACTCTGTTAAAACAGGTTTTAACAACTGGTTCACTTTTTTATGATAGCTGTTCAACCAGTTCAGTTCCTTTTCATCCAGCAAATCTTTCACAATCAGTGTCGTATCAATAGGGCAAACCGAAAGCGTTTCAAAAGCCAGAAAACGGCCGAATTCTGTGACCTGCTTTTCAACACAAACCATCATATTTTCGGTTCTCAAACCATACATTCCTTCGCGATAAAAAGCCGGTTCATTTGACAACACCATGCCCGGAACGATCAGGTTTTCATTGTATTCCTGCCTGATTGCCATCGGACCTTCATGAACATTCAGAAAATGACCGATTCCGTGACCGGTTCCATGTCCGTAATTCATTCCGTTTTCCCACATTGCCTTGCGGGCTAAAATATCGAGGTGACAACCTTTTGTTCCGTAAGGAAATTCAGCCAGCGAAAGTCCGATCATTCCTTTCAGCACAATCGTAAAATCGCGTTTTTGTTGTTCCGTTACCGGGCCAATTGCCACCGTGCGGGTGATATCGGTTGTACCATCAAGATATTGTCCGCCTGAATCAAAAAGCAGAATTCCATCCGGTTCAATTTCCAGCGCATTTTGCTCATTCACCGACAAATGCACCATTGCACCGTGTGCTTTGTAACCCACAATCGGCGTAAAACTTTCGCCCACGAAATTTTCCTGCTCCGAGCGTAACTCTGCTAATTTCTTTCCGGCCTCAAATTCAGTAATTCTTTCTTTACCCACATTGTTTTTCAGCCAGTAAATAAACTTTATCAAGGCAACACCGTCCCTGATCATCGTTTTTCTGAATCCGGCAAGTTCGTTTTCGTTTTTTACCGATTTTAAATGCGCCACCAGCGAAGTTCCTTCAACAAAAGCGTTTTTTCCGCAAAGTGAACTGTAAACCGAATAATTCACGGTGGATGGATCAATAAAGATTTTCCGGTTTTGAACCTGCGCCAGAAACATCGGAAAACTGTTGTATTCCTTTAAGTCAACTCCTTCATTCAGAAGTTGTTCCTTCAATGACTGAGGGATTTTTTTCTGATCGGTAAACAGGATCATTTCCGATTCACCAACCACACCGAAACCGGTAAAAACAGGATTATAGTTGACATCCGAACCCCTGAGATTGAAAATCCATGCCAGTTCATCCAGCATCGTAATTACATGGAGATCGGCATTACTTTTGACAAGCAATCCGGCCAGCATTTTTTTCTTTTCGGCCCTGCTCCATCCTGAAAATTCCACCGGAAAATCGAAAACCGGACTTTCGGGAATTGCGGCCCTGTTTACCCAGATTTTATCTAATAAGTCATCCGTTTTACGAATATTGACATTTTTCTTTGCCAGCGTTGATTCCAATATTCTGAAACCGGCCAGGGAAATTGTTTGCGGATCGATACCCACCACCGAACCGGGAGCCAATGTGGCGGCCAGCCAATCTTCCAATGAAACAGCTTCGGGAACCCTGAGTTTGCGCAGTTTGATTCCGGAACCCGATAATTCATTTTCGGCCTGCAGAAAATAGCGGGTGTCAGTCCACAATCCCGCTTCGGTTTTTGTGACCACAACCGAGCCGAACGATCCGTTGAAACCACTGATAAATGCCCGGGTTTTCCATCTTTCGGGCAGGTATTCACTGGCGTGCGGATCAGTTCCTGTAATGATAAATGCATCAACTTCGGTTTTTTCCATTTCAGTCCGAAGACGGAAAATGCGATTCTGAATAGTATTCATTTTTTTGAAAAGAATTGTTTTACAAATAGTTTCATGGAAGATGCCGGAATATCATCGTAACTAAACTCACCTTCACTATAAAACCTGAAATCAGAAATATCGTCGTGCGGATGAAGGTTTTCAAGCGTTTCAGCTTCCACCTCAAAAGCCATGTCAACTGTAAAAACAGTAAATTCTGAAAAAACATATTCGTTGGGGGCTGAACCTGCATACTGCATCGATTTAACCTTCAGTCCGAGTTCCTCAACCAGCTCTCTTTTTAATGCATTTTCAATGGTTTCGTGATGATCGACAAAACCACCCGGCAAATCGAGTTTTCCCAAATCAGGTTCCACACCACGGGTAACCAGCATCAGTTTTCCCTCCTTGTTTTTTACCAGCGCGGCCACTGCAGCTGAAGCATTAACATAAAAATGAAATCCACAACTGTCACATTTCAGCGAACGTTCCCCGGAAACCTTAAATTCCGATGAACCACATTTCGGACAATACCTTAAAACCTTTAAAGGATGAGAATCCTTCATGAATCAGATTACTTTAATAGCTTTCAGCCAGTTATAAAACAAATCGGGCCATTGGTCCACCGGAAGATTTTTCTTTGTCATGCCAAAACCATGGGCACCTTCCTGGAAAATATGCATTTCGGCGGGGACATTGTGTTTTTTTAACGCCAGGTAAAACCGGATTGAATTTTCCGGAATCACAGTTTTATCATCATCGGCCAAAATCAGAAAAGTTGGAGGAGTTTCGGCTGTAACATTTAATTCGTTTGAATATTTTTTGGCCAGATTCCAGTCGTTCCCTTCACCGATCAGGTTTTTGCGTGAACCCATGTGTCCAACCGATTCATCGAAACTGATAACCGGGTAAAGCAACAACATAAAATCGGGGCGGCAACTCATTTTTTCTTCAGGTACAGAACTGTCGGGGTTTCCCTTATCGAAAACTGTTCCTGCAGTTGAAGCCAGATGCCCGCCGGCGGAAGAACCGGCGATTCCAATTTTAGAAGGATTAATTCCCCATTTTTCAGCATTCATTCTGACAATCCGCATTGCCTGGCGTGCATCGCCCGACGGAATCTCGTGATGTCCGTAAGGTAAACGATATTTCAGCACTATCCCGGCAATTCCTTTCGATTGCAGCCATTTTGCCATGTCGAATCCTTCGTGGTCCATGGCTTCAATCCAATAACCACCACCGGGGCAAATCACCACTGCAGCTCCTGTATTCACCGACTTTTCAGGAAGATAAACGTACATTTCGGCTTCAGAAACATTACGCACACGAACACCATCGTACTTTTCTTCCGGCTCCTTCATCCCATTATCGTTGGGCGCGCCGTTTGGCCATACTTTCAATGTAAAATTCTGTGCTAAAACCGAGGTTGTAATAATCAACATGGTAAAAATCAGACTGACCGTTTTCATTTTTTTTATTTATATTATTTGGTTTTTGCTCCCACAAAATAGTGTTCCTTGTCGTTAAAAAGAATATTAAAAGTGGTCAGCGATCCATAAATTCGTGTAATATATTGCTGCAGATCGACTTTTTCGGCATCAGTTAAAACAGCATGACTGTTGATATTCTGCTCCAGCACCCGCAATCTGTCGCGAAGCATCACAATTTTGTGAAAAAACACCTCAACCGGAATTTCCTTGGGTTGTAGCGATTTGTTAGCAGGTTGCAAAATCATGGTTCCGCCCTGCCATTTCTCGCCAATCGGCACTATTTCGTTCAGCGATGCATATTTATCCAAAACATAACTCATTACTTTTTCGATTTCGTGGATTGAAATCCCGGTTTTCGGAGCATCAGGGTTTCGTGTAATCACACTCAGGTCAGTATTTCGTTTGGTGATTTCAATTTTTCCGCCTTTTTCAAAAAAGATTTCATAAGCTGTTAGATTACTTTTACTGATAATCCCTTCACCGTATCGTGGGTGTTCAACCCTTGTTCCTACTGCTAATTCTTCCATATTCTTTCAATTAAAAATGTGAAATTAAAAATTCAAAATTATGGTTTGTCAATAATTACTTTAACGGCGATTTCGGCTCTTTCGCAAAAACCCGGTACAAAGCCCTGTCAACCAGATCGGCCCAAAGTTTGGCAACAAAAACCACCAACTGTCCGTCAACAAAATTAATGATGATTTTTCTGCGGCGCCGTTCAATGGCTTTTACAATTCGTTTTGCACACTCTTCCGATGACATCATTTTGCTTTCGTCGCGTGGTGTTTCTCCTTGTTGTGTTCCATTAGCAACCAAAGCGTGTTTCCTGATTTCGGAAGCCGTAAAACCGGGTGCAGCCACCAAAACATGCAGTCCTGATTTCAGATATTCAATCCTCACAGTATCCAGAAAACCCCTGACAGCAAATTTAGCAGCCGAATAACCTGTTCGTCCCGGCAAGCCAATGTATCCGCCAACAGAAATAACACCCACCACAGATCCTTTTTGTTTTAACAAATGAGGCAATGCAAACTTGGTACAATAAACTGTTCCCCAATAATTTACATCCATCAGTTTTCTGAGAACATCCAGTTCAACCAGATCGAACGTGGCACGCATTGAAATACCGGCATTATTAATCAGAACATCAATCTGCCCAAAATATTCGATTGCTTTGTCAATCAGGTTTCTGCAATCAGTTTCTTTTGAAACATCGGTTTGTACCGAAAGAATTTCTGTTTCGGGGTGAATTGTCTCAAATTCTTTTAAACGGTCAATTCTGCGGGCAGCCAAAACCAATCGCCAGCCTTTTGAAACGTATAATTCGGCCAGCGATTTTCCGATTCCTGAAGAAGCTCCGGTTATAATCACTACTTTTTTTTGTTCCATTTTTGCGAAGATCTGTAAACGGTCTGCTGCAAATGTACCGATTCAGGGCTACAATGCCAACGAAATAAAACCCGTTTTACCGAACAAAATGTTAATTTCCGAGTAGCTTCTGAAGTCCTTTTCCCAGTTTATTCAGCGAATTCTGTAGTTCTCCTTTTGCTGCTTTTGTAACAACATCTTTTGTTTCAGTTAAATCGAGTTTAACTTCCGGCTTGCCAACAGGTCCATTTAAAATCACCGATGCCGGGAGCAACTGTATTTTATCATTTCCGGGAATGGCACTTAAAATATTCTTAATGTCTTGTCCGAAAGCATCGCGGTTAATCACAAAATCCATTTTCATATTCAGCAGGCTTTGCGCATTCAAAGTCCCCGAAAGTACTGTTTCCTGTCCTGCAATTTTTGTTTTGAAAGGCTTTAAACCGATGTTTCCTTTATCGACTGTGAGATTCGCTTTAAAATCGTCAACTGTCACATTTTTAAGCAACTCGGGCTTGATAATATTTTTAAGCTGACTGAAAACCGGTGATTCTTTGATCATTAAACCAAAGGTTGAAAGTTGTGCAACTGCATCCACTGAAGCAGGAATAATACTCAGATCAGGTTTTAACTGACCGTTCATTTTCAGTGTGGTGCTGATTTTTCCAACACTTTGCGATGCAACCGGCGCCAACTGTTTAATTCCGCCCAAAGTGCTGAAAGCGGCCGGAATATCAACACTGTTTACATCAAAAGTAAAATCGAAAAGTGGTTGTTTTTGAGGTGTATTTTTGTAAGAACCAGTAACTTTTACATCGCCTCCTAAAGTATTCATCGACAAACCATTCATGGTCAGTTTTCCATCGGTCACAGAAATATTTCCGTTGATGTTGGTCATTTCGAGTTTATCGTAAACCGCTTTCTTAATCGCCGATCTGAACGTGAAGTTTATATTGTCAGGCACATCAAATGCCAGTGTTTGCTTGCTTACAGATGTTTTTACCGAATCAACCGCAACCGGCTTCTGTGATGCTGGACTGGTTTTCTCAACCGGATTCTTTTGCAAAGTCATTAATTGTGTGATGTTGATAAAATCTGACTGCAACTGCAAATCGCCTTTCAAAACTCCCTTTCCGAAAACATAATTCAGGTAATCTTTTACCTGCCCGTTCAGTGCAAAATCGCTCTCTCCCACTTTCATATCCAGTTGTTTCAGGTTCACGGCCACCGGCGAAAACTCCATTAAACCTGCCGGAATCCTTATTTCCTGCGATAAATCGGGTGAACTGTAAACAAAATCATGCATTTTCACCGTTCCTTCGGCTTTTATCTTTTCGTAACTTCCTTTTTCCACATCCGAATACACACCTTTAAACCTGAGGTTTGCGTCAATTAAACCGGCCATATTCATGCTGTCGGCTTTTAAAACCTCTTTAATGTCGGTAAAATTGATTTTCCCCACCAGCGAACCTTCAAATTGCGGATCGGTCATCAGTTGTTTCATGTTCAGGGCAAAATCAACCGGGTTTCTTTTGATTTCGGCATGAAGCCCCGAAATATTCAGTTCCGTTAAATCAAGTGATCCCTGTGGTTTCTGCATGGAAATAAGTCCGCTGATTTTTTCGATTTTTTCGGGCAGCCCTTTGTATTGAATCAGGCCATTTTCCACTTTTGCATCCAGCAACATCTCAGGATAGTTTTCTTCGTATAAAACACCCACTATTTTCCCTGATACATTGGCCGTTCCGCTGGTAGTGAGGTTTTCAAGATATTTTGCATAATCAGCCGGAACCAAGGCCAGAAAATTTTCAAATTCGGAAGATTTGGTGGCAAACTGCAGGTTGTAAATCTGGCTGTCGGCTGGCATTTCAATCGATCCGGCGAGTTGCAGCGGCAAACGGTTCACCCAGAAATCGCTGGATGTAATATCCACTTTCAGCTTATCAAAATCAACATTCAGAGCCGACTTTGTTTCAAGAGCCACTCCCGAAATGTATTTTGTACTGTCGTATTCAAACTGAAAATCTGCCGCCTTTCCACCAAGTTGCAAAGTGGTTGAATTTCCATACATTTTGCCATCAACGTCAAGGTTGATTCCATCAATAACCACTTTCATCGGCGAGATTTCGTCGGAATAAACCATCCTGCCGTTTTCTATTTCAATTTTCTCCAATTTTATTTCAAAGGGTTTTTCAGATTCAGCCGACTGGTTTTGAACTGCCTGCCCTGGTTCACTTTCCAGGGTCACATCCCAGTTTGCCTTTTCGTTTTTACTGACCAATAAATTCAGAAACGGTTGCCGGATTACAATTTTTTCAATGCTCCGTCCCGAACTTTTAAAAAGCGAAAACAGGTTCATGGAAGCGTTAACCGACGACGCATAAAAAAGTGTATCGCCCTGAAATTCATCTTTCCCGCTAACCGACAAATCTGAAATCACCATCGTAGCATTCGGAAAATCACGAAACAGTGAAACATCAAAACCTGCAAACTCCACGGTGGCATTCAACTGTTTATTGATGGCTGTTTTGGCAGCTTCGACGAGCCTGGGTTTAAACAAAACAGGTGTCAGAACCAATGCTGCAACCAACACCAAAACAATTACGAGGATAACTATTACTATTTTTTTCATGGTTGTGTTTCTTTAAAAAACGAAATTACCCTTCCAATATTACCTGACGCAGAAATTGCAAAGCGGTTTGTCCGGAACGAATAATATTTCTTTCGCGGTTGTCGCCAAAAGTAATTTTTTTGCTTTCACAGTTTTATCTGTGGCAACAGCAATCCAGACAGTCCCAACTGGTTTATCAGGAGTTCCGCCATCTGGACCGGCAATTCCGGTAGTGGCAACCGCAAAATCAGCATTCAGCACTTTTCTTGCACCGATCGCCATTTCACAGGCAGTTTCCTCGCTCACAGCACCAAAATTTATCAGTGTTTCAGTTTTTACTACCAGTAATTTTTCTTTTACTTCGTTTGAATAAGCAGTGACTGAACCTTTGTACCACGCCGAACATCCCGGTACTGAAGTGATCAGGTGTGAAATAAAACCACCGGTACAACTTTCGGCAACTGCCAGCGATTTACCCTGCGGCAGAAGCATTTTACCGATTGCTTCTGCCATGGTTTCATTACCATAACCATAAATAGCCTCCGGAATAATTTGCTGTAGTTTTTCCGCCTCGGCTTCCACAATTCTTTTCAGTTCATCCTTATCATCACCTGTTGCTGAAAGCCGCAGCCGCACCGACATCGGGCTGGGCAAGTAGGCCAGTTTTATACCCGGCGGCAGATTGTTCTCAAAATCTTCAATTCTAATCGCCAGCATCGACTCAGGAATTCCCTGTGTGAGAATGGTTTTATGGTAGATTGCCTTTGTTTTCCCGCTTTTTTCAAGCCTGGGCAGCACTTCATTTTCAATTAGATATTTCATTTCGAATGGCACGCCGGGCAGCGATACAAAAATCGTATCATCTTTTTCAAACCACATGCCGGGAGCGGTTCCAAGGTGATTGTATAAAACGGTACAATTGTCGGGAACCAGCGCCTGATCATGATTGAGCTTGTTGATGTCGATATTTCGTTTTACAAAACGGTTTTTGATGTGTTCCAGCGTTGATTCGTGCAAAACCAGTTTCGATCCAAAATATTCACACAAAGTATTTTTGGTGATATCGTCTTTTGTTGGCCCCAGTCCGCCTGTAATAACCACCAGATCCACCTTTCTCTCAGCTTCCTGAATGGCTTCGAGAATGTGTTTTTTATCGTCATGAACCGATGTAATCTGGAAAATCTCAATTCCGTGGATGTTAAACTGTTCGGCAATCCAGGCCGAATTGGTATCCACAATTTGCCCGATCAAAATTTCGTCGCCAATGGTAATTATTTCTGCTTTCATGTTTTTGTTTCGAGTTTCAAGTTCCGGGTTCCGGGTAGTTTTTCAAAACTACATAATTTTATAACCACAACTATTCGTTTATTCTCCATTTTTCTTCCCCTCCTGTGGAGGGGGCTGGGTAGGCTTTTATGCGCTCCAGCCGTTGTAAAAGTGTGGGGTGAGAATAATGAAAAAACACATACAGCGGGTGCGGGGTGAGGTTACTCAGGTTTTTCACCGAAAGCTTTTTCAGGGCCGAAGCCAGCGATCCGGGATTGAAATTCTGTGCCGCAAACGCATCGGCCTGGTATTCATTTTTTCTTGAAAGCAGGTTCATAAAAATACCGAGCACAAAAGAAAATGGTGTGTAAAGAATTCCGAAAGCCACCAGTCCGATATGAAAATTGGGATTTTCGACACCCAACGCTTTGCTGAACACGGGACTGCCCACAAACAGCGAAAATACAAACAACAAAATTCCTGTCTGGAATAACGAAATAATCAATCCCTGCAAAACATGTTTCTTTTTGTAATGCCCGATTTCGTGTGCCAGAACCGCCACAATCTCGTCGGTTTCCATTTCGTTGATCAGCGTATCATACAACACAATCCGCTTTTTGGCACCAAAACCGGTAAAATAAGCATTGGCTTTTGTGGAACGTTTTGAGCCGTCGATCACAAAAATATTGTCGAGTTTAAATCCCACTTTTGTTGCAAACCGGTGAATTGCATCTTTTAATTCGCCCTCCTGCAGAGGTGTTTGTTTATTAAACAGCGGCACAATCAGGTTTGAATAAAACAGAACCATAAAAATGGAGAAAGCTGAAACCACCAGCCATGCATAAATCCAGAAAAGCATTTGTGTTTTCTGCCAGATTAAAATAATAACAGCCATCAATCCACCACCAATTGCAGCGCCCAGCAGCCAGCCTTTCAGTTTATCGAAAACAAAAGTTTTTACTGTTGTTTTGTTGAATCCAAATTTTTCCTCAATCACAAAAGTATCATACACATCGAAAGGTGTATGTAAAATATCGGAGATAAACATGATGATTCCAAAGAATAGAAGCGCCGCCAGAATTGCATTAGCGGTGATGCCCCAGGCCAGTGAATCGACAAAAGCAAAACCGGCGAACAAAAACATGGCCAGTGTTACGGCGAAACTGAATGTACCGGAAATTATTCCAAAACGATGATTTACGCGCTCATAAGCCTGTTGTTTTCTGTATTTTTCCTCATCGTAAATTCCGGTCAGTTCAGGTGGCAGTTTGTCGCTCCAGCGGGTTGTGTTCAGGTAATCGAGAAATTTCTCGAAAAGAAAATCAGCCACCAGAATGCCAATGATAATCCAGAAAAGTATTTCGTGCATATTCATTTTTGTTTTTGAAAGGAACAAAGATAGACAGCGGGAGTTTAAATATGGAAGACAGAAAGCAAATTAACGCAAATCAAAAGGTAAAGTAATGTAAATAAAAGAAGGCAACAAAAAACCCCGCCTTGCGGCAGGGTTCCCTGAATAGTATGAAGTTTTAAAACCTTAAATAATCGCTTTCATCGATTCCATGGCTTCGCGCAGTTCGGCGCCAATCATTTCCACTTCGTGGTAGCGGATTTTGTCGTTGATTTCAATCAGTTCGCGGTTGTCAACATGGCCATCTTTTCCTTCGTTGAAGTTGCGGCCAATCACGTTGGTGTCGATGCGGCTCATAAAATCAGCGAGCAACGGACGACAGGCGTGGTCGAACAGATAGCAGCCATATTCGGCAGTATCCGAAATCACGCGGTTCATTTCGTACAGTTTTTTGCGGGCGATGGTATTGGCAATCAGCGGAGTTTCGTGCAGCGATTCGTAGTAAGCCGATTCTGCTTTAATACCGGTTTCTGTCATTACCTCGAAAGCCAGTTCAACGCCTGCTTTTACAAAAGCAATCATCAAAACGCCATTGTCGAAATACTCCTGTTCCTTTATTTCCATGTCTCCAACCGGAGTTTTTTCAAAAGCAGTTTCCGCTGTGGCAGCGCGCCAGGTTAAAAGGTCTTTGTCGCCGGCAGCCCAATCTTTCATCATCGTTGACGAAAATACACCCGACATGATGTTATCCATGTGTTTTTCAAACAACGGACGCATTATCGATTTTAATTCGTCGGCCAGTTTGTAAGCTTCAATTTTAGCCGGGTTGCTCAAACGGTCCATCATGTGAGTAATACCACCCAATTTCAGCGCTTCGGTGGTTACTTCCCAACCGTATTGAACCAGTTTGGCTGCATAATTCGGGTTGATTCCTTTTTCCACCATCTTGTCGAAACAAAGCAACGAACCACTTTGCAGCACGCCGCAAAGAATGGTCTGCTCACCCATTAAATCCGATTTTACCTCGGCAACAAACGACGAATGTAACACACCTGCTTTGTGACCGCCGGTTCCAACACAGTATGCTTTGGCAATTTCAAGGCCGTCGCCATTCGGGTCGTTTTCACGGTGAACAGCAATTAAAGTCGGAACACCAAAACCACGTAAAAATTCGGCACGAACTTCAGAAGCCGGAGATTTCGGCGCAACCATAATCACCGTCAAATCTTTGCGGATTTCAATTCCTTCTTCCACAATATTAAAACCGTGTGAATAGGAAAGACACGCACCCTGTTTCATCAGCGGCATTGCGGCTTTTACAACCGGCGTGTGGTATTTGTCGGGCGTGAGGTTCAGCACCAGGTCGGCCTGAGGAATCATTTCCTCAAAAGTTCCTACAGGAAATTTGTTTTCGGTAGCATTGATAAACGAAATGTGCTTTTCGTCGATTTCCACTTTGCGCAGTGCATACGAAATATCAAGGCCGCTATCGCGCATGTTTAAACCCTGGGCAAGACCCTGGGCGCCGCAACCCAATACAACGATTTTTTTACCAACCAGCTTTTTTACGCCATCAGCGAATTCCGAATCTTCCATGAAATCGCATTTTCCCAATTGTTCCAACTGGAGACGCAACGGAAGCGAACTAAAATAATTTGCCATTTTTTTATCGTTTTAATTTGATTAAAATTTCTGCTCTCTGTCTCATTACTCAATACTGAATACTCAGTACTATCCAATTGCAAAGCAATAAAATATAAATTACTCCGCATTGTAAAAATAAAGGTTTTTTAGGTAATTTTCATGGATTCCAAAATCGCTGTTTACCAGAAACAGAAAATAAACTTTTTAGTTTTCAGAATCTTATAAAAAATACGGGGTTGGCAGTTTCAACGGTTGAAATTATTCAGAAATCCTGTATTGCAAAGGCGAAACACCCGTTTCACGTTTAAAAAACTTGGTAAAATACGACTGGTCGGAAAAGTTCAGCTGATGCGCAATTTCAGAAACCGGAAGATTTGTGTGTACCAGCAACCTTTTGATTTCGAGAATCTGTTTGGCTTTGATAATCTGGTTCGAAGTTTTTCCGGTGAGGTTTACCAAAGTCTGCGTCAGGTGATTGGGTGTGATGGCGAGCAGCGCAGCATATTCATTCACCGTGAGGTTTTTATGATAGTTTTCTTCGAGCAACTGGAAAAATTTCTTTACCACCACGTGACTTTTTGCGCTGTTAACCACCGGCTCACCGGTTTTGTACAAAACTGCGCACGAAGTCAGAATCAAATCGAGCACCGAACGCAACAATTCGGTTGAAACTCCCTCCGCATTTCCGGTTTCGGCAATGGCTTTCAGAAACAGGGTTTCCAGAAACTGAACATCGGCCGGGTTGGTCAGCACCAGCGGCGGGTTGTCGCGGCGAAGCGTAAAAAAGAAAGGAAACTCAAGCAGCCGGTTGCGGTTGGTTTGGTTGATGAGGTAAAAATCGGAGGTGAAAATATAGATGAATCCTTCAATATCGCTTGAAAAATCGATTTTGTGTGCCTGCCCCGGCGACATAAAAAACACACAAGGCGGCTGAATTTCGTATTTGTTGCCGTCGATAACATGAAACCCGGTTCCACGCATCAGGAAAAGCACCTCGAAAAAGTCGTGCCGGTGCGGGTATTTCACACTGAAATGGCGGTTGGCATCAAACACCTCCACCTCAAACTGGCGGGCGGCATTTCCCGTGTTGCTGAAATTATGCACACTGTACACGGGAATCTGTTCTGTAACCGGTTTATTCTGATTCAAACGGAATTAATTTTCCCCGAAATTAAAAGGTTTGAACTTTGAAACAACAGGCTCTGTGAGAAATGTTGTTATTTCAGGCTGTAAAAAAATATCATCGATACTTTGAATTTTATGAAATTCCGGAAAAAGAAATCGGCTAAATCCTGTAATCTTGTTGAAACAAAAGATGAATTTCGCTAACTCAGATATTTTATTTTCGATGGATAACCCGAAAAAAATACCCGTCACCATTATCACCGGCTTTCTGGGAGCAGGCAAAACCAATTTCATCAATGGCATTCTGAAAAATTATGTGGAATTGAAGTTTGCGTTGGTGGAGAATGAATTTGGCGAGGTGAATATCGATTCGAAACTGATAAAAGGTTTGGAAGCCAGCCGGATGTTTGAATTAAAAAACGGCTGCATCTGTTGCACCATTTCAAACGAATACGAATTGGCGCTGGCTGAACTGGCTGAAAAATTTCCGGATATTGATCATCTGATAATTGAAACCACTGGCATTGCCAATCCTGCACCGGTTATCCGGCCTTTTTTTGCGGATGAAAATCTGACAAAACTTTTTCATTTCAACGGGACAGTTTGTATAGTAGATGCGCTGAATTATCACCGGTATCCGGCGAAAGCAGTTGCGAATAAACAAATTGCCGTTGCGGATTACATATTTATAACAAAAGCTGAAGAACTTAACACAGAACAAAAAAGAGCATTATCAGACGAGGTAAAAAGAATCAATCATTATGCAAAAACAGCGTTTACTGAGTTCGGATTTGCTCCTGATTTTCATCTTTCACAAGTTAGTTATCAATTCAAGGTATTTCCCGAATTTGAAGTCAATGAACAAACGCACGGAACCATTCAAACCAAAACATTTCGTTTCATTCAACCGTTAGAACTGGACGAGTTCAAAGACTGGCTTTCCTACCATCTTGACATATACAAAGAACAGGTTTACCGGATTAAAGGAATACTCTGTTTCGAAAATGAACCCTATTACTATATTCTTCAGGGAGTGGGCGGAGGATTTGAATTGACAGAAAGTGATCAGTTAGTGGATGAAAACAATAATCTGATTGTAATTATCGGCAATCTTCAGGGCATTGAATTGAAATATTCAGGATGATAGAGCAATTATTGTCATCCACAACGGAATAATAAGCACCGATAAAATTGTGGCAATAACTACAATCCTTGCTACTAAAGGAGTATTCAGTTTATATTGAGTTGAAAGTGCATAGGGTGTGAGCCCGAGCGGCATGGCCGCATCAAGAATAGTGGCATTTAACTGTAGTATTTCCATTCCAGCGTTTTTTATGATTAAATACAAAATCAACGGAAAAATCAGCATGGTTATGCCCGACCACATGGCGGCTGTCAACCATTCCACAACGGTCCCTGATTTGTGCAATCCAAGAAAAATCCCAAGTGAAAAAAGCACTACTGCCGTCACAGAACCGGCAAACATCCTGATGGTACTCTCTGCGAATTCGGGTAGTTTAATTTGGAAAAAGGCTAAAAAAAAGCCTATCCCCACAGCAATTAACATCGGATTAGTAAGCAGATTAACAGTAATTTTTTGCAAGTGAACAGTGTTTTCTCCGGTTATTTCCAATAAGAAGAGCGCCAGCGTAAACATCCAGAATAGATATACCGCTGAAATAATGGCCGCATAAGGCATTATTGCATCACCAAAAGCATTCTGCAATACGGGCATCCCTAAATAGGCATTGTTGGTAAAAGGCAGGATAAGAATTAATGTTCTTTTGGAAGTTGTACCCAGTTTAAATATTCCGGCGATTATAAAAGCAAGAAAAATCAGAACTATGATATTTACCGAGTTAATAAATAACAATTTTGCGATTTCGTGTTCCGTCAGGTTAATGTTCATCAGAGCTACAATAATCAGTGCCGGAAACCCGATGTACAGCGCGTATTTGTTCAATATCTCCACCCATGAACCGTTTATTTTTTGCAGACGGGAAAAAGCGAGTCCGGCTAAAATAACCAGAGACAGCGGCAATACAGCGTTAAAAGCCGTTAAGAGTGTGCCCATTCTCCGTATTTGATAAAAGGCCTCACGTCGGTAACCATCATGCCGGCTTTTTGTGCCGCTTCAATCCCAAGGTCGCCATCTTCAAAAACCTGGCAAAACTGCGGTTCAACACCCATCAGCCGCGCACATTCCAGAAAAGTTTCCGGTTCGGGCTTGTGTTTTGTAACATCGTCAGCTGAAACAACGTGGTCGAAATACTTCAGAATATCCAGCGTTTCGAGCTGAACCATGGCGCTTTTTCTGCCGGCGCCGGTGCCCACACTCATTGGAATTTTACCATGAGAATGTTTTACAATTTCAAAAACTTCGTCGATGGGTTGGAGTAAATGAGCCATCCCCCAGAAAGCCTGCTGTTTCATGCTCACCAATTCCTGCGGGTCGGCCATAATTTTGTACTGGCTTACAATGCGGCGGGCAAATTCAATGGTGGGCATTCCCGTCATTTCATAAATAATCTGCGGGTCGAAATCAAAGCCATATTTTTCTCCAACCAAATTCCAGGTGGCCACATGCACCGGCAGCGAATTCGACAGGGTTCCGTCTAAATCGAAAATCAATGCCTTCGCGGCTGAATGTACTTTTAAAGTCATTTTCAAGAATTTGCGGCGAAAATAATCACAACCGGCCAAAAACTGTTTTATGTACCACTTTTTAATCCGATAATTAAATATCAGTTAAAAGAAATTTATCTTTGGAAATCAACTTAAATCAGACAAACATGAAGTATTCAGTGATTTTTCTTGCATTTTTAGCCGCCTGCACGGGAGCTGTGAATAAACAAAATCAAACCGTGCAAACCAAATCGGCCACCGAATGGGAGCTTGTGTGGGAAGACAATTTTGAGGGAACCGGATTACCAGATTCCCTGATTTGGGATTACGAGGAAGGTTATATCAGAAATAATGAAGCGCAGTATTACACAAAAGCCAGGCCTGAAAATGCCAGGATTGAAGAAGGTAATCTTGTTATTGAAGCCCGGAACGACAACTGGAACGGCCATAAAATCACCTCGGCAAGTATAAATACATACGGAAAGAAAAGCATTCTTTACGGCCGAATTGAAGTAAAAGCCAAACTACCCACCGGAGTGGGAACCTGGCCGGCTATCTGGATGCTCGGCGATGCCATTAACCAGGGAACCGGCTGGCCTGCCTGCGGCGAAATCGACATCATGGAAAATGTGGGTTACGATCCGGATACCATTCATGCTAATATTCATACTAAAGCCTATAACCATGTGATGGGAACCAATAAAGGAAACCGGATTGGTACGGTAAAACCTTACGAAAACTATAATGTTTATGCCGTGGAATGGTTCGAAGACCACATGGATTTCTTTCTCAACGACTCGCTCTATTTTTCGTTTAAAAACGAAGGAACCGGTAACGATGTCTGGCCTTTTGACAAACCACATTACCTGATTATCAATCTCGCAATCGGCGGCGGATGGGGCGGACAAAAAGGGATTGACGAGGCTATTTTCCCACAAAAATATTACATTGATTATGTGAGAGTGTACCATAGGAAAAAGTGATTGAGTGATTGAGGAAATGTTTTGAAACAGGACATATTCCTTATACAGGAGCTTTACTGAATTTCTTTTTAAACCATTATTATAAAGTTTATGGTATCTCTATTTAGCAGGTTAATTCTGTTTATTATTTTCTTCCTTTTTTGTCTCAATCAGTCAGAGGCCAATTTTTATGAATATAATATCATACCTCAAAACGCTTCAGAACTGTATTTTGAAAACCATTTAAAAAACGATTCAAATTTCAGATCCGATTGTGGCTTTCTGCATAAAGAAAAAGGGATAAAACCTTACATCGCCCCTGCCCTGCTGATTACCAGCGGAACTATTTTGCATTTCTCGACCGATGCCAAAGAAAACTTTCAGGAATGGGTGCAGGAAAATTATGGCAGAACAGGTCATGCCGAAGACTATCTTTTGTATGTTCCGGGCGTGGCAGTTTATGGTCTGAATGCCATGGGAATAAAGGGGAAAAACAATTTCGGGAACAGAACTGCATTGCTTGCCAAAAGCTTTTTATTGAACGAATTAGTTGTATCGGGTTTAAAATACGGTGTTAACGAGGAACGCCCCAATGGTGGTGAACACTCATTTCCATCAGGACACACATCAAAAGCTTTTGTATTTGCTCATTTTATGCACAAAGAATATGGTGAAAAAAGCATTTGGTACAGTATCGGAGCATACTCGTGTGCCACCACCGTGGGAATTTTGCGTGTAGTACATAATGCACACTGGATTTCGGATGTGGTTGCAGGTGCCGGAATCGGCATTCTTTCCACCGAACTGGTTTATCTCACCCATCAATATAAATGGGACAAAGAACATCTCAGAAGATTTGATATTTTCCCCTGGAGCAACAAAAAACAAAAAGGAGTGGCGCTGGTTTACACGTTTTAGTGAATGGATGAGTAAGTAAATGGGTAAATGAGGGTGTGCAAAAATCAAAACAAAAAAAATGGCAGTATTGAAATTTGACGAAGTACCTTATACAACAGTGAAAGAAGGTGTTCAGCGGAAAATAATCAGGACCGGTGATTTGATGACTGTTTTGATTGATTTCAGTAATGGCTCATGGGAACAACCCGCCCCGCCACACTCGCATCCACACCAGCAAACATCGTATATTGCCGACGGTGAAATTATTTTTTATTGTGAAGACGAACCTGAACAGCACCTTAAAGCAGGTGATATGTATGCAGTTCAATCAGGTAAAAAACATACCATCAAATTATTAACTGAGAAAGCCCGGCTGATCGACAGTTTTTATCCGGTTAGGGAAGATTTTCTGGTTTAAATTCATTTCTTCTCTTCGTAAAATGGAAGATAAGGTGAAATTTTCCCTTTTCGGGGTGAGAATTTCTCTTCGCTTGCTACCTTTTTATGGTTCAAAAGGAAACAAATACCGAATGTTAAGGAAAATGATTTGTTTTCGGCCGGATGATAAAATGCAATCAGGTTGTCAGATGCCGCAAATATTTCGGCCTTGTTACCCACATAACGAATGCCTCCCCCAAAAGTTATATCATTTAAATTATGAACGTTCAGATTTTCGAAAACCTGAAAGTTGGGCCAGTTCTGTAAAGCACTTAAAGTGAAGACCGAATAATAATTTTGTTTCGAGAATGACATTTGACTTGTGGCGGCAAAAATATGTCTGGCGGATTGTTGATAATGGTAGTGCAATACTGTTTTCACCGGCATTATGTAAGTATATTTTCTGGCTTCCAGTGTCGGTTGATAAACTTCCCTGATTTCCTCTTTAATAAGTCTTACAAGTTCATTCGAATTTGTATAACCGGGTTCCTCAGGGTAACGAATTGCATTAACCAGGTCAAAACCAATAAAATCGAAACTATCTTCCTGCGAAACATCATACGAATTGCTTCTGATTCTGATAAATCCAAGATCGCGTACTGCGCCTGAAAAAAAATTTCTTTCGCTGTTTTGATATGAAAATCCCAAATCAACTGCTAAACCCGGATTACCATATTCGCCCATATACTTTGCAAAAGCATTCTCAGTATCAACGCTTTGAATGCTATTGTTTTGCCGGAGATTAACAGGGACAGGCAACATCATTCTGGCAGTCCCTCCAGCCGATAAAGTAACAATTTCATCATCTGGTGAAGTTTCGATACCATAATTCCAGTCTTTTGAATCGGCCTGTGCAGCACCAAAAAGTATTTTTGCCCTGATTCCGGCATTCAGAAAATCGTTTACCGGTTTGGCATAACCAAAAGCAAATTCGCGATAACCAATTCCGGCAAGCTTTATTTCTTCTGAATTAAAATTTCGGTAGTCTTCAGGAATATTTCCATTATTCAGAAATGCAATTGCATCCTGATGAACCAGTGAATATGTATTAACATTTTCGTTATAATAAAAACTGGCATATCCTTTTTTAAAAGGCACCATAGCAAAAAGAAATGGTAGTGTGAGATCCTGCCTGATGTAATTTCGTGGCTTACTTGCTTCATAAAAGTTCTGAAAATCAACTCTCGGGTCATTATTTGCATTTAAAGTAATCACATCGGCAATTTCAAAATTCCCCTGGTTGATGAATGATGCCCCTGCAAAACCGGCAAATGAAAATGCAACCGCTTCGTCAGACCTGAAATAGCCCGGGTTGTAAATCTGTGCATAAAAATTATCAGGCTTAATAAACAGTGAACTATTTATTTGCGAAACAACCTGTTTCCCTGTAAACAAAAAAGTAAACATCGGAAACAACCACAGGATATAAGTACGGGAATTTTTACGCATCCTGTTTGGATTTCACTTTTCCGGTTAAAACTATTGAAATGTTGATGGGGTATTCCGCCGAAATGGTATCACCCAATTGATATCCATTGTTATCGTACCAGGCTCTGAATAAAACACACTTTCCTTCTTTGAACCAGATTAGCTGATCTTGTGTAAGTGTAAGCTTATGTATTGTAACAGCTGTCTGAACTGGCAATTGAGAAAAATCGGCAGCATCAAAAGAAGGAGGTTGAATATCGGGACCAAAATTTCCCCATTCTTTTTTTTCATAAAAATTCAATACCAGATTAAGCGGATACGGACTGTTATTTTCAACCTTGAACGTAAGTTCAACTGCCACAAATTCATAACTCCCCTGTATTAAAAAAGGGAAACTGTCAATAACCACCGACTTATCAAAAATAAGATCTACCGGAATTGTAACATCAGTACTATCTTTATAATCCAATACTACTTTGGGCCCGGGTAAATCAGGCACAGGTACTTTCCAATCGTGAATAAAATCACGAAACTCGAGGTTTCCTGAAAATAAAGGCGTAATTATGGCAATCTCCCACTCCTCTTTTATTGATAAGTCTTTAACCCTGAACTCATCAGTAATACATGAAAACATGTTAATTGCCAATAGCAATAAAATAATAATCCTGATATTTCTGACTTTTCCCTTCATTATCCGACCTCCGGTTGAAGCAAAAATACAAATTTCCTTTACTGTACAACAAAATAACTATACGCCTGAAAAATATTAGCTTTGCACATCGAAGAAATTCAGTTTATAAATGACGATTGATATAAAAGGCAATAACAAACAATGGCACGTTGTTTACACCCGTTCAAGGGCCGAAAAAACAGTATTCACAGATCTGATTCAGAAGAATATAGAATGCTTTCTACCTGTTCAGAAGAAACTACGTCAATGGAAAGACAGGAAAAAATGGGTTGAAATGCCCCTGATTTCAGGATATTGTTTTGTGAATATTTCGAGAAAAGAATATGATTTGGTTTTGCAGACAAGCAGTGTTGTAAGTTACGTCAGGTTCGAAGGCAAGGCTGCCATTATTCCGGATTCACAAATTGAAGCCCTGAAAATGATGTTAAAGCAATACGACTTTGAGGTTAATGTGACAACTGAACATTTTGAACCCGGTAAAATTGTGGAAGTAATTGCCGGACCGATGATGGGACTTCGGGGCGAATTGGTGGAAGCCCGTGGCAAAAACAAATTCATTATCCGTATTTTACCTCTGCAAAGTTCAATTACAGTTGAAATACCGGCGGAACACCTCAGCGGAATCTCTGTTTAATTCGAATAAATAAAAATGAAAGAATCTGAAAAATATTTTCCCCAGCTAAAAAACATAACCAAAGCCAAAATCAACCTGAATGAAGTGGTATTGCACACACCACTTCAGAAAAACCACAACCTTTCAGATGAATTTTGTGCTGAGGTCTTTCTTAAAAGAGAAGATCTTCAGGTTGTCCGCTCATATAAACTGAGAGGTGCCTACAATAAAATTGCACATCTTACAAACGAAGAATTAAAAAACGGGGTAATTTGTGCAAGTGCCGGAAATCATGCACAGGGAGTGGCCTATTCGTGCCAGAAACTGGGAATTAAAGGGAAAATTTATATGCCCACTACAACTCCCCAGCAAAAAATAAAACAGGTAAAAATGTTTGGAAAATCAAACATTGAAGTTATTCTTGCCGGCGACACTTTCGACGATGCACAACAAACTGCACTGGCTGAGTCGAAGCTTAACGGGATGGCGTTTATTCACCCGTTTGACGACGAGCAGATTATTGAAGGCCAGGCTACTGTCGGACTTGAAATTTTGCAGGATTCGAAAGACCAGATTGATTTTGTATTTATTCCAATCGGAGGTGGAGGACTGGCTGCCGGTGTCGGAGCCTGCTTTAAGCAACTCAGCCCGCATACAAAAATTATTGGTGTCGAGCCTTTGGGAGCGCCGTCTATGCAGCTATCCATAAAAAACGACCAGGTTACTGAACTGAAAAACATCGACAAATTTGTTGATGGCGCTGCTGTTCAGAAAGTTGGTGAAATTACTTTTGAGGTTTGCAAACAGGTTCTCAACGATATTATTCTTGTTCCTGAAGGCCGCATCTGCACAAAGATTCTCGATTTGTATAACCAGGATGCCATTGTTCTTGAACCTGCAGGCGCACTTTCAATTGCAGCACTCGATTTTTACCGCGATGAAATAAAAGGCAAAAATGTGGTTTGCATTGTCAGTGGAAGTAACAACGATATTACACGAACCGAAGAAATAAAAGAACGGTCGCTGCTTTACGAAGGATTAAAACACTATTTTATTGTCAGGTTTCCACAAAGAGCCGGTGCACTGCGCACCTTTGTGGATGTTGTTCTGGGTCCGACTGATGATGTAACTCATTTTGAGTACTCAAAAAAAACAAACCGCGAAAAAGGGCCCGCTGTTATTGGTATCGAGGTGCAGAAAAAAGAGGATTTTAGCGGATTGGTGCAACGAATGGAAGAAAATGGCTTTGTTTATGAGTACCTGAACGATCAACAGGATTTATTCCAGGTTCTGATTTAAAGTATGATCAACCAATCTTTATCACGATAACATTTTTCAACATTGAACCGGAAACATTTCATACAAAATACAATACTGATCTCAGCAGGCATCAGTTTTTTACCAAAATATAGTTTTTCGAATATGAATAAAGGAACTTCCAATGGTTTGCAACTCAGTTTCGAACCTTACAATCTGCAATTGAAGCATGTATTCACGCTGGCTGGCAGCTCACGAAGCATAACACCCGACATGCAGGTTAAACTTAGTTTTGAGGGAGTTACAGGTTATGGAGAAGCTTCGATGCCACCCTATTTGGGCGAGTCACAGAAATCGGTCGGAAAATTTCTGTCAGCACTTAATCTGCAGCAATTCACCGATCCATTCAGAATGGACGAAATACTCGAATATGTTGACAAATCGGCTCCGGGAAATACGGCTGCCAAAGCCGCTGTGGATATTGCCCTGCACGATCTTACCGGGAAACTGATGAACCAGCCGTGGTATAAAATCTGGGGATTTTCGGCAGAGAAAACGCCGTTTACTTCGTTTACGATCGGAATTGATACCCCCGAAGTTGTAAAACAAAAGGTAATGGAAGCAGAAGGTTTTAAGATTCTGAAGGTAAAGCTGGGCAGCGATAATGACAAGGAGATGATTGAAACAATCAGGGAGGTTTCTGATGTTCCGCTTTGTGTGGATGTAAACCAGGGCTGGAAGGATAAGGTTTTTGCGCTAGAAATGATTCATTGGTTAAAAGAAAAGGGCGTGCAGTATGTTGAACAACCCATGCCAAAAGAAAACATTGAAGAGATTGCCTGGCTGACACAAAACTCTCCGCTTCCGATAATTGCCGATGAAGCCATTCAACGTTTAACAGATGTAAAAAAAACGATTGGCGTATATTCAGGAATAAACATTAAACTGATGAAATGCACCGGAATGCGCGAGGCACACAAAATGGTAAATCTTGCCAGGGCAAACAACATGAAAGTGATGTTGGGTTGTATGACAGAAACATCGTGTGCCATTTCTGCTGCTGCACAGTTATCTCCGGTTGTCGATTGGGCCGACTTGGATGGAAATCTTCTTATCAGCAACGATTTATTTAAAGGCGTTGAAGTAATCAATGGTAAAATCACACTAAACGAAGCGCCGGGAATCGGAATCACGCCTTTATAAAATCCTGAACCAAAATAGCATAATGGTTGTTTTTAAATTATGAAAACAATTGTAACACTGCTTTTAATGGCAATATGTTTTACCATGAGCGGACAGGAGAAAAGAAAAATGGAAGAGGGTAAAAAAGAGTACAGGAAACTGAATGATTTTGAAGAATATGTTATTCTTCATAAAGGAACTGAGCGGCCTTTTACCGGCGAATACACCAACTTTAAAGGAAAAGGAACCTACGTTTGTAAACAATGCGGAACGGCACTGTACAAATCATCCGACAAATTTAACTCTGAATGCGGCTGGCCCAGTTTTGATGACGAAATTAAAGGAGCCGTCACTAAAACGCTGGATGCTGATGGCCGGCGTACAGAAATAACCTGCACCAAGTGTGGTGGTCATCTCGGGCATGTATTTTATGGCGAAGGATTTACTCCAAAAAATACCCGGCACTGTGTGAATTCAGTTTCGTTGATTTTTATTCCTGAAGAAACAAAAAAATAAAAGGAGGGTCTCCCCTCCTTTGCTAATTATTCTGATTGCTTTGTCAGATCCTTTACACTCAAACCTTCAATAAAATATACCACCTCGGCTGAATCCTGCGCAGCAGCAATTACTTCGTGTGCTTTTGCGGTAACAGAATCTGCAGATTCTTCAGTCCCATGTTCTTTGCCCGGGTTGTGTGCATCTGCTTCAGATTTTACAATTTTCAGAATTCCGGTAATCTGCAATTCACTACCCATTTGTTCCTGGGTAAAAGCACCAATTTTTTCACCGGCTTCAACTCTGATGCTGATATTTTCATTGCTTCCCATCAAAAAACACCGTGCTCCGCCTTCTTTGCAAACATGAAACACAGTACCTTTTACAACCACTTCGCTATCAGCCAAGGCAACCGCATTATCATACAACTGATCAACTGTATAAACTATCGTATCTTTTTTCACTTCAGCGTTCTCAGGCTTCTTACCCGTTCCACATGCTGATAATAACAGAACTACAAAAGCAAATAAAACTACATTTTTCATAATCGTGCAATTTTTGATTTTTATATATAAATGATAATGAATGTCAAAGGTACAATAATTCCGGCTGCCAAAAGCCACCATCCCCAACTTTGAAGGCTTCTTTTTCCATTCAAAAGAAATAAACCGGAAACAGCTACAAATAACAGGATAACAGCCATCAGATCACTTACCCATTTCCAGAGCGTTCCGATTGAAGCGCGGTGCAATTTGTTAAATGAGAAAATCAGCGGCCGTCTCTCCAGATATTGAATGTATCCCTCTCCATTTTGGGGATTAAAAACTGCTTCTCCGTTATCAATAAAGATTTTAATTTTCCCTTCGTTGTTCAGATAATGCTTTTTATAAACCACATTCTCATCAACTTTCCTGAGTACTTCCTTTATTTCTTCAACTGTAAAATCAGTTTTATCAGGAACATTAAAATTAATCTCAGAATAGTAAATTTTGTAATCGGGGTTGAAATCGTGGCGATGGTTCAGGTAAATTCCGGAAAGAGCATAAACCACTGTCATACCTACAATAAAATAGCCTAAATCGCGATGTAAAACACGCAGGAGTTTTCTGATTTTCATTTTGGTTTTTCAGGTAAATATAAATACTGTTGACTGTTTAAATTAAAATCGGTGTCTGAATAGTTAAAATTTTAACCGAAAAAACTTAAAAATGTTAAAATAAGACTAAATTATCTTTTATACTTATTGCCAATATTTTTAAAATTATTTTTCTCTAACCATTTATATCCTTAATTAACAAATGATTATAACCAATTCCTTCATATTGAAATTATGAAAACAATACAGAATCAAGTTTATTTGTTAATTTGAATTAAACTAAGGGGTTGACTTGTGTATTTATAATTTGTAATTTGCATCTCCTAGTGTGCTAGGGCTCTGGTTTTATCACAACTTAATTGGGTGCCACCGGGTAATGACCCGGTGGCTTTTTTTTCAGAATACTGAAATAATATTATTTAACTCTGGTACAGTATGCTGAAAATAACTAAAAACATTATTTCGACTGATAAAAATCGTTCAGCGAAATAACCTGCTCTGATTTACAAACCGGGCAATTTTTAACATCACCCGAATAATCGCTGAAACTGGCCTGACACGAATTACATTTGTACCAGTCCTTTTCGAAATAAAAGTCACCGCCTTTAAATAACAGATCACGTCCTTCCACAAATGCCGTGGCAACTTTGTTTCTGGCTTCTTCATAAATGCGGGTGAGAGTAGGCCTGGAAACATCCATCAATGTGGCTGCTTCCTCCTGGTTCATATTCTGATAATCGAGTAACCTGATAGTTTCATACTCCTCAATGTTCAGAATTACTTCATTCGATTTCCTGCCTCTTACACCAAATACTGACATTCCTTTGATAACAGGAGGCAATTGAATTCGTCTGTTTCGTTTCTTCCTGGGCATTTTTTAAATTGAGTTTAGTTTATTGAGTAAAAAGTGATTGATCAAAACCAGTGCTGCCATCGCTTCCACAATCGGAACAGCTCTCGGAAGCACACAAGGATCGTGTCTGCCCTTTGGATTAATTGTTATTGGATTATTGTATTTATCGACTGTTTGCTGCTCTTTTAACAAGGTGGCAATAGGTTTAAATGCCACCCTGAAGTAAATATCCTCACCGTTTGAAATCCCCCCCTGGATTCCACCCGAATGGTTTGTTTTTGTGCGCACGCCATTTTCGGTTTGAATAAAAACATCATTATGCAGCGATCCGCTCAGTTTTGTACCCTCAAAACCAGAACCATATTCAAACCCTTTAACCGCATTGATACCCAGCATGGCAAATCCCAGATCGGCATGTAATTTATTAAAAACAGGTTCTCCCCACCCGGCAGGTACGCCGGTAATAACACCTGTGATTACTCCACCAACTGTATCTCTGTCGCGTGATGCAGCTTCGATTCTTGTTATCATTTTCCCGGCTGTTTCTTCGTCCGGACAGCGAACTATATTATCTTCCGTTTTTGTGAGATCGAGTTCAGTATAATGTTTTTCGAGTTTAATTTCTCCAACCTGAGAAACAAAAGCATTTATATTTACGCCCGCTTTTGCCAGGATTTGTTTAGCGATTGCCCCGGCAACAACCCTGGCAATTGTTTCACGTGCCGACGACCTGCCTCCTCCCCTGTGATCACGGGTTCCATATTTTTGAATATAGGTGTAATCGGCATGAGAAGGTCTGTAAACGTCTTTTAATTCATTATAATCTGATGAATGCTGATCTTTATTCCAAACTGCAAAAGCAATAGGAGTTCCCTGCGTTTTGCCTTCAAAGATTCCTGACAGAAATTCAACCTGGTCGGCTTCCATGCGTTGAGTTGTGATTTTCGACTGGCCGGGTTTTCGTCTAGCCAGTTCTTTCTGAATCATATCAAAATCAAGTATAACCCCGGCAGGGCATCCGTCAATAATTCCACCAATACCTCTGCCGTGTGATTCACCAAAAGAAGTAAGCCGGAAAATTTCTCCAAATGTATTCATGATGTATTAAAAAAAACCTCGTTTCCCATGAATTCCGGAAAACGAGGTTAAAATAAATAAATAGATTTAATATACAAAATTACTGTCAGCAACCACAGCCACAACCGCCGTGCGAATGGCCCGAATCACAGGAATCATCATCACAACCCGAGCCGCAGCCGCCGCTTCCACAACCGCAGCCACCATGTCCTCCGGAAAGGATACGGGCAACTTCATCATCAGAAGCTTCACGCACGCCAATCACTTTTCCGGCAAAAAACAGGTCTTCGCCTGCAAGCGGATGATTAAAATCCATGGTTACTATTTCATCATTTACCTCAATCACCAAACCATTCAAACGCTGACCATTGCTGCTCATCATTGGCACAGTGTTACCAATTTTAACAAGTTCTTCGTCGAATTTTCCATTCACCAGAAAAACATGTTTTGGTAATTCCACAATTGCATCTTCATTTACATCGCCATAAGCATCTTTTTTGTTCAGCTTAATGGTAAATGGCTCACCCTCACGCAAACCTGCAAGTTGTGATTCAAATTTTGGCAGCATGGAGCCTGCACCATATAAAAACTCGAGTGGCTGAACTTCAGTAGCCTGTTCAACCAACTCTCCATTCTCATCATCGATGTACAAATTGTAGGTTAATGTAACCATCGAATATTTTCCTATTTCCAGCATCTTTTTTCTTTTTAAATTTTGTGCAAAATAAATGATTTTAACCGTCAGAACAAAATACCTAATTGTCTTATTTTGTAATATTAACAATATTTCATGTAAAATAAACCCTGAAGTAGAATAAAGCATCAATATTAAAAAAAATCTGATTTTTAAATTTATTTATGTAGAATGATTTTAAATAAGGATTTTTAGTTATAAACTTGCGAAATAAATTTCAATCGTTAAAAATGATACATAATAGATTTCTGTTGATAGTTTGTTTAGTTCTTACTTTTCAGGCAGTTATGGCACAACAAGGGAAAGACGCTGTAATTACCGGTCATGTTGTATCAAAAGGCGAACACATTCCTTTTGTTAATATTTATATTGAAAATACAACGATCGGAACAACAACCGATATTACCGGTCATTATATTCTGGTTGACCTTCCGATTGGAAAACATACGATTGTTGCAAAAATGATTGGGTACAAGACACAGAAAAAAGAGATTGAACTGGCAACCGATCAAACACTTGAAGTTAAATTTGATCTCGAAGAAGATTTTATAAAAGTTGATGAAGTGGTGATAACCGGTACCAAGACCTTTAAACGCCAAACTGAAAGCGCCGTAATTGTTGGAGTAATGGACTCAAAATCAATCGAAAATCTTGCCGCACAAACTGTTTCGCAAACGCTCAGTTTTCAGCCCGGATTAAGAATGGAAACCGATTGCCAGACCTGTAATTATTCTCAGCTCAGGATGAATGGTTTGGGCGGTGCGTACAGCCAGATTCTTATTAACAGCCGTTCGGTTTTCAGCCCACTGACCGGACTTTACGGGCTTGAACAAATGCCAACGGAGATGGTGGAAAGGATTGAAATTGTGCGCGGAGGAGCATCGGCATTGTATGGTTCGAGTGCTATTGGTGGAACAGTAAACATTATTACCCGGATGCCTCAGCGAAATTCATACAAAGTTTCATTAAACGAAAGTGTAGTTGGAGGAAATGCCAATGATTTATCTGTAAACGGAACTTTAACGGCCCTATCGCAAAAGCGAAATGCAGGCATGGCATTGTACACATCAAACAGAAACCGCGATTGGTACGACCACAACGGCGATAATTATTCCGAGCTTCCAAAACTTTATAACAATTCTTTCGGACTAAATTCTTTTTTCAATCTGAATGAAAACCAAAAGCTGGAAGCCAGTTTTTCGAGTATGCACGAATATCGTTATGGCGGTGAAATGGTTGACAAACCAGCTTACCTCGCTCAACAATCGGAAGAAAGAAAACACAACATATTAACGGGCGGAATTACATACGAACTCACAAGCTCAGATAACCGAACCAACCTGGCTATTTATACAGCCGGACAATATACCGATCGCGACCACTTCACAGGAATTGCACCCGATGATTCGCTGGAATTGATTAATTACAACAATAATCCGCCATACGGAATTTCTGAAAACTATACAATTCAGGCCGGAGTGCAGGTAAATCACACAATCAAACATTTTATCAGTGGCCCGAATGTACTGACAATGGGTACAGAATATGTTTTCGATGATGTTTTCGACGAAATAAAAACCTACAATTATCTGACTGATCAGACCACAAAAAATCTGGGGATTTTTCTGCAAAGCGACTGGGCCATTTTGCCCGAATTTACATTACTAGCTGGAGTCAGAACAGATAAACACAATTTTGTTGACCGACTAATTTTTAATCCCCGTATTTCAGGATTATACAGACCAAACGCGAATTCACAATTAAGAGCTTCGTGGTCAACCGGTTTCAGAGCGCCACAGGCTTTTGATGCCGATATGCACATTGCTTTTGCCGGCGGTGGAATCCAGACAATTAAACTGGCTGAAGATATGAAGGAAGAACGTTCACAAAGTTTGAGCGCATCCCTGAACTGGGATAAACCCACCGAAAAACACATTTTTGGTTTTACACTTGAAGGATTTTATACAAAACTGAAAAATGCCTTTGTGCTGGAAGAAACTGGAACAGATGAAAACGGAAATTCAGAAATGTTAAAAATTAACGGGGGAAACAGCCAGGTAATGGGTACAACCATTGAAATGCGGGCAAACTACAACCGCAAGTTGCAAGCCGAGGCAGGTTTAACACTTCAGAAAAGCTATTATGACGAACCTGTTGCCTGGTCGGTGGAACTGCCCGGCGAAACAGACTACCTTCGTACACCCGAAAGTTATGGTTATTATACATTAACCTTTACACCCGGAGATAAATTCAAAGCGGCATTGTCAGGCATATATACTGGTTCGATGTTGATTCCGCATTATGGTGTACCTGGAAACGTGGGCACTCCCGAAAACGATATTCTTGTAAAATCGTCCGACTTTTGGGAAACCAACCTGAAGCTTTCCTATACATTTACCGCTCCACGACTTGATTCTTCGGTGGAGATTTTTGCAGGAGCCGGAAATATATTCAACCAATATCAAAACGATTTTGATTCGGGCAAATACCGCGACAGCGGTTATATTTACGGGCCTTCAGAACCCCGCAAAATTTACTTTGGAATAAAGATTTTCAACTAAATCAGCGGTTTTTATATTCTTTTGGCGGCAATTTAAAAGCTCTGACAGCAAGAATAATTCCGGCCACAACAAACGGGATGCTGAGCCATTGCCCCATGTTTAATGCCATTCCGGCTTCAAAAGCTTCCTGATCTTCTTTGATGAACTCGATGAAAAAACGTGAGCCAAAAACAAGGATAAAAAACAATCCGAAAATAAATCCTTCGCGCTTTTTTGATTCGGTTTTCCAATATAAATAACTGAGGAACAGAAATGTAATCACATACATCAACGCTTCATAAATCTGGGTCGGATGTTTTGCCACCGTTTCACCATTGCGTTCAAAAATAAAACCCCAGGGTAAGGTGGTCGGATTTCCGTATATTTCTGAATTCATCAGGTTACCGGTCCTGATAAAAGCTGCCACCAACGCGGTTGGAACAACAATCCGGTCGAGTGTCCAAAGCACAGAACGTTTGGTGATGAGTTTCGAATGAATAATCAGCGCCACAAGAATCCCCAATGCACCACCATGACTTGCAAGCCCACCGTGCCACACCATAAAAATTTCGAGCGGATTTTGTGAATAATAATCCCAGCCGTAAAAGAAAACATGTCCAAGCCTGGCTCCAATAATTGTCGCAACTATAATATAGAAGAACAGGCTGTCAATCCATTTCTGGCTTACATTTTCCGATTTCAGCATTTTTTCGCCAATGTAATAACCCAAAAGAAATCCGCCGGCAAAAAGCAATCCGTACCAGCGAACCGAAAATGGCCCCAACTGAAAAATCTCAGGACTTACATTCCAATGGATAAAACTCAATAAACCTGTCATTCTGTGAAAATTTAATTCTTAAAATTCAGATAACCATTTTTATTCAAGACTCCGGCCGTGGCACTGTTTGAATTTTTTGCCGCTTCCGCAAGGACAAGGATCGTTTCTGCCAACATGTTTTTCAACTGTAACAGGTTGAGGTTTTGCCTTTTCCTGTGTATTTGTATTGGCACCTTCCATTGGATTGTCAGCGTTTGGCAACTCCGATTTTTGGGTTTTGAACCTGCTCATATCCATCCGTTTCCGTGCTTCGGCTTCACGAATCTGGTCGGGACTCTGAATCGGGATGTAACCTTTCATCAGCGTGGAAACCACATCGCGGTTAACCTTCACCACCATCTGTTTAAACAGATTAAATGATTCGAACTTATAGATTAAAAGCGGGTCTTTTTGCTCGTAGGTAGCGTTCTGAACCGATTGTTTCAGGTCGTCCATTTCACGAAGTTCTTCTTTCCAGGCTTCATCAATGGTGCGGAGAACAATTTGTTTCTGGTATGATTTTACTAGTTCTTTTCCCTTGTTATTGTAGGCTTTTTCAAGATTACAGATGATTTGATAAACCCGTTTGCCGTCCGAAATCGGAACCACAATATTCTGGTAAACATTTCCTTTGGTTTCGAAAACATTTTTAATTACCGGGAATGCCTGTTTCGATATCGCTTCAACTTTGCGGTTGTAAGCGGCAATCATTTTGTCGAAAACCTTTTCCGTAATTTCAGTCGGGTTCTGGCTCTTAAACTCGTCATCGTTCACAGGTGATTCGATTGAAAGTAAACGCAGAAGTTCCATGTTAAAATCTTCAAATTCATCGGAACCATGATGTTGATTAACAAGTTCTTCAACTGTATCATACATCATATTCAGCAAATCAACCTCCAGTCTTTCTCCAAATAGGGCATGACGACGTTTTTTATAAATTACCTCACGCTGTGCATTCATCACATCGTCGTATTCAAGCAGTCGTTTACGGATCCCGAAGTTGTTTTCCTCCACCTTTTTCTGGGCTCTTTCAATCGATTTCGAAATCATTGAATGCTGAATAACTTCACCTTCTTTCAGACCCAGTTTATCCATAATTCCGGAGATTCTTCCTGAACCGAATAACCTCATCAAATCATCTTCCAGCGAAACATAAAACTGAGATGATCCCGGGTCTCCCTGGCGGCCGGCACGTCCGCGCAACTGGCGGTCAACACGCCGCGAATCGTGACGTTCGGTACCGATAATTGCCAAACCGCCCGCTTTTTTAACGGCTTCGGTAAGTTTTATATCGGTTCCACGACCCGCCATATTTGTGGCAATTGTTACAGTTCCGGTTTGTCCGGCTTCAGCAACAATTTCTGCTTCGCGCGCATGCAGTTTGGCATTCAGTACGTTGTGTTTAATGCCTTTTATCTTCAGCATCCGGCTTAATAATTCGGATATTTCTACTGAAGTTGTTCCTACCAATACCGGGCGGCCCGCTTTGTTGAGGTTAACAATTTCATCAATAACAGCGTTGTATTTTTCGCGTTTGGTTTTGTACACCAAATCTTCGTGGTCTTTTCTGATTACCTGACGGTTAGTCGGAATCACCACCACTTCAAGTTTATAAATATCCCAGAATTCGCCTGCTTCGGTTTCAGCAGTACCCGTCATACCTGCCAGTTTGTGGTACATTCTGAAATAATTCTGCAGCGTAATGGTGGCAAAAGTCTGGGTGGCTGCTTCCACTTTTACACTCTCTTTGGCTTCGATTGCCTGGTGCAAGCCATCGGAATACCGGCGACCTTCCATGATACGGCCGGTCTGTTCGTCAACAATCTTGATTTTATTATCGATAATTACATATTCCACATCTTTTTCGAACATGGTGTATGCTTTAAAAAGCTGATTGATTGTGTGAACCCGCTCTGATTTCACGGAATAATCCTGGGTCAGCCTGTCCTTTTCCTCAACCAGTTTTTCAGGGTCGAGGCCTGAATGTTCGAGGTCTGCCATTTTTGCTCCCATATCGGGCAAAACAAAAAACTCAGGATCTTCAAAACCCTTTGAAATATATTCGATTCCTTTGTCGGTAAGTTCTACCGAATTTTGTTTTTCATCAATAATAAAAAAGAGAGGGTCGGTAACAATGTGCATGTTTTTGTTGTTTTCCTGCATATAAAAATTTTCGGTTTTCTGCAGGATCGCCTTCATGCCCTCTTCGCTCAGGAATTTAATCAGCGATTTATTTTTTGGCAAACCTTTGTGTGCCCTAAGTAAAAGAAGCCCGCCTTCGCGTTTTTCATCAGATGTTGCGTTTTCTTTTGTAAGCAAACGTTTGGCATCAATAAAAATCTGGTTAACAAGGTCACGTTGTGCTTTATAAACCTTTTCAACATAACCTTTCATTTCTTCAAACTGCTGGTTTTCACCTTTCGGCACCGGACCTGAAATAATCAAAGGTGTACGCGCGTCATCCACCAAAACCGAGTCAACCTCATCTACAATTGCATAATGATGTTTACGCTGAACAAGATCTTCCGGATTTATTGACATATTGTCACGCAGATAATCAAAGCCGAATTCGTTGTTTGTTCCAAAAGTGATATCGGCATTGTAAGCTTTTCTGCGCGCTTCTGAATTCGGTTGGTGTTTGTCGATACAATCAACCGACAATCCATGAAATTCATAAAGCGGCCCCATCCATTCGGCATCACGTTTCGACAGGTAATCGTTTACAGTCACAATGTGAACTCCTCTGCGGGTGAGCGCATTCAGAAAAACGGGCAGTGTGGCGACAAGTGTTTTTCCTTCACCAGTTGCCATTTCAGCAATATTTCCCTGGTGCAAAACAATACCGCCAATTAACTGAACATCGTAATGCACCATGTTCCAGACAATTTCGTTACCACCAGCCATCCAGCGGTTCTTCCAGATAGCCTTGTCGCCATTGATTATAACACTGTTTTTGTAGGCTGCCAGATCTCTGTCAAAATCGCGGGCAGTAACCTCAACATTTTCATTATCAACAAACCTTTTGGCCGTTTCTTTAACCAATGCAAATGCAGCAGGCAGAACTTCCTTCAGTACTTCTTCCAGCTTTGTATCGATAAGCGCTTCCAGCTTATCAATTTTCTCGTATATTTTCTCACTTTCCTGGATTTCAGCTTCTTCAGCTTCTGCTTTCAGTTTCGCAATTTCGTCTTCTTCGGCTTTAATCCGTTCATCAATAATATTTTTCAAACGATCAGATTCACCTCTTAATCCGTCATTTGAAAGTTTGCTGATTCGTGAATATTCTTCTTTGATTTTATTGATAATCGGAGTAACTTCTTTGATGTCGCGGTCTGATTTCTTACCGAAAATCATCCCTAAAATGCTGTTTAATATTGCCATTGCTTATATTTTCTATGCTTTTTTAAATCAGTGCAAATGTAATTAATTGTGCTTTTGAAAAAAACAATTGTTGACTCTTACATCGCCAATTAATATTTGTTAAATCAAATCATTTACTGAGAACCAAAAATCATTCAACTTTTTGATAATTGTACAGAATGTGCCAAATTTTCCGATTTTAGCATGAATTAAACCTACCGATCAGCAAGTTGATTAGTTTTGTCTGAAAAATTCAGGAAATGGAGACCAGAAAAATAACATGTTTTGTTTGTGAAAATTCTTTCAGCGAAAACCAGGTAACACTGAATACGGTTGTGAATCTTTTTGTTTGCCGCGATTGTAAAGGCACAGAAAATGAAAAACAAAAAGAAGCAGAACTGCTTGACAGCCTGGCCGAAGGATTTGTTTGCGGTTGTATCTGAATTATTTTCCGGGGTAATATTCTTTCAGATAATTTTCAAGTCTTTTCAAGCCTTCTTCAATATTCTCAATTGAATTAGCATAAGAGAATCGAAGAAATCCTTCTCCGTTCTCGCCAAAATCAATTCCCGGAGTAACACCCACTTTTGCTTTTTCCAGAATATCAAATGCAAGACGATAGCTGTCGGTCGAAAGATGTTTTGCATTTACAAAAACATAAAAAGCGCCGGTTGGAGGTACCTGAATCCGGAAACCAAGTTTCTGAAGTCCTTCAATCAGAAACAATCTTCGCTGGTTGTATATTTCCCGCATAATCTGCACTTCTTTTTGAGCCGATCGCAAAGCCGCTATTCCGGCTCGTTGAACTGTAGAACCTGCACAGATAAACAGGTTTTGCTGAAGTTTCTGCATCGGGCGGACAGCTTCCGCAGGTGCAATGACATATCCAAGCCTCAAACCTGTCATGGCAAAAAGCTTTGAAAAGCCGTTTAATACAAAGGCATTATCTGAAAATTCGAGAATTGAATGGGCCCGTCCTTCATAAACAAGTCCATGATAAATTTCGTCTGAAATTACAGGAATTCCCGTTTGAACGATTTCTTTCATTACTTCCTCCGACAACAGGTTTCCTGTCGGATTCATCGGGCTGTTAATGATAATTGCTTTTGTTTTTGCAGTAATCCGTTTTTTAATTTCTTCAGGCCGGTATTGAAATCCATCTTCTTCAAAAACAGGCACTTTTACCGGTACTGCGTTCACAAACCTGATAAAATTCTGGTAACAGGCGTAACCGGGATCTGAAATAATCACTTCATCGCCCGATTCACATAAAACGCCCAAAGTCAGCAAAATGGCAGGCGAACTGCCAGAAGTAACGATCACCTGTTCTGCTAAAATTTCCACATCATATTCCTGCCTGTATCTTTTAACAATTTCCTGTCTGAGTTCCGAGTCGCCAAGGCTGTGAGTATAATGCGTCCTGCTCTCGGTGTAAGCCTGCGCCACTGCTTCCGAAACACATTTTGGTACATCAAAATCGGGTTCGCCCACTTCGAGATGGATGATGTGCTCGCCTCTTTTCTCCATTTCTGCAGCCTTCTCCAATACTTCCATCACAATAAAAGGCCTTATTTCATTGGCTTTTCGCGTAATCATGGTTACTCGTTTTGGTTTTGAAACGAAATTAACAGTATTTTTTACCACGTCACAAATATTGCCGGGCAATTTGTACCGCCTGTTGCAAATAACTGCCGCCAAATAGATAATAATGATTCAGAATATGGTACAACTGGTAAAGTTTGTTCCGTTCTTTCCATCCGCCGGGCAGCGGAAAAATTTCGTTGTAAGCATCAAAAAAACGTTGTGAAAATCCACCGAAAAGTGTAATCATTCCAAATTCCATTTCCCTGTCGGAATAACTCACGGCAGGATCAATCAAAGCGGGCCCTTTTTCTGAATAAAGATAATTCCCTGACCATAAATCGCCGTGAATCAGCGAAGGAGCTGAATTTGCAGATATAATTAAGGGCAACTTATTTAAAAGCTGCTCAAATAACTGCTGTTCAGAAGCAGCCAAAAACCTTTTCTCTTTTATCAGTTTCAACAACCAGCCCAACCTGTTTTCTGCAAAAAACGTGATCCAGTCAGGCTTCCAATGATTATTCTGCTTTGTTGCGCCACAATAATTATCGTTGACAAACCCGAAATTTGCCGATGAAACCTTGTGAATAGCCGCCAGTCCCCTTCCCAGTTTTTCATCATCGTTTATTTGCCTGCCCGGTTCAAGATATTCGAGCACCAGAAGACCGGGCGTTTCATCAATCATTTTTGCAGCAAAAACCTCCGGGATTTTAATTTCAGCCGAAGCGGCTTTTTTCAATTCTTCCAAACCTTCGGCCTCGCGCAGAAAAATATCCGGAACTCCGGCAGCATTCCATTTCAGGAAAAAAGGTCCGACGCTGGTTGCAATCTTTGATGCATGATGAATACAACCACCTCCTAACAATTGCATTGAATTGATGGTTATTTCACTTCCCAACTTTTCTGACAAAGCTGACGCAACTTCATTGAAAATCTGCTGATTCAAATCTTTTGACGCTGACATATTCCAAATTTTCCCTGAAATTATGGTTTTTTGAATTATCTGCCGCTCTTCATTTCTGAACTTCTTTTCTTTTTAGTTTTGCTGAAAAAATGAAGATGAATTGAGCCCCGATTTATCGGGACGAATTCCATGTCGTCACAAAAGAAGATTGAAATAATGTATTGATTACAAAATATTTAGAAACAAGATTGAAAATTTCTATACATGAAAATTTACGATTTATCGCATAAACTAAACAACCTGACACCAGTTTACCCGGGAAATAATCCACCTGAATTTACCCAAATTGCTGATTTCAAATCGCATGGATATCGCGAAACTCAATTCAGGTTTCATTCGCACCTGGGAACGCACATCGATGCCCCGGCACACATGATTGATAATGGAAATACACTGGACCAGTTGCCGGCAGAGCATTTCTGCGGTAACGCTCTTATTATCAAAACACTGATAAACAGAAACATTGATTTTGAAATTCTGAAAGGATCTGAAACTGAAATCAGTAAAAGTGAATTTGTATTGTTTCAAACCGGCTGGAGCCAATTCTGGGGTACACCGAAGTATTTTGGCAGGTTTCCGGTGCTTACAAAAGATGCTGTTGAGTTTTTACTTCAGTTTCATTTAAAAGGAATCGGTTTTGATCATATTTCTGCCGATCCGATGGACTCACAAGATTATCCGAATCATCTCGCTATTCTGGGCAAAAACCTGATAATTATTGAAAATCTTGTTTTTACCGATGGATTTACTGAATGCAATGGTGAGTTCAGTTGTTTTCCTCTGCCGTATGAAAATGCTGATGGTTCGCCGGTGCGGGTTGTGTTAAAATGTAAAAGAGCCTGATTGATCAAAACCAGGCTCTCTTCATCGATACAGATTTATCTTATTTCAACTCAAAATCAGCTTCCAAACCATCAGTGGAGCTGGTTCCCACCCACAATTTGAATTTTCCGGGTTCGGCTTTCCAGCCATTGGCTTCGGTATAAAATTCGAGATCTTTTGTGGTTATTTTGAATACCACTTCGGCATTTTCTCCGGCATTCAGCCCGATTTTCTGAAATCCTTTCAATTCTTTAACCGGTCTGGCAATACTTCCCGTAATATCGCGGATGTAAAGTTGTGCCACCTCTTCGCCAAAACGTGTTCCGCTGTTTTTGAGATTCACTTTTACAGTTAACTCGCCACCGGCTGTGAGAATCGAATCAGAAAGATTCAGATTTGAGTATTCAAAAGTTGTGTAACTCAATCCATAACCAAACGGATACAACGGGGTATTGCTCACATCGGTATAACGCGACCACAATGTAACATCATCGCTCCCCGACGGACGGCCTGTAAAATAATGGTTGTAATAAAGTGCCATTTGTCCGACAGACCGAGGAAATGAAACCGGCAGTTTACCAGCCGGATTATAATCGCCGAAAAGTACGTCGGCAATGGCGTTTCCGGCCTGAGAACCCAGGTGCCAGGCTTCGAGAATTGACGGTACATTTTCTGCCATCCAGTTAATTTCCATCGGACGGCCATTCATCAGCACCACCACCACATTTTTGTTGGCTTTGTAAACTTCCTCCAGTAATTTCTGCTGAAGTCCTTTCAGTGAAATATCGCTCTGGCTGCGGCCTTCGCCACTTTGGAAACAATCTTCGCCCAAAGCAATTACAACAACATTGGCACTTTTGGCAGCTTTTACAGCGGCATCCAGTCCGGTTAAGTCGGTTTCGTTGTATTTCAGTTTTGTGGCAAAATTGCGGGCACTGATTACATAATCAGGTCCTTTGGCAAAAA
The DNA here is from genome assembly GCA_036735485.1 of Draconibacterium sp. Lineage (GTDB taxonomy): Bacteria > Bacteroidota > Bacteroidia > Bacteroidales > Prolixibacteraceae > Draconibacterium. The sequence goes on along the minus strand of DAINOH010000009.1, from coordinate 15,793 downwards.
TTACATTTTGTGCTCCGGCAACTTCAGTAATTCCTTCCAGCAGCGAAACGGCCGAATTCGGAATGGCCTGTGCACGCCAGTTCCCCAGCGGAACGTCTTTGCTGGCAGCCAATTCGCCAATCACAGCTATTTTTTGTCCACTTTTGGCAAGTGGCAACAGGTTGGTTTCATTTTTTAAAAGAACAATGCTCTTTTTGGCAACTTCACGTGCAGCAGCCAGATTTTCATCACTTAACAATACCGATTTTTCGCGTTCTTCATTACAATATTTCCACGGATCATCAAAAAGACCCAGTCTGAATTTAATACGCAGAATTCTGCGGACAGCGTCGTCAATGAGCGACTCTTTCACAAGACCTGCTTCCACAAGACCTTTCAAATCTTCTATATAAGCATTGGCTTCCATGTCCATATCAGAACCGGCAATGATTGCTTTTAAAGCTGCATCTTTCCGGTCGGCAGCAAAACCATGATTGATCATTTCGCCGATTGAACCCCAATCGGAAACGACAAAACCATCAAAATTCCATTCTCCTTTTAAAATATCGCGTTGCAGATAAATATTTCCGGTTGCGGGAATTCCGTTCAGTGTATTAAACGAATTCATAAAAGTGGCAGCCCCGGCTTCAACCGATGCTTTGAATGGCGGGAAAATCACATTTTGCAAAAGTTCTTCACTTACATCTACTGTGTTATAATCACGTCCGGCTTCAGCAAAACCATAGGCGGCAAAATGTTTTACACAGGCGGCAATGGTGTTTTCGGCTGAAAGATCTTCGCCTTGAAATCCTTTTACACGGGCGTAAGCCATTTTCGATCCCAGGTATGCATCTTCACCCGAACCTTCCATCACACGCCCCCAGCGGGCATCGCGCGAGACATCCACCATCGGTGCAAAAGTCCAGTGCAAACCGGCCGCAGCCGATTCGTCAGCCGCCACTTTTGCCGAAAGTTTTGCTATTTCAGGGTCCCAGCTTGCTGCTTCGGCCAGCGGTATGGGAAAAATGGTTTTGTAACCATGAATCACATCATACCCCAAAATCAGCGGAATTCCGAGACGACTGCTGTCAACCGCGAGTTTCTGTACTTTCCGTGTGGCAGCCACACCTGTCACATTCAGCATCGAACCCAGTTTTCCTTCTTTAATCATGTTGTAAATAAACATTGAGTCGGCATTTGCCGGAGCAGGGCCGGTCATTTCCCAACGCGAGGTGTACTGGTTCATCTGGCCGATTTTCTCATCCAGTGTCATTTTTGCCAACAGTTCCTCCACACGTTTTTCAGTGTCATCGCCTGAATTGGCGGTTTTTTGCTCACCCGCAGGCTGGCAGGCAGCAAACAAAATCAGTAAAGCAATAAATCCGGTAATCAGTTTCTTCATTTGATGTATTCTTAAAATTTTATTTTTCAGACTTACAGATTTTCTAACTGGAAAATCATAAAACAGGCAACTTTCTGAACTCGTTGATTTTCTGCCATTTTAATAACAAAGATATTTATATTCATCATTTCAGGTTCGATTGCAAAAGCCCCAAAAATAAGGAAATCTTTGTTGCTTTTCAACACAGTACAACATTGTGTGTTTCACTATGAAACAGCTTTTAATTAATTTTCTGATTTTTGATATCAAACAAAACATATTTTGAGTTTATTAGTATGCATGCATGAGAATGAAAACAATTATTTTAATATTTCTGTTTTTTGCAACGGGGGCAAAATTGGCTGCACAAAATAAAACGTCAACTGATACCATTACAGGTAAAATCGAAGAAGTTACAGTGACTGCCTTCCGCTCTCCTTACAATTTATTCACTATTCCGGCGCCAGTTAGTGTTGTTACCACCAGACAACTCGAAACCGGAAGTTCGCTAACACCTGTTGACGCACTGAACCAGGTTTCGGGCGTTTTAATGCACAACGGAACACTGAATACAAACCGGCTGACAATCCGGGGTATTGGCGCCAGAACACCCTACTCCACCAATAAAATAAAAGCTTATTACGGAGAAATACCGCTGACTTCGGGGGATGGAGAAACAACACTTGAAGATTTTGAAAACTCCTCAATCAGCAGAATCGAAATTGTAAAAGGTCCATCTTCAAGTCTTTTTGGTGCCGGACTGGCAGGTGTAATCCTTTTTTTTCCTGAATCTGCTGAAAATTCTTTTGTTCAAAATCAAACAATTGCCGGATCTTTTGGAACGGTAAAAAACACAATCTCGGCTGGATTAACGGATAAAAACCTGAACATCTTTGCTTTAGGTTCGGTTCTACACAGTGATGGTTACCGGGAAAATAATGAAACCAACCGTACCAATCTTTTGCTGAATTCAACCTGGAACATTTCTCCCAACACCCAGTTACAGGTACTTTTGAAAGGAACTAAAATGGATGCTTTTATTCCCAGTTCGCTCAACCGGGAAATGTATGACGAAACCCCCTGGAAAGCGGCTCCCACCTGGATGAGTGCAAAAGGAAATGAAACTTATACAGGAGGACAGGCCGGAATTACCTTAAATTTTGCATTGCCGGGATTTCAGCGCATTTCGGCTTCAACATTCGGCAGTTTCCGCAATGGAGATGAACTGCGCCCATTTAATACTTTAAAGGAAAACAGTCAGTTTTACGGTTGGAGGGCTTATTATCAGAAACTGATTACCGGGGAAAAAACCAAATTTACCATCTCAACCGGGTTGGAGGTCTTCAGAGAAATTTACGGCTGGTCAACCTTGACAAATAATGGCAATGCTTTGCTTTCTGACAACGAAGAAAACCGGCAATATGAAAATCTGTTTGTTCAGATTGAAGCCGGATTTTCTGAAAAAGTCTCACTTTCAGCAGGACTTAACGGAAACCTGACACGGTTTTATTATTCCGATCTTTTCGCCGAAAACGGTGACAAATCAGGGGAACAACATTATAAACCAACAATTTCTCCGCGTCTTGGAATCAATTACCTGATAAACAGAAATTTTTCGCTATATGCGAATATCAGCCACGGTTTTTCCACTCCTACTTTTGAGGAAACGTTGTACCCGCAGGGTGAAATTAACCCTGATATTCAACCGGAAACCGGTTGGAGTGCAGAAGCAGGTTTTCGCTCGCAATGGGCAAACCGTGTTCAGTTTTCGGCCAGTTATTACCGGATTTATATCAAAAACCTGCTGGTTGCGCGACGCACTGGTGACGATGAATATGTGGGTGTGAATGCGGGTAAATCAGAGCATCCGGGACTGGAAACCGAAATCCGGTGGTTTGTAACAAAACCCGAAAAATTTCCATCCATGCAGTTGGCAGGAACCGCCACTTTTGCCAATTATCATTTTACAGGTTTTATCGATCAGGGAATTGATTATTCAGGAAAAAATCTGCCGGGCACTGCAAAAAACACCTGGTTTGCCCAGGCCTTTTTCCGATTAACCCGAAACCTCGATGTTACTCTTTGGCACCGGTTTACAGGAGAAATGCCTGTGAATGATGCCAATTCGGAATATTCCGGCGCATTTGGTATTTCAAATGCCGAAATAAAATTCAGGCCACAGGTAAAAAGGTTCAGTTTTGAAATGAAAGCCGGCATTCAGAATATTTTTGATATACATTATGCATCGATGCTGGCCGTAAATGCATTGCCTGCCGGAAACAATGCTCCACGCTACTTTTACCCTGGTAATCCCAGAAACTACTTTTTCTCTTTGCTGATACGATTTGAGTAAATCATTTTCTGATACTGGTTCCCTGACTCAAATAAAGGAGCCAGTATCAGAAAGACTAATTTACTTTATATATATTACTAATTACCAAGGATTTTCACAGTTGTACGACGGTTCTGGCGACGACCTTCTTCAGTGGCATTGTCGGCAACCGGCACTTTATCACCAAATCCTTCTGATTGCAGGCGATTTCCGGTTATTCCATTCTTTTCAAGATATTGCACCACTGAAATGGCCCTCATTTCTGAAAGCTTCTGGTTTCTTTCCGGATTACCCGAGCTGTCGGTGTGACCCTGAATCTGGACTTTCAGCCCCGGATTTTCTTTCAGGAAAGTCACAAGCTTATTAAGTTCAGGTTCCGACTGGGGCAAAATTCTGAAGGAATCTGTTTCATAATAGATATTGTAAAGTTCCATCTTTGCACCAATTTCAATCGGTTCAAGTTCAATGGCCAGAACAAACGGATTGGTAATAGATGATGAATCTTTCAGAAGGATAGATTTTGAATAAAACAGGTAACCAGGTTCTGAAACGTTGAATGAATAATTTCGCTGAAGTGGCAATGCCAGCATGGCTTCTCCTTTTTCATCAGCCTTTTCAATACGGCTTTGAGGCGGAGAATAAGACATATTAACCAGCTCAATATCAGCATGAACCACCTTGCCTGTTTTTTTGTCGGTAACTTTTGCTTTTACATACGAAACCGGAGTCGGCCGCAAACCACGGGTGAGATTGAATGAAAAAATATCAAGTCCCTTTTCAGCAACACGGGCCGACGAAAAATAGGCTGTTTCACCAATTGAGTTAATGGTGAGCCCTAACTCGTCTTTATTGGTATTGATCGGGTAGCCCAGGTTTTTCACATTGAGTACTTTCCCAAATTCGTCAATTTCGGCTGTAAACAAGTCAAAGCCTCCCATTCCGATTTGCGTATTCGATGCAAAATAGAAATTCCGGCTGTTGGCATGGATAAACGGAGAAATCTCATCGCCCGGTGTATTAATCTGGTTTCCAAGATTTTCAGGCGCTTTAAACTGTGGTGTCCCGATTTCTGAAAAGCCTTTGAATTCTACACGCCAGATATCTTTTCCTCCCTTACCTCCAGCCCTGGTACTCGAAAAATAAATAAATTTATTATCGGAAGAAAACGATGGTTGTCCTTCCCAGGCGCCTGAATTGATGATTTCGCCGGCATTGGCAGGTTTTGTCCATTTCCCATTTACAATTCTTGAAAAATAAATATCGCAGCTTCCGAAACCATCAGGCCGGTTACAGGCAGTAAAAAACAGAATTTTTGAATCGGCTGACAAAGTTTGTGCGCCTTCATTATCGGGTGTGTTTACATCGGTTATTGGTGCTGCATTTTCAGATGAATCGAGATCAGCCACAAAAAAATCTTCCTGTGCCATTTGTCCGTTTCCTTTTATCAAACGGGTAAAAACGAGTTTTTTCCCATCCAGCGATGGTGTAGGCCAGTATTCATCGTATTCCGAATTCACCTGGTCGCCCAGGTTCTGCGGTTCAAATTCCACCGGATTTTCCAGCGAATTAAGAGCAAACTGGCAACTGGCAATTTTGCACGCTAATAAAAACTGCCGCTTCTCAGGAATATTCTTGTTTTTGCTGTATTCGTTATAATATGAAAGTGCTTCAGAATAATTTGCATTTTCATAATATGCCTCACCAAGTCTGAAATCAAGAAGTGGATTCTGCCCCAACTCCTTTGCCTTTTCCAGATGTTTGATCTCCAGGTTAACAGAGTCAGTTTCGCTGTATATTTCTGCTAATAAAAGATGTGCATCCCTGAAATTCGGGTTTTCTGATAAAATCTTATTACAACGATCAATAGCTTTTTGAAAATTTTTCGAGGTATATTCTGTTTTTGCTTCTTCAAAAAGTTTCTCCGTTTTTTTATCGGTTTGTGCAATAACCTGAATATTCAGAATCAACATAACCACGAATGCAAACATGGAAATTTTTCTATTCAGAATTCGATTTAAACGATTGATTTCAAACATAATAAACATCACTATTTAGAATATAACATCACAATAAAAAATTATCTACCCGGATAATACTCCGGTTTACGGGTTTGTATAAAAACGTTGCAAAGTAATAAAAAAAGAATCTTCGAAACGTTTGTAAACCTTACTGTTGTAGAAAAAAATTTCTGTACAGGTGCAACTTATTCAAAAAATTTCTATTTTTCGTCGATGTTTAATTCATATAATCTAAAAATTCATTCTTAGCTTTTATTTTTTCGAAAAAATGAAAAAGAACAATTTGAGGAGAAATCATTCAGATTTCGATGACAATTACGAATTTGGAAAAATGGGTTCGGGGTCAAGAGACAAAAGTTCAAAAAAACGCTTATCGATTTACGACGAATACGAAGAAGAAGATGATTTATTTCTTAATCAGGAGAAATTTAAAAACCGTCGTAAATAATTTGTGGCAAAAAAGTCAATTCAAACATTATTACGAATGTAAACATTAAATAACCAGTTGTTTTTTAATCCCCCGCAAATCCGATAGGTAGTGTTTTACTTGTAATAAAACGCTTCATGTCCGGGGTAAAAGTATTTTGTCCTGGCGATATTCTCAGGAAGACAGTAGTAAATTGCCTCAGCAACAGCACATTCTGTTCCTTCTCCATCGCGCAGGTTAACCAGGATGGTTGTATTTTTACGTTCTGAGGCAATTACTTTCCCGGTAATGGTAATTTCCCCTTTCGAAATACTTACAGGTTTCAGATATTTTATGTTAAGAGCCGATGTAACTCCTGAAGTTTTTCTTTTAATCAGCACCACCCATCCCGCCAGTTCATCCATCAAAGCCGCCTGAATACCGCCATGCAAAACATCCGACCAGCCTTCAAGTGATTTCTTTGGGCTCCATCTGGCTAAAAGTTCATCGCCATTTTCCCAGAATTCCATCTGTAAACCGGTTTCATTAAATGGCGAGCAGCCAAAACAGTTGTAATCATGGCGTGCGTCCATGTCAACAAAAGGATTGCGGATTTTTATCATTGTAAATCGTTTTTCTTATTGGCAAATGTATTTATTTTGATTTTAAAGAGATAAAATCGATAAATAAGTGGTTTTACTATATTTGAGAATTAAAATTTGCTGAATATGAAACAAATCTCGCTGACCATTTTTGCCCTCTTTTTTCTTTTTCAGGCATTTGCTCAGGATTTTTTTGACAATCAATTCGATAAAAGCAAGAAGTACATTATTCTGGCAAATCCAACTGTTGGAAACCTGAAAGTTGTTCAATTTCTGGCAAATACCAAACTGCTGGATATTAACGAAAGGAAAATGAAATTTGTAGGTGTTTACCACCCCAGCCAGGCTTATGATTTCAATGAAACAAAAAAGTATATCAAAGAAAACCATCTGGAAAACTATTATTTACAAGAAGTAAGAGGAGAACTGAATGACTCGAATCTTTTCAAAACAAATGATTGTACCGGGCTATTGAAAAATATTTTTGAGAATTCTGTGGGTATTTTCTTTTTTGGTGGCCCCGATATTCAGCCTGAAATTTATGGCGAAGCAAACTCACTTTCGGTTGTTACCGATCCGGGCAGGCACCGGTTCGAAACCACTTTTCTGTTTCACCTGCTGGGTGGTTACCGGAATGAAGATTTCAAACCCTTCCTCGAAGAAAACAAAAAATACCTGGTAACCGGATTCTGTCTGGGAATGCAAACCATGAATGTTGCTACCGGAGGAACTTTAGTACAGGATATTCCGGCCGAAATTTACGGGGCAACAACCCCCGAAGCCACGCTTGAAATTGGCCGTGGCAACCTGCACCGCAACTATTGGCAGGAGATTTCGAAAGACACGCTGCTGATGGGTATCAACCTGCACACCATCCAGTTTACCGACCATCCGTTTTTTGGCAAAGCTGTGAATGTTTCGAAGAGTTTTCATCCGCGGATATACAGCAGCCACCACCAGGCAGCCGAAAAAATCGGGAAAGGATTGGAAGTAACGGCACTCTCGCCCGATGGGAAAATTGTGGAAGGCCTTGCTCATAAAAAATATCCGAATGTTTTTGCGGTTCAGTTTCACCCCGAGGTACCTGGATTGTATGAGGATTTGAAACCGCTAAAATTCAATCCTGACGATCAGCCAACAACTTACAACGACATTATTGGGAAGAAAAGTGTTCGTTTTCACGAAGAGTACTGGAATTATATTTCGTATGTTTTGAGGAAAGCAAAGAACTGAAGAAAGAGATTGGTGGTGATTGATGGTATTAACCTTTCCCAAAGTTTTAAAACTTTGGGAAAGGTTAATACAAATAGTAAATCGTAAATAGCTAAATTGTAAATGTGTTTGCTATTTTTGCGCCCTCAAAATAAACAGGTTGGAAAATGACTTTTCAGGAAGAAATACAGCGCCGGCGGACCTTTGGAATTGTGAGTCACCCCGATGCCGGTAAAACCACACTCACTGAAAAACTGCTGCTTTTTGGCGGTGCCATTCGTGTGGCTGGTGCGGTTAAAAGCAACAAAATAAAAAAAGGCGCCACCTCCGACTTTATGGAAATCGAGCGCCAGCGCGGTATTTCGGTAGCCACTTCGGTAATGGGTTTCGAGTACAACGGCTACAAAGTGAATATTCTCGATACACCCGGTCACCAGGATTTTCAGGAAGACACTTTCCGCACACTCACCGCGGTTGACAGCGTAATTATTGTTATTGACGCTGCCAAAGGTGTGGAGCCGCAAACCGAAAAACTGATGAATGTTTGCCGGATGCGCAAAACACCTGTGATTGTTTTTGTCAACAAAATGGACCGCCCGGCCGGCGACCCGTTTTCGCTGATGGACGAGATTGAAAAACAACTGCAGATAAAAGTGCGCCCGCTGAGCTGGCCCATCAACAACGGCCCCGAATTCAAGGGTGTTTACAACATTTTTAACCGCAGCCTGAAACTCTTTAAACCCGATATTCAGACGATTGAGGAACGCATTAAATTTGAAGACATCAGCAACCCGGAACTGGAAAATTATATTGGGAACGATGCTGAAGTTCTGCGCGCGGAACTCGACCTTGTTGAAGGAGTTTATCCTGAATTCGAGCGCGAATCTTACCTGGCTGGCGACCTCGCCCCCGTATTTTTTGGCAGCGCGCTGTACAATTTTGGCGTTCAGGAATTACTTGACGCTTTTGTAGAAATTGCCCCATGGCCCCGTGCCAGTTTTACCGAAGAAAGAACTGTAACTCCGGAAGAAAGCAAGTTTTCGGGTTTTGTTTTTAAGATTCATGCCAATATTGACCCCAACCACCGTAGCCGCATTGCCTTTGTAAAAATCTGCTCCGGAATGTTTGTGCGCAACAATGTTTACAAGCACATCCGCTCGGGTAAAACACTGCGTATTTCGAGCCCCACAGCGTTCATGGCATCGCAGAAAGAGGTGATTGACGAGGCTTTTCCGGGCGATATTATCGGGGTTCCGGATACCGGAAACTTTATTATCGGCGATACCATTACCGATGGTGAAGACATTCATTTCAAAGGTTTGCCAAGTTTTTCGCCAGAGCTTTTCCGTTATATTGAAAATGCCGATCCTATGAAATCGAAACAACTCGCAAAAGGAGTTGACCAGTTGATGGACGAAGGTGTGGCACAGCTTTTTACCAGCCAGTTTAATGGCCGGAAAATTATTGGCACAGTCGGACAATTGCAGTTTGAGGTGATTCAGTTCAGGCTCGAACATGAATACAACGCAAAATGTCGTTTCGAAGCCTTGCAAATGTATAAAGCCTGCTGGATTCAATCGGACGACAAAAAAGAGCTGGAGGAGTTTAAAAAGCGAAAACATCAGAAAATGGCCAAGGACAAACTGGGCAGAGATGTTTTTATGGCCGATTCACCCTTTATTCTGCAAATGGCACAGGATGAATTCAAAAAAATCCGTTTTCATTTTACTTCTGAATTTTAAAATTCTTTTACCCCGGCCCTAAAGGGTGACTTAATAAAATGACTCTGCTTAAATATTTACATTCAGTCAAATAATCAATTTTGAAGTATCGAAGTCAGCGCTCCCTTTAGCGCGTCCGGATGACTCCAGTCGGATGGGGGTTGGGGTAAGCTGACGGGATTCTTTCACCGCGGTTATAAAAGGTGACGTATCAAAATGCCTCTGCTTTAATAAATAAATTCAGCTAAATTCTTGTATTGCGGTCAAAACCAGCTTTGTTTGGAGTATCGCTGACGGTTCTGTTGAATTATTTCTACTTTTTTTAGCTTTGTAAAAAACTTTCCATGATTATTTTAAGTTCATTCTTCGACAGCGACCTTTTCACTTACGGAATTCTCCCGTTTTTGATTTTTTTGTCGCGTATCTGCGATGTAACCATTGGTACCATCCGCATTGTGATGGTTTCGAAAGGTCAGAAATACTGGGCTCCGATTCTGGGCTTTTTCGAGGTTTTTATCTGGCTGGTGGCAATTACACGCATCATTCAGAATCTCGACAACTGGCTTTGTTATTTTGCATATGCAGGAGGTTTTGCGACCGGAAATTACATCGGGCTGATCATTGAAGAAAAAATGGCGATCGGGATTGTAAAAATTCAGATTATTACCAGCAAAGAAGCAAAACAACTGATTGAAAACCTGAAAAGCGCAGGCTACGGTATCACGCACCACGAAGCACATGGTGGCACGGAAGAGGTCAGTATAATTTATAGCATCATCAAAAGAACTGAAATTCAGAAAGTTGAAAATATAGTAAAAACCACCAATCCCAAAGCTTTTTACTCGGTGGAAGATGTAAAATCAGTCAGTCATGGCATTTTTCCCGAAAAAACTGTATTGCGTTTCTGGCGAAAAGGAAAGTAAGGATAACGTGTTACACCCGCCTGACTGATGCATTCGAGCAGGGGTTCCGGGTTTCGCCTGCCTGTTAGAAGTAAACAGACAGGAGTTAGATTTTCAGGATTAAACTTTAACGCTGAATTCTTTTAAAACCGGATAATTCTTCAAAAGCCCGTCCAGTTCCTGCACCACTTCCTTTTTCTTTTCAGTAAACAGCGATTTATAATATTGAACTCCATCCATCAGATTTTCATGAAAACCAACCAGTTGATTGTATTCTTTTGAATCTTCCGTGTTCTTTTTCCAGGATTCCACCCGCTCTTTAAAAATGTCGAGGTACATGTTCAGTTCTTTCAGAAACATGTGCGGACGCGGTCTGTTATCCAACAAGTTCATCCGGCCATAAATATGATCAACCATCTCTTTCATCGTCGAAACTTTTGAAAACCAGGCCAGGTTGGGGCCAGGACAACAGGTTACTTTGAAATCAGGTTTTACGTCAATTCCTTTCGAAACCAGCGCCGAAGTACTCAATCCGTTACAAAGACATTCTCTTTCAATTATCTTTTCGTAAGCCAGCTTGTACTCAGCCTCCGGCAGATTTTGCGCTGCAAGTTCATTCAGTTTTTTACGCTGATACTCTTTCGAGGAAGTGCAAATCGGTTTTTCGGTGTATTCGGTATTGTATTTCAGAAATCCTTTTGTACAACTGTACCCGGGTTTTCCGCTTTTTGCCAGTTCTGCCTTGTGCAAACTCATCGAAACACCTTTTACTGTATTGAAAGGAACACCAAGCGGAGATAAACCACTGTAAACCAAATCGTCTTCTTTTGCTTTTGCCAGAATATCCAGCGTTTCGTTATCGATGCTGATAACTTCGGGAACGAGCATAAACGGGGTTGCCCAACCAACACTGTCTAATTCGTAATAATCCAGCAGCGATTCATGTTCTTCGGCAGTCCCTACTCCACCTTGCGCAGTAACTTTTAGTTCTGGTGTTTCAGCAGGTAATGGAAGTCCTTTTTTGCCAAGTGCCGAATGGTACAACCCGATACAGGTTTCAAAAAGCATATCTCGGTTCTTTTTGAAATCTTCCAGAATTGGCCCGAATAATACACCGTTTGTGGGAAAACAATGCCCACCGCAGTTAACACCCGATTCAATTCGGTACTCAGAAACCCACAATCCTTTTCCGGCAAATATTTTTCCCTGAACTAATGCTGAACGGAAATCGCTTACTTTCAGAATGATTTTCTTCTTGATAGAACCGTTAATATCAGGGAAAAAGTCTTTGAAATTTTCAATGTAACTGTACAAACGCGGGCTCATTCCGGCTGATAAAACCAGCGACGATTGAAGATTACTGTTGGCAAATCCACGCAATGCAGCGTGTGCATCGTTGTATTCAACCGGCAGTTCCTCGCCGTTTTTGTAATTTACCTTATCAAGTTTGGTCATGATGTTTACATCAATCGACCCGACATGCAGTTTGGCATCAACCCATTTTCTGAATTCATCGGCTGCATCGCGGCTTTTTTGTGCCAGGTTGAATTTTTCTTTTAAAGCCGATTTATCGGGAAGCAGGCTAATGTATTTTTCGAGTTCGGTTCCTGCCTGTGCAGCACTGCTTTTTAATTCGGCAACCTTCTGTTTTACAATTTCATCCACCAGATTCAGGTACGAAGTAATTCGTACAGCCCTGAAATCCTCCACTTCTTTGGTGATTTTCTTAAACGGAATATCAAATTTTTGACTGTAAAACTCGCGCATTTTCTCAATGGTTGAATCATCGACCAGCGAAATAACCGACGAAATTCCATACGGAGCAACTTTAATCGGGGTGTCTATCGAATAACCCACACCCAGAACCGGGATGTGGAAAGAGTGACCTTCAAATAATTTCATTCAAACAAATTTTAATAAAAACCGGTTTCAGCTCAGACTGATTCATGTTACGGTTTGCGCGTGCAAAGAAAGCAACTTATCCGGCTTTACTTCGCAACATTACTTGCAACTACAAAAAACCAGTTCTTTTTTTTTAATGATGTTTTTACAGGCTGAAAAATTGGAATCTATCCGGCGATAATTCAAACAACAACACCTGATACAACTTTTCAGATTGTTTGGTAATTTCGGATTCCGCAGACTTACTTATAGAGTGTAACATAAAAAGTAAAATCTTGAAAATGAAAATAAATTCAAATTTCAAATTAACCAGGATACCTTTCTACATCGACCATAAACAACTTATAACCTGCACTTTAATAACAATTTTATTGATTTCGGTTTTTGCGATTAATGCGCAAAATCAGGAACAGACTAAGAATAGTTCCAATTCGGATTTTGATAAACTGCCTAAAATAAAATGGGAATTTAAAACTTCAAAATCAATTTTCTCTTCGCCGATAATCAACGAAGCCACCATTTATTTTGGTGGAAACGACAGCTTGCTGCACGCCGTTGATTTAGAATCAGGAAAAGAAAAATGGAGATTCAAAACCGGTGGCGAAATCAGGTCGAATGTTTGCATTGACGGAGATTTTCTCTATCTCAATGGCGGTGACAGAATAATTTACAAACTCGAAAAACCTACTGGAAAAACCGTTTGGAAATTTGAAACCAAAGGAGAAAAAAAAGTTGATTTTGCCGACTATTTTCAGTCAACTCCAGTATTGCAAAACCAGGTGATTTATTTTGGATCGGGTGCCGGTAATTTTTATGCTGTCGATGCAAAAAAGGGGAATGAAATATGGAAGTTCAAAACCGGAAATGCCATTCACTCAAAGCCTGCAATTGCCAACGGCAAAGTATTTTTTGGCTCTTTCGACGGATATGTTTATGCTTTGAATTTGCAAAAAGGAAAATTGATCTGGAAATTTAAAACAGTTGCACACAAATATTTTCCGACGGGAGATGTAATGGGTTCGCCAACCGTTTACAACGACCTCGTTTTTATTGGCGCACGCGATTATAACTTTTATGCACTCGACCAGGAAAAAGGTTTTTGCCATTGGAACAAGGCATTTTTCAGGGGTTGGGCGCTAAACAGCAGCATCAGCGACTCGGTGCTGTACATTGGGTCAGCCGACGAGCGTGTTTTGATTGGTGCCGATCCCGAAACCGGCGCCGAATACTGGAGAACAAACATGGAATTCCTGGTTTTTGGGAATAATGCATACAGTGAAACTCTGTTGTATGTCGGGACAACCAACGGAAAACTGCAGGCTTTCAGCAAACTGACCGGCAAATATATGTGGAGTTTTGAAACTGAATCTTACAAAAAGAACCGGCTGAAATATTTTAAAACTGACGATACTTACCGCGACGATATTTATTCAATTATCAAATCAAACGAACAGTTTCTGGAGGTGGAATGTGAACTGGGCGGAATCTTCAGTACACCGGTAATTCATGGTAATTGCCTGATTTTTACGAGCACAAACGGGATTTTGTATTGTTTGGAGAGGTAAACGACTACAGTTAAATGAATTAGGGATTCCATCTTTTTGGAAAGATGGAATCCTTACGTCATTTTTCATTTTTCCCTGTATTCCAGAATATCGGCTGGCTGGCACTCCAGCGCTTTACAGATTGCATCGAGCGTTGAAAAACGGATGGCTTTGGCCTTACCTGTTTTTAAAATCGAAAGGTTCGAAAGTGTTAAGTCCACCTTTTCTGAAAGTTCGTTTAACGACATTTTCCGTTTGGCCATCATCACATCAAGATTTACGATTATTGGCATGGCTTACACGGTTAAGTCGTTTTCATTCTGAATTTCGATTCCTTTTTTAAAAACCCGGCCAATTACCAAAAGCGCAATACCCATAAACAGCCACACATCGGCCCCGCCCAGATTCAAATGCTGAATATCGGGCATGTTTATTCCCTCGGCCACAAAATTTTCGGTGTCTTTGGCACCCCAGTACGAAAAGAAGCCAATTCCCAAAGCCAGCCAGGCAATGTTGATGATAAATTTCCGAACAGATTCGTTGAACGGATGCGAAAGGTCGAACTTTTTGTCGTGAAATATCTTCACAATCAGGTAAAACATCAAAGCCTTCAGCACAGCGGTGATAATCATAAGCGAAATGATTGTAACATACCAGCTTTGATTGTAATTGTACAGTTCGCCTAAACTCGCCACATCCCATAATTTACCTTCGCCAAAAGGATTGTAAAACAAGGTAAAAAACGCATTGAAAAGATAAGCTCCGGCCTCGACGCATAAACCGATAAAAATAATCCACGAAATCACGTTCAGCGCGATAAATGCATAATCTGTTTTTGTTGACATACTGTATTTTGTTTTAAAATTATGCCACAAATATAATGATTATTTATTGTTATTCAATAAATATATATTTTTTTTCAATCTTTTTATATTGAAATTGGGTAAATATAAAAAATAATGGAATCTCACTTCAAAGTCGTTTAGTAAGGATAAAGTTTAATAATGGATATTTTAACACCCTTTCCCAAGTAATCAGAACTCAGGGTGACGGTCAGACTGAGCGAAGTCGAAGTCTGTTTTAACTTTTTAAACGACATCGAATCTTATTGATGAATTTTATTCAGCTTTTCCATTTCGTTTTTCAGCAGTTCCAATGTAACTTTCTGAAAATCCTGAATTATATCTTTTTTGTTAATTACGACAATTTCTTCTACTGAAAGTAAAATTTCAGATTCTTCGGTTTTTACTGCTACTATGGTAACTTTTTCTCCTACAGGAATATTTTGGAAAACTACTTTATCAGATTCAATATTTCCGGGAACCAGTGATTTAAAGCGATGAAAAATTACACTAACAATTGTATTATCCGAATTCTCATCCAGAACGAATAAATCGGTCAGATTTCTGTTTTCATTCAAAAAACGGTCACAATTCAACCATCCGAATCGGTTGGTGCTGAAAAGATACCTGTTCACTTCATATACCGAAGTTTCCTTAAAATTTCCGTCCTCGATATTCTTTTCAAACTTCCTGTTCCTTTCACTGTTTGAGAGAAATTTAGCAGATTCATTATCATACTTGAATGACTTAAGTTTTTCTTCAAGGTCTTTTGACTTGTTTATTTCTTCACGTGTCAGTTCTCTATCCTGTGCAGAAAAATTAACCGAAACTGTATAAGAAACATCAACCGGTCTTCCCCGTTGCCGTCCCGGTTTCCAGGTTGGAAAATTGCTGATTTCATAAACAGCAGCTTTATCGAGTGTTTCATCCAATCCATTAACTACCCTGATAT
>DAINOH010000008.1:0-83133 GCA_036735485.1 Draconibacterium sp. | reverse complement strand
ATATCAAAATTATTTTCAATTCCGGGAGGCAGTTTTAAGTTGCTTCCCTGTTCATTTAATGTAAAGGTCAGCCTGAATTGTTTGCCCAATTCAACAGCATTGGGTGCCGACATGACAAAACGGGTTTGTTCGGCCACGGTTGCCAGTGCAACTGTAAAAAGAACCAAGAATATTACGAATTTGCGTATCATAATTTATTGTTCCTGCAAAAATATCTTTTTTATCAAAATTCTAACCTCGGTGCCCTGAACTGCGGGGCGTGTTTTTTTGTGATCTTTCTTCTACTAAAATCGAACCCGTACCGGGTTTTTCGGGTGCATGACATGGGCTTTCTGATTTTTTCCACCTTCCGTTTCTGTCTCCTTTCTCTCCTCAATCACCCATTCACTCAATCACACAATCACTTTCCTCAACTCCTGCCTTCCGACTCCCGACTTCGGTCTCTCTCCTCAATCACCCAATAACTCATTCACCCATTTACTTTCCTCAAATCCCGACTTCTTCTTCCTACCACTCTTTCTCCACTTTCTGGCGTTTGGCTTCGGCAGCCTGTACTTTTTTTACTTTATCCTGAATATTTTTTTCATCGTTTTGCAAAGCCTGCAACAATTGTTCGGCATTGTCCTTCGAAATTTTATTCTGGGCCTGCTGCTGTTGCTGGTTTTGCTGTTGCTGATCCTTATTCTGATCTTTGTTTTGCTGATCCTGGTTTTGTTGTTGCTGCTCCTGATCCTGTTTCTGATCTTTATTCTGATCCTGGTTTTGTTGTTGCTGCTGCTGCTGCTGCTGGTTTTTCAGCAGTTGCGCATAAGCCAGGTTGTATTTGGTTTCCAGATCAGTGGGATTCTGCCTCAACGCTTTTTTATACGATTCAATACTTTCATCAATTTTCTGGTTCATCAACTGGCTGTTTCCAAGATTGTGATAAGCCCGTGCTTTTTCAACCGGATTTGTCATCTGTTCAGCCAATTCACTGAATTTACCGGCAGCTTCATCAAAGCGTTTTTGCTTGTAAACAGCGTCAGCAAGATTGAAATTCCAGTATTTGTCGGTTGGCTTTTTTTCGAGCGCTTTGCGGTATTCTGTTTCAGCGCGGGCAAAAGCAGCCGTATCAATTTTTGTGGTGTCTTTTATCGCTTTCTGATAAATTTTATTTCCGCTTCTCACGTGTTTTCTTTCATTCTGTGCAACCAGAACTGCAGGAAACAAGCCGATGAGCAATAATATAACAAGTTGTTTCATGGTTTTTATTTTACTGAAAACAAATTGATATTCTTTAAATACCTGTTTTTCCGTTCAAGAATTAAAAATTCGAGAATAATCAGGAACAGGCCGAGGGCAAAAAAGTACTGGAACTGGTCGTTATATTCCGAGTAAATCATGGCATCCATTTCAGTTTTCTGGAGTTTGTTGATTTCGTCGAGCAGAGTGTTCAGGCCTACCTGAGCGTTATTCGCCCTGATGTAAATTCCTTCACCGGCGGCGGCCACTTTTTCAAGCGTTGCTTCATCGAGCTTCGTTACAACTACATTGCCACTGCCATCTTTCAGGTATTCAGTTTGTCCGTTTCGTAACACCGGAATTGGCGAACCTTGTTGCAAACCCATTCCGATTGTATGAATCACAATGCCTTTTTCGGCAGCAGCAGTAGCCGCGGCAACAGCATCATCTTCATGGTTTTCTCCGTCGGTGATTACAATAATCGCCTTGTTGGATTTGCTGTCGGGGGTAAATGAACGTTCTGCCAGGTTGATTGCAGCCCCGATTGCTGTTCCCTGTTTGGGCACAATCTGAGTGTTTATAGAATTCAAAAACAGTTTTGCCGAGTTGTAATCGGTGGTGATGGGTAATTGTGTGTAAGCATCTCCGGCAAAAACGATCAGTCCAATTTTGTCGTCTTTCAGTTTATCAACCAATCGGGAAATAGCCAGTTTGGCCCGGTCCAGACGATTGGGTTTGATATCTTCCGCCATCATGCTGTTCGACACGTCAAGGGCAATTATCAATTCAATTCCTTCGCGTTTCACTTTTTTCAGTTTGGCTCCAAACTGAGGGCGTGCAATGCCAATGATGACTGATGCAAGCGCCAGCATGAGGATGGCAAATTTCAGTACCGGCCTGAATCGTGATGCAAATGGCATCAACAGGCTGATTGTATCTTCATTCCCGAATTTTCTCAGTAACTGCCGGCGTTTTATCCGCGACCACACAAAAAAGAGTGTGAGTACCGGAATTACCAGCAGTGCCCATAAATATTCACTGTTTGCAAATCTGAACAATTCCATTTTGTGCGTGTATTATGGTATATTTCTGAAAATTGTCACTCTTAAAAACAAACTTATCAGCAGAAATAATATTCCTGCAATGGCAAAAGGCAAAAATTCTTCGCTTCTGCGGCTGAATTGCTGCACATCGATTTTCGATTTTTCAAGCTGGTCGATCTCTTTATAGATTTCTTCCAGTTTTTTATTACCGGTTGCCCTGAAGTATTTCCCGCCGGTAACTTCGGCCATTTGCGTAAGCAACGGCTCGTCGATTTTTACTTCCATTTCCCTGAGTTCAATCCCAAAAGGAGTTTGAACGGGGTAGGGAGCAGTTCCCATGCTGCCGACCCCAACAGTATAAACCCTGATACCAAAAGTTTTGGCAATTTCGGCAGCTGTCATGGGAGCTACTTCGCCGCGGTTGTTTTCACCGTCGGTAAGTAAAATAATCACCCGGCTCACAGCCTGGCTGTCTTTAATCCGGTTTACAGCGGTGGCCAAACCGTTTCCAATGGCAGTTCCATCTTCAATCAATCCGCTTTTGATGTCTTTGAAAAGATTCAGCAAAACAGCTCTGTCAGTGGTAAGCGGACATTGTGTAAATGCTTCTCCGGCAAAAACCACCAGGCCCATCCTGTCGTGTTCGCGGCCCGAAATAAATTCCATGGCCACATTTTTGGCAGCTTCAAGCCTGTCGGGAGCAAAGTCGCGGGCAAGCATACTGCTTGAAATATCAAGCGCAATCACAATGTCAATACCTTCAGTTGTAACATTTTCCCAGCTTCGCGATGATTGCGGCCGTGCCAGCACCACTACAAAAAAGGCCAGGGCAATCATCTGCAGAATAAAAACAAGATGTCTCAGATAATGCCTGATGGTTTTTGGAGCCCTGAAGAGCGATGCAGTTGACGAAACCTGGATGCTGGCCGTATTTCTTTTCTGCCTGAAAATATACCAGGCCGCCATGGGTAAAATTACCAGCAGCAGGTAAAATAATTCCGGGTTTTTAAAAGTCAGTCCTTCAAACATCCTGATTTATTTAATGTTAACTTCTTTTGTGCTGTCAGTTTCATTTTCTTTTGTCTCAACCTTTTTGGGTTCTTCCTTTTTTGTTTCGTTTACAAAAAAGTACGAATTCACCAGGGTAAGATTGTCATCATCGGGCAGCGGTTTGTATTTGGCGAACTTCACAAAATCGGCCAGCGTCAATATCTGACTCAGATTCGATAATGTTTTTTCGTTCAGCAAATCTTTTCTCAGTCTGAAACTATCCAGAATTTCTTCTGTGGTTTGTTCCATTGCCCTGATTTCAAAACGGTTTTCGATGTAGTTTCTAATTACATCAGTAACTTCGCTGTAATACTGTTTGGTTTTATCCTGCTGCCAGAGCTTTTCATTCCTGATCCTGTCGAGTTCGCGCAATGCAACAACATGTGCAGGCTCTTTTGGCTTTTCCGGGAATTTGAACAGCGGCTGATTCTTTTTCCTGCGTTTTATGGAATATAAAAGCAGAAATAAAATGGCGCCTGCTAGCATAACTCCCAGAATATAAGGCGTTACTTCTTTTAGTGTAACCGGTGCTGCATAAGGCATTTTAATGTCGGTGAGTCCTTTTGTGGTGTCAATCTGCATGGTGTGAACCTGCAAAAATACCGGGTTTGTGGCCACCGAATCTGTTAAACCATTGGCTGTTACTGTAAACCATTGTGGTTCTATGGCATAGTTTCCGCTGTCGAAACAAGTGATTGTGTATTTCAATACCTGCTTTTGCCAGGCTTTGTCAGCCATTACAATCGTGTCGGTTTTCAGCTTCTTCAAAACCTCGATTTTTCCAAAAGTATCCGGAACAGCAGGATATCCTACCTTGGCATCTTTCAGGTGTTCGATTTCGAGGATCAGGTTTACCTGGTCACCAAGAAGAATGCTGGCAGAGTCAATCCGGGCAACTGCTTTTGTTTGCTGTGCCTGTGTTTTCTGTGTAACAGCCAGAATGATCAGAAATGCTATTATAAGGTTCTGTAATACCTTCATGAGTTAAATTATTGTTTTAATGCCCTCTTTTTAAACAGGTTCATTAACGAAATCACATAATCTTCGCGGGTATTCACCAAAGTGTAATCAACGCCGCATCTTTTAAATAGCAAATCGAGCCTGTTTTTGTGGTTAAGCCACCAGTCGCTGTACATTTTGCGGGTTTTGGCCGAGCTGCTGTCAACCACTATGTAATCACCGGTTTCAGCATCTTTCAGTTTTACCAGCCCGATGGGCGGCAGTTCGGTTTCCCGTTCATCGTACACTTTCAGGGCTACCACATCGTGTTTTTTGTTGGCAATCGAAAGCGCCAGTTCCATGTCAGCCCGGTCGTCCATAAAATCAGAAATCACAAATGCTGTTGACCTTTTTTTCAAGGCATTCGTCAGGTAACGCAGTGTTTCCGGAATATTTGTTCCCCGGTTTTTAGGTTCAAAAGCAATCAGTTCGGCAATAATGCGTAAAACATGGCTTTTCCCTTTTTTGGGTGGAATAAACTTCTCGATGATATCGGAAAAAAAGATTACCCCGATTTTATCGTTGTTCTGCATGGCGGAAAAAGCCAGCACTGCTGCCATTTCGGTGATCACATTTTTTTTGAATTTTTCCGAAGACCCGAATTCCCGCGAACCGCTTACATCAATTAACAACATCACGGTAAGCTCGCGTTCTTCTTCGTAAACTTTTACATACGGATGGCTGTAACGCGCGGTAACATTCCAGTCGATGTTGCGGATATCGTCGCCAAACTGGTATTCACGCACTTCAGAAAAAGCCATACCGCGGCCTTTAAACGCGCTGTGATACTCGCCGGCAAAGATATTCCGCGACAATCCGCGGGTTTTTATCTCAATTTTCCGTACTTTTTTTAATAAATCACTGGTTTCCATGTGAAGAGTTTCGTGTTCCGGGTTTTGTGTTCCGGGTTCCGGGAGAATAACCCGCAACCTGTAACCTGCAACCCGTAACCAGTTCTAAGGTACCTCAACTGTATTCAGAATGTCGGCAATAATTTCTTCCGAAGCAATATTGTTGGCTTCAGCTTCGTAACTCAACCCGATACGGTGACGCATTACATCGGCGCAAACCGCACGCACATCTTCCGGAATTACATAACCCCGGCGTTTGATGAAAGCATAAGCTTTTGATGCCTGTGCAAGACTGATACCGGCACGGGGCGATGCTCCGTACGAAATCATGTCTTTGTATTTGCCGAGTTTGTATTCTTCGGGTTCGCGTGTTGCAAAAACAATGTCAACAATATATTTCTGAATTTTTTCGTCCATGTAAACATCTTTCACCACATTTCGGGCATTCATAATGTCCTGTGGTTTCAGAATGGTATTGGTTTCAGGGAATTGTTTCAGCAGGTTTTGCTGAATAATCATCCTTTCTTCCTCTTTTTTCGGGTAGTTAATCACCACTTTCAGCATAAAACGGTCAACCTGTGCTTCGGGCAGCGGGTAAGTACCTTCCTGCTCAATGGGGTTTTGCGTGGCCATTACGAGGAATGGTTCATCAAGTTTGAAAGTGTTGTCACCAATCGTAATCTGACGTTCCTGCATGGCTTCGAGCAAAGCCGACTGCACTTTTGCGGGCGCACGGTTGATTTCGTCGGCCAAAATAAAGTTGGCGAAAATCGGCCCTTTTTTAATGGTGAATTCTTCTTTCTTCTGACTGTAAATCATTGTACCCAGCAAGTCGGCCGGAAGCAGGTCGGGTGTGAACTGGATGCGGGCAAATTTCGCACTGATGGTGTTTGCCAGCGATTTGATGGCCAATGTTTTTGCGAGCCCCGGAACCCCTTCCAATAAAATGTGACCATTGGAGAGTAACCCGATTAACAGGCTTTCAACAAGGTGTTTCTGCCCGATGATTACCTTATTCATTTCAAGTGAAACCAAATCCACGAACGAACTTTCGCGCTGGATTCTTTCGTTTAATTCCCTGATATCAATTGCCTGATTCATATTTTAAATTTTTAATACCTTCTTTTTTCGAAGCTGCGAATTTAAACCTTTGCAGGTAATTTAACAGTTGATTACTGTTAAAATATATTAAGGTTAAAATGCAGATAATAAAAGAAGTCATCCGGTTTTACCGGATGACTTCCTTTCAGTAAATCTCAGGTTTATGAGATTTTGATTTCCCTTTCGGGTTGTGGCTTCACTTCTTCGCGTTTCGGCAGTTTTACTTCAAGAATGCCGTTGTTGTAAGTTGCTTCAATTTTGTCGCTCAAAATGGCATTTTCTGGTACTGTAAAAGCACGTTGGAACGACTGGTAACTGAATTCCCTGCGGGTATAGTTGTCTTTCTTTTCTTCTTTTTTGTCTTCCCTTTCCGAAGAAATGGTGATGACATTGTTTTTAAAGTTGATTTTGAAATCCTTTTTTTCCATACCCGGAGCGGCAAGTTCGATCACAAACTCATCGTTTGTTTCTTTCACATTCACTGCAGGCAGCGAAGTATTGGTGCCCGAAAAATTAGTAAGGTTCCAATCTGCTAAGTCATTGTTAAAGAACCTTTCAAAGAATGAGGGTAAGTAGTTTTCATTTCTTCTTGCTAACATGGCTAATTCCTCCTATTATTTAAGTCAGACATTTAATTTATTGTTTTCATAATCACTGTATTTCAAACAAAATACCAATTCACAAAAACTGACAATTTTTAAGTTGTAAACGACTGAATGACAGGGTAGGTAGTGGTGTTTTTGAAAAGTTTTTGAGTTTCAGAAATTTAGGATTCTGACAGAATTTCAGGGTTGTTAAGTGAAAACTGAGAGTATTGAATATAAAATTTGTAGTTTTGTTTATTATATAATTTACGATGAGGTCAATAGTTTTAAATATTAAAAACGAACAACTTGCTGATCAACTCCTTGGATTGTTCGAACATTTGAAAGGTGAAGGATTAGAAGTTATTTCAAAGGAGGACTTTGATGATTTAAAATTATTAAAAGCCACCAGGTCAGAAGAATCTATTCCATTTGAATCGTATCTGAATAATGAACATTAACATCCGAAAATCAGCGATTAAGGATTTGGAAAAAATTGATGTCAATCAAAAAGAGAAAATTCATTCTGCACTTCTTAAACTTAAAGATTTTCCTGAAGTATCAAACATAAAAAAGCTGACCCGGTTTGAGCCAGCATATCGTTTGCGGGTTGGAAGTTACAGAATACTTTTCGATGTTTTTGAGAATAACATTGAAATTGGCAGAATTTTACACCGCAAAGACAGTTATCGTTAAAATCAATTCCGGATTTAAAAATGAACCGTTACGCAATTCAGCTCAGTTACAATGGAGGCCGCTACTTTGGCTGGCAGCGGCAACCCAAAGATATTTCGGTGCAGGAAGTTTTGGAAAAAGCATTTTCCACAATCCTTCGCGAAGAAATTGCAATTATCGGCGCCGGCCGCACCGATACCGGCGTTCATGCATCGTTTTACATCGCACATTTCGATACCGAAAATGAGATAACTGATACAGTTCAGTTTGCATATAAACTCAACCGTTTTTTGCCTGCCGACATTGCCATTCAGAAAATACGGAAAGTTGATAATGAATTTCATGCCCGTTTCAGCGCTGTTTCAAGAACATACAAATATTTTATATCGACAGTAAAAAACCCTTTTAGCACCGATACCCGTTTTCAGTACACGGTACCATTGAATGTTGATTTGATGAATGAAGCAGCAAAAACGCTTTTTGAATTCACCGATTTTACAAGCTTTTCAAAACTTCATACTGATGTAAAAACCAACAATTGCAAAATTTACCAGGCCGAATGGGAAAGACAAGGCGATCAGCTGGTTTTCACCATCAAAGCCGACCGGTTTTTACGCAACATGGTCCGCGCGATTGTGGGCACTTTGCTGGAAGTGGGAAAAGGGAAAATCTCTACGGAAGAATTTGCTGAAATTATTGAGCGAAAGGACAGGGGAGAAGCCGGAACTTCAGTCCCACCACAAGGGCTTTTTCTGGTTGACATTGAGTACAATGCGTGAATGCAAGAATGCTTTAATGCAAGATTGAAAAAAAGGATTAACGAGATTAACGATTTTAAATAACAGATTGATTTTCGATCCATTTATCTCTTCCAATCTCTATCATTCTCTTCCTAACTATATCCAGTATCAATTTATCTCAGCCAATCCCCATCATTCTCTTCATGCCAGAATCCGGCATCTTCTGAATCCGGCATCCAGTAACTTTTTGCCAACTTTTATCCTCAGTATTCCGATTTTACAAGTACATTTGTCCCCGGTTTGGTTGCGAACATTTTCGCTTTAAGGGAATCCGGTTGAAATCCGGAACTGTGCCCGCAGCTGTAATTCCGTTCTGCATTTTTGCGGAAAGTATTTTTAACAGATACCACTGTCTCGCCTTAGGCGAGATGGGAAGGTGTTAAAAACAGGGAAAGTCAGAAGACCTGCCAGCCAGAGTTTTTGATGAACTAACTTCGGGGACAAAGTTCAGTGAATCAGTAACTTGATTCCGCACTTTTCTCCATTTTATTTTATGTTGATGAAAATGACCCGGATTTTTATACTGGTTTTATTTTTTGCTTTGGTAATTTGGCAACTCGATGGTTATGCCCAGCCGGTAAAAAGAATTGTTTCTCTGGCACCATCCATTACCGAAAATCTATATCTTATCGGAGCCGGTAACAAGTTGGTAGGGTGTACAAGCTATTGCACAATGGCTGTTAATAACGGCGTTCAGGAAATAGGTTCAACAATCGATGTGAATATTGAAAAAATACTCTCGCTGAAACCCGACCTTGTTTTAACCATGCTGATGACAAAACCGCAGGACGTGGAAGCGTTGCGCAAACTGGGCATCAGGGTGGAGATTTTATCTACCCCGAAAAGTTTTGGTGAAATCTGTGAACAAACCCAGCAGATTGCCCGATTAACCGGAAATGAGAAAACGGCGGAACAGATTGTCAGTTCTGCCCGCCAGCAGGTTGAAAGCCTGAAAAATCAGATGAAAAGCAAACCCCGTCAAAAGGTTTTTTTCCAGTTGGGAGCCAACCCGGTTTTTACTGTTTTGCCCAATACATTTATGAACGATTTTATCCTGTTCGCCAATTGCGATAATATTGCCAACGGTATGAAAACCGGCATTATCACCCGTGAAAGTGTGCTTTCAAAAAATCCGGATGTGATTTTTATAGCCACCATGGGCGGATTTGGCGAACAGGAGAAAAAAGTGTGGGAAAACTACAAAGGATTAAAAGCGGCTGAAACAAAAAAGGTTTTTCTGATTGATTCAGAGACTTCGTGCAGCCCGACACCCGATAATTTTGCCAAAGCTTTTGCTGATGTTGTTAAAAGTCTGAACCGGTAAATTATGCAAAGAAAGTACCTGCAGTGGCTCATTTTTATTGTTGTTTTGCTGGTTATATTACTGGCAGCCATTCTTGTGTCGCTCTCGGCAGGTGAAGTGAAAATCAGTGCCGGAAAACTACCGGAAATATTTGCAACAAAAGACAGCATTGAATACACGGTGCTCACCAGAATCAGGTTCCCCAGGATTGTACTGGCCATCGCCGTTGGCGGAGCATTGAGCCTTTCGGGTGCAATATTGCAGGGAATTTACCGCAATCCGCTTGTTGAACCATATACACTGGGGATTTCGGGTGGTGCAGCATTGGGAGTTGCCATAGTGATGGTTGCCGGAATTCAGTTACAAAACTATTTTATACTGCCGTTTTTTGGTTTTGCGGGTGCGCTGGTTACTTTGTTCCTGGTGTATTCGTTAAGTGTACGCCGGGCCGGATTGAGTATGAACAGCATGTTGCTCATTGGGGTGATGGTGAGTTTTGTGGCTTCTTCGGCAATGATGTTTTTGATGTCGCTTACCACCGCCGACAATATTCAGAATATCGTTTTCTGGGTGATGGGGTCGCTGGATGAACCGAATACAGTGCTAATCAGAATCGCATTATGGTCGGCAATTGCCGGATTAATAATCAGTATTTTCTTTGCCAGGCCGCTCAACGCGCTTCGTTTGGGCGAAGTAAAAGCCCGTCATCTCGGTATCGAAACCGGTACAACTATAAAACTGCTTTTTGTTTTATCATCCATTCTGACCGGAATTGCAGTTTCAGTGGCTGGTGTGATTGGTTTTGTGGGTTTGGTGATTCCACATCTCATCCGTTTAATTATTGGTAACGATTACAGGGTTTTGCTGCCCGGCTCGTTTCTGGGAGGCGCCATTTTCCTGGTGCTTTCCGATACTCTTGCCCGCACCGTGATTGCTCCCAACGAATTGCCAATCGGTGTTATCACGGGCTTTGCCGGCGGACTTGTTTTTATTGTGGTTTTAAGCCGCTCAGGTTCAAAATATAAGATGAAATAGCCATGGGGAAATTTTTAGAAATAAACCAGTTTTCGTGCGGCTATCCCGGTCATTTTGTGTTAAATGAAATTAGTTTTGGAATAGAAAAAGGTCATTTTGTGGGAATTATCGGGCCAAATGGTTCAGGAAAAACCACGCTTTTCAGGGGAATATCGGGAGAACTTCCTACTTTGAAGGGGAAAATTATTCTGAACGGGCAACATACCCAGAAAATGAGTCTGAGGGAAAAAGCCCGGAATATTGCGGTGGTTACACAACACATCGAAGTGGGCAACATGACAGTGGAAGAGTATGTGATTATGGGCCGTATCCCATACCAGCGGCAGTTTCAGTTTTTTGAATCGGAAGAGGACCTTGCCATTGCCGAAAAATATATGAAACTCACAGGTATTGATAACCTGCGGGATAAAAACATGAATTCGCTGAGTGGCGGTGAACAGCAGCTTGCCGGAATTGCCCGCGCATTAACGCAGGAACCCGAATTGCTGTTACTCGATGAACCTACTTCGCACCTCGATATCACCCACCAGGTGCAGATTCTCAACCTCATTCAGCGATTGAGTGAAGAGCTGAGCCTGACGGTGCTGATGATTATTCACGATTTGAACCTTGCCGGTGAATATTGTGACACCCTGCTGATGATGCAGAAAGGAACGCTTCGCAAAACCGGCACTCCGCACGACGTGCTGAATTACATGGATATTGAAGCTGTGTACGATACAGTTGTCATCACCCGTACCAACCCGGTTTCGGGTAAACCAGTGGTGTTTCTTGTTTCAGAAAAAACGATGAAGAAAACGTAAAAATAGCTGCTGGCTTCTGGCCGTTGGCTGTTAGCTGCCAGAAGCAAGAAGCAAGTAGCTTTTCATTTTCTTCTTCCGACCCCCCGACTTCCGATTTCGGTCTCTCGTCTTTCTTCTTATCAACAAAACATGAAATCCTGTTAACAAACCCAAATACGTTCAGAAATTCCATTTATCTTTGCCACCGAATTCAGGTTCAACGTTCAGATTTTTCTGAAAAAGATGAAAAGGGAACTCCGTTAAAATCGGAGGCTGTACCCGCAGCTGTAAGTCCTGGTTGCATTGCAACCATTTTTACTGAACTACAAAACCACTGTTTCGCCTAATGCGAGATGGGAAGGAATCAGTAAAAGGGACAAGCCAGAAGACCTGCCTGAGAATGTAATTGTTTAATTTAAGCTTCGGGATAAAGCTTGAGAAATATTGGCAATATTTTTCACCAGTTTACCTAAAGCTCCTTTGTTTGATAAACGATGAGGAGATTTTTATTTTCGGTTTTTCTGTTTGGTTGCGCGCAGATTTCATTTTCGCAAACGCGCCATTTTCTAACGGACACAGTTCTTTTGGAAGAGGTGGTTTCTGTTGGTGAATTGAAAAAGTACCAGCCCGGTGCCAAAATTTCAGCTCTGCCTTCCATTCAGGCAGAAATCTCTCAAACTGGCGGAATTGAAAATGCAATCCAAAGATTTACACCTGTTTATATCAAATCTGATGCAGGAGGACTCTCAACTATTCACATCCGTGGAACTTCGGCAAGTCACACAACCATTAATTTTGGCGGAATTAATATTAACTCACTAACGCTGGGACAATCCAATCTTTCTTCTGTTCCCCTGTTTTTATTCGATGGACTGAGCCTTCAATACGGAAGTTCGTCAACCATCAACGGATCAGGGGCAATCGGTGGTGCTGTTTACCTGTCGCTGAGCGATGATTGGACAGAGGGTTTCAGGATTTCGGCCAAAACTACAGCAGGTTCTTTTGGCGAATGGATGACAGGTGTTAAAATTTATACAGGTAACGGAAAATGGGAGTCGGTAACGAGAGGTTACTTTTTTCAGAAAGAAAATGATTTTCCGTTTAAAAATTATTATACCGGAGAATTCGGGCAGAACGATTATGTAAAAGATATTCAGCATGGTGCATCGACCCGGAATGTGGGTATTTTGCAGGAATTAAATTACCGGTTCAGCAAAAAGGAATACTTCCGTTCATCATTCTGGTTTTCTGATAACTGGTACCAGGTGCAGCCCAATATGCAAACCAACTGGAATTATACAAGCACGCAGGAAATAGCTGAAAACAACCTCCGGATCTGGTCGGAGTACAACAATAAACTCCATTTAATTAACTGGAAAGCCGGGGCCGGGTACGTACACGACATGCAGATTTACAACCACACAACCACACAGCAAATCGGCACCAACCGGCTGATTGGCGAACTGGAGGCTGTTTCACCGGCTATAAATGGAATACAGGTGAAGACTGGCGCTCTTTATCAATACATTAATCCTGACGTTTATACCTATTCCGATTCTGTGATCGATTATGAGCAGCATCTCGATTTGTACGTTTCATCAGTTTACGAAATGATTGAAAACCTAAAATTTTCTGTGAATCTCAGGCAAATGTTTGTAACTGATTTTAAGGCACCATTTACCCCGTCGGTTGGTGCTGAATATTTACTGCGAATAAAAAATTCCTCCTATTTAAAGTTTGCCTCCTCGCTATCGCGGAGCTACAGAATCCCAACTTTTAACGATCGTTACTGGGGGGTGCAGGGAAATCCGAATTTAAAGCCGGAATCGGGTAAAAATGCAGAGGCCGGAATCACCTTTATGACGTGTGGAGTTTTATTCAATACGTCTTTGGGGTTAAATGTTTTTTACATGGATATTGAGAACTGGATCGAATGGCGGAATTTTGGCGAATGGCAGGCGCAGAATGTACTGGAAGTGGTGAGCAAAGGCATCGAATTTCAATCGGTCACTGAAATTACCACCGGCGCAGTTAAGACCGGATTTACCCTGAATTATTCATTTAATCCGGTTGAACCTGTAAAAAACCTGGAACAAAACGGGCTGGTAAACCGGCAGATGAATTACATTCCGAAACATGTTGCCAATGCAGCCGTGAACAGTGAAATAAAAAACTGGAACTTTTTTGTTGATGGACAATTTACCGGAGAACGGTTTACCGATGATTTCGGACACACAATTGACGGATTCTTCATTTTTAATTGTGGTCTGATACGTGACCTTCAGGTAAAAAAACAATTCTTCAGTCTGAATCTTTTGGTCAATAATTTATTAAACGCTGATTATCAAAATCAAAAATATTATGCCATGCCCGGGCGATCATTTCAACTGGGTTTGAAATACGACTTTAAATCGAATAAATAAATCTAAAATCATTTACCATGAAAAAGAATTTCAAGTTAATGTTAATGTTGTTTTTATCAGTTTTTGTTTTTGCGAGTTGTAACAACGAAGATGAAGAGGATCCGTTTCCGGGCGAACTTACCCAGGGTTATTATGTGGTGAATTACGGCAGCTACGGAAAAGGAGGTGCCAGTATTTCGAAATACGATTACAATACCGGTGTGATGACCAATTTTTATAACGAACAGCAAAACGGAGGAAAAGAATTGTTATCAAATATTCAATATGGTTACACTTATCGTGACAGTGTATTCCTGGTGGGAAATTCTCCTGATCAGATAATTACGATGAATCCGCTGATGGTGCAGTCGAAACCTGGATTAACCGACAAAATTGCCAATCCGCGGTTTTGTGTTGCAAGTGGCGAATACCTTTATATTTCGTGTTTAGGATTAAATCCGGACTGGAATGAAATGCCCGATTCGTACATTGCCAAATACAAAATCGGGGCAAACACCGTTGAAAGCACTTTCGATTTGCCAGGTGGCCCCGAGGGAATGGCTGTTTCGAACGGGAAATTGTACATTGCGCTGAATTATAAGGACAGTATTGCTGTTTTCGACCTGAAAAATGAGACTTTCGCGTATATTCAGACACCTGCTGTCACTTCGTATTTTCAACCCGATAAAACCGGAAATTTGTATGTGACACTGGTTAACACTTATAATAATCCATCAACTGAAACAGGTCTTGGCTATATAAATGTAAAAACCGATAAACTCGAAGAAGTTTTCAGGCTTGATAATGTCAGCAATAGTTACGGTTCGATCATTTCGATGAATGCGGCATTCAGCAAATTATTTGTAATTACTTCTGCTTACGACGAAAACTGGAACCTGACCGGTGCGGTGGAGGTTTTTAATACAAATTCAAAAACTTTCAGTTCCGAGCCTTTCGTATCGGGAATTTCAGGAATTTCAGGCGTTACCATTAACAAATTCGATGATACAATGTATTTGTTCAGTGCGCAGAGTACAACCGGGGCCGGACAGATGAAAATTTACACTCCTGATGGAACTTCAACGGCCACTCATGCAGTAGGGGCCTATCCGGTCGGAGCATTTTTTCAGGATTAAAATTTATTGCTCAATTATTTTTTGAAAATTGTTGTGGGGAAACCCACAAAAAATCCCGGGTGTTTTGCCCGGGATTTTGTATTATTAATGGTTTCGTTAATACCACATAGGCACATAGAATCTATTGTGTACTATGTGTCTATGTGGTTAAAATTATTTTACTTCAGATTTTCTTTAAAAAAATCGACTGTCCGTTTCCACGCGATTTTTGCCTGTTCTTCGTTGTAGCGTTCAGGATTGCTGTCGTTGTTAAAAGCGTGCTGTGTTCCCGGGTATTTGTAAATCTGGTATTCTTTGCTATTTGCCTTTAATGCTTCTTCAAAAGCCGGAATTCCAGCGTTAATTCTTTCGTCATTTTCGGCATAATGTGCCAGTATGGGCGCTTTAATTTTCGGAACATCTTCTGTTTTTGGCACACTGCCATAATAAGGAACCGCAGCGTCAAGGTTTTCGCAATTAACAGCCACCTGGTTGGTCATGGCACCGCCCCAGCAAAAACCAGTGCAGCCCACTTTGCCGTTTGAATTTGGGTGCGATTTCAGATATTTTACGGCAGCCACAAAGTTTTTGGTGGTTTCCTCGGGATTCAGTTTACCAAAAAGGTCGCGCACATTCGAAATATCTTCCGGAGTCCCGCCAACCGGAGAAAGCGCATCGGGTGCAAGTGCCAGAAAACCTTCGGCAGCCATACGTTTCGTAACATCTTTGATATGAGGAACCAGTCCCCTGTTTTCGTGTATTACAATTACTGCCGGGAATTTCTTCCCCTTTTCAGGCCGGGCTTCAAAAGCTTTCATATCGCCGGTAAATGCCGGGTAGGAGACCATGTTTTCAATCAATTCAACGGCTTTCTGTTTTTTCTCTGCCGCACTCAGATTGTTGTTGCTCATCACAGGTAAAACTGTAGCAGCCAACGCTGTGCTTCCAGTTAAAACAGCGAGTTTGCGCACAAAACTGCGCCGGCCGATTTTTCCTTCCTGAAAAGAATCAATTAGATTTGAAATTTCGTTTTTCATCGGTTTTTGGTTATTTGATTGATAAACTTGATTTTTTGTTGAAGGTACTAAATTATCCCATATAAATGAAACGTGTACTATTTTTTGTATTTTTGGTACAAATGATAAAAACATGGGACAACAAACACCTAATCGTTTACTTACAAATTTTCCTCCAGAAAGAGAAAAAGTTGAAACCATAGAAATTTTAAGAGCAGCCAATAAAGCTACTGCAGCATTGGCTGAGTTAAAGGGAATCGGTAAAACCTTACCCAACCAGTTGATGTTGATAAATGCCATTGTTTTGAAAGAAGCAAAAGGAAGTTCAGAAATTGAAAACATCATAACAACCCACGACGAATTGTACAAAGCGCTGGTAATAAACAGTTCCAATGCTACGCTTGCAACAAAAGAAGTTGTGAATTATCGGAAAGCTGTGTTTACCGGATTCGATTTTGTAAAACAACAGGGGTTTCTTCGATTTGGTGATATTTTGCAAATACAGCAAGAGCTTACAGGAAATAATGCGGGTGTCAGAACGATGCCCGGTACGGTTTTGAAAAACGACTTAACAGGAGAAACTGTTTATACTCCGCCTCAGGATAAACAGGAAATTCTTGATTTATTATCGGGTTTTATTGATTACTTCAATACGCCTTCAACCGAAATTTCACCTTTGATAAATCTTGCCATTCTTCATCATCAATTCGAAAGTATTCACCCTTTTTATGACGGAAATGGCAGGACAGGAAGAATTCTGAATATTCTTTATCTCATTATGAATGGATTAATGGATATTCCGATTTTGTACCTGAGTTCATTCATTATTGAAAATAAAAAAGATTATTACAGACTTTTAAATCAAACAAATAAAAACGACGAGTGGGAGGATTGGATTCTATACATGTTGAAAGCGGTGGAAGTTACATCGCAACAAACAATTGAAAAAATTACAGCTATTAAATATCTTTTGGATAAAACAATAGAAAAAGTACAGGCTGAATCGCCAAAAATTTACAGAAAAGAACTTGTTGAATTACTTTTTGAGCAACCCTATTCAAAAATTGAATTTGTAGTGAATCAACTGAAAGTAGAGAGGAAAGCAGCTTCGCGTTATTTGCAGGAACTGGAAAGAATCGGAGTGCTTGAATCACAAAAGGTGGGGCGCGAAACTTTGTATATAAACAAAGAGCTGTTTGAACTTCTGAAAAATTAAAACTGAATTTTACAGAATGCAAAACCTATTAATAAATATCCGCCTTGTTGCTACCGACCTCGATGGTACATTTCTGAAAAACGATAAAACCATCAGCCCGAAAAACCTGGAAGCGTTGCATTTGCTGGGAGGTAAAAATATTGTACGTGTGGCTGCCACCGGGCGAAACATGAAAAAAGTGTACGATGTGCTGGCTCCCGAAACCCCTTTTGATTACATTGTGTATTCTTCCGGGGCGGGTATTTACGACTGGCAGAAGCAGGAAAACATTTACTCCTGCAATCTTGCAGGTCATTCGGTACAAAAGCTGCTGAAGTATTTTATTGGTGGCAAAGTAAACTTTCATGCATTTTTCCCGGTACCTGATAATCACAGGCACTGGTATTTCAGGGGAGACCAGCCATGTGAGGAATTCGAAAGATATTTCAGTTACAACCAGGCTTTTGCCTTTGAGCTCGATATAAAAAATATGCCCAAAACTGAAATGTGCCAGTTTCTGATAATCATTCCCGAAAACGAAGAAAGGTTTGCTAAACTGAAAACGGATATTGAAGCAGTTTGCCCGGAAATCAGGGTGATCCGTGCTTCATCACCTATTACAAAAGGGTTTATTTGGGCTGAAGTTTTTCATCATTCAGTTTCGAAAGGAAATGGAATAAAACACATTTGCGGCATGTACGGAATCGATTCTGAAATGACATTGGGAATTGGCAATGATTACAATGATTTTGATTTGCTGGAATTTACCGCGCATTCGTTTTTAACCGGAAACGCTCCCGATGAAATCAAACATCTTTTTCCGGTTGCTCCGTCAAACGAGGATGACGCTTTTGCTCATGCCGTTCAACCATTGCTCCTGTAATTTGTTGTAATTTTCGCCGGAAACATTTTACCAATTAAGAAATTAACAAAACACATACAACATGAAATTTATTCTGAGTTCAGTTTTCATTTTCTGTGCAGTACTGCTTTCTGCACAAAACAATTTCGACTTAAAAAGTGCCATTCCGCAGGACCCCAAAGTTAGCAAAGGTGTACTGCCGAACGGAATGACTTATTATGTGCGGGCCAACGAAACCCCGAAAAACAGGGCCGAACTTTTTTTGGTTGTAAAAGCAGGTTCGATAGACGAAGATGACGACCAGCAGGGTCTGGCGCACTTTTGCGAACACATGTCGTTTAACGGGACCAAAAACTTTCCGAAACACGAACTGACTGACTATTTTGAATCAATCGGGATGAAGTTCGGGCCTGAAATTAATGCTGAAACAGGTTTCGACGAAACAGTTTATATGTTGAAAGTGCCGCTCGATTCATCGGTTTTTATGGAAAAAGGGTTGCAGGTTTTGTACGATTGGGCTTCTCAAAATACCGATTCTGATGAAGAAATCAATAAAGAACGTGGTATCATTCACGAAGAATATCGTGGTGGCCGCGACGCCAACTACCGGATGCAGATGAAATGGCTGCCGGTGTTTTTGCACAATTCAAAATATGCTGAAAGATTGCCCATTGGCAAAATGGAAATCGTGGATAATTGTCCTCCTGAAGCATTGCGTCGTTTCCGTGCCGATTGGTACAGACCCGATTTGCAGGCAGTGATTGTGGTTGGTGATTTCGACCAGGAAAAAATGGTGGAAACCGTAAAACAAAAGTTCTCTCAAATTCCGGCAGCTAAAAATCCGCGTCCCAAAAAGTATTTCGATATACCAGACCACAAGGAAACTTTGGTAAGCATTGTTACTGACAAGGAAGCGCAATACCCAATATCGGTTGTTTTTTATAAGCACCCATTAGAAAAATCAAAAACATTAAACGATTATCGGGAGAGCATCAAGGAGAATTTATACAACGGAATGATAAACAATCGGTTATCGGAAAAGCTTCAGGAGTCAAATCCTCCTTTTTTGATGGCACAATCGGGTTATTCTGAATTTGTCGGACCTAAAAGTGTTTACCAAACAGTCGCTGTTGCAAACAATGGTAAAATTGAAGAAGGATTGAAAGCTGCAATGGTTGAAAATGAACGTGTACGAAAATTTGGATTTACGGAATCTGAACTTGAACGACAGAAAACAGCTGTTCTGAATTCAATGGAGAAAGCAAATAATGAACGAAATAACCAGCAGTCTGTAAATTACGCACAAGAGTACAGACGCAATTTTTTGATGACAGAAGAGCCGTTTCCTGGAATTGAATTGGAATTTGAATATTTCAAAACTTTTTTACCTACAATATCAGTTGCCGAAGTTAATGAACTTGCAGAAAAATGGATTAGAGACGAAAATAGGGTGGTTATTGTAATGGCTCCGGAAATAGAAGGAGTCAAAGTTCCGACCGAAGCAGAAATTCTTGCTGTACTGGATGAAGTAAAGAATTTGGAAATTGAACCGTACAACGATGCGGTTACAAATGTTCCGCTGGTGGAATATGAACCGGTTGGCAGCAAGGTAAAATCGGAAAAGAAAATAGAAAAGGTGGATGCAGTGGAGTGGGTGCTCGAAAACGGAGCTACAGTGGTTTACAAAACTACAGATTTTAAAGACGACGAAATCATGTTCAATGCATGGAGTCTTGGCGGAAATTCGTTGTACACGGTTAAAGATGATATTTCAGCGGAATTAGCTACCGATGTGATGACAATGAGCGGCATTGCCGGGTTCGACAAAATAACATTAGATAAAATGATGACTGGGAAAGTCTTTTCATTGTCGCCGAATATCAGCGAAATTCGCGAAGGATTTTCCGGAAGTTCATCAATAAAAGATGTGGAAACCCTGCTGCAAATGGTTTATCTCTATTTTACCGAGCCACGTTTTGATACAAAAAGCTACCAGAGCCTGATGACTCGTTACGCCGGAATCCTCGAAAATAAAGCTGCATCACCTGAAGAAGCTTTTCAGGATACCTTAAATGTTACTTTAGCCAACTACCATGAAAGAGCACAGCCTATTACAAAAGAACGATTGCAGGAAGCTGATTTTAAACGTATTCAGCAAATTGCAAAAGAACGATTCAAAAATGCAGCCGATTTCAAATTTTTCTTTGTGGGAAATATCAATCCTGACGAATTCAAACCGCTGGTTGAGAAATACATCGGGGGAATTCCTGCATCGGGTACGCCTGAAAAATGGGTTAACCTTGGCATTGACAAACCTGCCGGCGTGGTAGAAAAAGTGGTGAAACGCGGCCAGGAAGACAAAAGTACACAGTATATTGTTTTTCATGGCGATTTTGATTACAGTGGACAAAACCAGGTGCAGCTTGATGCAGTTGGCAAAATTCTTTCAACCCGTTTGCTCGAAGTAATCCGCGAAGATAAAAGCAGTGTGTATTCCATCGGCGCTTATCCGTCATCGTCAAAATATCCCGATGCAGAATATTCAATCACAGTGGCTTACGGAACATCACCGCAAAAACTGGAAGAACTGAAAAAGACTGTATTCGAAATTATTTCGGAATACCAGAAAAATGGACCAACTGCCGAGGAACTGGCAAAAGCACAGGAAAAAATGTATCGCGAACGCGAAACAGCCCTGCGTGAAAACGGCTTCTGGATGGGTATTCTAAGTAATACCTATTTTCTGAAAAACGGCGATTTTTCGGAATATGGAAATTACGAAACACTGGTGAAGAATCTTACTGTAAAATCAACTCAAAAAGCCTTTGACGAATATTTCGATTTTAAAAATTATGTTAGTGTGGCACTGGCACCTGAAAAATAAAAATATTCAAATTACTACTGAAAAGCCTGACCCTGAAAAAGTTCAGGCTTTTTTGTTGGCAGCACAGGTTCATTCAATCTTTTGGTGTATTTTCAGGCTGAAAAACTTAATCTGAACGATCCGTTATGAAACCATCTGTTTATGTTCTCTTAATTTGTGTTTTAGCCCTTTTCTCCTGTAAAAACAATAATCATGTCACCAAAATCGATTTATCCGGAACCTGGAATTACCAGCTGGATTCATTGGACAAAGGAGTTGCTGAAAAGTGGTTTGTCCAAAATCTTTCAGGTCAGCTTCAATTGCCGGGTTCGCTTTCAACCAATGGAATTGGCAACGATGTTGATATGAATACACCCTGGACAGGCCAGATTGTTGACAGCACTTTTTTTAAATCGCCGGTTTATGCGAAATACCGCGAACCCGGAAATTTCAAGGTACCGTTTTGGCTGCAGCCTGTAAAATATTACAAAGGTGCTGCCTGGTATCAGAAAGAAATTTCTGTTCCTGAAAACTGGCAGAACAAAGATTTGATTTTGTTTCTGGAACGCTGTCATTGGGAAAGCCGTGTGTGGGTGAACAAAAAGGAAGCCGGGATGCAGAATTCTTTGGGAACACCGCATGTTTACAACCTTTCGGGTTTGCTGAATTCCGGCAAAAACACCATTACAGTTTGCATCGACAACCGCGTGAAGGATTTCGACCCCGGAATCAACTCGCACAGTATTTCAGACCACACACAAACCAACTGGAACGGAATAGTTGGTGAAATGTATATTGTGGCCAAACCTGCCGCCAATATTGAGCATATCAATATTTATCCCGACATTCAGAAAAATGAAGTTCAGACCGGAATCACAATTAAAAACAAGGGAGAAGCGGGCAAAGTCAAACTTGAAATCAGTGTTGAAGGACCTTCGGTTCCTGAAAAACAAGTGGTTGATTATGATTTAAAAACAGGCGAAAACAAAGTGGATGTTTTGGTACCGATGGGGGAGAACGTTAAATACTGGAGTGAATTTCATCCTGAATTGTATAAAATGACGGTGATTCTGACCGGAGAAAACGTTGAATCGGATACACTGACAACCACTTTCGGAATGCGTGAAATAACCACTTCCAACCGACAGATTCTTGTCAACGGAAATCCTGTTTTTCTACGCGGAACGCTTGAATGCGCCATTTTCCCGAAAACCGGTTATCCGCCAACCGATGAAAAGGAATGGCTGCGGATTTATGAAATCTGTCGTGCGCACGGCCTGAACCATCTGCGTTTTCATTCGTGGTGTCCACCCGAAGCTGCATTTGCTGCCGCCGACAAAGCCGGTTTTTATCTGCAGGTTGAATGTTCTTCGTGGGCAAATCAATCTACGAATCTCGGTAGTGGCAAACCATTCGACAAATATTTATATGTGGAAAGCGAAAGAATGGTGGAAGCTTACGGAAATCATCCTTCATTTTGTATGATGGCTTATGGAAACGAACCCGGCGGACCGAACCACAAAGCTTTTCTGGCAGATTTTGTGAATTTCTGGAAGCAAAAAGACAACCGCCGTATTTATGTTTCGGCAGCCGGCTGGCCCGATTTGGAAGTGAATGATTATCTGAGTAATCCAAACCCACGAATCCAGGGTTGGGGAGAAGAGCTGAAAAGTATCATCAATGCACAGCCGCCAACCAATGATTACGACTGGAGTCAGCGGATTGCGGGGTTTACACAGCCTGTTGTAAGCCACGAAATAGGGCAGTGGTGTGTTTATCCCGATTTTAAAGAGATTGAAAAATATGATGGCGTTGTAAGAGCCAAAAACTTCGAAATTTTTAAAGAAACACTCACCGAAAACGGGATGCTAAGTTTGGCCGACAGCTTTTTGAATGCCTCGGGTAAATTACAGGCGCTCTGCTACAAAGCCGATATTGAAGCTGCTTTGCGCACCGAAGGTTTTGGTGGTTTTCAACTGCTGGATTTGCATGATTTTCCGGGACAGGGAACTGCTTTGGTGGGTGTGTTAAATCCTTTCTGGGAAGAGAAAGGGTACATTTCGCCCGAAGAATACAGCCGGTTTTGTAACTCCACGGTTCCGCTGGCCCGCATGAAAAAATTTACCTGGCTGAATAACGAAACCTTGAAAGCAGCAATAGAAGTGGCACATTTTGGAGAATCACCGCTTGAAAACTGTGTACCCAAATGGAAAATCAAAGATGAAAATGGAACAGTAATTCAAGAAGGAAATTTAAGTTCGGTGAATAT
This sequence comes from Draconibacterium sp., assembly GCA_036735485.1. Lineage (GTDB taxonomy): Bacteria > Bacteroidota > Bacteroidia > Bacteroidales > Prolixibacteraceae > Draconibacterium. The sequence goes on along the minus strand of DAINOH010000008.1, from coordinate 59,967 downwards.
TCAGAATGGCAAACTCACCAAACTGGGCGAAATAACAGTGCCGTTGAGATTTGCAGAAAAACCGCAAAAACTGGTACTTGCAATAAAAATCGAACGATTTTCCAATCAATGGGATTTCTGGGTTTATCCATCGGTAAAACAACCTATTGAAGGTTCAGAAAAAATTTTGGTTACGCAGCGTTTGGATGAGAATGTTAAGAAATACCTCGAAAATGGAGGAACAGTTTTACTTACTTTAAAAAAGGGAGATATTGTTCCGGAAGCTGGTGGTACCATCAAAACCGGTTTTTCGAGCATCTTCTGGAACACGGCGTGGACAGCAGGGCAGGGGCCACACACTTTGGGTGTTTTGGTAAATCCCGAACACCCTGTGTTTTCAGAATTCCCCACAGAATTTCATAGCAACTGGCAGTGGTGGGATGCAATGAATCACGGACAGGCAATGAATCTGGCAGTAATTGACCCAGAAATTCAACCTTTGGTAAGAATAATTGATGACTGGTTTACCAATCGTCCGCTGGCACTTACTTTTGAAGCAAGAGTTGGCAAAGGAAAGATTATTGTGTTTAGTACCGATTTGGTTGCCGACCTGCAAAAAAGACCCGAAGCACAGCAATTTTTATACAGCCTGAAGAAATATATGGCAGGTAAAGATTTTAACCCGGCTAAAGAAGTTGGTCTTGAAACCTTATCAAAGATTTTGAAAGCAAACTGATCAAAACAAAAAACGCTGAAAGTTTTCTTTCAGCGTTTTTTGTGCCCAGAACAAGACTCGAACTTGCACACCCTTGCGAGCACCAGCCCCTCAAGCTGGCGTGTCTACCAATTTCACCATCTGGGCAGAATTTAGAAGAACTTGCCTTCAAAAACCACCGGCATTACCGGCCCTTGTTGTTTTTTCAGGCGGGGCAAATATATAAAAAATCCACCCGCAAAATAGCCAGCAGGCAGATTTTTTTCTATTGAATCAATAATTACTTCATCCTGATCTGGCTGGCTGTTGTTATCTTTTCGCAGTAACGACATTTCAGCGAAATAGGGTCGTTAGAAACTACTTTGAACCAGGTAGTTATTTGTTCATGGTTTGTTATACATTTCGGGTTAAAGCATTTTACAATACCGGAAATCGATTCAGGAATTTCAACCACTTTTTTCTCAACCACCTCGTAATCGCGGATAATATTCAATTTTGCATGGGGTGCAATCAACGCAATTTTATTAATCTCATCGTCTTCAAAAAACTTATCCGATACTTTGATGATAGCTTTTGCCCCCAGTTTTTCACTTTCGAGGTTGGTTCCAAAAGTGATCTGATTTTCTATTGTATCAAGCCCTAAAATTGTAATTACTTTAAACAGATTTTTGGCAGGAATATGGTCAATTACAGTTCCTTCCTTGATTGCGCTGACTTTCAGCTTCAGTTTTTTCTTATGGTCGTCTTGCATGGCTTTTTTATTTAAGATTCATAATGTGAGAGATTATAGCTTCGCGGGTAAAAACGCCATTTCTGGCCTGTTCAAAATAATAGGCTTTTTCATTGGTGTCAACGTCGGTATGAATTTCGTTAACCCTGGGCAGCGGATGTAATACTTTAACTGTTGGCTTTGTTTTTTCCAACATCGCATTCCGAAGTATGTAAACATTTTTGACCTGTTCGTATTCAATCGGGTCCGAAAATCTTTCCTTTTGAACACGTGTCATATAAATAATATCGGCCGCACTTACAATGTCGGTGAATTCCTTGTGTTCGTAATATTTGATTCCCTTTTCACGAAGGAAAAGTTTGTATTCTTCAGGCATTTCAAGAATTTGCGGAGCAATAAAATTAAACACCGGATTTTCGAATTCCGACATGGCCATTAGCAGCGAATGCACTGTTCGTCCGTATTTCAGGTCGCCCACCATAAAAATATTCAGGTTGTCAAGCGTTTTCTGGGTTTTCAGCATTGAGTACATGTCGAGTAGTGTTTGTGTGGGGTGCTGGTTTGATCCATCGCCTGCATTGATTACCGGTACCGGAGAAATTTCGGCTGCATACCGGGCAGCACCTTCCAGCGGATGACGCATAACAATCAGATCGGCATAATTACTTACCATTTTAATAGTATCGTGCAGCGTTTCTCCTTTTGTGGCGCTCGAACTGTCAGGATCTGCAAAACCAATTATTCTCCCGCCCAATCGGCTGATTGCAGTTTCGAAACTCAGCCTCGTACGGGTTGATGGCTCAAAAAACAACGAGGCGATAACCTTGCCCTTTAAAAGTTCCTGATTCGGATTGGCCTCGAAATCGGCAGCCAATTTCATAATTCTCAGGTATTCGTCTTTTGTAAAGTCGGTAATGGAAATTAAATCTTTCTTCATATTTTAAGATTTTGTTGATCGGTTTGTAAAAACAAAAAAAAACCAACATCTAATATAAAATGTTGGTTTTCAATTGAATGAAATTCTTTATTTCGGAAATGAAATAGTCTGTTATTTTTCCTGGTGAACGATTCGGTATTAACCGAAGTTTCAAAAGGCCGGATAATTTGTTGATTTAGCGTTGCCATATCCAAACAAAAATAATTTCTTTCCACGGTTCTTAAAGTATTTTTCAATTTGTATTTTCTACCTTTTTATTAACATTTTAAACTGCCAGTGATTTTACTGTAACTCCGTAAATATTATCGAAGTAGGCGGCAATTTTTTGTTCATTATTTTTTCTGACTGAATATATTAATTCGCATTTCTCTTCAAATCGAGTTGAAATAACAGTGAGGTTTTCCTGTTTCACAAGGTTCATTACTTCTGAAAGTTCGTTGTAGGTAAAATCCAGTTGCCATACTTTTTCAATTTGTCTGCTGACGATGTTGGCGTTTTTCAAAGCGTCGGCTGCCGCATTTTTATATGCATTAATGAGTCCGCTAACACCCAGAAGCGTACCTCCGAAATACCGGACCACCACCACTAAAGTATTTGTAATGTTGAAACTTTGTAATTGTCCCAGAATAGGCTTTCCGGCTGTTGAAGAGGGTTCTCCGTCGTCATTTGCCCTGTGATGGATTTCTTCGGTGCCAATTCGCCAGGCATAACAATGATGACGGGCACTGTGGTGATCTTTTTTGATTCGAAGAAGGATTTCTTTTACCTCTGTTTCAGTTTCAACCGGGAATGCATAAGCAATAAATTTGCTCCCTTTATCTTTAAAGAGACCTTCGCTTACTGATTCTATTGTCTGATAAATATCGTCTTCCATTTAATTCCCGATTTTGCGGGCGGTTTTCTGTAGTTGCCTGAACGCCATTCAAAAAAAAAGCACCCTTCAGGATGCCTTTTCAATATTACATTTTCAGTTTCTTTTCTATTTCCTCGACATACACCCTGAAGTTTTTGTCAGTGTCCTTCAGATTATTAACTGTTTTACACGCGTGGAGCACAGTTGCATGGTCTTTTGCCCCAATCTGTGCACCAATGCTGGTAAGCGAGTATTTTGTGAGGCTTTTCGAGAAATACATGGCAATTTGCCTTGCCTGCACCACCTCACGTTTGCGGGTTTTTGTCTGCAACGAATCGACCGGCATATTGAAATAGTCGCAAACAACCTTTGAAATATATTCGATTGAAAGTTCGCGTTTCGAGTTTTTCACCAGTTTGTTGATGAGTTTGGCTGCCAGGTCAAGTGTTATTTCCCTTTTGTTCAGCATCGATTGTGCCAGCAGCGATACAAGTGCACCTTCCAGTTCACGCACATTATTAGAAACATGCGAAGCAATATATTCAAGCACATCATCTGAAAAAGTAATTCCGTCTTTATAAACCTTGTGCTTCAGTATCTGCATCCGGGTGTCAAAGTCTGGCATCTGCAAATCGGCTGTCAAACCCCATTTGAAACGTGACAGTAAACGCTGTTCCATTCCTTTCAGTTCAATGGGTGGTTTATCGGAGGTGAGAATCAGTTGTTTTCCCATCTGGTGCAGATGGTTAAAAATATGGAAAAAGGTTTCCTGCGTTTTTTCTTTGCCGGCAAATTCCTGAACATCATCCAAAATCAATACATCAATCATCTGGTAGAAATTCAGAAAATCGTTGCGGTTGTTGTTTCTTGTAGCTTCGGTAAACTGAGTCTGAAATTTATTGGCGTTTACATAAAGTACTGTTTTATCCGGATAACGTTCTTTTACTTCGATACCGATTGCCTGTGCAAGGTGTGTTTTCCCAAGTCCGGAGTTTCCGTAAATCATTAACGGATTGAAAGCAGTACCACCCGGGTTTTGTGCAACGGCATAACCAGCACTGCGTGCCAGCCTGTTACAATCGCCTTCAATAAAGTTTTCAAATGTATTGTCGGGTTTCAGTTGCGGATCAATTTGCAGTTTCTGAATGCCCGGAATGATAAACGGATTTCGGATTGCCGTTTTTTCTTCCGATTTCAGAGGAATGGTCAGCGGATTATTAACAATCTTGACATTATTATTGGTAGGGTAGGATACAGTGTAAGGCGCATTTCCATTCTTGTCGCCCATTACAACATTATATTCGAGTTTGGCTCCGTTGCCCAGTACCATTCGCAGTGTTCGCCTCAAAATATCGATGAATTGTTCTTCAAGGTATTCATAAAAAAACGCGCTGGGTACCTGAATGGTAAGGACCTTATCCGTTAATTTAATGGGTTCAATCGGCTCGAACCAGGTTTTAAAACTACTGCCGGGTACGTTGTCCTTAATAACGTTCAGACATTTTTCCCACACAGCCTTATGTTCTTCATTCATCGATTAATTTGGTTTTTCGAGGTTCTACAATTTTTTTTTCAACATTATTCCCAGAAACAAAAGTTGCGAAAAAAAAGTTATAAAAAAAATCAAAAACGGCTTGTAAATTTCGGCATTGCCGTATTGTTTTCTTTTTCAGTATATTAAAATTTTAATTTTTTATAAAAAAAATAAATTATTGATTATCAATTACTTATAATTAATGAATTGATTCATAGATTGCTAACTGGTAGGTACTGGCAGGTGTTGAAAACTGATGACAAAAGTTATTAACATCACCACGTTGTTACCTGCCCGATTTAAGCACTTTTTCGAGTTTAATCAGTTTGCCGTTTTTAAATGCAACAATCGTAGCTTCCGGAAATTTCTTTCTTGCCTGATCCTGTATTTTTACAATTTCAGAATAAATCGATGTATTTCCGGTTAAATAAGAATAGGCACCGTTTGCCTGGTATTCTTCAATCTCACCCAACCCTTCGAAAAATTTCGAACTGGTTGAAACCTGGTTTTCAGATGAAACAAGTAATACTTTAAAAACAACGTTTTTATCTGAAACGTCGCCCGTAGTATTGATGTAATATTCTTTGCCAAAGTCGATTGCCGAAAATTCGAGGTATCGTTTCGGATTTGTCTGAATATCTTTTATTAAGGTTGACAGATTTTCAGAAAGCCCGGTAATCGACCTATACAATTGATCATCGTTGAGCAGTAACCCGGCCGTGCTTTCGGTACTGTTCATTTTGTTAATCAGGTCTAATAGCTGTTCAGAAGCCAATGCGATATTTTCCACCACCGGGGTAATTGGTAAACGCGACAGTGTATCACTGAAACTTGACATATTTTTAATCGTGTTTTCGAGTTCTTTCGAGTTTTTGCTTAATGCCGATGTAATATCCCTGACATTTTCCATGGTAAGCTGAATATTCCCTTTTTGCGCCGAAACTATTTGCTGCAGATCGGAAGTTGTTTTTTCGATATTGTTGATACTGCGGTTGATATTGGCAAAACTTTGCGACAGGTTTTTTCGTGCATCTTCGTTAAGGATCACTGTAAGCGCCACAATAGCTGAATCAACTGTACCCAAAAGCTGTTCTGCCTTGTTTTTAAGTGGTAAAACCTGCATACTCACCTGTTCTTTCAGGTCGCTTTCTATGGCGCCCGGAATTGTGTCGCCTGATTGGTAAAAAGTATTTTCCTGGCTGAATATCAGTTTAATGGTGCGGGTTCCCATTATATCGCTGCTGACGATCTGTGCCACCGAATTAACAGGAACATTAAAGTTCTGGTCCATCATGAGTGTAACCACCAGGCGTCCGCTGTTATCAGGCAAAAATTTTATTTCGTAAACCTGCCCAACCTGATAACCATTCATGATGATTTTGTTCGATTCCTGCAGCCCGTCAATTCTATCGTAAATAACAAAATAGTTATTGGTCTTTTTAAAAACATCTTTTCCTTTCAGATAGCTGAGACCCCAGATCAGAATAGCAAGGGTTATTACTATCAAAACCCCCAATTTTACATATTTTGAGTATTTCATACGTTTCCGATTTAATGAACATTATAACAAGACAAAAGACAGTGAAAGTTTGAAATGCATGTAAAATTAGCCAATTCGATGTTGATTTACATTTTTTCAAGCGCCTTTTTTACTGAAATGACCTGATTGTTTTCTATAGCCACTACAAATGCATCAGGAAACTTGGATTTAATATTCTGATGATGTCTGTTTGCATCGTTAACCGAATCGAATTTTCCGGCATAGTAACGATATGTATTGCCATTTCTGATTAAAAACACATTTTTCAGTCCTTTGAAATTCGATGAAACTGTTTCAAGTTTTTTTGTGGAAGCTGCAATCTGAACTGTAAAATAGATGTCGGCTTTTTTTTGCACTGATTTTTGGGACACTGGAGCAACCACATTACTATCAGTTTCACTGGTGACTTCAATTTCAGATTTTTCCTGAGCCTGTGCCTTTACCTGAGCCTGATTTTCATTGCTTTCCGATTTTACAGCAAAGCTGCTTTTATTTTCTATTTTTCGTTTATAGCTTTCAAATGCTTTGAAAATTGCATCTGAAAGTACTGCTTTGCCATTATTGCTAACCAGGTAATTCCGTTCGTCGGGGTGAGATATGAATCCGGCTTCAATGAGTACGCTTGGCATGGCTGCCTGTCGCAAAACCAGGAACCCGGCTTGTTTTACACTTCTGTCAACACGCCCGATATTTCTGAATTGTGACTGAATTTCAGACGCAAACATCACACTTTGATCAAGATACTCATCCTGAACTAATTCAAACATGATGTATGATTCAGAGGAGTTCGGATCAAATCCTTCGTAAGTGGTTTCATAATCTTCTTCAAGAAGAATTACAGCGTTCTCTTTTTTTGCCACATCCAGATTTTCCTTGCTTCGGTGTTGTCCAAGCACAAAAGTTTCAGTTCCCCTGGCATAGCTGTTTTCGGTTCCGTTAATGTGAATAGAAATAAATAAATCGGCTTTGTTTTTATTGGCAATTCTTGCCCTTTCGTGCAGCGGAATAAAAATGTCGGTTTTACGGGTGTAAATCACCTTAATATCAGGATATTTTTTTTGAATCGATTCACCGAGACGCAAAGCAAGATCAAGCACAATGTCCTTTTCCATCGCTCTGCCAACTGCTGCGCCGGCATCTTTGCCACCATGCCCGGCATCAATCACCACCACCGAAACATGGGTTACATCTTTTTGCTTTACCGGAAATGCTACAACGGAATTAACAAAAATGATAAGCAAAATGCAGGTTGAAATATACTTGATCGTCTTATTTAACATGGTACTTTCATACGTTTCACCACAAAAATAGAAATATTAGATTTATTTTGCATTTGGAAAGATTTTTCAATACCCCTTATTTTTATTTTTGTCGGGCCAAATAGCAGGTAATTCAGGTAAAGCATTGTACAGGATAATTATAACATATATTCTTTTTTTGTTCCCAATAATTTTATTTGCGCAGGAACCGGGAACCCCAGTGTTGGGAAGTATGAATGTTGATACCATACCGGATATCCGGCTATTACAAAACGACACGCTGGTAACCGATTCGATAATGGTTGATACACTTGCAGTTGACAGTGTCAAAAAACCGATGATTGAAGATCCGATTGTTTACAGTGCCGAAGATTCGATTGTTGTTTCGTTTGATGGGCAGCGGGTTTATTTGTATAAAAATGCGAAAGTTACTTACCAGCAAATTGAACTTACGGCTTATTATATTGAACTGGACCTTGAATCGAAACAGATTTATGCTGAGGGACTAAGAGACAGCACTGGCAAAATGGACAGCAAACCCATTTTCAAACAGGGCAGTGAAGAGTATGAATCGGAAACGATGCGCTACAATTTCGAAACTGAGAAAGCCTTTATTACCAAAGTAATTACGAAACAAGGGGAGGGGCTAATTCTGAGCGACCGGACCAAAAAAGTGGGCAAGGATGTATTTATTACCGAAAAAGCCAAATATACAACCTGCGATGCCGAACATCCGCATTTTTACATGCAACTTACAAAAGCCAAGGTTATATCGAATAACAAAATTGTAACCGGACCGGCTTACATGGTTTTGGAAGATTTTCCGATCTATTTCCCGATGCTTCCGTTTGGCTATTTCCCAAGTACGCCCAGCTATTCTTCCGGAATAATTATGCCGATGTACGGAGAAGAAGCAAACCGTGGTTTCTTTTTACGAGATGGAGGTTATTACTGGGCAGCCAGTAAATATTTTGACCTGGCATTGAAGGGAGAAATTTATTCGAAAGGCTCATGGGGTGTGCAAACTCACACAAATTACAAGGTTTTATACAAATTTTCCGGTGGTTTCGATTTCAGGTATAATGTGAATGTTTACGGTGAACAGGGGCTCGATACCTATTCAAAAACGCCACAATTCCAAGTGATGTGGAGCCACAGCCAGGATCCGAAAGCCAATCCGAACCGTACTTTTTCGGCCAGCGTTAACCTGTCGAGCAGCGGCTATGATAAACAAAACTCTTATGAGGGACAAACCGGTGGCAACAATTATCTGAAAACCCAGAAATCGTCGAGTATTTCATATACCCAGCGTTTCGAAAATACGCCGTTTAACATGTCGTTAAACTTCCGTCATTCGCAAAACTCTGTTGATACCACGCTAACACTCACACTACCCGAAATGACTTTCAGTATGGCCAAAGTATATCCGTTCAGAAATAAAAACCGAACAGGCAAAATGAAGTTTTATGAAAAATTCGGGATCAATTACACGGCCAACATGCGAAACTCCATCAGCAATGTAAAAGAGTATGAATTTTTTGAGAAATCATTTCCAAAAGATTGGAAGAATGGTATTAAACACAATATACCGCTTGCATTTCCGGGATTTAACCTGGCAAAATATATCAACGTGAGCCCCAGTATCGGGTACGATGAGAAGTGGTATTTCCAGAAATACAATTATACCTACGTTGAAGGTGAAATTTTTTATGACGAATTTGGCCGGGAATCACACGTTCAGAAAGATACCATTCAGGGTTTGAGCCGCGTTTATGATTACAGTTATAGTTTGAGTGCTTCGACCAATATTTACGGGATGTTTATTCCTAAAAATCCAAATTCACGAATTAAAGGAATCAGGCATAAATTTTCGCCTTCTGCCAGTTTTAGTTACCGGCCCGATTTTGGTGCCGAAAAATACGGATACTGGCAGGAAGTTCAGGTTGATGAATCGGGAAAAACAAGTTTTTATGATGTAAACGAAGGTGGAGTTTATGGAGGTTCACCGGGCAGGGGAGCTTCGGGTTCCATCAACATGTCGATTAATAACAACCTTGAAATGAAGGTTTTGGACACAAAAGATACAACCAGGAATTCGAAAGAAGTAAAATATAAAAAGGTAAAACTGATCGACAACCTGAGTATCGCATCATCCTATAACCTGATTGCCGACTCGCTGAATATGACCCCAATCAGTATCAGGGCGAGAACCACGGTAGCCGGTGTCAGCATTAATATGGGAACGATTCTCGACCCGTATATGGTGAATGATGATTACCAGCGGATTAATGAATGGGTGTGGAATAATAAAACAGGGATTCATAAAATAGGAAGGCTTACCAATGGCAATCTGTCGTTTGGTTTGAATTTTAATTCGAAAAGCAAAAAAGATAAACAAAAAGGACAGTCGCAGGATGAAGAGGAAGAAACCCAGGAACCTGTTTTCAGCGAATATGCCGAGTTTAATATGCCCTGGAATTTTGGTGTTGATTATAGTTTTAACTACAACGGGCCCTCAAAATCGTACCCGAATGGAAAGGTTTCTCAAACTCTTGGAATCAGGGGAAACCTGAGCCTGACTGACAAATGGAAGGTCTCCATGAATACAAACTTCGATATTGCGGCTGGCGAATTTTCATACACCACGTTTAATGTGAACCGCGATTTACATTGCTGGCAAATGGCATTTAACTTCGTACCTTTTGGTTACATGAAAAGCTACAGTTTTACAATTAATGCAAAATCGTCGATGCTGAAAGACCTGAGATTGAGGAAGCAGGAAAGTCATTATGATAATTTTTAACTAAAACAGATATTATGAAACGGATAATTGCAACTGAAAATGCCCCGAAAGCAGTGGCTGCCTACAGTCAGGCTGTTGAAATGAACGGAACCCTTTTTATTTCAGGCCAGGTTCCGCTTGATCCGGCTACCGGAAAACTGGTGGATGGTGGAATTGAAGAACAAACGCTTCAGGTGATGAAAAATATCGGGGCGATTCTTGAAGCTGCCGGTTACAGTTATTCCGATGTGGTAAAATCGACCTGTTTTCTGAGCGACATTGCCAATTTCAAAGCTATGAATGATGTTTATGCGCAGTTTTATACCGAAAACAAACCGGCCCGTTCAGCTTTTGCTGTGAAAGATTTGCCGTTGGGAGCATTGATCGAGATAGAAACCATTGCCATGAAATAGGGTCAAAAATCCCAAAAGAAAAGGGTTCCGGAATTTCCGGAACCCTTTTTTTGATGTATTGTTTTGCCTTGATTATTCAGCAACCACTTCGAATTCGATTTCGATAACCACTTCTTTGTGCAGTTTTACTTTAGCTGTGTAAGTTCCCACTTCTTTAATGTGGTCTTCAGGTAAAATAATCTGTTTGCGGTCGATTTCAAATCCTTTTTTGTTAATGGCTTCAGCCAACTGAATGGTGTTCACTGAACCGAAAATTTTACCCAGTGAACTTGTTTTTGCACCAATCGTGATTTTTTTGTTCACTAACTGATCAGCAATTTTCTGAGCTTCGTTTTTCAGTTTCGCTTCTTTGTGAGCACGCTGTTTGATGTTTTCAGCCAAAACTTTTTTTGCGCTTGCGCTTGCTTCAATCGCTTTTTTCTGAGGAATCAGGTAATTACGGGCGTAGCCGTCTTTTACCTTTACCACGTCATCTTTGCTTCCCAGACGTTCAACGTCCTGTGTTAATATAATTTCCATGTCGTGTCCTCCTAAATTATTTCAAGTTGTCGGTTACAAACGGCAACAGTGCGATGAGACGGGCACGTTTGATTGCCTGTCCGACTTTGCGTTGATATTTTAATGAAGTACCGGTAATACGGCGTGGTAAAATACGTCCCTGTTCATTCAGGAATTTTTTCAGAAACTCAGGGTCTTTGTAGTCAACATACTTAATACCGTTCTTTTTGAAACGGCAGTATTTTTTCTTTTTAATCTCCACTGACGGTGGGGTCAGATAACGGATTTCGCTTGAACTTTGTGCCATGATTTAACCCTCCTTTTCTGATTTTTCTTTTTGAATTCTCTTTCTCTTGTTGCTGTATTCCACTGCGTATTTGTCGAGTTTAATCGTCATAAAACGAATAATTTTCTCGTCGCGACGGAATTCAGTTTCCAGTTTTGCAATAAATGCAGGTTCGGCTTTGAACTCAAACAGCTGGTAAAAGCCGGTTGATTTCTTTTGAATCGGGTAGGCCAGTTTTTTCATTCCCCAATTCTCTTCATGGAGCAACTCACAACCGTGGGATGTGATGTAGTCCCTGAACTTTTTGACCGCCTCCTTTACCTGTGGCTCAGATAAAACGGGAGTACAAATGAAGACGGTTTCATACTGATTCATCATAATCCTCTAATTTTTAAATTATTAATATCTCTGTCCCAAATTTTTGGACGCGCAAAAGTAGAAATAAATTGTTAATTATCAAATCAATTGATAGTTTTCAGGTAAGAATTTTAATTGAATTTAAAAGCCGGACTTCATAGAAACCCGGCTTTACATTCTTTTGACTTTCTTATTATGTTTTTTCTTATTCGGTTGTTTTCTTAAATCTAAAATATGAAATAAGCCCGCCTGACCGAACGGGCAGGGAATAATCAATAAGAAATATTAAATCTACAACGGAATATTCCCGTGTTTCCTCGGTGGATTTGATTTTCGTTTATTTTGTGTCATCTCCAGCGCCCCGATGATTTTACTGCGCGTGTCGCGCGGAAAAATGATCTCGTCAATATAACCAAGGGAAGCTGCTTTATACGGGTTGGCAAATTTTTCGCGGTAATCCTGTACGGCAGCAGCCCGTTCTTCTTCATTCATGTTTTTCCGGTGAATAATATTGATGGCACCTTCAGGTCCCATCACTGCAATTTCGGAAGTTGGATAGGCAAAATTCACATCGGCACCAATATGTTTGCTCGACATTACATCGTAAGCACCTCCATAAGCTTTCCGCGTGATGATGGTAATTTTCGGTACGGTTGCATCGGCAAAAGCATACAAAAGTTTAGCGCCGTGTTTGATGATTCCGCCAAATTCCTGGCTGGTACCCGGTAAAAATCCGGGCACATCAACAAATGTAACCAGCGGAATATTGAAGGCATCGCAAAAACGCACAAAACGGGCTGCTTTTATCGATGAATTGATGTCGAGAACACCGGCAAGATGGGCTGGCTGGTTGGCTACAATACCAACCGGTTTACCGGCAAACCGTGCAAAACCGATAATAATATTCTGTGCATATTGCGCCTGAACTTCCAAAAAATGAGCATTGTCAATTACTTTTTGAATGATATCGTGCATATCGTAAGGTTTGTTGGGGTCCACCGGAACAACATCCATCAGGCTTTCCTCAACCCGATCTGAAGGATCGATGGTTGTTTTTACAGGCGGATCTTCAAGGTTGTTTGATGGTAGAAAACTAAGCAGTTCGCGAATCATCTGCAAAGTCTGATCTTCATCGCTGCCATTAAAATGCGCCACTCCGCTTTTGCTGTTGTGGGTCAGTGCGCCGCCAAGTTCTTCCTTGGTAACTTCTTCGTGTGTAACTGTTTTAATAACCTCCGGCCCCGTTACAAACATGTGGCTTTTTTCGTTTACCATGAAAATAAAGTCGGTGAGGGCAGGTGAATAAACGGCTCCACCGGCACAAGGACCGAGAATTGCTGAGATTTGCGGAATTACACCCGAAGAGATAACATTGTTGTAAAAAATGTCAGCATAACCGGCCAGACTTTCCACACCTTCCTGGATTCGGGCACCACCAGAGTCGTTTAATCCGACAACCGGTGCTCCCATTTGTAACGCCATTTTCTGGATTTTTACAATTTTATCGGCATTGGCACGGCTCAGCGATCCGCCAAAAACCGTAAAATCCTGGGCAAAAACATAAACGAGTCTGCCTTTTACCTTTCCGTAACCTGAGATTACTCCGTCGCCCAAAATGCGGTTGTCTTCCATGCCGAAATCGTAATTCCGGTGCGTCATTAATTTGTCTATTTCGACAAAAGTTCCGGGATCGAGTAACTGGTTGATTCTTTCACGAGCCGTTTTTTTGCCGGCAGCATGTTGTTTTTCGAGTCTTTCGGGGCCGCCACCCATTTCGGCCTGGCGGTTCATTTCGGTCAGTTTATTGTATTTATCCTGTAAATTCATTGATTTTTAACTTATTCGAGTTCAATTAATACCTGGTTTCCTTCAATAGTGTCACCTTCTTTTACACTTACTTTTTTAATTTTTCCATCCATTGGTGCTTTGTATTCGCTTTCCATTTTCATTGCCGAAATCACTACCAAAGTTTGACCTTTTGTTACTTCGTCGCCTTCCGTGGCAAAAACTTTCACTACTTTTCCCGGCATAGGCGAACTGATCTTCTTTTCAGATGAACCAATGATATTGGCTCCGCGGTTTAAAAGATATCGTGCTTCAGCATCAATAATTTCCACCTCAAACTCCTGGTAAAGTGTATAGGCTGTGTATTTTTTGGGCTTGTTTGGATAGGGAACAAGCTCAATATTATAGGAATGACCATTTGAAAGGATGGAAAATGTTCCATCGGCTGTATGCATAACATCCACTTTATGAATTTTTCCATCAATGTCAATTTCAAGAAAATTACCTTCATTACTGATGAGGTCAACCCAGGATGTCCGGTTCCCAATTTTTACTTCAACTGCCATTTTTATTAATTAAAAGTTGTTGATATAAGGAATTTTTTTCCAGCGGCTTTGTGGTGGGGCAAACTCATTTTTCATTTCACGGGTTATGCTTATTTTATTCAGATAATCGATGAAAGCCGCTATCACCACCATATCGCTGCAATCTTCACAACCATCGCTTTTAGCAAGTTGCTCCTGATTTTTTTCTATAAAGTGAGTATCATATTTCCCTTCGATAAAATCGGAGTTATTCATGATTCTTTCGAGGTATTTTATTGACGTTTTAACACCCGTGATTTTGTATTCATATAACGCCCGTCTCATTCTGTTTATCGATTCTTCTCGGGTTTTACCCCAAATGATCAGTTTTGAAATCATCGGATCGTAATACAACGGAATTTCGTAACCTTCATAAACATACCCGTCGGTTCTGACACCAAATCCCAGTGGTTCAGATATTTTATAGATTTTGCCGGGGCTTGGCATAAAATTGTTATCCGGATCTTCGGCGTAAATACGGCACTCAATCGAATGGCCCCGTTGCGAAAGATTTTCCTGTTTATATTCAAGTTCCTGTCCTTCCGCTATTTTTATCTGTTGTTTAACCAGATCCACACCGGTTACCCTTTCGGTAATCGGATGTTCAACCTGCAAACGCGTGTTCATCTCGAGGAAATAATAATTCAGGTTATTATCAACAAGAAACTCGATGGTGCCAGCACCGGTGTAATTAACTGATCTGGCCGCTTCAACAGCCGATTTTCCCATTTGCATCCTCAATTCGGGCGTTAAAAGCGGCGAAGGAGTTTCCTCGATCATTTTCTGGTGCCGGCGCTGAATCGAACATTCACGTTCAAAAAGATGAATCACATTTCCATGTTGGTCGGCCAGAATCTGGTACTCAATGTGATGTGGCGAAGTGATATATTTTTCGACATAAACCGAATCATCGCCAAAAGCCGACAGTGCTTCCGAGCGGGCTGCCCTGACTGCTGAAACAATATCGGCTTCATTTTTAACCAGCCGCATTCCTTTTCCACCTCCACCGGCAGCGGCTTTTATCATTACCGGTAACCCAATATTCCGGATAATTTCAAGTACTTCATTTTCATTCTGAATACTTTGGTTGGTTCCGGGCACAATCGGAATTCCGGCTTTTATCATGGCTTCGCGTGCCATGATTTTATCTCCCATTTGAATGATCACTTCAGGCGAAGGCCCGATAAAGATGATTCCTTCTTCTTTGCATCGCCTTGCAAATACTGCATTTTCCGATAAGAACCCGTAACCCGGATGGATTGCATCGGCACCGCTGTTTTTGGCTACTTCGATAATCTTTTCGATGTTCAGATAACTGGCACTCGAAGGCGCTTTTCCGATGTAATAGGCTTCGTGTGCATAACGAACATGTAACGAAGTTCTGTCAGCTTCAGAATAAACAGCCACTGTTTCAATGTTCATTTCCCGGCAGGTTCGCATAATGCGGATTGCGATTTCGCCACGATTGGCGATCAGGATCTTTTTGATTTTTGTCATACAGTTTTATACAAATCTGTTTTGTCGTTTTTTATTCAACCAATATTAACCCTTAATAATTCAAAATGTTTAAAATCGGTTTTGACCGCTGAAAAATACTTTTGAGGCTTTGAAAACAAAGAACAATCGTGTTAATTTTTACAAATTGTTAGTTAATAGAGGGATTTTTTATTTGTTGAATGGAAAAAGAAAAGTGAAAAGTCAAAAATTAGAATTCCATAATTATGTTTTTATTTGTGACATTAAAAATTAAATTTGCCATTCTGAATTAAACCGCTTTATGAAAATTAAACTCCTTCTCCTTTTCATATTACAGATTATGATAGTTTTAATCACCAGGGCTCAGGATCTGGATTATAAACTTTCTGATGATTCGCTTGTCAACCATTATGCAAGTATCAAAAGAGTTTATTATGCAACCCGAACCGATTTAAAACCCAAAATTGACGGGGTGTTGGATGATGATTGCTGGAAAACAGTGGGAACCTGGGACGGAGCTTTTATTCAGCAACAGCCTTACCAGGCAAAAGCACCATCACAGCAAACCGAAATAAAAATTCTTTACGACGATAAATACCTTTACTTCGCCATCATCTGCCATGATAATGAACCCGAAAAGATGAGCCCGATATTGGGACGCCGCGATGAAAACAACGGTGATATGGCAGGCATTGCATTGGATAGTTATAACGACAACCAGACTGCTTTCGAATTTAATGTTACAGCAGCCGGCCAGAAGGTTGACCTGTTGCACATGGGTGAATATGGCTGGGATTTTAACTGGAATGCGGTTTGGGATGGAAAATCTTCGGTTGGTGACTCGGCCTGGTATGCCGAAATGAGGGTGCCTTTTACTCAACTCAGGTTCGCCGATACTGAAGAACAGGTGTGGGGAATGCACATCTGGCGCTGGATTCACAGGTTGATGGAAGAATCGCAATGGAAACTGATTCCGGTGGATGCTCCCGCTATGGTTTATATTTTTGGCGAATTACGCGGTATAAAAGATATTCCCTACAAAAGAAATTTCGAAGTAATGCCCTACGCAAAAGCCAAATATGTTACCAACACAGATAACAACCAGGTTTTTGGTGCTGGTCTTGATGGTAAAATCGGGGTAACATCTGACTTTAACCTCGATTATACTTTTAATCCTGATTTTGGTCAGGTGGAAGCGGATCCTTCGGTACTGAACCTTACATCGTACGAAGTGTTTTTTGAGGAGAAAAGGCCTTTCTTCCTGGAAGGAAACAATATCCTTGAATACAACAACAACGATGACATGTTGTATTATTCACGCCGTATCGGTCATGCACCGACTTATGAACCTGAAACAAACGAAGATGAAACTATTTCGAAACCCGACAATACTTCGATAATAAGTGCACTGAAACTTACCGGAAAAGGAAAGAATGGTTTGTCGGTGGGGGTGCTCAACAGCATGACTTCAAGAGAGATTGCAACATTAACATCACCTGATGAGATAACAGAAGAAGCAATTGAACCATTTACCAACTATTTTATCGGTAGGGTGAAGAAAGATTATAACAAAGGCCAAACCACGATCGGCGGAATTGTCACTTCAGTAATCAGAAATATCAAAGATCAAAACCTCGAATTCATGCCGGATAATTCGACGGTGGGAGGAATTGATTTTGAACACAATTGGAAAAACCGGAAATATTTTGTGAATGTCAAAAGTTTTTACTCGGTGTTAAATGGCAGTGAAGAGGCAATTTCGAAAATACAGAAATCGGCCATTCATCTTTTCCAGCGCGAGGATGCAGATCATATTGATTTCAATCCATCGTTAACTTCGCTGGATGGCTGGGGTGGTGCTTTAAGTGGCGGAAAACGCAGTGGAAAACTGAGGTTGGTGGAAGGCGTCAGTTGGCGTTCACCGGGCGTTGACCTGAATGATGTGGGTTACCTCAGGCAAGCGGACTATATTCTGCAGGAAACTAATTTTCTGTACACGGTCAACAAACCAAAAGGATTACTGAACAGTTATTACTTTTCGTTCGATCAAAGGCATCATTGGAGCTACGGTGGTGAAAACCTGATGGATGAGTTCAATGCACATTTAAAACTGACTTTTAAAAATCTCTGGATTTTCCATTTTGATTTTGATAATAACATCAATCAATTTGATACAAGGCAATTAAGAGGAGGACCATCGCTTCGTATCGACAACCGAAACAGCACCGAATTCTTTTTACAAACCAACAGCAGCCGTAAATTCTATGTTTCGGGTGGGATTGAAATGACGCGTTTCAGTGATAAAATAAGCCGAGAAAATGAGTATTCCTTTAATTTAACATGGCTGATCAGTAATCGTCTGATTGTTTCGTCAAAATCAAAATATTACAACGAAACCACGAACCACCAATATGTAAAACAGGAATCCATCGATGGAAAAAAAGATTATGTAGTGGGAAAAATCGGCAGAGAAACACTTTATACAACTTTGCGAATTGAGTATTTTATTACTCCTGAACTTTCGCTGCAATATTACGGAAGTCCTTATGCATCAACAGGTTTATATTCCGATTACAGAAAAGTAAACCAGTCAAAATCAAAGGATCTTTCTCTGAGATATTCACCGCTTTATGTTGTAAATGATGGCGGAAACGAGATACTGGTCGATGAAAATAATAACCAGTTGCTTGATTTTTCGACCGAAAACCCTGATTTCGATTACCAGGAGTTTAATTCTAATTTTGTTTTACGCTGGGAATACAAAACAGGATCGACATTTTATTTTGTGTGGACCAACCGGCTCAATAATTATGTAAACCAATACAATCCTTCGATTATGGAAAGTATAAAAAACATCGGGCAGGGCAGCTCTCAAAACGCATTTATGATAAAGTTCAGCTACTGGTTTTCGTTGTAGCTAAAAATCTATCTTTGCTGCCATGAAATTGGCAGATTACATCCCTTTTTATAAACGGAATCTTCATTTGGCATTGCCGGTTGTTATTTCCCAAATTGGTCAGGTTAGTGTTTCGTTGGTAGATAATATGATGGTGGGGCATGTGGGAACCGTTGAACTGGCAGCCGCATCGTTTGCCAACAATGTATTTATTAATGGTATGGTGTTCGGGATGGGCATCACTTTCGGTTTGACACCGCTCGTGGGAAAAGCATTTGGAAAGGGAAACCTGCGTGAAGCAGTAACCTGGCTGAAAAACGGAATCGTGACACATGCGACAGTTTCGGTGGTTATGTTTCTGGTTATGACAGGAATTTATTTTCTCCTGCCATTTATGGGGCAAACCGAAGAGGTTACAAAGTTGGCTGGACCATACTACCTGTTACTTTGTTTGTCCTATATCCCGTTTTTGCTTTTCTTCTCTATGAAACAATTTTTTGAAGGAATGGGAAATACGCGGATGGCCATGCATATTACCATAACTGCCAATCTTGTGAATATTCTTTTTAACTACCTTTTTATATATGGCAAGTTTGGTTTTCCGGAAATGGGGCTGAATGGCGCAGGAATGGGCACATTAATTTCACGGTTTGTGATGCCGCTGATGTTTGCAGTTTATATTTTGAAAGTACCTGTTTTCAGACGGTATTTTGCACTTGCCAATCAACAGTTAATCAGTCGTGAAAAAATTGTGAGGCTCTTGAAAATAGGTATTCCAATAGGTTTTCAGATTATTGTGGAAGTTATTGCATTCAGTCTGGGTGCAATTATGATGGGCTGGCATGGTGAGGTTCCACTGGCTGCACATCAGGTGGCCATCGGTATGGCAACTTTTACTTATATGATTTCACTCGGGGTTTCGCAGGCAAACACAATTAGGGTCAGCCATCAGATGGGTGTGAAAAATTATCACGCGTTGAAAATGTCAGCAGTGGCTTCTTCGCATTTGGTTCTTTTGTTTATGTCTTCAATGGGGGTTGTTTTTATTTTAACCCGTAATTTTCTTCCCTATTTATTTACAACCGATATCAGCGTAATTAAACTGGCTGCAGAATTGTTAATAGTTGCCGCCATTTTTCAGGTTTTTGATGGATTACAGGTGGTAATGCTCAGTACACTGCGCGGAATGGCAGATGTAAAACTTCCGATGTTTATGGCAGTTTTTGCGTATCTGATACTTGGAATTCCGGTAAGTTATGTATTCTCCTTTGTTCTGAATTCGGGACCAATCGGAATCTGGTATGGATACCTGATCGGCTTGGGGACTGCTGGAATCATGTTTTTCCTTCGGTTCAGACACAACCTGAAAAAACTCTCCGGTGTTTTTAATCCCTGATTCAGGTAATTTCCATTCAATATAAGACAAAAAAAGGGTTATCTTTTTCGATAACCCGGTAGTTCATTGTTTAGTTTAGTTAGACAGAAAAATTGTTTAATAGAGAAAAGGTAGAATATTCAATCAGTTTTTAATTTTTTTGCTTTACGAATATAGTATAAAAACTCTTCAATTTTAAGGGTATATTAAAAAATTATTAATGATTGTTAAAAAGTACAAAAAATGCAAGTGCTAAACATTTGATAATAAGAAACTACAAATTATGCAACATGTTATAAAAAATATTTTCGGCTTGTGTTGTTTCCATTGAGTTTTTAAATAATAGCTTTGAAAACCGAAGAATAAATCAAGAGAAATGAAACAGGTCGTCCTTACCGGAATCAGGAAAATGGAACTTAATACTGCAAATGTTCCACAAATTATCAGTGACTGTGAAGTAAAAATCAAACTGGCATCAATCGGAGTTTGTGGTTCGGATATTCATTATTATGCTGAAGGAAAAATTGGTTCGCAGGTGGTACAATACCCATTTCCGGTTGGTCACGAGTGTTCAGGTTTTATTGTTGAAATTGGCGCTGATGTAAAAAATGTAAAGGTTGGTGACCTTGTAGTGGTTGATCCTTCAGTACATTGTGGTCACTGCGACCAGTGTCAGGCCGGTCGGCCGCACACCTGTCGTAATAATAAGTTTCTGGGTTGCCCCGGACAACTGGACGGATGTCTTTCTGAATTTATTGTAATGCCGTCGTTTACCTGTTTTCCTGTTACCGGCAAAATGACCCCGGTTCAGGCAGCTTTAATCGAACCGCTTACAATCGGAGTTTATTCAGTTAAACTGGGCGAAATACCAAATCCGGGTATTGATGCAGCCATATTCGGTGCCGGCCCCATCGGACTTAGCATTCTAATGAAACTGCTGGCTGACGGCCTGCAACATGTAACTGTTATTGAACCTTTGCAATACCGCCTGAAAAAAGCCGCGGAAATCGGGGCTGAATTTTTGATTAATCCTGGCCATGATGATGTGGAGACTGCAGTTAAAAGAAATAATGAGCTTCTGATGGACATTGTTTTTGAAGCCAGCGGCGATCAGGAAGCGGTTACCAATGCCGTGAAAATTCTGAAACCCGGTGGCAAACTGGTTTTGGTTGGAATTCCTCCCACAGCGCAATATACTTTTGATATGGATTTGATGCGCCGCAAAGAACTGACTGTGATTAATGTCCGCCGCCAGAATCATTGCGTGGAAGAAGCCATTGATTTGGTTGTTTCAGGCAAAATTGATGTGGAGAAAATGGTTACCCATCATTTCACGCTCGAAGAAACGCCAAAAGCCTTCGAAATGGTGGAAGGTTACAAAGATGGGGCAATCAAGGCGATGATAAACCTTTAAGAGTTACGAGTTCCAGGTTCCAGGTTACGGGTTACAAGTTTCAGGTTGATGCTTCTTAATTCTTGAAATTTGTGATTTGGATTTTGGAATTTTCATTCATGCATTCTCGCATTAAAGCATTCATGCATTACATTCCTCAATAACCCATTCACCCAATAACTCATTCACCAAATCACTCATTTACACACATGATGAGCGAGTACTTTCTGCACATCGTAAACATTCACCGATTTGTTGAACTGCTTGACAATGCTGGGCTGTTGTTCACCTGAAATCCAGATTTTCAACTCGGCATCCAGTTCAAAAGTACCGGCGGTTTCAACACTAAAACGTGAAATACTTTTATAAGAAATGGATTTATACTCTGTTTTGTTGCCGGTGATTCCCTGTTTGTCGATGGTAATCAGTCGTTTTGTAGTGAAAATAAAGGTGTCACGGATGAGTTTGAACCCCAGTTCAATTTCTTCGTCATCGGTCAGCAACTGACCATATTTGGCAATTAGTTCTTCCGGTTTTACGGCACCGGCATTGCCCAATAAAGCTGAAAATATTCCCATTTTATTTTGTTTATCTAATTGAAAGTATCCTTGCCAAACCTGATTTAATATCTTCAGAAACCGAATCTGATATTTTACCGATTTTTGAAATAAATCTATCCTGCGAAACTGACCGAACCTGAAAACAATCTGCCGATGATTCTTTTAAAAGTTTATTTTCAGCATCAGGAATAATTTTTACCATCCACGGTGCAATTTCGTATTTAGCTTTCCAGTCGGTAACCGGAACAATTATTTTCAATGGCAAAATCCCTAATGCGTTGTCATTAACGATTATTGCCGGTCTTATTTTCCTGATTTCTGCACCAACTGTTGGGTCTAGGTTTATCAGCCAGATTTCACCTTGTTTCATAAAAATCATCAAAATCAATATCAGTAAAAGCAGTCAGCTCTTTATCTGTTTTATAATCGGCAAGCAACGCTTCTGAAGCAAAACTCATTTGAATTTCGTCTTCATTTTTTCTTATCGATTGTATGGTTTTTTCAATAACATACATTCTTTTTTGAATCGGAAGTCGTTCTATTTCTTTTATCAATTCAGATGTTCTCATTGGAATTTGATTTTCAATCGAAATATACAAATTTAGTAGCTATTCATCAGATGGATTGTTCACTATTCATCCGAAGCCGGAATCAATCTGGCTGACAAATCGGGGTCGGCCATGTCTTTGTCCAGCGGAAATATTGGTCTGTCGATTCGTTTATGTCCCAGCCGTTCGAGGTCCTGGTCAACACCACCAGGTGTGAGCGCCATCAGCCAGTCGGCGCGCATGTCGTACAATTCAGGAACCAGGTAACCGATTTTCACTATCACAATATCCGTTTCGCGCGGATTCAATCCCAGCCGGGTGAAATCTTTTTCGTAATGATAGGGTTTGCGTTTACCCGTCACAATTACCTGAATACTGCCCACCTGCACCACCACTTCTGTTTTTGCATCCGGGTCGCCATCCACAATGGCTTTTACAGTCCCCGACAGTTTTACCGGTGGCGCAAACCGGCTGTCGATGGCGGCACCGGCATAACCTTCCACGCGGTTGCCAACGCCTGCTACCTTTGCCTGTTCAACAAACTCAGGTCCAGGGATGGAAGCATAAATCAGCGAAGGTCCTTTTTCAGTTTTAAATTCGGGGCGTTTCAGCAGTTCGGTGATAGTCCACGTAACATCGCCGGCACCTCCGGCAGTAGGGTTGTCACCTGTGTCACTGATAATAAAAGGACGTTTATCGCTGGCAATAGCCTTATTAAGACTCTCTTCCAGCGTGGCAACCGGGGCCACAAAATCAAACTCATTCCGCACATTCCAGAAGCTTTTAGCCAAATATTCAGCGCCGCTGACCACCTTTTCCCTATCGTCGCCGGTAACCATCACATAGGCTTTGTTGCGGGGTTCGTCGGCCCAGGCATATCCAATCCAGATGGCAGCATCTGTAACTCCTTCCTGGTTGGCAACCGGGGCTACTTTGGCATACAAACTTTTTCCCGGTTCAATGCGGGTGCTTGTTTTTTCGCCGGGCAGCAAAACCGGCACCGGAATCCAGGCTTTGTATTTTGGTTTTCCTTTGCCGGTTTCCAGTCGTTCCAGCAGGTTTTCGAGCGCACGTTGTTTCGATTCCAGCGCATCATCGTGGGGAGCCAGCCGGTAACAGGTTATCAGGTCAGTATTTTTTGCCAGCCGTTCGGTTACGCTTCCATGTAAATCCATCGATGTTGAAATCAGTGTTTTTGTTCCCACCACTTCGCGGATCCGGACAATAAAATCGCCTTCCGGGTCATTCAGTCCCACCACACTCATCGCACCATGAATATCAAAGAAAATCCCGTCGTATGGCAGGTTTTTCCGCAGCGAATCCAGCGTTTCGGTAACCAGTTTTTCATAGGCTTCGCGGGTTACAATGCCACCGGGAATGGCATGACCGCGCAGGGCAGGGAACCATTCCGCCCGTTTTCTGTCAACCGAATCAACTGAAAGAAAAGGGTAGTAGGTAAAAACATCCTGTCCGTGGCGAACACGAAACGACTCTTCATTGGATTGTGCCGGCGAAAAAGTACTTGACTCAATGGCTAGACCACAAATGGCCACCCTCGGCAGTTTTTTTTCCTGTTCGCACCCCGAAATAAGTGCCACAGAAAGCAACAGAAAGATGATTAAGTATGTTCTCATATTTTTGTTTTTACTGAATATTCAACATTGGGTAAAGATAAAAAGGATTTTTGGGAAAGGCTGTTTGTGTGAAAATGAATCGGAAATTTCGAAAACTTTAATGTTCATATTTTTCAAAGATTTAGCGGTGGAGATATTCCAAATTCGAAGATGAAATGTTTTATCTTTGAGAAAATTCATGTTATGACCAAAGAAACTGCCATCAGATTATTCAATGAGAAACAAATCCGCACCCACTGGGACGAAGAACAGGAAAAATGGTTTTTTTCGATTGTGGATGTGGTCGGAGTTTTAACCGAAAGTCCGAATCCGAACAACTATTGGAAAGTATTAAAACATCGGCTTACCAAAGAAGGAAGTGAGTTGGTTACAATTTGTAACCAACTGAAAATGCAGTCTACAGATGGAAAGTATTATAAAACCGATGTTGCTGACACAGAACAACTTTTTAGGTTAATTCAAAGTATTCCTTCGTCAAAAGCCGAACCGTTTAAAATGTGGCTGGCAAGAGTTGGCCGCGAGCGAATTGATGAAATTGAAGATCCTGAAATTGGTATCGACCGTTTAATGGAAACCTATCTCAGAAAGGGTTACAGCAAGGAATGGATAAATCAGCGGTTAAAAAGTATTGAAATCCGTAAGGAACTCACCGACGAATGGGATAACCGCGGGGTGAAAAAGGGGCAGGAATATGCCATTCTTACCGATGAAATAACAAAAGCCTGGAGCGGATTTACCACTAAACAATACAAGAATTTTAAGGATTTGAAAAAGGAGAATCTGCGCGACCACATGACAAACATTGAGCTGGTGTTGAACATGCTGGCTGAAGCATCCACCACCGAAATTTCGAAAAAGACAGAGCCAAAAACATTTACAGAGAATAAAGTTGTTGCCCAAAAAGGAGGAAATGTGGCAAAAGCTGCGCGACTGCAACTTCAAAAAAGTACCGGGAAAAATGTTGTGACCCGGTTAAATGCCAAAAATATTGACAATAAAGGTTTAAAAGAATAATTTGATTGTGTTTGGCTAAATTTCACCACACATCGTTGTGGGAGTAAACCCACGTTACAGATTATCTCATGCAAAATGATTAGAGAAAGATTGTACATAAAATTGTCTGCTGTATACTGCGGGAAGTAAAATCGCATTGCAGATTGCTGCCCACCTTGTCGCAATCCATTTCGGGATGTAATTTGTGCCTTGCACATCAAGGACTAACCATATTTTGCTTTTACAAAGTAAGACAAGGTACCGCTTTGTTGATAGAAGTTTTCAATTCTTTCAGAATTGCACACTGATTTTAAATCGGCGCGAGCAGCAGGAACCAAACAAATCATATCTTACTTAAAAAGATATTTGTAGAAATCTGAAAAAGAAAACCTACTACAAGAAATGCTAAAGCTATATATGAATATCTTTCATATTGAGATGCTTTTGCTTTTTCTTTTTTATCCTCAGAATCTTCAAATGAAATAGGAACAATTCCACCTCTATATACTTCAGGTGGTAGTCCATACTTAAATAACATCAGTACGCCAACTATGTCGAATGATAGTCCAATAACGTTTAAAATATTAGAAAGAGCCATAAATACTATTTTTAATTTTATAAACAAATTTCAATCTAATTTGAATGGAAATATAATTTTCATCGTGTGATATAAGGGTGAATTTAAGAAATGTTTCTTATACTATCCTCAGCTAACGCAAATTTGCAATTTATGTTTACCCATCAATGGCAAATTACATTTTGCTTTTGTAAAACAAAACATGAGGCACCCGACCAGCGTTGAAAGCGCTTTTATTCAACAGGTGAACTTTGAGTCACCAGTTGAAAAATCAAAGAGCTGCCTCCCATCCGGAAAGCGGCTCTTTTTCTTTGTCCCTCCCTTTTTGGGAGTCCCGATAGCTATCGGGAGGGGAGGGCTTCTTAAACTACATAAGTTGTTGAAGCTGTATTTCCACCGCGGCCTGTCCAGTTGGTGTGGAAGAACTCACCACGTGGTTTGTCGGTACGTTCGTAGGTGTGGGCGCCAAAATAGTCGCGCTGTGCCTGCAACAGGTTGGCCGGTAAACGCTCGCTGCGGAAACCATCGAAATAGCACAATGCCGAAGTAAGTGCCGGAACCGGAACACCGTTTTCGAGTGCGGTTGCACAAACTCTTCTCCAGCCTGCCTGTGCTTTTTCCACCAAATCTTTAAAGAACGGGTCGAGCAGCAGGTTGGCCAGTTCCGGATTTTTATCAAATGCCTTTTTGATGTCGCCTAAAAATACCGAGCGGATGATACAGCCGCCGCGCCACATCAATGCGATGCCGCCGTAATTCAGGTTCCAGCAATATTCTTTGGCGGCTTCCATCATCAGGTTGTAACCCTGTGCGTATGAAATGATTTTGGCTCCCAGCAAAGCACTTTCAATATCGTCGATAAACTGTTTTTTATCGCCTTTGAATACAGCTTCTGGTCCGCTGATTACTTTCGAAGCCTGAACACGCAGGTCTTTTTGTGCCGATAAACAACGGGCAAAAACCGATTCGCCAATCAAGGTGAGCGGAATACCCAGGTCGAGTGCAGCGACGCCAGTCCATTTTCCTGTACCTTTTTGTCCGGCTGTATCAAGAATAAAATCAAGTGTTTCCTCGCCGTTTTCGTCTTTGTAACCCAAAATGTCGCGGGTGATTTCAATGAGGTAGCTGTCGAGAATACCGGTGTTCCATTTTTTGAAAACTTCATGCATTTCGGTGTTGTTCATGCCCAGCAGGTCTTTCATCAACTGGTACGCTTCGTTGATAATTTGCATATCACCGTACTCAATTCCGTTGTGCACCATTTTTACAAAATGACCGGCGCCACCTTCGCCAACCCAGTCGCAACAAGCTGCACCGTTTTCAACTTTGGCCGAAATGCTCTGGAAAATGTCTTTCACTGCCGGCCATGCTGCAGGCGAACCGCCGGGCATAATCGACGGACCTAAAAGTGCGCCTTCCTCGCCACCCGAAACACCGGTGCCAATGTAAAGCAGTCCCTTGCTTTCGACATATTTGGTACGGCGGATGGTATCGGGAAAATGAGAGTTGCCGCCATCGATGATAATGTCGCCTGCTTCGAGGTGGGGAATTATCAAATCGATAAAATCGTCAACCGGTTTTCCTGCTTTTACCAGCATCATCACTTTGCGAGGTTTTTCGAGCGAAACACAAAGTTCTTCAATCGAATGTGCACCGATGAATTTTTTACCTGCACCGCGTGCATTCATAAATTCATCCACTTTCGAAACTGTGCGATTATAAACTGCTACTGTGTAACCTTTGCTCTCCATGTTTAACACGAGGTTTTCGCCCATCACGGCGAGGCCGATAAGACCAATGTCTGCTAACTTTTTCATATTAATTATTGTTTTGAATTATTCTTATTTACCGCAGAGTCGCAGAGTCGCTGAGATTTAATTTATAAAATACTTTGCGCCTTCGCGTCTTAGCGGTTATTTATTTTTCAATTTTGAATCCAAGCTTGTTCAATTTATCCAAAGTTTCTTTCTGAATATTTCTTGCTTCAATCTTAAACGAATCAAATTCTCTCCTGACCGGATAATCGCCTCTGATTTTTTCGAACAGCGAAGTATCTTTACGAAGTTCATTATCATCGTTTTCGATGTCGTAAGTCGATAAAATTACCTCGGCGAGAATTGAATATTCGCGTCGTTGGTTGCCATCGATACGGATAAGCGGATTTTCAGGCGGTTCAACTCCGGAGGGTTTCCAGTCATTGAGACCCAGGTTAAAAAACCGACTCACTGCCTGAACGCTCATCATCGTTCCGTTGGCTTTTCCGTCCTTTGAGTAACCGGCAATGTGAGGAGTACCAAAATCGGCCATTTTAAGCAATTCCAAATCGAGGTCGGGTTCGTTTTCCCAGCAGTCGATTACCAACCCTGAAATCAAACCTGTTTTTCTGGCTTGTTTGATGGCTTCGGTATCGAAAACTTCTCCGCGACAGGAATTGATAAGCAGCGGTTGTTTTTTCAGTCCTGCCAGAAATTCTGTATTAGCCAGATGAAACGTTGCATCTTCTCCAGTCATATTCAGTGGAACATGAAACGTGATGATGTCGGCTTCCTGCTGGATGGTTTTTAAATCCGTAAAAATGGTTGAACCTTCAGCTCTTTCGCGTGGCGGGTCGTTCAGCAGCACTTTCATGCCGATGGTTTCGCAGGTTTTTGCCACCCGCGAGCCCACCTGTCCGACACCCACAATCCCGATAGTTTTTCCGGCCAGTTCGGTTCTGTTTTTCAGCGACCATGAAAAGAGGGCAGAGGCAATGTACTGATTCACGCTTTCGGCGTTGCAACCCGGTGCATTGGTCCATTGAATGCCGGCCTTTTTGCAATAATCAGTATCGATGTGGTCGAAACCAATGGTGGCGGTGGCAATAAATTTTACAGCAGAACCGGCCAATAATTTTTCGTTACAGATAGTACGGGTGCGGGTGATAATGGCATCAGCGTCTTTTACCACTTCGGGAGTGGTTTTGCTGCCGGGCAGGTAAACCACTTCGGCCACTTTTTCAAATGCCCCGTGGATGTATGGTATTTTATCGTCAATTATAATCTTCATGAAGAAAGTGATTTGTCGTGATTGATAGCGATTTGTTGAGATTCATGGTGATTCATAGAGATTTATTGTGATTTGCTGCCAGATTTCGATTCGAGGGTATTGATGTAATTATTCATTTTTACACCGAGTTTTTCCATTTTGGTGATGATTCCTTCAAAAAAATCATTGCTTATTACTTTCCGGTTTCTGGCTTTTGTCAGCCATGTAATTGTTTCGTAATGAGAACCACGGGCATAAAACATGAAATTTTTGCGGTCCTTGTAATGATATCTTCCATATCCTTCGGCAATGTTGGCTGCAATTGAATCGGCACTTCGAATTATTTGCTGACCGATTGAGAATTTTGCCAGATTTTCCCACTCAACCACAGAAAACCAGATTTCATCTCCAATTTCCATCGAGATGTTATAAATTTCCATGTCTTCCAGTTTCATAATTCTATTTTTTATTTTTCAAACAATCAATCTCCACCAATCTCTTTATTCTTCCCACCAATCTCAATCCGTCTCTTTCTTATAATACTCCTTAACAATCTCTTCAATCACCCAACTGGTTCTTGCTGCAGAAACACCGGTGCTTGCACATTTTCCAACTCCCCGAAGTTCGTCAACCACCTGTTTTACAAGATTTAACTGAATATTTTCGGGATTGCTGAATTCGAGTTCTGTCAATCCGTCTTTATTGAAAATACTGACTTTCCCGTGGGTAAAACTTGGAATCACAATTTTCCCGGCATCCCCGATAATCTCAATTTCATCCGTAAACTGACTTTTGTCCACCACAAAACACCAACTGCCGCATCCTACAACTCCCGATTCATGTTTCCAGGTGGCAGTGACTGTATCTTCAGCCGGGTACAATCCTGCAAGATTGGTTGCAGTACCTTTTACATCTGTAATTTTACCGAATACAAAATCCAAATAGTCAAACTGGTGTGATGCCAGATCGTAAAAGTGCCCGGCGCCGCTGATTTCTGGAAAGACATGCCAGCTCATCTGTTCAGGCGTTTTCCCTCGTTCTCCGGCAGGTTTGAACAATTTTACATTTATCATCAGTGGTTTGCCAATTGTACCGGATTCGATTAATTCTTTCACTTTCAGAAAGGCAGGCAGAGTCCTTCTGTAATAGGCCACAAAAAGCGGCATACCTGTTTCTTCCGACACCCGGAGCATTTCCAGACATTCAGCATAATTGCGTGCCATCGGTTTTTCCACGTAAACCGGTTTTCCGGCTTTCATGGACTGAATGGCATAACTGGCATGTGAATCGGGCGGGGTGGCTACATAAACCGCATCCACTTCCGGGTCGCTGATAAGCTTTTCGGCGTTGGCATACCATTTCTTTACACCGTGCCTTTTGGCGTAATCAGCAGCTTTTTCACCGTCGCGCCGCATTACAGCCACCAATTCAGAATGCTCAGTTTTGTAAAATGCCGGACCACTTTTTACTTCGGTTACATTTCCAACCCCGATAATGCCCCATTTAATTGTATCCAATTTCTGCACAATATCTTCTGTTATCAAATTCCAATATTCAATTTCCAAATCTCAATGATGAATTCCGATTTCGAGTATCCAGTATCAAATATCAAGTAACCAGTATCGAGCGTCCAGTCTCAATACTCAAACCTGTCTTTAAATGCCCACAAACCCAGCGCCGGATTGGAGATGTAAAAAATCTCTTCACCATCGGGCATTGTATTAAATCCTTCTTTCAGTTTTTCAGGATTATATTTTGCTGTCATCTCATCATAATCAGCCCACTGAAATCCAACACTTTCGATTTCCTGTTTGGTCAGATTTTTTTCACCTTTTCCCGGGCAATAGGTAATGCTGAAACGGCCTTCAGACGAACCGTGAATCAGGTGTGCCGCAGCTCCCAGACTGCCTTGCAGGTCTTCGTTTTCCTTTACCAGTTTCAGTGTGTGTGGCGTACCGAAATAGCCATATTTCCGGATGAGTTTATCAATTTGTTTGTCCTCGCCAAACTCGATTAAAGCGGGAGCCAGCACAATCAGTTCACCGCCGTCAGCCAGTGCCATGCGGGTGCGGTACACACTTTTGTTGCCCAGCCAGGTGCTTTTAAACTCCGACGGGTCGAGCCAGACCACCACTTTTTTCAATGGTTTCTCCACCATTTCGAAATTCACCTGCAGCGATAATTTTGCAGCTTTGTCGAAAACACTGAAATCGTCGCCGATAAACAGTCCGTAAGTTTGCAGTTTGCCGGTTTGTTTATTCAGTCCCACAACGGTTTGCACATAAACAATGGGCAAATGATTACTGAAATTATCAGAAGCGTAATTAAAAATTTTACGCACCGGTGTGTCAGCACGCCCCATCATTTTTTCCATTCCGTAGGCAGCACCGATAAAGTGGCTTTTGTTGATTCCTTCTGACCCGCCTGTTCCCACAAATACATTTTTTTTATAATTGGCCATTCCCACCACTTAGTGCGGCACTACTTGTCCAATGGAAAGTATCAGGTCGAAATTTCCTTCCACAAGCAATTTATTTACCTGAGCCGGCCAGTCATAATCTACTGCACCTTCAGAAACTTCTTTTACAAATTCTGCCGGAACAGTTCCCAGCGTAATCACATCGTTGCGCCAGTCGTGGTCACGGAAAAGCGAGCGTGGTGTTTCACCAAACATATGACTGATTTGATGGCCAGTCATGGGCGTGTGTGTGCCCAATGCCGGCAACACGTCGGTGAGTTTAGCGCCATAAAAATTCCAGGCCATTTCTGTCAGTTCACCGGCTCGGCTCGGAAAACGCGTATAATCAGGCGGAATTGCCAGAACTTTATTTTTCGGCCCCAGTTTGCTGAGCGCCTGGTACAAACCCACCCGCAGATGTTCCGCCGTGAGTTCGGTATCTTTTGAACCTGTTTCGTAATATATCATTGATTTACAATTTGACGATTTACGATTTACTATTTACTTTTTACGCGCTGTATCATTCTTTTTGGAATTGATTTTCTTTTTCATCGTAGTAATTGAGCTTGAGATTATTTTGAATAATTCATTGTTTTCCTGTATCAAATCATTCAGCAATTCTTGCCTTAATAAACCCGATTCAACGATTAATTCAAGCCAATACATCGTTTCATCCAATTCTTCCTCCACCATTTTCAGTTTATTCAGAAAATCTTTATCTGACTTTCCCAAACATGCCGACCTGTAATTTTCTTCTTTAGTCTTCAGAATTCATACAATCTCCAGATAAACAAATGGTAAATTGTAAATAAGTAAATAGTAAATCAGTTTTATCTTTTCACTCTCGCGTTGCCTTTCCAGATGCTCCAAACCATTTCTTCGTCGGCGGGTTGGGCGTAGTCGGTGAGGAAGGTGGTTGCCAGTGCACCGGTTGCCCAGCCAAACTGCGGCCATTTTGCAGGTTCCCAGCCTTTCAGAATTCCGTAAAGCATTCCGCCAACGTATCCGTCACCACCGCCAATGCGGTCGAGTACATGAATGGTACGCGGCTCAACCACATGCCAGTTGCTGCCTTCGAGCATAATGGCGCCCCACATGTGTTCGTTTACACTGATCACTTCGCGAAGTGTGGTGGCAAAAACGGTGGCATTCGGGAACGCCTGTTTCACGCGGTTGATAAGACCTTTGAACCCTTCAATTTTGGCTGTCAGCCCTTCGCCGCCGGCTTCCGGTCCTTCAATACCAAAACAAAGCTGGAAATCTTCTTCGTTCCCAATCAGAATATCAGCAACAGAAGCGATTTCGGTGAAGTTGGCGCGGAGTTCTTTTTCGCGACCTTTCCAGAAAGAGGCACGGTAATTAAGGTCGAAAGAGATTTTAGTACCGTATTTTTTGGCTGCCCTGGCGATTTCGAGACAGAACTGGCTGGTTTCGGGTGAAAGTGCGCCAATCAATCCTGAAAGATGAACGATTTGCACACCTTCCTGTCCAAATATTTTTTCAAGATCGAAATCCTTGACATTTAGTGTTCTTCCAACTTCTCCTGCGCGGTCGTTCCAAACCCGCGGCCCGCGAGAGCCGTAACCGCTGTCAGCAATATTTATCTGGTGACGAAATCCCCACGGGTCGCCTTGTTCCACTTCCGGTCCTTCATAATCCATCCCGCGCGAACGAAGGTTGTTTTTGATGAACTGTGCTATCGGACTTCCTTTTACAAAGGTTGTTAGCACTTTCACCGGCATACCGAGGTACGATGGAATACTGGCCACGTTGGTTTCGGCGCTGGTGGCATACATGGTAAATCTGTCGCTGGTATGCACCGGCTGACCATTTTCGGGAGTAATGCGGATCCCCATGCTCGTGGGCACCAGCAATGCATATTTACAGTTTTGTTTTAATTCGATTGACATTGTATTATTTTAAAGATGTTTAAGCTGCTTTTTTGCCTCTTGCTTCTGGCTACTTGCTTCTGGCAAAAAGCCAGTAGCTAACAGCCAGTAGCGATTTTCATACTCCCCCGAATGCGCTGTAACCGCCGTCAACCGGGATAATCACACCGGTAACAAAGGCAGAAACATCGGAAATCAGAAATAGGGTGGCACCCTGCAAATCTTCTGGTTCGCCGAATTTGCCCATCGGTGTGTTGTTCACAATTTTTTGTCCGCGTGGCGAGAAATTGCCAGTTTTTTCATCGGTCACCAAAAAGCGGTTCTGGTTGGTGATGAAAAATCCGGGAGCAATAGCGTTTACCCTGATGCCGACTTTGGCAAAATGCACGGCCAGCCATTGTGTTAAATTATTGATGGATGCTTTTGCGGCCGAATACGCCGGAATTTTGGTGAGTGGTTTGTACGAGTTCATCGACGAAATATTGAGTACCACACCTTTGCGGTTTTTAAGCATGTCTTTGGTAAAAACCATGGTTGGCAGCAATGTACCTTTAAAATTCAGTGCAAAAACCTTGTCGAAACCTTCCATTTCGAGACCATAAAAAGTGTCTTCGAGTTTGTCGATGTTTTCTTCGGTCATCTGTTCAACTTTGGTGGTGGCCTGGGGACTATTGCCACCAGCGCCGTTAATCAGAACGCCGATTTCGCCCATTTTTTCGTTGATTTCGGCTTTGGCTTTTTCAAGAGAAGCTTTGTCAAGAACATTGGCTTCAACCCCAATTACTGTGGCATTGAACTCTTTGGCGATTTCAGCAGCCACACTGTCGGCCACTTCTTTGTTAATATCGGCAATAGCGATTTTCATGTCAACCGATGCCAGCGCTTTTACCATGGCAGTACCCAAAACACCGGCACCTCCAGTAATTATGCACACTTTTCCTTTCAGGTCGTTAAATGATATTGAATTCATTATGAATGATTAAATATTATTGATTTATGATTATTTACGATTTTGAAAATTCGCTGTAGTAGTCAACATTTTCTTTTGTCAGAATGTCGATAGAAGTATATTTTTCCTTACCGATTTCACGTTTCTGAATTATAAACCTGAATAGTTTGTTAACCGCATTGTACCCTTGTTCCTCAGGTCTTTGACAAATCAGAAACTGCACAATATCTTTCTTAAGAAAACTGATGTTCTCTTTCAGAAGGTCGTGGCCGATTACTTTGAGCCCTTCGAGACTGAATTTTTCGATTAGCCTTCCGATGTAAAATACTTTTGAGTTGGTCACAAAAATTCCCTTGATCCGGTATTCGACAATAAAATCTCTTACCTTTTTCATCCACTTATCATTGGAAGTATCGGCAATTTCGATGGTTTGCAACTGGTGCAGGGTTGGGTTGTTCAGTTTATACCAGTCGTAAAATCCCTTTTCGCGCTCAACCAGGTGATTCTGGTTGTCCATTTCCTTGGCAAAATGCACCACAAGAATGTTTCCCTCCGACAACATCATATCCAGCAATTTACCCGAAACCATACCGCTTTGGTATGAATATTGGCCGATATAACTGATTTGTCCGGCATCCTTAATTTCGCTGTCAATAAATACAAACGGAATATGGTTTTCCTTCAATTTTTCAATAAAAAGGAGTGCTTCTTTTTTAAAGAAAGGCGCCAGAATAACCCCGTCGGGTTTCAATGCAATGATTTTATCCGAAGCATCAATAAACTGTCTCGGATTTGATTGATTGAATGTATAATTTTGAATTTCAACGTTGTAATGTTTTAATTCTGATATTCTTTGCTCAACGCCAATCATGGGTTTGGTCCAGTATCCTTCTTCCGAAACAGGTTGTGGAAACAGGGTGGCAAAAATTACAGGCTTTTTGGAAGCCAGGTTGCTCGCAAAAATGTTGGGTGTATAACCCAACTCTTCCACAATGGCCATAATCCGTTTTTTTGTCGATTCAGCCACTTCACCACGGTTGTGAAGCACCCTGTCAACCGTGCCGATAGATACATTGGCGCGTGTTGCAATATCGACAATCCGTATTTGCTGATTAGGTTTGATAATGAATTGATTTTAAATTAATTAATGTCTTTAATAATCACTCGTTCATTGCAAAACTAATCATTTTTTTTAAATGCCGTGTTCGTACACGGGGAAAATTAAAGATGTCAAATGAAAAATTAAAAATTTATGAAGAAAGATGTTTGGGACAATAATTTGTAAAAAATTCAATCAGAAAGCGGCTGTTGAAGGATCAGGTTTTTCATCCAGAATTTCCGGTTTTTTGGCAATTTGTTTTATCACCCTGAAAAGGCTGCCGCCATGCGAACCATCAACCACGCGGTGGTCGAGTGTTGAAGAAAGCCACATCACGCGACGGATTTCAATTTTATCGTCAATTACCACCGGTTTTTTGTTGATGCTTCCTAAAATAAAAACAAACGAAATATTGGAAGAGGGCAGGAGCGAGCCGTAACCTGTGTCGAGCCCCACTGTTCCGATATTTGAAACCACATAAGACCCAAAACTGGTGGAATCAAGTCCGATGCCGGGAACCGAGATTCCCCAGTGAATGGTGATGGTCTGGTAAATTTTAAAGAGCCAGTTTCTGAAAGGCCACGGCAATTTTGCCAGCATCGATTTTGCCTGCATGGTATCGTTTTCGTTGCCTTTTCGTGATTCCGAAATTTTCTTTCCGATAAACTCTGAAATTTCGGCAGTTGTAAGCTGGTCCGAATTTTCAACTTTTACCGAACCCATTTGTCCGCCCGGCAATAAAACTGAAACTGTGGCATCCACCCTGTCGCGCTGAATGATCTTGCCTCTTTTTACATAAGTATTCAGTTCTGGAACTTCCTGCCTGATTGCCCTGCCAATGATCAGTGTTATTAAATAAGTCAGCGTGGTTTTTACACCTGTTTTTCGTTTTTCAGCAATGTACCGCTCCAGTTCTGTCACATCCAGTTCAACCATGCCAAATATTTTGGAGTCAATGGGTTTTTTATAAATGGTGGATGCAACTTTTCTCCAGTTCGAATTGTAGTCAGTACTTTTTGCCATACGTTTGATTTTATCAGAAAATAATTCGCGCAATATTAGTTTTAAAAAATTTATACAAACATTTTTCTTCAGCTTATTTCAAATTGTGCATTAACAAAAAGTGGCTGCCGGATAGCAACCACTTTATAATCATTTCATTAAACTTCAGGAAGTTTCCAGGGGGCTCTGAATTTTCGCATCAGCATTTCCGATGCTTTGGCATTGTTTACAATCACCTCTTTATCCGGATCCCATTGAATGGTTTGTTTCGTTGTCATGGCAATTTCGCCCAGTAAGCCAACAGAAATAGAACGGTGTGCAACTTCCACAGGGGTAATGGTTTCCTTACGGCTTTTTACACAATCAAGAAAGTTTCCGTAGTGATTTTCGCTTTTGTACAGCGCCTTTTTATTGGGGCCAAGGTCTTCAAGAAGAGAGTCTTTTGATGCTTCCAGTTTATTTCCACGGTCAACATGAATCCAACCTTCTTTTCCATACCAGGTAACGCCCATTCCGTATTTCAGTCTGGCTGAGTTGGCTACCCTGATATTTACGCCGGTTTTGTATTTGCAGTTAAAATCAAATTCCAGCGGAACATTGTACAATTCTGTTTTTGGCGGGTAAACACCTTCGCCAGCCACTTCTATCGGGCCGGTTCTGTCTAAACCCAATCCCCAGTGTGCAATGTCGATATGGTGACCAGCCCAGTCGGTTAACTGACCACCTGAGTAATCGAGAATCCAGCGCCAGTTCCAGTGACAGATTCCGCGATATTCAACTTTTGGAGCCGACCCCAGCCAGAAATCCCAGTCGAGTTCTTCGGGAACCGGCACCAAAGGCGGCATTCCAACTAATTTTGGAGCATTGGGCAGCCCAACTTCCACCCGGTCGATTTTTCCAAGACGCCCATTGTAAACCAGTTCGGCTGCTTTCAGAAAGTGAGCTTGCGAACGTTGCCAGCTTCCGGTTTGCCAAATTACATTATTTTGTTTCACTGCTTTTACAATCCGCTGGCTTTCACCGATACTGCGTGCCAAAGGTTTTTCGCCATAAATATCAAGCTTTTTCTGGGCGGCTGCTATGTAAGTCAGGCTGTGCCAGTGGTCGGGAACTGCAATAAGCACAGCATCGAGTTTTTCTTTTTCCAGCAGTTCACGATAATCCTTGTACTGGCGACAATCTTTATTCCCGTTTTTCAGATTAACGGTTTCTGCCCCTTTTTCAAGACGTTTTTTGTCGAGATCGCAAACAGCTACAAATTGTGCCTGAGGCAATTTCATAAAATCTTTCATATCACTCATTCCCTGCGCACCAGTACCAATTGTAGCCATCACAATTCTGTCACTGGCAGCTACAAAACCGTTTTTTCCTAAAGCTGAAGCAGGAATAATACTGGGAATCAGAATGGTTCCGGTTACTGCTGAAACTGATTTTCTGATAAAATCCCTTCTTGAAGAATCATTTTTCATGTTATTAAATTTATTTGATCATTAGGTTTATGGCCGATAAAGCTATAAAAGTTTATGACTTAATTATTATCAACTTTTGACAAATTCAGATTATTCTTTTTCCTTCCGATTTATCAGTTATTTTTACAATGATTAAGTTTTGTAATATTTCTCTAATCTGACTAAACCAATTATGAAACGACGGGAACTAATAAAATCAGCTTCCATTCTGGCTGCAGCTCCACTTTTAAATCCGTTTTCAGAATTTGCAATAAGTCGTCAAAACAACCCACAAAATGCTTTTGGCAGAATAAAAAGATTCGGAGATGATCGTGACTGGTTTTTCGAAAAAAGATATGGAATGTTTGTGCACTGGGGACTTTATTCAATACCCGGATGGCACGAGCAGCATCAGTGGCGCGCCAGAGTGGAAAGAAAGGAATATGTAAAACTGGCCCAGCAGTGGAATCCAGTGAAATTTAATCCCGAAAAATGGCTTGATTTGCTGGAAGAGGCAGGTATGCAATACCTGACGATTACCACTAAACACCACGATGGTTTTTGCCTGTGGGATACCAGACAAACGGCTTTTAATACCATGAATTCGCCTTATAAAAAGGATGTAATTGGTATGCTGGCCAACGCCTGTCATAAACGAAAAATTCCGCTCTGCCTGTATTATTCAATTGCCGATTGGAATCATCCGTATTACCCGAATGAAGGGCGACACCACGAATTACCACCACAACCCGGAGATTCGCCAGATTGGAATAAATACATGGAGTTTCTGAAAAAACAGGTAACAGAGCTTTGTACTAATTATGGCGAAATTCACGGATTCTGGTGGGATATGAATGTTCCGCAATATAAAGATTCTTCGATCAATGAAATGATCCGGAAATTACAGCCCAAAGCAGTGATTAATAACCGTGGTTTTGATGATGGGGATTTTGGAACACCGGAACGTGATTATGACAACAATGCGGCTGGTACAGAAAGTTTTGAGAAGCCCACAGAAGCCTGCCAGAGCGTGGGAATGGAGAGCTGGGGTTACAAAAAGGATGAAGATTATTATACGGACCGTCACCTAGAAGCCAGTATCGACAGGTATCTTGCGCGTGATGCCAATTATCTGCTGAATGTTGGTCCGACAGGCGAAGGTGAGATTCATGCTGAAGCAGCGACTATTCTGAAAAGAATCGGAAAATGGAAGCAATCTGTCGATGAATCTTTTACAGATGTTGAAAATGGCAACGATTTGATACAATTGTCAGGAGTTTTGGTAACAAAACGGAAACAAACAGTTTATGTTCATATGAATCAGCCACCTGTGGGAAATGGAATTAAACTGAAACCCATCGTTGCAAAACCACAAAAGGCAATTTTGCTAAACAATAGGAATGCTGTTGATTTTGAAGTAAATTTGTGCCCTAGCGATCATGCGACTCAGCAATCCTATTTAAGAATCCGGAATCTGCCGGTCGAAGAATTTGCCAACTCGGTTATGGTGGTGAAACTTGAGTTCGATCAGCCACTTTCTGAAATAATAACTTCGACAAAAAATACTGAAATTGAATTAACAAAGTAAAACTGATAAACCAAATTTAAAGAACATGAAAGACTTGACTGTTAAAATGTTATTCCCCGCTTTGCTGCTGATTTTTGTTCTTTCGGGCACTGTTTCGGCACAGAAATTTACCTCCGATATCGAAACCTTTAATCAATACAAATACCCCGATTGGTTTCGGGATGCAAAATTCGGAATCTGGTCGCATTGGGGACCGCAGGCTGTGCCCCGTCAGGGTGACTGGTATGCGCGCAAAATGTATGAAAGCGATGTGCGTGACTGGAACACCAAAGAATTTACCGGAAAACCCAGCCGTGAATATCTGTATCATGTTGAACATTATGGACATCCGTCGAAATTCGGCTACAAGGATATTATTCCGTTGTGGAAAGCCGAACGCTGGGATCCGGAAGAGTTAATGAAACTATATAAAAGGGTGGGAGCCCGTTATTTCGTAAGTATGGGAACGCATCACGACAATTTCTTTTTGTGGGATTCAAAAATTCACCGCTGGAATTCAGTTCAGATGGGACCCCAAAAAGATGTAGTGGGATTGTGGCAGAAAGCGGCAAAAAAGGAAGGGTTGCGATTTGGAGTTTCAGAACATCTGGGTGCCAGTTATACCTGGTTTCAAACAAGCCGTGGTGCCGATAAAACTGGCAATTTTGCGGGCGTTCCTTATGATGGTGCCAATCCTGAATTTCAGGATCTTTATCACCCTAAAACTGCTGATGATGATAAAGATTGGCTCACCAAAAATCCCGAAAATCAGAAAAACTGGCTGGCTTGTATCACCGAGCTAATCGATCTTTACCACCCCGACCTTGTTTATTCCGACAGCGAACTGCCATTTGGAGAAATTGGCAGAACCATGGTTTCGCATCTGTATAACAGCGACATGGCTCACAACAACGGCCAATTAAATGCAGTTTATACCTGTAAACATTCGGTTTCGAAAGGCCGCTGGGTGATGGATATTGAAAGGGGTGCGATGGATTCAATCAGTAAAGATCCCTGGCAAACGGATACTTCCATTGGCGACTGGTATTACAGGACCGGACAGAAATACATGTCGGGTTCTGAAGTGATTCAGATGCTGGTGGATATTGTGAGCAAAAACGGTAACCTGCTTTTGAATGTAGTTCAGACTCCTGAAGGTGACCTTGAACAGGATGTGATGAATATTCTGGAGGAAATTGCTGCCTGGATGCCTGCGAATGGTGATGGAATTTACGGAACCCGTCCGTGGAAGATTTACGGAGAAGGGCCTTCGACTAAAAACCAGGAAAAAGGGGTTTTTGGAGGTGTGAAAGATGTTCGTCCTTATGAATCAGCCGATATCCGGTTTACTACCAAAGATGGTTTTTTGTATGCTTTTGTGATGAATAAAATGACATCGAATGTTCAGATTGTTTCTTTGGGAAAAGATTCAAAAATCTGCGATAAAAAAGTTGCTTCGGTGGAAATGCTGGGAAATGCTCAGAAATTGAAATGGAAACAGGAAAACGGCGCACTGGTAATTCAGAAGCCTGAAAATCCGCAGGGCTGGACAGTCACTGCATTTAAAATCGGATTCAAGAATTGAAAATCACTAAAACAGAAAAGCCACTTTTAATGTGGCTTTTCTGTTTTAAAGCGGTATAAATTTTTTCGTATCCGTTTCGTGCATCATTTCATAAATATTCCTGAAAATGCGTTCAACATTGGGTTTCGAGAAATATTCACCATCAATCCCGTACGCAGGCCGGTGTTCCATGGCAGACAGGGTTCGGGGGGCTGTGTCGAGATAATTAAAAGCTTTCTGTTCTTCGATTACTTTTTGCAACATGTAAGCAGTTGCACCACCCGGAACATCTTCGTCCACAAAAATGATTTTGTTGGTTTTCTTTACCGATTCAAGAATGATGTGGTTCACATCAAATGGCATCAACGTCTGCACGTCAATCACTTCAACCGAAATGCCTTTAAAACGTTGTAAAAGCCGGGCTGCTTTTATTGCGTGGTGCGAATTCCAGCCATAAGTAACAAGTGTTATGTCAGTTCCTTCGCGCAATATTTCGGGTACACCCAGCGGCACTTTGTACTTTCCGATGTTGGCAGGCAGTTTCTCCTTCAGATTGTAACCTTTCAGCGGTTCAATCACCAAAGCCGGGTCGTTTCCTTCGAGCAGGGTGTTGTAAAAACCGGCAGCCTGGGTCATGTTTCTGGGCACACACAGGTACATTCCACGCATGGACCCAAGAATCATTTGCATGGGCGAGCCGGCGTGCCAGATTCCCTGCAATTGGTGCCCGCGTGTGCGGACAATAACCGGCGCAGCTTGTTTCCCTTTGGTGCGGTATTGCAAAGTGGAAAGGTCGTCACTGAGTTGCGACTGTGCATAAATCAGGTAATCGAGGTATTGAATTTCGGCAATGGGGCGAAAACCGCGCAACGCCAATCCGATTCCCTGTCCGATGATGGTTGCCTCCCGGATGCCGGCATCAGAAACCCGTTCTATCCCGTATTTTTCCTGCATTCCCTTCATGCCCTGGTTTACATCGCCCAGCTTGCCGGTGTCCTGACCGAAAGTGATAAGATTCGGATATTTACTGAACAAGACATCAAAGTTTCTGCTGATTATTTCTGAACCGTTGACCTCAACCGAATTTTCATCATATTGTGCTGAAACGCCCTGCACCTTCAAAGATGAATCGGCACCAGTACGGTAAAGTTTTGTATTGTATGCCTGTGTGCTTTTTTCTTCAAACCGTTTAATCCAGTCTTTCAGTTCAGCCCTTTCATTTTCAGCTTTTTTAACGAGGTGAATTTTCAGTGAAAGTCCTTTGGCAAAACTCAGGTGCGAGCGTCGTGTTGGCAAAGGTTTCTGCATAATCTTGATAAAGTCTTGCAAACGATAACTTTGCAGGTGTACTTTTTCTTCAATTTTTGCGATTATTTTTTTTAGTTCGTCACGCTCAGCTTTGTAGGTGCCAATAAAATGATGCCAGGCTTTTTCGCGGGCATCTTTGGCTTTTTTTCTGGCAGATTTTTCAATTTCATCCAGCATTTCTGGATCTGCAATTTCGGTTTCAATCAGCCATTTTCTCATTTGAGTGATGCAGTCGAACTCTTTTTCCCAGGTCAGCCGTTCTTCTGTTTTATATCTTTCATGAGATCCCGATGTTGAATGGCCCAGTGGTTGTGTGAGTTCCTGAACATGAAATACCGCAGGAATATGAGTTTCACGGGTTTTGGCCACTCCATTTCTGAATGTTTTTACCAGGTCAGCATAGTCCCAGCCTTTGCAGGTGTAAATATCAATTCCGTTGGTATTTTCATTTTTCTGAAATCCTTTTAAAACTTCAGAAATGTTTGCTTTTGTTGTCTGTAATTCAACCGGAACGCTGATTCCATATCCATCATCATAAATGGCTGTCACCAAAGGAACCTGCATAACACCAGCCGCATTAATGGTTTCCCAGAATACACCTTCGGAGGTGCTGGCATCGCCAATGGTGCCAAAAGCAACTTCGTTACCACTCACATTGTTATTCAGAAATTGTTTCAGTTCAGGTTTCTGTCTGATAATTTTTGAAGCCTGCGCCAAACCCAGTAACCGGGGCATTTGTCCGCCGGTTGAAGAAATGTCAGATGCCGAATTGTACTGTTCCAGCAGGTTTTTTATTTCGCCGTTTTCATCAATATTTTGGGTACTGAAATGATTGTTGAAATTTCTGCCCACCGTGGAAGGATTTTTCTCTTCGTCAATATCACCATAAATCATGGCAAAAAACTCTTCAGGTTGCAGCAATCCCAGGTATAACATAAAGGTCTGGTCGCGATAGTAACCCGAGCGCCAGTCGCCTTTTCTGAAGTTTTTGGCGTAGGCAATCTGTGCAACCTCTTTTCCATCGCCGAAAATGCCAAAATGAGCTCTTCCGTTATGAACCTCGCGCCTGCCCAACAAACTGAGCTGGCGGCTTAAATTGGCAAAATAGTAATCGTTGAGTGCCTCTTCGGTTGATATGTTGCTGGTTGTTTTGATTTCCGATTTTTCTAAAATCATACTTCAATAAATTAAAGACATCAATGTCTGATAGCCGGAAAAATAACAGCCAGGCGGGGCGATTTGTTTAACTGAACAGGATACAGTTTGGAGTGTGGTGGATTTCAACCTTCGCTATAAATTGCTGTTGAAAACCGCCGCACCCGAAGTGGAAACACCCAATTTCTGCTATCTTTAACCAACTAAATCAATCAAAATTATGAAATCGATAAAACTGATTTTTACGGTAATCCTTTTTTCTGCCGTTGCTTGTCTGGCTGGTGCCAAAGAAATTTATGTTTCGCCCATTGGAAACGATGCAAATAACGGCACGCGCAAACAGCCTTTGCAAACACTGGAAAAAGCGCTTTCAGTTATCAATCAGTCAGAGGATAAAGAAATTACTGTCTGGCTCAGTGGAGGAGTTTACCCGATAGAAAAACCACTTGTTTTTATAAATGCCGGAAACCGGAAATTACCTGCCATAATTTTTAAAGCGGTTGACTCGCAAAAACCGGTAATTTCGGGTGGTGTGCAACTGAAAAACTGGACAAAAAATGAAAATGGTCAGTGGGAATGCAGATTGCCTGAAAAGCTATTCAATATAAAAAATGCCCGCGAATTGTTTATCGACGGAAAACGGGCAACCCGGGCACGTTTCCCGGATGAAAATTACCTCAGGATCAAAAAAGCCGGTACCGATAAACGTACTTTTTTCTGGTTTGAAAAAGGTGATTTCCCGGTTCCGGCAAAAACCGGAAATGTGGAACTTGTTTTCCTGCACGACTGGTCAATTACCCGGATTGAAGTCAGGGAAATCAATACGCTTGAAAATACTTTGACTACGGTTGATACAATCGGAACAACTTCTCTCGATTTTTTCAGGATGGATGGCTGGGAACCCAATCCGAGATATTTTCTAGAAAATGCAACAGAATTTCTGGATGTTCCTTTTGAATGGGTTTTTGATAAGGAAGAAAGAAAATTTATTCTTTTACTTCCTGAAAATGATGCACCCGGTGAGCATGAAATCTTTATTCCGGTTGCTGATGAATTAATGGTGATTCAAGGAAATGAAAGCCTTTCTGTAAGTAATATTCATTTTGAAGGGATTGATTTCCGGTATTGCCGGTGGGAAATTCCGGAGCAGGGATATTGTGGTATCCAGGCTTGTCATTTTGATGCCCGTCCAGATAGGAAAGGCTGGAGA
Source organism: Draconibacterium sp. (assembly GCA_036735485.1). Classification (GTDB taxonomy): domain Bacteria; phylum Bacteroidota; class Bacteroidia; order Bacteroidales; family Prolixibacteraceae; genus Draconibacterium. The sequence goes on along the minus strand of DAINOH010000008.1, from coordinate 15,590 downwards.
ATAGTACCGGCTGCAGTAAAAGCAGAATTTGCAGAAAACATAAAATTTTCAAACTGTAGTTTCCAAAACCTGGGAGGTACCGGTTTGTTGCTGGGAACGGCCTGCAAAAACTGTGTGGTCGAAAATGTTGTTTTTGAGGATATTTCGGGCAATGGTATTATGATTGGAGAAGGGCAGGACCGGCTGGTGAACGGGCAACCCTGGTGGAAATCGACGCCTGACCAGGTGGCAAAAGGAAATACAATTCAAAATTGCACAGTGACAGAATGTGGTAGTCAGTTTTATGGAGCAGTCGGAATCTGGTGTGGTTTAACCGCTGAAACAAAAATCAGAAACAACAAAGTTTTCAACTTACCATATTCCGGTATTTCTGTTGGCTGGATGTGGTCGCCGGAACCAACACCCTGCCGGGCAAATACCATCGAAGGAAATCATATTCATCATATTATGAATATTTTAAGCGATGGCGGCGGAATTTACATGCTCGGACTTCAACCCGGAAGTATCATAAGAAACAATCATATTCATGATGTACAGATTAATGCAGGCAGGGCTGAAAGCAACGGAATGTTTCTGGACGAGGGAATTACCGATGTGGTTGTGGAAAATAACCTGGTTTACAACATTGCAAAATCTCCGCTGCGGTTTCACAAGGCAACAAAAAATCTGGTAAAAAACAACCTCTTCTTTTGTATAGATAATAACCCGCCCATTCGTTATAATTCAACCAAAGAAGATGATATCCTAAAAGTTGACAATAAGATTTTTAACGTGGGAGAACCAGAATATAAAAAGGAATTGGAGAAGGCAATAAAATACTGGAAACCATGTGAATGAAATGTATTGCACATATCATTAAACTAAAACTCGGGTAGAATGTTTATGATCAAAAAATAGAAACAACAATGAAAAAACGGATTGTATTATTGAATTTACTGGCAGTGATTTTTATCACCGTCAGTGTACAGGCACAAAATCTGAAGTTGCCGAAATCAACAGATTTGACCAATGCTTCAAGTCTTGTTTTGCCAGCGGATAAAGCGGGTTTTGAAAAGGATTTTCTGGCTGCGCTTGATCCGGGATCTGATCTGGGTATTCCTGCAGATAAACTTACCAAATTGATTGGAGGTAATAAAAGTTACGTGAGTGATGTTATGGGAATTCTCGGAGGTTCTGAGTCAAACGACAGTAAACTTTCAAAACTAACCGGGAAAAACAAAGCATGGAAAACCACAGCTAAAAGTTTGCTGGGTGATTCAACAGCCGGCAAGTACTTTGAAAAAGTTGACAAACAGTTACAGTCATTAAAGACCAAGTACCAGGTGGCAAAATTGTTTTTGTAGCTTTGGTTTTTTACAAAAAGAGCAGGTAATTTTTCATAAGTTACCTGCTCTTTTTGTTTTCAGTAAACAACAATGCGATTGATAAGACAGCTATTCAATAATTTAATGATTGTTAATACATTTTCAGAAAAAAGTTGTCTGACTTTCGTGTTCGTACACGGAAAAATTATTTAATTTGAAAAATCGAATAAACAGCTTAACAGATGAAACTCGGAAAATACAGTTTTGGCACAGGCGACCGTTTTGGTCACCAGGGGAAAGCCCAGCTTAAAGCCCTAATCAGAGCAAAACAACAGGGTATTGAAATCACCCCGGTTTGGAATAAATCAAACAGGGAACACAATTTTGTACATTCGGAACCTGAACAAACAAGAACAGAAGCCGATGAAGCAGTCAGAACCCTGGAATGGGAGGACATTTATTGTGTTGATGCCGATCATATCAACCTGACGAATGTTGACAGGTTTATTGATCATGCCGATTTCTTCACGCTCGATGTTGCTATGTATATCGGGAAAGAACCCGATCCGGCTGATGTTGAGGAATTTATGGAACTAAGCCTGATTTTTGGCGATAGCATTGAAATTCCGGGAATTGAAGAACCGGTTGTCATTACCGAGGAATTGCTGCAAAAAATGGCCGGAAAATACCTGGCAGCGGTGAAAGAAGCCGGGAAAATTTACCGGCATATCGTTTCAAAAAAGGGAGTGGGTAATTTTGTCACCGAAGTTTCGATGGACGAGGTGGAAGCACCACAAACGCCTGTGGATATGCTCTTTATTCTGAAAATGATTGCCGACGAAAAAATTCCGGTTCAGACAATTGCTCCCAAATTCACCGGCCGGTTTAATAAAGGTGTTGATTATGTGGGCGATGTGAAACAATTTGCCCTCGAATTTGAACAGGATGTGCTGGTGATCGATTATGCCATCAGTGAGTTTGGTTTGCCCGAAGATCTGAAACTCAGCGTTCATTCAGGTTCCGATAAATTCAGTATTTACCCGGTTATTGCTGTTATCATTAAAAAATACGATAAGGGAATTCATATAAAAACTGCCGGAACTACCTGGCTGGAAGAGGTGATTGGTTTGTCAATTTCAGGAGCTGAAGGGCTGGAAGTTGCCAAAGAAATTTATACAAAAGCGCTTGTCAGGAAAGAAGAACTCTGTGCTGCCTATGCCGATGTGATTGATATTGACGATGCAAAACTGCCATCACCAGAGGAAGTTGCAGGCTGGAGCGGTGAGAAATATGCCAATACACTTCGTCATATCCCGGGACACCCGGATTACAACCCGAATTTCAGGCAACTGATTCATGTGGGTTACAAAGTTGCCGCTGAAATGGGTGAAAAATATACCAGCCTGTTAAAGAAAAATGCCCAAATTGTGGGGCAGTGTGTTGAAGAGAATATCTATGATCGACACATAAAAAGATTATTTACGATTTAACCATATACAATATACGATTTGATGACTCAGGATGATTTGAAAAAGCGGCTGAAAAAGTTCTCGCTGAGAATAATAAAGCTTTCTGAGAATTTGCCTGACAATATTACTGGTAATACGATTGCAAAGCAAATCATTCGTTCAGGAACTTCGCCGGGTGCAAATTACAGGGCAGCGTGTTTGGGAAAGTCTGACAAAGATTTTCTGAATAAATTGAAAATGGTTGAGAAGGAATTAGATGAAACTCTTTATTGGTTGGAACTTATTGTTGAATCGGAATTGGTAAAATCCGGTTTGCTGGAAGATTTAATGAAGGAAAATGATGAATTGTTTAAAATAATTTCGAGTACAATTATCACAATGAAAAAGAAAATAAAACTGCAGAAAGACAATTCCGGAAACAACGTTAATCAAAAAAATAGTAAATAGTAATTCGATAAATCGTAAATATTATGAAGCCTTTTATGGACAAAAACTTTCTGCTGCATACAAAAACTGCGCAGGATTTGTACCACAATCATGCGGCTAAAATGCCCATCTTCGATTATCATTGCCATATCAACCCGAAACAGATTGCCGATGATGTGCACTTCGAAAATATCACACAAATCTGGCTTTATGGCGATCATTATAAATGGCGGGCCATGCGCACAAATGGTGTTGATGAGAGATTCTGTACCGGCGATGCTACCGATTGGGAAAAGTTTGAAAAATGGGCTGAAACTGTTCCGAATACATTGCGGAATCCTTTGTTTCACTGGACACACCTCGAACTGAAAAAGTTTTTCGGTATTGAAAAAATCCTTAGCCCGGAAACCGCGCGTGAAATATGGGATTTATGTAATGAGAAGCTTAATTCGCCCGGGTATTCTGTCCGCGGAATAATCAGGATGGCAAATGTACACACCATATGCACCACCGACGATCCGGTGGATTCGCTGGAATACCACCGTCAGATAAAGGAGAGTGGTTTTGAAGTGCACGTTTTGCCGGCATGGCGCCCCGACAAAGCGATGGCCGTCGAAAATCCAGCAGCTTTCAATCAATATATCGATTTGCTTGCTGAGGTTGCCGGAATGGATATTTCAACTTTCGATGATTTGTTGTCGGCTTTGGACAAACGTCATGCATTTTTTCATGAAAATGGCTGTCGCCTTTCCGATCACGGATTGGAAACTGCAATAGCCGAAGATTACACAAATGCAGAAATTGAACTGATTTTTACCAAAATACGAGGTGGCAAAGAACTGTCGCACTTTGAAATTCAGCAATTCAAATCGGCCATGTTGTACGAATTCGGGGTCATGGACCACTCGCGTGGATGGACCCAGCAATTCCACATTGGCGCATTACGCAACAACAACACACGGCTGTTCAGAAAATTGGGTGCCGATGTTGGCTTCGATTCCATTGGCGATTTTGAGATCGCGCGTCCGTTGTCCAAACTTTTAGACAAGCTCGATATTGAAAATAAATTATCAAAAACCATTTTGTATAACCTGAATCCGCGTGATAACGAACTGATGGGAACCATGATCGGTAATTTCCAGGATGGCTCGGTGCCCGGAAAAATGCAGTTTGGTTCGGGGTGGTGGTTCCTCGACCAGAAAGATGGCATGGAAAGACAGATGAATGCTTTGTCGAACCTGGGTTTACTGAGCCGTTTTGTGGGAATGCTCACCGATTCGCGGAGTTTTCTTTCCTATACCCGGCACGAGTATTTCAGGAGAACTTTGTGTAATTTGCTGGGAAATGATGTTGAAAACGGTGAAATTCCGAACGATATGGATTTGTTAGGCCAAATGGTGGAAAACATCAGCTTTAACAATGCAAAAAACTACTTCAACTTTTAGCATTTATAATTTTCGATTTGTCATTTTTAATTGAATATGAACAAAGTCATCACCTTTGGCGAAATCATGCTGCGACTGGCAACACCAGATTATCTGCGTTTTTCGCAGAGCTGCACATTTTCAGCAACATTTGGCGGCGGCGAGGCCAATGTGGCAGTTTCACTGGCCAATTATGGCATTCCGGTTGAGTTTGTAACCCGGCTTCCGAAAAACGACATTGCCCAGGCTTGTGTGATGGATCTCAGAAAATATGGTGTGGGAACCGGAAATATTATCTGGGGTGGCGACCGGCTGGGGATTTATTTTCTGGAAACCGGGGCTGTCAGCCGCGGAAGCAAAGTGGTTTACGACAGGGCACATTCTGCCATTGCCGAAATAAAACCGGGAATGATTGACTGGGAAAAGGTATTTGAAGGAGCCACCTGGTTTCACTGGACCGGCATTACTCCTGCCATTTCGCAGGGGGCTGCCGACGTTTGCCTGGAAGCAATTCAAACGGCCAATAAGTTGGGGATAATCGTTTCGTGTGACCTGAATTTCAGGAAAAACCTGTGGAAGTATGGCAAAAAAGCAAGCGAAATTATGCCATTGCTGGTTGCCGGAACCGACATTGTTTTGGGAAATGAGGAAGATGCAGAAATGGTCCTGGGCATCAAACCCGAAGGTGTTGATGTAACGGGAGGCCACATCGAAGCAGCTGCTTATGAGTCGGTTTCGAAACAAATTATGGAAAGATTTCCGCGATGCAAAAAGGTGATCACCACACTCCGTGGTTCTGTTAACGCCAATCATAATAGCTGGTCGGGTGTACTTTGGGACGGAAAACAGCTTTTTGAAGCACCTACGTACCAGATTACCCACATTGTTGACCGTGTTGGCGGCGGCGATTCATTTATGGGTGGCCTCATTTATGGCTTGCTAACTTACACCGGCAACGACCAGAAAGCGCTGAATTTTGCGGTGGCCGCCTCGTGTCTGAAACACACCATTTACGGCGATTTTAACCAGGTAACCGTCGACGAGGTGGAAAAACTCATAAGCGGCGACGCCTCAGGAAGAGTGGCGCGGTAACCAAATAAAAATGAAAAATTTGAAATTAAAAATTAAATACTACAACTATGGATATAGATTTGGCTGAAAGGTTGTTCGAATTTGCTGTCAGAAATATTAAGTTTCTGAAATACATACCACGGGAGCCGGAATTTAGAAATATAAATTATCAGCTTTCCAGATCATCGTCTTCTTCAGGTGCCAATTATGAAGAAGCTCAAGCTGCTTATTCAAAACAGGAGTTTCTTTTTAAAATTGATATTTCCCTGAAGGAAATGCGTGAAAGCAATTATTGGTTAAGATTGACCAATGCAACTATTTCTTTTGAGAGTGATCAACAAACTGAATTGAATAAGCTCCTCGAAGAATCGGTTGAACTAAAAAACATTCTGGGCAAAATTGCTGCTTCAACCAGAAATAGCTTGAAATGAAACATCTCCTTTCTCTGATCTAAAATTTTTAATTCATCATTTTTAATTTTTAATTGTCTAATGGCCCGATTTACAAGAATAGAAGTTGCCCTTAAAATGAAGGAAACCGGCATGGTTCCGGTGTTTTATCACAAAAATGCCGAAGTGTGCAAAAACGTGGTGAAAGCCTGTTACGACGGAGGTGTGCGTGTTTTTGAGTTTACCAACCGCGGTGATTTCGCCACACTGGTTTTTGCCGAACTCAATAAATGGACCATTGAAAATTGCCCGGAGATGATTCTGGGTGTTGGTTCTGTAATCGACGAAGGAACCGCCGCAATGTATCTTGCGCTGGGTGCCAATTTTATTGTTTCGCCGGTGATTGATGAAGGAACAGCCCGCGTTTGTAACAAACGGAAAGTGTCCTGGAGTCCGGGATGTGGATCGGTTACCGAAATTAACAGGGCACACGAATTGGGTGCCGAAGTGGTAAAAATATTCCCCGGCTCGCAGGTTGGCGGGCCCGAATTTGTAAAAGCCGTAAAAGGACCAATGCCCTGGGCAAGTTTGATGCCCACCGGAGGTGTAACGCCCGATGAAGCAAACCTCAAAGCATGGTTCATTGCCGATGTCACCTGCGTGGGAATGGGATCGCAATTATTTCCGGATGAGGTTCTTGAAGAAGGAAATTATTCGTTAATTACAGAAAAATGTAGAGAAGTACTGAAAATCATTAAGAAATACCAATAACTATTAAACTGAAACCAATGATTCAATCCGCGACTAATCAAAAAATGACAAGCTTCAGATGGGTGATTGTATCCATGCTTTTTGTGGCAACAACCATCAACTACCTCGACCGCCAGGTTCTATCGCTTACCTGGGATGAATTTATCAAACCGGAATTTCACTGGGATGAGTCACATTATGGAACCATCACATCTTTCTTTTCCATATTCTATGCAGTTTGTATGCTCTTTGCCGGACGTTTTGTTGAATGGATGGGAACCAAAAAAGGTTTTTTATGGGCCATCGGTGTGTGGAGTGTCGGTGCCTGTTTACACGCTGCCTGCGGAGTAATTACAGAAATCAATGTGGGATTACACTCAAAAGCTGAACTGATTGCCGCTACAGGAGATATGGCCGTATTAATTGCTACCGTCAGTATGTGGGCGTTTCTGGTGGCGCGGGGCATTCTTGCTTTGGGCGAAGCCGGTAACTTTCCGGCGGCCATTAAAGCCACTGCTGAATATTTTCCGAAAAAAGACCGTGCTTATGCCACTTCAATTTTTAATGCCGGAGCATCAATCGGGGCACTTTTTGCACCACTTTCTATTCCGCCGTTGGCCAGTCACTTTGGCTGGGAAATGGCATTTATCATCATCGGGGCGCTGGGTTTTCTGTGGATGGCATTCTGGGTTTTTCTGTATGATGCACCCGCAAAAAGCAAACGAGTGAGTGCGCCTGAACTTGAATACATTGAGCAGGATAAACATGAAATAAATGAGCTTACCGGAAAGAAAGCTGAAACTGATAAGAAAATTCCGTTTCTGAAAACTTTTTCGTACAAACAAACCTGGGCCTTTGCAGCGGGTAAATTTATGACCGATGGAGTTTGGTGGTTTTTCCTGTTCTGGACACCTTCGTACCTGAATACCCAGTTTGGTATCAAAACTTCGGAAGGACTTGGAATGGCGCTGATTTTCACGTTGTATGCCATCGTAACCGTACTCTCCATTCTGGGTGGAAAACTACCAACCATTTTTATCAACCGCAGCGGACAGAATCCTTATGCAGCGCGTATGAAAGCCATGTTGATTTTTGCGTTCTTTCCGCTGGTTGTATTGCTTGCCCAGCCACTTGGGATGGAATTTGCCGATCTTGGCAGAAATGCAGCCTGGTTGCCGGTTTTATTAATTTCTATTGGTTGTTCGGCTCACCAGGCATGGAGTGCCAACCTGTTTTCAACTATCGGCGATATGTTTCCGAAAGGCGCAATTGCCACCGTTACCGGAATTGGCGGGATGGCTGGCGGCGTTGGTTCTATGATCCTTCAGAAAAGCGCCGGAAACCTGTTTGTGTATGCCGGTGAAACCAACATGACCTTCTTCGGATTTGTGGGTAAACCAGCCGGGTATTTTGTGATTTTCTGTGTTTGCGCTGTTGCCTATCTTATTGGATGGGTGATTATGAAATCGTTGGTGCCAACATACAAACCAATTGTTTTACACGATTAATCAATTCCGAAACGATAAAAGGCAGAAGCGGGTTTTACCCGCTTTCTGTTTTTCGGGACATACTGAAAATGCAGTTTGACAAATGATCTGAAGAAATGAAAGTATTTGTTTTTGATCTTGATTTTACGCTCTGGGATGCCGAAGGAACGTGGTGCGACTGCACGAATCCGCCTTATTTTCTGAAAAATGGCCAGGTTTTCGATCAGTCTGGAAATCATATCCGTTTGTATCCTGATGTACTTAATATTTTGCAACACCTTCGTCAATTCCAAAAAAACATAGCAGTTGCCTCGCGAACCAATGAACCGGCGTGGGCAAGGGATTTGCTGTCGAAAATGGGCATTTCGCATTTTTTCGACGCTCAGGAAATCTATCCCGGCAGCAAAATCATGCATTTAAATAACATCAGCAAAAAACTCAATACTCCCTTTCACGAAATTGTGTTTTTTGACGATGAACACAGAAACATTGATGACGCCTTAAAATTAGGTGTTAAACCAGTTCTGGTGGGGCAGGGCATTACTTTTGAAATGGTAAACCGTTACATGAATGAATAGATATCCATGTTAAAAAATGCCTTTTTCTGCATTCTTGAATTCAAATCCGGTTAAAAATAATCTCAAAAGTTGACCCCTCGTTTTCGGTGCTGTAAACTTTTATTTCGCCCTGGTGTAAATGCACAATTCTTTCAACAATCGATAAACCTATGCCAAAACCACTGATATAACGCGAATTTGAAGCACGGTTAAAAGGTTTGAAAATGTGTTGAATTTCGTCAGCAGGGATTCCGATTCCGGAGTCAGAAATGAGAATTTTCAGAATTCCGGGAATCAGTTCAATTCGTATTTCAATCAGGTCTTCAGAAAATTTGCAGGCATTTTCAATCAGGTTTTTGATCGCCATTTCCAATAGCCCCGAATTTCCCTCAATCAGCAAATCTTTGTCGTTCTCGGTGTAATCAATTTTTGGGACTATCTTCCGGGCCGGGTATTTTGTTTTTACGGTCTGAATGGCCGAGAAAACCACCTCGTCGGCTCTTACCATTGTTTTGTTAAAGATGTTATCGCGGTTCATTTGCGCCAGTTCCAGCAAATTACTGATGAGTGTGTTAATTTTATGCAGATCAGCTGCTAACCGCGAAAGATGTTTTTCATACTCTTCATTTTCCCTTGTTTTGCTCAACAGGTAGTCAGTTTCGGCTATCATAACCGCCAGTGGTGTGCGCAATTCGTGCGAGGTGTTCTTTACAAAATCGTCCTGGCTTTTAAAGGCAAGTTCAATATCGGTAAGCATCTGGTTGAAAGTCGTTGCCAGTTGTTCTATTTCGTCTTTTCCCGAGCCGGTTTCGAGCCGGTTACTTAACTTCTGGGAATTGATTTTTTTCACCTCGTTGTTAATTCTTGAAATGGGAGCAATGGCAATTCGCGAAAAAAAGAACGACGCCGAAATTGCCAGTGCCGAAATAACCAGGATTCCAATAACCAGAATTTTAAACAGTTCATTTAACGTGTTTTTTCTGTTTTCATCGAAAGCCAGTACATACACTTTATAAAATTCACCTTTGTAAAAATGTTTGTAAATAACCCCGTCTTTGTGTGCTTCCGCGATGTATTCCGTTATCGGGCCATTTGTCATAACAGGAAGATTATCAGCCGAAAGAACCTGCAGGTTATTTTGATAAATTATTTCTTCTTTGGGGTTGATGATGGCAATTTCTTCTTCCTTTAGCGAAATAGTGGTCTGATGAATTTTCTTTAAAAGCAGCGAATCCACTTCTTCCACGTTAATCAGCAAAATAGCGCTGTTCTGTGCTTTCTCCACCAGATTTTCCCTGAATTTGCTAATCTGAATTGTATAAAAAAAGTAATAAACCAGCACCGAGAAAAACAATAGTAATCCTAAAACAATAAAGGAGAATTGAAAGGATAATCTCGTAGTTATTTTCATACCTGGCCTTCAAATACTTTTAAAGTTCCTTTTCGCTGCAATAAAAACCGAAGCCAAATTTTGTATGAATAATTTTCGGCTCGAAATCTTTGTCGATTTTTTTTCGGAGATAATTTACATACACGTCGATAATGTTTGTACCGGTTTCAAAATCGAGGTTCCATACATTTTCGATAATGTACTCGCGCGAAAGCAACTTGTTTTTATGGGTCATTAACGTTTCCATCAGTGCAAATTCCTTTTGTGTCAGCTCAATTTTTTTATCGCCCCGCCTGGCCGTTTTTGTGTCGAGGTTCAGTTCAAAATCGGCAACAACTAACTTGTTATCGGGTCTGTTTTTTACGCCCGATCGCTTGATGAAAACATTCACTCTTGCCAGCAATTCCCTGAAATCAAAAGGTTTCAGCACATAATCGTCGGCTCCTGCATTGAATCCGGTGAGTTTGTTATCGGCAGTACCCAGTGCTGTCAGCATAATGATCGGAACATTGGAATTGTTTTTCCTGATTTCGTGACAAAGTTCGTAGCCATTCATCAGCGGAAGATTGATATCGAGAATAATGATATCGAAGTTGTTGTTTTCAGCCATCATTTTCCCGGTATAACCATCACCGGCCACTGAAACCTCGAACCCGGCATCGGCAAACTGTTTACACAGAATATCGGCCAGCCTTTGTTCGTCTTCCACTATCAGGATTTTTACTTGCATTGTGCTCATTTTTTGTACGCCTAATTTACAACACTTTCCCAATGACTGTTCTTTTTAAGGAGATTCTAATAAATTTCTAACCAGACTCTAAGCACGCAAATCAATTGATAATCCAATATTTACATTTTAAATATTTAACCATGAGCTGGAATTGGAAAGAATATAATATGAAAGGGTGTTTGCCCATGATTTTAATTTTTGTTGGTATTGTTGTGGTAATGATTTTACTACAGGTTTTTGTGATTAAATAATTCCTGATTCAAGATCGTTCTTAAAAATAGGTTGGCAAATAATTCATTATTCTATATCACTTTTTTGTTGTAAAATGTTGTAATTCATTTAATCTGAAGGTTTCCGACTTAGGTCAACTTCATTTTCATTCAGCATTTATTTTTAACCGAAGGAAAACTCAGATTTATTGTTGTGAAACGAAAAGTCCCGGGCTTAATTGACCGGGACTTTTGCATTTTATTACACTGAAATTTTAAAGTTTTACGGTTGTTTTTACATCGTTTGCTTTTGCCGACTGGTAATCGATGGTGATTTCGCCTTTTCCTTCCACCAGAAACTGGTATTCAACCACACCAAAACTGGGCACTGCCAGGAACTGAATTTCAGGTTTGGCTTCTTTGTAACTTACTTTGTTCAGTCTGAAATCCTGAATTTTGCCACCTGCCACAACTTTTCCACCCGTTACTTTCAGGATGTCGGGTGTGTAGAGTTTTCGTTTAAAAGCATCAGCTGTCATCGACGACAACCCATTTTTGTTTTTCAGCCTCACTCGTACCTGTGTCAGGTTTTTACCGATTTCCTTCACCTCAAAAATTTCCATCGAAATCTCGGGTGTGTTTTCAGCCGCAAAAAATACAACGGCCGCATTGCGGTGTACCAGTTCGTTCAGCATAAAAGGCTGGGGGAGACGTGAACTCATTTTTACCCAGCCACCAATTTCAACTTCGCCATAAACAGGGTGGTTGAATGGTTTCCATTCGGTGTACATTTCGCCTTGTGTAAGGTAATCACTGAATTTAAGCTGCTCGCGGGCTTCCTCCGGGTTGGCACCGCGTCTTCCTTCTGTTGGTTGCTGTGTCTGCGGCTGGACAGGTTTTTCGTTTTTACCTTTAAAGGTTTCAGTTTCGCGCTGGAACAATTCACCCACAAACGAATAGATGCCGAAATTGAAAAACAACTGTGAATCAGAATCACCGTATGTCGGATACAAATCGTAAGATGGCTGGTAAACATAGCCGGGTGTCATTCTTTCCGCATCTTTGCCGATTACATCATAGGCAGCAATATCCGAGGCTTCCATTCTTGTTGACTTTTCTGAAGGTACTCTCAGCCACATCCCGCCGTTGTTGTGAAACGAAAATGCGATGATGATATTCGGGCGGTGCATAATAAACTCATTAATTGCTTTGATTCCGGTTCCCGAGAAAGGGTAATTACCGGCTCCGCTTTGCACATATTGCGGCATCCAGTTGTGGCCGAAATTGCGATTAGGATCGAGATAACCTTCAGCATCTTCGTTCAGTTTACCGTCATTGTCATTGTCAACACCTTCAGAACCCAGCAGTGTGTATTCGCCTTTTTCTCCCGGCTTCACACGCACCAGAATCCGAGGGTCGTCGGGATCGGCTTTGTATTCACCGTTCGGGTCCTTGATTCTCATCTGGGTGATGCTACCATCACCATCCAGATCGTCGGGAGCGTCTTCATCAAGCAATCCGTCTTTATCGTCATCATTTGGTATGCGGATACTCCGGCTCGAACTCGGCGTGTGTGCATCGGCAAAAAAATGATAACGCCCGTCAACATTCACAACCGGAATGATGTAATGCGCATTGCGGTCAACAGCTTTTGTAACTTTGTCGTTTTCGCCATATTTGGTAAGCAGCATGTTGGCATAATACAGACAAACCTCGCCCGCCTGGATTTCATTTCCATGAATGTTTCCATCCACATAAACGCCCGGTTTGCTTAGTGCATCACCGGTTTTTGGATTGTTAATGGTGAGCGCGTAAATATCGCGGCCTTCATCGCTATTCCCAATCACTTCCAGTTTTGTCAGCTCAGGAAAGGCAGTATTCAGTGCTTTCAATGCCTGGTTTACTTCATCGTAATTATAATAACGATCGAACCGCAGTGGTACTTCAATTTTTGATTTGGTTGCTGAAAAGGCTGCAAAAAACAGTGTCAGCAATATTCCGAGTGATATAATTTTCTTCATAATTAACCTGCGATTTTAATTTGTTTTTCAGATGTACCAAACACAGCCGATTCGATGATGGCTTTGATTTCAGGGTTTTTATCCGTCTGGATGATCCAGGTGAGTTTTTTGACCTGGTTGCCGCCAATCGGCCCCAGCGGAGTTCTTTTGATTCCTTCCAGAATTTTGATGTCGCCTTCGAGTACCACCACAACCGGCGCAGGCTGGCTGTTTCGTTGTCCCATGGCAATCGGGTACGATAAATAGCCGGTATTTTCAACAAACAATTCAAGTTTGTAAACACCACCGCCAAGGGCCGTAAGTTTTTTATCCGAAATGGCAATTTTGGGTAATTGTGTTGAAAGATGCAGCAGCCACGGAAGCTGTGTGCCTAGCAACGAATCAATTCTTTCGGGTTTTGGCGTCGATTCGAGATAAGGAATGTAACCACCGATTTCAACCTCGCCCAGCGTGGGGTGGTTGTATTTCTGCCACGGAACAAATCCCTTTCCTTCCCATTCTTTGTCTGAGTAAGCAAGCAATGCTTTGTCCCTTTCACTCAGTTCTCCTTCTTTTTCCTTTTTGGGTGCACTTTTCATCATTCCGGCCATTTGTTTGGGTGTAACGCGGCCCGATTTCATCATTTCAATCACGCCACTTGCCGTAAATCTGTCGGGTGCGTTATTGGCTTTCAGAAACGCGTCGATTTTTTCTTCCCCCAATGCCACAAACTCATCGGTACTCATTTTTTCAACATCGTCAAGCGAAACGGCACCATCGGTTTTCTTTTCTTCCTTCACTTTCGGAACTGTAAACAAATTCATGCTGAACGAGGGAACGCCCAGATGATAATAGGCCCACAATTCAAACGAGCCATCTTTGTCGCCCGGCGCTTCGAGTCTGTCGGTTGCATATTTTTTCGATTCGAGGTATTTTTTATAATCCCCGGCAAATTTTGTGTAGAATTTCAGATCGTCATCCAGCGGGTTTACAGCGGCTCCGAGTCCTAACATCCCGGCAATCTGCGATGGGGTGATTTCCATACCGGCGGGCATATTCGGTTTTATTAATTCAATCAGTTCGTCCATCGAAAATGATTGTTCCGGGTCGATATTCAGCATCCGGGCATAACGCGCCGGAACTTTGATGTTCTGCATATTGGCTCCACCTTTCCGGCCACCTTTGGGAGCGGCCACACAAAAGTCGGAGTTGCCCAATGTGAAAGCCATCGCGATTTCAGGATGTGCATACATAAATTTCATCAGCGCGAAAACTTCGGGCGTTTGGCCGGCCCAAAGCCCGGCTTCTTTGTTATCGTGCGGGAAAAGATGCGGAAATCCGATTCCCGGGTTGATTCCGCCTTCCCCATCTTCGTTGTATTGTTTGTCATTGTCGTTGTCAATGCCTTCGTCATAAATTTTGTATTCGCCTTTTTCACCTTTTGATGGGTCTGCTTTTACCAGGATTCTCGGGTCGTTTTTCGAAACCACCAGCGTTCCTTCCGGGTCTTTTACCCGTATTTTGGTAATGGCTCCATCGCCGTTCAGATCATCAAAACCATCTTCGTTGGTGACTTCGTCGGCATCGTTGTTTAGCTGAAAATCATTTACCGTTCTTCCATATTTTTCTTTCGCAAAATAGCCCTTTGCCGCATCGGGATTGGGATTGGGAAGAATGTACCATTTCATGTTTTCGCGGTACTTGGCCGAATCGAGCAACATTTTGGCCATGAAAAGGGCTCCTTCGGTGGATAGAGGATTGTTCCCCTCGAAATTAGCCCCGGTAAAAACAGCGGGAACACCTTTCAGGTTGGCCCCGATTTCGAGAATGGTCACCGGTTCTCCGCCCGGCGAACTGGTAATAGTGTGCAGTTTTACAACAGACGGGTTGGCCTGTTGCAACTGGTTCATGATTTGCTGAACTTCGGAGTTGGTATGGTATTTACCCCCGACAGTTACAGGCTGCGCCGTTAACCGCATTCCTGCCATTAGCAAGGTTGCCGTTAACATAAACAGATGCAGTTTTTTCACCATAGTTTGATTTTAGAAATTAAAGTTTATAATTTAAAATACTGTTTCAGTTACATTCGGTCAGATTATTGATGGTTTCCGGTACTAATTGGTTTAATACGAGAGTGGAAAATTACAGATTTTATTTTTGAAATAATATTTGAAACAGCTTTAATACAGATATAAATAATCATTACTGCCCAGATAATGGTAATTACATGAAAACTTTGAATTTAACAGGATACAATAATTTAATTTCTTCAGATTTTTTTAGTTTAAAACAGATTAAACATCGGGCGAATCCGTTATACAAATACTTTTGCCAATTATGGCTGATTAAGTTTTGATAATATGAAGATCAAGTTGTGTTTAGTT
>DAINOH010000007.1:34557-85316 GCA_036735485.1 Draconibacterium sp. | reverse complement strand
TGACCTTCACAACTGTTTATCAATGAGCTAAGTCCCCTTTAGGGGATTTAGGGGTTAAACAAAAGAGGAATACGACATTATCTCATTCATATTATTTAATAATCTACCATGACAGATTCTGGTTGCTGTCACCTCGACGATAGGAGAGGTCTGTTTGTTCGAAGAGATTTAGCTTCGCTGATTTTCAATTCTCCTCGTCTCGCCTCAGGCGAGATCGAAATTACAGCATTGATGCAGCTTTCTGCCATTTTCTAATTGTGTCGAATGAAAATTGGATTACAACTCGCAACGACGCAAAGAAACATATCTTTTTAAGCCTCTTTGTGCTATTCAACCACCCTGATCTCCCAGGTCATTTCCATCGCTTTCCGGTAGGCTGCTGTTACCCCGCAGTAAGTACTTTCCGAGAGTTTCACGGCTTTTTCGAGTTTGTCCATGGGCAGGTCTTTCCCCTTAAACTGGTAAATAACATGCATTTTTGTATAATGCATCGGGTGTTCTTCGGTAACATCAGCCTCCACAATTACATTAAAAGATTCGGGTTCAACCTTCATTTTTTTCAGAATCATAATCACATCAATACCGGTACAGCCTGCCAGCGCGGTAAGCATCAGTTTTTTGGGACGTGGTCCAAGGTCGCTCCCACCCGATTGTTCGGTTGCATCGACTGTAATTTTGTGCCCATCCATATCACCGGTAAAAGCAACTTTGTCGGTCCACGACATATCAACAATATGTTTCATTTTTCTTGTAATTAAATAGTTTTCATTTATTTTGCACCTCAAACGTAAAACATTTAAGTATTTACATAAATAGTTTACGGATAAGGCATCAAATAGTATATTGATACAACAGGATAATTAGAAAAAAGATTAATTAAACAGCATTTTCGAGATGAGAACGATTATTAAAAGGCCAACGGAACAAGAAACCAACCTGAGTGGATTTCAACTTTTTAACAAACTGACCGAAGACGAATTTAACCGTTTGAATTTCGACAAAACCTGCCAGTTGTATAAAAAAGGAACAATTATTTACCGCGAAGGCAGCCGCCTTACCGGTTTTTACTGTGTTACACGCGGGATTGTCAAAATATTTAAAACCGGAATCGACGGAAAGGAACAGATTATCCGCTTTGCCAAACGTGGCGAAATTATTGCCTATCGTTCGCTGCTGAGCCAGGAACTGGCCTGCACCACCGCCAAAATTATCGACGAAGCTATTCTTTGCCATGTTCCATACCAGACATTACTTTACCTGATTCAGAATAACTGGCAGTTTTCGCACCACATGCTGCAAATTGTTTGCCGCGAGTTGCGTGAAGCCAACGATTATATCACCGACATTGCACAAAAAACCGTACGCGAGCGCCTTGCCGAAGTATTATTGTTGCTGAAGGAAAACTTTGAACTCGACAACCAGAATACACTTCAGATTTCGCTGACCCGTGAAGAGCTGGCCAACATGGTGGGAACCGCCACCGAATCGGTAATCAGACTGTTGTCGGAGTTCAAACAGGACAAACTCATCGAATTGCAGGGCCGCAAGATCAAATTCCTCGATTTGGCCAGTCTGCGCCGTGTTGCCAATATTTAATGATTATTCAAAAAAATCTGTGATCATTTGCTAAAATGCCGGGTGATTGCAATTTACCCCTTGTAGGGATTGGAATGATTGCAATTTACTAACAAGGAAATACTATTTTTCATGCAGGAACGCCACAAAAACAAAGAGCAATATTTTAATGAACAGGGGCTGACTTCCCAGAAATTTGTGGTGCCTTTTCTGTCCGATCTGTTGAAGATCGACAACAAGACCACCGTTCTGGAAATCGGGTGCGCTGAGGCTGGTAATCTGAAACCCTTTGTTGATATGGGCTGCCAGTGTACCGGCATTGATATTTCGTGTGGCAGGATTGAACTGGCCAAAACATTTTACCAGAACCATCCGAACCGCGAAAATCTGACACTGATCTGCAATGACATTTACAATGTTGAACCGGGTGCGCCATTTGATATCATCATCATGCGCGATGTAATTGAGCACATTCCCAACCAGGAACGGTTTATGGAATTTGTAAAAGCCTTTCTGAAACCTGGCGGAAAATTTTTCCTGGCATTCCCGCCGTGGCAAAACCCTTTTGGCGGACACCAGCAGATCTGCCGCGGAAAATTGCTTTCGAAACTACCCTGGTTTCATCTTTTGCCCCGGGGTTTTTACAAACTGTTTCTGAAATGGATGGGTGAAAGCGATGGCACCATTACGGCCCTGCTTGAAATCAAAGACACCGGAATTTCCATTGAACGTTTTGAACGCATTTTAAAGCGCAGTAATTATCGCACTGATAAAAAAGTATTCTGGTTGATCAATCCCAATTACCAGACAAAATTCGGGCTGAAACCGCGCAAAATGACCGCAATTATTGCCGCTGTTCCATGGCTGCGGAATTTCTTTACCACCGCTATGTATTATGTGGTTTCGAAACAAAGCTGACAAGTTGCTCCCTGAATTGCCAGTACAATCAGCAGAAACCTCCCCTATTTCCCGTAATTCACCAGTTCCTCTTTTGACTTTCTGGACGAAGCAGCCGAAACGGCATCAACACCGGTATCGATATGGCCGATCTGCAAAACCGACACGGCCCGGTAACCTTCCGGAATCTGATATTCCTGTTTTTTTGCGTTGATGTTTCTGATGGGTCCGGTGTAAATGTGCGCCCCCAGCCCGAGTCCCTGTGCCGCCACATACATGTTTTCGGTGGCCAGCGCGCAGTCGAAATCCACGTTCATCCCTTCGGGCGCTGTTTCTGCCCCCGAAACAATGATGATTATATTTCCTGGTTTGGCAAATCTGGCGACCGGCGAAATCAGGCTTTCATCTTTGATAACCGTGAATTTCCACAACTGGCTGTTCCGGGCGCTGGGTGCTTTGATGCCACATTCGAGAATCATATTGATGTCGTGCTCTGAAACAGGTTCAGCAATAAAGTTTTTTGCCGAATACCCCGAAAGTATGGTTTGTACCATCGGATTAGTTGGCTGTGCTTGCACGGCAAATGCCAGCAGCAGGAAAAGTACTGAAACACTTAATTTTGCTTTCATTGTTGATTGTATTTTTTAGTTATAACGTAGGAAGCTACACGCAGGGGCGGTTTGCGGGCGATTTCCTGTCAAGCCGAAAAACAGCCCGAGCGGAAAGATGCACACCGAAAACCACAGAACCCGCACTTGAAGGGTAGCTGATGTTATGGGCTGCTGTTCCTTTGTCCTTTGTATTGTTGCTATTTTTCACTTGTCTTGCGTAATTCTGTCAATACGTTATTTCCTTCCTCAAACAGTCCAAGCCAAATGGATGTATTATTTTCAAAATTCTTCATTTCGTCTTGTCCAACGTAAACACCCTTGTTGGTCAATAGGTAAAATTTTACAAGGTTTTTGTCGGGCAAAGGTGTCGTTTCTGTTTTTGTTGCTTTGTCAAGGAACGATTGAGCCAAAATTACAAATTGCTTTGCGGCACTGTTTACGTTCTGATGTTGTCCACCACCGATAACTCCACCGCCAGAACTTAAATATAAACTTGCGTCACCTGTCTGGTAGGCTATTGTTGTCGCAGTTGCTCCTCCCATTTCCCAATCCATTATTACACCATAAACAGTGGTTTTGTCGGAAGGTAATGAAAGTCCAAGTTCTGCTGGTGCCGCAGTAAATGCCATGTTTCGCAACCCTTCAAAAGCATTTTCTTTAGTCTCATGTACTTTCTGTTTGGTGGTATCTTGCCGAACAGTATTTGGCTTATTGATGGAAGTTGCTCTGTTTCCGCAACTTGTCAATAAATAAAACAGTCCACCTACTAAAAAAAATCCAATATAAACGTAAATCATTTTCATAGTCTTTGATAATTGCTGTGATGCCTTACGGTTGCCCATAACTCGTTTATACACGCAATAATACTTCCTGATATTTCCATATTTGGATGAAAAGGTGAAGTTTCTGCTTCATGATATTGCTATTTACGTGCAAGCGGTTTCTATTTTTTGTTCTGGTTTTAAAAGTAAAAATAATCGGGCAATAGTTGAACTGATCCTGAAAATTTTAACAGGCAAAAATGGAGGCCATGTACTCGTACATTGGTCGCCCAATCAAAAAGTGAAGCAATGTACTCAGTACATTCGTTCCCCAACCAAAAAGTAAGGCCGTGTACTCAGTACATTGGCTGCCGAAACAAAAAGTGGAGTAATGTACTCAGTACATTGG
The DNA here is from genome assembly GCA_036735485.1 of Draconibacterium sp. Taxonomy (GTDB): domain Bacteria; phylum Bacteroidota; class Bacteroidia; order Bacteroidales; family Prolixibacteraceae; genus Draconibacterium. The sequence goes on along the minus strand of DAINOH010000007.1, from coordinate 81,063 downwards.
TCGCCCGATCAAAAAGTAAAGCCGTGTACTCAGTACATTACTTCCTTTGGCAAAAAAATTAATCGTTAATATTAAAATATGCTTTAAAACATAATTTTTTGTATTGAACATTCATCTGATCTGTTGTAAATTGTGGGTGATAACAGCTACCAAAGCAACCGATATGAGGATTCCCCACTACAGGATGCAAATGGTAACCAGTAACAAACAAAAAAATTAACAATTATGATTGAAAGACTTCTATCCACAAGCCGTGTCACGGAAGTGAACGATGCGGCTACCCGTATCTCGGGTGCATTCGGCGAGTCGGGGATTACCGACGCCTATTTAACCACTACCTTCAGCGCGTTCGACGCCGCGAACCTGGAGCTTTCAAAAGCCATCAGACGCTCGAAAGCCGAAAGCGAACTCGAAGAAAAAGACGAAGTGCGCGACACAAGGGTGCGCTCGCTTTATTACCTGCTCAACGGGTTCAACCATCACCCCACAGCCGAAATCAGGCAAGCCGCCACTATTTTGCTGAATATTTTCGATAACTACGGGTTGAAAATGACCGGTGAAAGTTATGCCACCGAATCGTCGATGGTGGGTTCGATGCTGCTCGAATTTCAGAAACCTGAGTACGGCGAAGCCATTGAAGCTTTGTCTGGCTGCGGCGATCTGATGGAAGGGCTTGCCATTGCACAATCGGAATTCGAACAGGCACGCATTGCCTACGAAACCGAAAAAGCCAAAGAAGGAATGCTCCAAAATGCCACCGAAATCAAAAAGAATGTGGTGTACCTGCTGAACGAAAAAATTATTGTTTACCTGCAAGCCATGGAACAGGTAAATGCCGAAACGTATGGTGTTTTGTCCGCCACGGTTGCACAGATTATCGCCGAAAACAACGAGGTGGTGAAAAAACGGCAACAAAAACCCGACGATGAAAAACCACAAGATTAGCGCAGTTATTCAGCAGGTGACTTAAAGTCACCAGCTGAATTTAAAAGATACGGGATTGGAAAACAGAAAGGGTTCGGGCTTTGGCAACTTCATTGGGGCTGAAGCCCGTTTTTTTTTTGCTGGGCAGTAAAAAAGGAACCGTTCTTTTTGGAAAGAACGGTTCCCTGCATGTGTTTCGCCGCATCACCAGGCCGGCGTTTCAATCTGTGGGGCGGATTTTCCAGACACACTCATCCCCGGGTTGATCTCGCCTCAGGCGAGACGGGGTTAGTCAGATTAAACCCTTTCAGGGTTTTCATTAAAAAAGAATCTATTAATCGGACATCCTTTTTCAATACATCCTGCATTCCAGAATCCAGCATCCGGTTTTCCGGTTCCATGCAAGTGATTCGCCGCAACACCAGGCCGGCGTTTCAATCTGCGGGGCGAGTTAACTGTTACGTTCATCCCCGGGTTAAAACCCGGGGTTAGTCAAATTAAACCCTTTCAGGGTTTTCATTAAAAACAGGAATCTATTAACCGGACATCCTTTTTCAAAACATCCAGCATCCAGTATCCGGATTTTGCTATCTCCCAATCCACTGTTCGGGATTGAGTTTCTGGTTTTCGAGCCAGATCTGAAATTTCAGGATTGACTTGTTGTCTTCGGGGTCGGTGAATACGGTTCCGATGTTTTGTTTCGTGGTAACCTTGTCGCCTTTTTTAACCGTGGTTTCGCGCAGGTTCGAGTAAACGGTGAGGTATTTGCCATGGCGGATGATAACGGCGGTATTTCCGCCTGTAATGCCGAATACGCGGGTTACTTCGCCATTAAAAACCGCGCGCACTTTTGATCCTTTTTCGGTGGTGATGCTCACTCCGTTGTTTTTTACCTGTACATTGGAAAGCACCGGGTGCTGGTTGATGCCAAAATGTTCGGTAATCACACCGCGTTCAACCGGCCAGGGCAGGCGGCCTTTGTTTTGTGCAAAATTGTCGCCCAGCAGTCTCTGTTCGGGTGTCAGCGTCATTTCTTTGGTGCCGGCTTTTGCACTTTTGCGGGCTTCTTCGGCAATAATGCGTTCTATTTCGTCTTCGAGTTGTTGTTCGATGCGGCGCTGTTCGTCGAGTTTCTTTTTTAATTCCTTTTGTTCTTTCTGCAGCTTCTGCAATTCGGCATTTTTCTCCAGTTTTTCCTGCGAAAGCTGGCTGGCTTCCTTTTTGGTATCGTTCATCAACTGGAGTTTGATGAGTTTCTGTTCTTCCTGCTTGCGTGTTTTATCGTTTAAAACCGACTCGATGGACAAAATCACGCCTGCCTGGTTTTCACGGTAGTTGGTGTATTGTTTCATGTACAGGTAACGGCGGTAGGCCTGGTTTACATTGTCGGCCGAAAGCAGGAACAACACCTGGTCGTAGGCATTGCGGTTGCGGTAAGCCAGTTTTATCAGTTCGGCATACTCTTTTTTAAGCGCCTGTATATCGTTTTCCATGAGGCTGATGGCAAGGGTATTGTTGTCAATCATCTGCTGGTAGAGATCCACCTCGCCGTTAATGGTGTTGATTACCGCTTTCCGTTGTTCAATCTGACGGTTTAACAGTTGTACCCTGTTGAGCGACGATTTCTGGATTTTCTGAACCTCGTTGAGCAGCTTACTGGTGTATTTTATCTGGTTCTCTGCATCCTGTTTTTTCTTTTTCAGCTCTTCAACCGACTGGGAAAAAACATTGATAGAGAGAATGACAAACAAACCGGTAAGCAGTAAAATCCTCATTCTGGCAATGTGTAGTTTTGATTTGCGAATGTAACTTTTTAAGATTTTAATTTACCCTGATCTGCTCATAATTTTGAGGAATTTCGAGACGAAAAGGTGATGGTTTTTCGGTTGAAAAACCACTCAGTCTCACATTCAATTCCAGTTTTTCAGTTTCTGAAAGGAATTGTACATCGATGGAGCCCGGGTAATCTTTATCCTCGATCTGAACGAAATCGCCAAAATTCAGTTTCATTTCGCGCTGGTTGGTTTTGTCGGAAATGAGCACTTTGGTGAGCGCGAAATTATCGGGATTGAAAAACAGTTTCTGCAGAATGAGCGCAGTATCGTCGAGCCGTTTCATCCGGCGTTCAATTTTTGCCGCCTTGTTTTTTGTTTCCAGCCTGATTACTTTTCGCTCGCGCTGCGACTGCAAAACGTACATCCCCTCCTCCACTGAAGAGTTAAATGCCCTGAAATCCTTGTCTTTTTCATCATTCCGATACGAAAAAGCGCTGTTGGAAATGATGGCCTGAACCAGTTCGAAATCGAGGTCAATATTCAGGATGCTGCTGAGGTAGGAGTAATCGTCGGTGAAATAGTTTTTTTCGAGGTAATTCACATAAACAACGCTGTCGGGGGTTAATAATACCCGCACCACCGGAATGTTCAGTTTTGTGACCGAAGCCAGTATTTTTTCATCCCTGATTGCTTTCAAATTAACCCTGAATGAAGTGTTTGTATTGTGGTTGGAAAACTGACAGTTAATTCTGCTGATGGTCAGGTAATCGTACGAAAGTCCTGTATTTTCAATGTTTTTCAGCAGTTTCGGGGTACTCATGGGTTTTACATTCACCCTGGCAACTTCGCGCGGGGTTTTACACGACCACAAACCTGTGGTGAGAATAAAAAGGAAATAAACGACAAACCTTGATATCCTGAATCCTTTCATCCTTTATTCTGCAATGTATTTCTGTTCCCTGATTTTTCTTTTCAGCACTTCCGACGTTCCGCCATTGTCCTTGGCTTTTTCCCAGTACTGTTTTGCCTCGGCGAGTTTGTCGAGCATAAACAGGATGTCGCCATAATGTTCGAGCATCACCGGGTTGTTTTCGCCACCGTTTTTCAGCGCCGTTTCCATGTAAAACTTAGCCAAAGTGTAATTTCCTTTTTTGAAAAGCACCCAGGCGTACGTATCAAGATAAGTTTCGTTGTCGGGAAACTGCGCAATCACTTTGGCGCTCATTCGTTCAGCTTTGTCGAGATCGCGGTTTACCAGTGAGAGATAATAAGCGTAATTATTCAGGCCCACAAAATTGTCGGGGTATAATTCAAGTGAACGGTCAAACAGTTTAAACGCCTCATCGATATTTCCTTTTTTGTAAACTGCTTCGCCTTTCAGCATCAGAAACTGGCCTTTCAGCGGCTGGTTATCCACAATAAAATCATATCCTTCATCCAAAACCGAAATTGCATCGTCGTATTTTTCAAGTTGAATGCCGGCCACGCCGCTTAACAGGTAGCTGTTGGGCTGGTTTGGATACATTTCAGTTGCCTGTTTGCTGTGTTTTTCCAAAGCAGTCCAGTCCTGTAAATCGTTGTCGATAAACATCAGGCGTTCCCAGAGCATAAAATCCTTGTTTCCCGCGTCAATGGCTTTCAGCAGGGCATCGCGGCCTTCTGTGAGTTTATCTTTCCGCAAAAGGTAGTCGGCTTGAACCGTATAAACCATTGCTTCGCCCGGATGTGTATTCACCAGAATATTGATGAGTTTTTCCTCGCGTTCATCGGTCAGTTTCGATTGTTCGCGATCTGAAACCAACATCATGTACATCTGCAGTTTTGTTTGCAGCTCCACATTTTTACTTTCGAAACCTTTTACCAATTCGTCAAACGATTTATCAAATTCATTCTTCTGCAAATAGTAGTTGGCGAGCGAAAAATGAACGAATCCGCTTTCCGGATCAATTGCGAGAATCTTATTATAATTTTTCAGCGCGTTTTCCGTGTCGCCCTGGGTTTGATAAAGATCGGCCAGCAAACCGTAATAGCGGGGTTCAGCAGGATTTGACTGAATGAGTTTTTCAATTTCCTGAATGGCTTTTTCGGGTTGTTTATTTTGCAGGTACAGTTCCTGAATTTCAACCGAAATCTGGTCGTTCACGCCTGTTTTTGCCTCCAACTGCCTGTAAGCTTCAATGGCTTCGGGGAATTTTTGTGCACTTGAAAGCATCATGGCTTTTGAATACAAGTATTCCAGGTTCTCCGGATCGTTTTTTAAAAGTTCATTGAAAATTGCAGCCGCTTCATCAAACTTTCTGGTTTGCTGGTAAATCTGCGCCAGTAATTGTTTGTACCAGATATTTCCGGGATTCAGGCTGATTGCCTTTTCAAGCAGCAAAGTGGCGCTTGTAAAATCGTTGTTTGCTGCATGAATGTCGGCCAGTTCGTACATAGCAGCCGACGATTTCGGATCGATTTCGAGACAGCTTGAAAGCAACTGCACTGCATTTTGTTTGTTGCCCAGCATTCTTTGTTTCAGCGCCTCCGAAAACAGGTAGTCAAATTCCATCTGCCTTTTTTCGTCGTTGATTGCCTGCTGCGGGTCAACAGCAGCCGTAACAACCTGTTGTTCGGTAATTTTTTTACTGCCCGAACAGGATGCAAGCGCAACTCCCAGAACCATTGCGCCCAAAGCTATTTTATTAATTTTCATCTTTCTCTATTTTTTACCTGTGTGGCCGAAACCACCTTCCCCTCTTTTCGTTTCCTCCAGTTTTTCCACCAACTGCCATTCCACTGTTTCGTGCGACGCCACCACCATCTGGCAAATCCGTTCGCCGTTTTCAATAACAAATTCCTCACCCGACAAGTTGATCAGTATCACACAGATTTCTCCGCGATAATCGGCATCGATTGTTCCGGGCGAATTGAGCACTGTAATTCCTTTCTTCAGTGCAAGCCCGCTGCGTGGCCTTATTTGTGCCTCGTAACCAACCGGAAGTTCAATAAACAATCCTGTTGGTATGAGTTTCCGTTCGAGCGGTTTTAGCACAACGGGTTCGGTTAAATTTGCCCTGAGATCCATTCCTGCTGAATGAATGGTACTATATGCCGGTAGCTCGTTCTGCGATTTATTTACAATTTTTATTTCCATGTAAGAAACAGCGTTTTTTTAAAGAACCGCAAAGATATTGAAATATAGGTAGATTGCACTGGCACAATACTATAAAATGTTAAAAGTTGATTAATTCAAGTTGCTGGAAAACAATTAAATGAACATGAGGTTGGCCGTAATTTCATCAGAAACAAACCAGCCTTGTTGTGTGAGTGTATAAATTTCGCCTGTTTTTACGGCCAGTTTTCTATCGAGGTATTTCTCCATATTTTGCTGAAAATAAGCTGCTTTTTCAGGTCCGAACCGGTTTTGAATTTCTGCTGTTGAAATTCCCCATTTTGTGCGGATGCCGGTCAGAATATATTCATTAAAGCGATTTTCTTCCGAAAGTATTTCTTCCTCAAAACAGAGCTGGTTCTGCTGTAGTGAATGAATGTATTTTTCGGTGTGCGAAACATTCCATCGCCTCGAAAAACCATTAAAAGAGTGCGCCGACGGGCCAAGTCCGAGGTATTTTTTGCCGGTCCAATATGACGAGTTGTGTTTTGAATACAATCCGTTTTTTGCAAAATTCGAAATCTCGTAATGTTCAAAACCGTTCTCAGCAGCCATTTTCACGAGTGCTTCGAAATGGGCAATACTGGTTGGTTCAGTCGCGGGTTTCAGCGTTCCTTTTTTGAGCCAGGTGTAAAACGGAGTTCCCTCATGATAAGTAAGATGATAAGCCGAAAGATGTGTGACCGGCAGGCTGAAAACAGTTTCAAGACTGGCTTTCCAGCCACTTTTTGTCAGCCCGGGCAAACCATAAATCAGGTCAGCGCTGATATCTGAAAACCCTGCTGCAACTGCATTTTTAATGGCATCAACCGCCTGGGTGGCATTGTGACGGCGGTTCATTTTTTTCAGCAAAACATCATCAAACGATTGTATGCCAATGCTGAGCCTCCTGATCCCGGAACTATACAAATCAGCCAGATATCCGGGTGTAAGGTCATCGGGGTTGGCTTCGAAAGTAATTTCGCAACCCGGTGAAATCGCAAAAACCTCTTGCAAAAACCCGGTTATTTCTGTTATATTTTCTTTTGTGAGAACCGAAGGTGTGCCTCCTCCAAAATAAATTGTTTCGACCTGTTCACCCTCTAAATAATTTTCCTGAAGCAGAATTTCTGATTTAAGCGCTTTGATAAAATCACTCTGCAATGAAGTATTAACAGTTTTGTAAAAGTCGCAGTAATAACATTTCTGCCTGCAAAACGGAATATGGATGTAGATTCCCGCCATTGGCTGATTCTTAATAAGATTGTTATTTATTTCCTGACAAAAATGCTTTCAGTTGCAAGTCTCGCCGCGGAAACCTACATTTGCTTATCAAAGCTGAACACAAAGCATGGCAAAAACAATTTTGTATTTCTGGAAACCCATTTTATGGCTGATTATAACCTGTTATGCACTGTTTATTCCGGCCACGCGGCTTCCTGTCGAACCTTTTCTGAGAATTCCGCATTTCGATAAAATTGTACATTTCGGCCTGTTTTTTACGCTTTGCCTTTTCCTGGTACGCCCTTTCAAAAAACTTAAAATAAACGGTTATTTCATGGCGGCGCTAACATCCATCGGGTTGAGCGGGATGCTTGAATTTATACAGCATCTTTTATCGAGTACACGCCAAAGCGATATTTTCGATTTTTTAGCCAACGCTGCCGGAGTGCTTTCGGCACTTCTGTTTTTCAGGTTATTTATAGTAAACCGGAAATGGGAAATGCTGTTTTAAAGCCTCACAATTTCTTCGAACTTTTCGATATCACTGCTGATAATTGCCAGCGTTGTTTCTTTATAGAAAGAAGTTATTTCTTTCCGGAGCTTGTCGTATTGCGAATGAATCGGGCAAAGTGGCTTCGACGGATCGTGCGTTTTACAGGGTTCAAGCGTAATCAGGCAGTTGGTGAAAAATTCCTCGCCGTCAACTTTTGCAACAATGTCCCACAAAGTAATCTGGTCGGGTTTTTTACCCAACGCAAAACCACCATTCGGACCTTTTGTTGAAACCAATAATTTCTGTTTTACAAGATTTTGCAGGATTTTCCCCAAAAAAGGAGAAGATAATCCCAGGTCTTCTGAAATTTTTTTAATCCCGATACGATAATCCTTTTCTGAATTTTTGCCCAGATAAATGAGCGCCCGGAGCGCATATTTACAAGTATTCGATAACATATTAATTATTTTAAGTTCGACTTCCAGATTTCACTAAACGATTTCTTTGCAAATTCAGGGAATTCTTTTTGATCACCCAATGCGTTTTTACCAAGTTTAGCCAATTTATTTTTAACCGGACCTTTTACCAGGTCAAGGTTTGAGCGTTTTTTTAAGGCCCATCCGTAAGCTTTCATTCCGATATTCCACATTACTTCTCCACCAACTTGTTCAACAGCTTTTTTCCTGTTGAGCAGCAGGAGATCGTGGAGCGGAATTTTTACCGGGCAAACCTCTGTGCAGGCACCACAAACCGTGCAGGCATAACTGAGGTGATTATATTGTTCAAATCCCTTCATAAATGGCGTGATAACCGAACCAATCGGGCCGCCATAAGTTGAATTGTAAGTGTAACCACCCACATTCCGGTAAATGGGGCAGGCATTGAGGCAGGCTCCGCAGCGGATACATTTCAGCGACTTGAAATGTTCTTTTTCATTGGCAATTTCAGAACGTTTGTTATCGAGCAGAATAACCACCATTTTCTCCGGACCATTGGTTTCGCCCGGTTTGCGGGGTCCCGTAATCAGCGAGTTGTAAACTGTTATTTGCTGCCCGGTGCCCATTGTGGCCAGAAGCGGTAAAAACAGCGGCAGATCTTTCACGGATGGAAGTATTTTTTCGATTCCGGCAATAACAATGTGCAGTTTTGGAAAAGCCACCGACATAAACCCGTTTCCTTCGTTTTCGGTCAGTAAAATTCCGCCCACATCGGCCACCAGAAAGTTGGCGCCGGTTATTCCGGCCTGGGCTGTTGTAAATTTTTCGCGGAGTATTTTTCTAACATACCTGGCTATTTCGGTGGGTGTTGAACCGTGAGGCATATCAAATTTCTCGGTAAAAAGCTCTGCCACATCTTCTTTCGATTTATGCATCGCAGGCGTTAAAATATGATACGGTTTTTCGCCGGCAACCTGAACAATAAATTCACCCAGATCGGTTTCCACCGGTTCGATGTGATTTTTTTCGAGATGCTCATTCAGCTCCAGCTCTTCCGAAATCATGGATTTGCTTTTAACAAGCATTTCTGTATTGTTCGCTTTCAGTAACCCAATGATTTCTTTCAGCGCTTCCCCGCTATCGCGCGCCCAAATAACCTGAATGTTGTTTTTCAGTGCGTTTTTCTCAAATATTTCAAGATAATCAGGGAGGTTGGCAACCACGTCGTCTTTTACAAAAGAAGCTTTATTTCTTGCAGTTTCGAGACTGGCATACCGAAGTTTTCCTTTTGCAACCGCTTCGTCGTACCGCCCGATATTAAAATTGATTGTCTTCCGGTGTTTCAGGTCGAAAGCAATTTTTGATTCCTCAAGAAATATTTCCTTTTGTTTTGACATTTTTTATTTACAAGGAATTTTTTCAACGCGCCTTGCGTGACGACCTCCTTCAAAATCAGCATTTAAAAAGGCTTCAACAATGGCAATTGCCTGTTCGTTGGTTACAAAACGCCCTGGAATTGCACAAATATTGGCATCGTTGTGCTGGCGGGCAAGCGTTGCAATTTCGGGTATCCAGCAAATAGCTGAACGCACATGTTGATGTTTATTGGCTGCAATGCTGATTCCCTGGCCGCTGCCACAAAATGTGATACCGGTTTCAAATTCGCCTTTTTCAATGGCATGGGCAATGGCATGGGCAAAATCGGGGTAATCAACCGGTTCTGCCGAAAAACAGCCAAAATCATGGTAGGCAATTCCTTTTTCCCTGAACCAGGCAAGAATAGCCTGTTTCCTCTCAAAACCTGCATGATCGCTGGCAACTGCTATAATTTTATCTTTCAAATCTTTCATAAAAAACAAAAATAATACTTTTTGGTGCTTATTTCTTTTTATTCATTTTAAATAAACCTTTTAAATCTTTTTTTTCGAAAGCGTAAACAACTCCGAAAAAAATCAAAATCAAAAGTGTACCCAATCCTGCTTTTACAAAAGGATGAAAAGACTGAAACAACCCGGAAATAAAAAACAGCGACAGAGCCACGGCAAAATAAATCCCGATTCGTTTCAGGTTATAAGGTACCGGGTAATATTTTTCACCTTGAAAATAGGAAATAACCAGAACAAGAATATAACTGAAAAGCAGTGTAAATGCGGATCCCATATATCCGAAAACCGGAATTAACAGGAAGTTCAGCGTAATTGAAACAACCGAGGCAATAACACTTTGCGTGGCTCCGTACCGGGTTTTGTCGGTAATTTTGTACCAGAGCGACTGGGTGTAATACATTCCGTAAATCAGGTTGGCCATCAGAATTATGGGAAGCACTTTTAATCCCGAATTGTATTTCTGATCATTAATAAATTGCAGTAAATCAATATACAAAGTCATTCCCAGAAATATCAGCAACCCGAAAATGACAAAATATTTCATGATGTTGGCATAAATTACCGGGTCATCTTTTGAATTTCCGCGGGCAAAGAAAAAAGGCTCGAATGCAAACCTGAAAGCCTGGATAAACATGTTCATCAAAACGGCCAGTTTCAGGTTGGCGCCGTAAATACCAAGCTGTTTCATGGGTTCCTGTGATTCGGGTATCAGGAAAGGTATCAAAATGTTACCCACATAAAGTGTTAACTGGCCGGCAATTCCCACAATCAGAATCGGTAAACCGTAGTTGAGCAGTTTCTTAAATATTTCTTTATCAAACTGAAATTGAATTTTCAGAATATCGGGCAATAACATCAATAACATAATGCCTGAAGCCAGCAGATTGGAAATAAAAATATACCCCACTCCTATTTCGGGCGAATAAATAAACCGGATCCACGACTCTGGATTGTGCTTTAAAATCCACGGGCAAAAGGTTAAAAAGAACAGGTTAAACGCAATATTAAATGCAATGTTAATCAGCTTGATAGCCGCAAATTTTATGGGCCTCTTTTCAATTCTGATCCAGGCAAAAGGAATGGCTGTTATGGCATCAATGGCCAGAATAACAGCAAACCAGACTATATATTCCGGATGTTGCGGATATTGAATAAAACCGGCAATCGGGTTTTTCAGTAAAATAAAAATGAGTAAAAACAACAGCGAGGTGCTGAAAACCGAAATAAGCGAAGTGGAATAAACTCTTCCGGGATTTTCACTTTTCGATGCAAAACGGAAAAACGAGGTTTCCATACCATAAGTGAGGATTACGAGCAATACCGCGGCATAAGAATAGAGATTGGTTTGAACACCAAATTCACTTTCAAGAAAAACTCTTGTATAATAAGGGGTTAGTAACCAGTTCAGAACTCTTCCTAAAATACTGCTGATACCATAAATAGCCGTATCGCCTGCCAACCGTTTGTATGTGCTCAAAACTTCGGAATTTTGAGCAAAGATAAAATTCATATCAAAACACTGAATTTCAGATTCGCAATTTTGTATCAGAATTTCTGAACGCCTCTTTTTTATTAATTTTGTTGCCGATTCTTAAAAATTCATTTCTGATGAAAAAACCTGTGACCTTTCCGTTAATATTGATTTTCAGTTTATTTATCACTTCTTTTTCGTGTTCCAATAATTCATCAAAATCACGAAAACCGGTCAGTACTATTTCAGTAATTCCGGCAAAAGCAAACTATGTTTTTGCCGACAAAGTTTCTGTAAGAGTTCAGACAAAAGTCAAAAACGGAGAACTGGAATCGGTAAAACTTTTTTACAACAACCAGTTAATCAAAGAAAGCAAGGAAATTGATTTTACGGTTGACAATATTGAACTTAAAACTCTGGGCAGCAGCAGTTTTTCGGTGGAAGCCGTTAAAACCGACGGGCAAAAAAATACACGCTCTGCTTTGGTGAATGTTTTTTCAGACCAGCCCTCTACCAAATATACTTACCAGGTAGTTAACACATTTCCACATGCAAAAACTCATTATACACAAGGACTTGAGTTTTTTAAAAATTCGCTTTATGAAGGAACCGGAGAATACGGTACTTCGGGAATCTTTAAAACCAAGCTCGAAAATGGTAGCATCGAAAAATCGGTGATGCTGGATGAAAAATATTTTGGCGAAGGAATTACCATTCTGAATGATAAAATCTACCAACTCACTTATAAAAACAAAAAAGGTTTTGTTTATAACCTTGAAAATCTGGCATTAATCGACTCTTTTTCATTTCGTTCGGAAGAAGGATGGGGATTGACAAACGACGGTACAAACCTGATCATGAGCGACGGAACTCACCTGCTAACCTGGATAAACCCAACTGATTTTTCGGTGGTTAGAACTGTTCAGGTTGCCAATAACCGGGGGCTGATTAATTATCTGAACGAACTTGAATTTGTGAATGGAACTATTTATGCCAACGTTTATACCACCGAAATGATTGTTCAGATTGATCCGGAAACCGGAAAAGTAATTTCAGAAATCAACATGGCCGGTATTGTTGACATGTATAAAAATAATTCAGATAAACTGGATGTTTTGAATGGAATTGCCTGGAATGAAAAAACCGGAAACCTGTTTGTTACCGGAAAATACTGGCCAAAACTGTTTGAAATAAAACTGATACCTTCAAAATAAAGTCAGGTTGTCGCCGTATTTTATTCTTCCCAAATGTTTGTAAGCCAGTTCGGTGGCTTCACGTCCGCGGGGAGTTCGTTTCAAAAATCCTTCTTTGATCAGAAACGGTTCGTAAACTTCTTCAATGGTTCCGCTGTCTTCGCCCACTGCTGTTGCAATGGTTGAAATTCCAACCGGTCCGCCTTTAAATTTATCGATGATACAAACCAGTATTTTGTTATCCATTTCATCCAGCCCGTATTCATCAATATTAAGGGCTTTCAGGGCATGTTTTGTAATTTCCATATCAATGCTGCCATTTCCCTTTACCTGGGCAAAATCGCGCACTCTTCTCAGCAGTGAGTTAACAATTCGGGGTGTTCCGCGACTTCGAAAAGCAATTTCACGCGCAGCATTGTCAACAATATTTACTTCCAGAATACTTGCCGAACGTTTTACAATTCCCGTAAGTACATCATTATCATAGTATTCAAGGTGAGCATTAATACCAAAACGGGCTCTGAGCGGTGATGTTAACAAACCCGAACGTGTGGTGGCGCCAATGAGGGTAAACGGATTTAATTGCAGCTGAATGGAACGTGCACTGGGTCCTTTGTCGATCATTATATCAATTCTGAAATCCTCCATCGCCGAATACAGATATTCTTCAACAATGGGCGACAAACGGTGAATTTCGTCGATAAACAGTACATCGTTCGTTTCTAAATTTGTTAATAACCCGGCCAGATCTCCAGGTTTATCTAGTACTGGTCCTGAAGTAATTTTCAGCCCCACTCCCATTTCATTCGAAATAATATTTGAAAGCGTGGTTTTCCCCAGTCCGGGCGGACCATGCAAAAGTACATGATCGAGCGCTTCTCCCCTCAATTTGGCAGCTTTAACAAATATTTTAAGGTTTTCAACAATCTGATTTTGCCCGCTGAAATCGCTGAATTGAAGTGGCCGGAGTTTTTTATCAAGTTCCTTTTCAGTATCCGAATAATTTTCTCCTCTTATATAAAATTCATTATTCATTTGTACCGACAGGAAGATATTTGGCAATCATATCAATTAACTGTTTGGAAGTAAATGGTTTCGATAAATAATCGTTCATACCGGCATCAAAACATTTTTCTTTATCATTATCATATGTGTTGGCTGTAAGCGCAATAATGGGAACCGGATTTTCAACATTGTTTTGTTTTTCCATTTCCCTGATTGCCTGCGTAATTTGGTAACCATCCATTTCCGGAAGCATAATATCCATTAATACAAGACTGAACTGATTGTTTTTAAAAAGTTCGATAGCTTCTGAACCGGTTACTGCAGGCGTAATTTCGAAGTTTAATTTTTTCAGATTAAACATTACCACCTTTTGGTTCATCAGGTTGTCTTCTACTAACAATATTTTCACAGATATAATTATTTAATGTTTTTTATAAAGCAAATATAAAATCTAATATTGGTTATTATGTGCTGTTGATAACTGTTAATTTCTATTTTTCAGTTTTTACCAAAACAAAGTAAACAATTTTTTAATGGGTTTCTGAACATCAAAATGTATGTTTAATTTCTTATGAAATAAATACTTCAGAAAAGTTACAAACAGTTGTTAATATTATAAAAGAGATGAATTTTAACGTGAATGATGATTCAATAAGTTGTGAATATTTAGAGTCTAAAAATTCATAAACATTGACACATTTTTTAAGTATTAAGCATATATGTATAAAATTCTGATGAATGCAAATTTTATTTTAAAAGTTTACTTTTGTTTTTTTAGCATTTTATAGTGACGTTATTAACAATACTGATAATTGTAAATTACTGAATAATAAATAATTGTTTTTAATGACTGACAATTTTAACATACTTGTTGATAAACTGAATTTTTTTAAAACCAGGTTTTATACTTACAGACTGGTGAGAGGATTGGTTTTGCTGCTTTTTATTCTCATATTTCTTTATACAATATACTCATTAACAGAGTTTTTTGTGTATTTCAGTCCAGCTGTCAGGCGAACCGTTTTTTATGGATTTATTCTTTTTTTCAGTTTACTCTCGCTGCAGTTTGTAATTCTCCCGGCACTTAAAATTTTCAATGTTTTAAAAGCAATGGATATTAAAATGGTTACAAAAGTGATTCAAAAACACTTTACAGCCATTGAAGATAAACTATTAAATATTATTGAACTGAATGAATTACAAACCAAACAGTATTCAAACGAATTGATTCTGGCCAGTATCGATCAGAAAATTGAAGAACTGAAAGTTTTTGATTTTAACGAGGCTGTTCAATATAAAAATATTCGGAATATTTTAATGTATTTTTTTGTAAGTATCATTCTATCAGCCGGGATATTCGTTTTTAATAAAGATATTTATATTGAGTCAACCAACCGGCTTATTCATTTTAACACAACTTTTGTAAAACCTGCTCCATTTGAGTTTCAGCTCGAAAACAGCAATTTAAAGGTAAAAAAAGGAGATTCGTACACAGTAAAACTCAAAGTTGAAGGAAACGAGATTCCGGAAATTGTTTACATCAACATCGAAGGAAATAATTACCTGATGAAATCGGCTTCACCCGGGAATTTCGAGTACGAAATGATTTCGGTAATTAATTCAGTAAGGTTTTACTTTACCGATTTAAAGTATAATTCGACCAATTACAATTTGCAACTTTTGCCAAAACCTGGTATCACAGGGTTTAAAACAACGGTTGTTCCGCCTGCCTACACAGGTTTGCAAAAACAGGTAATCGATAATATTGGCGATTTGCAGGTACCAAACGGAACAAGAGTGGAATGGAATTTTTCGGGTATTGATATCGATTCGGTTTTTATTGTTTTCAGCGATTCAACAAAAACTGAAGCTATGGAAAAAGATAATTTATTCACAGCATCCGCAGGTTTCAATAAATCAACTTCATACAATGTATTTATTAAGAATAGTATTACAGAACCTGAATTGGCTTTATCGTATTCTGTTGAAGTGATTCCGGACCTTTTTCCTGAAATTGAAATTACGGAAGTAAAAGATTCATTGCAACTTACACGTAGCTTTTTTAAGGGAAATATCGGAGACGATTATGGTTTTTCAAACCTTAGTTTTCATTTTAACGTTGAAAATTCTGACTCTGCCATTTCGATTCCGGTAGTTCCGCTGTTAACAGATCAGGAATTTTTCTTCAGTTTCGATTTCAGTCAGCTTGATAAAACCGAAGGAATTGTTTCTTATTATTTTTCGGTGACCGACAATGATGTTGTAAATAATTATAAAACAACTACATCCGATAATTTCACCTTTAAATTTCCATCCCGCGAAGAGATTCTGGCAAACGATAAACAACAGTTTGATAATCTTGAATCGAACTTCGAAAAAAGCAGAAAACTGGCGCAGGAAATCAGGGAAGATTTAAATAATCTTCAGCTTAAAAATATGGATACAAATCTTTCGGAATGGGAAAAATCGCAAATGGTAAATGATATCGTTTCGAAGCAAAACCGGCTTGAACAATTGTATAACCAGATAAAGGAAGATAACGAAAAACTCAATAATTATCTTAACTCGTTTAATAACAATAACGAGGATATCAAAGAAAAGCAAAATCAGATTGAAGAATTATTGAACGAAGTTTTTACCGATGAACTGAAAAAGCTGATGGAGGAGTTCAATAAACTCGCGGAACAGTTTAACAGTCAAAAAATGAATGAGTTGACGAAAGATATGAATCTGACTTATGAAGATTTGGATAAACAACTCGAAAGAAACCTCGAAATGCTGAAAAAACTGAAAGTGGAACAAAAACTTCAGGATGTAATAGACCAGGTAAAAGAAATTGCTCAGGAAGAACAGGCGTTATCAGAAAAATTTGGAAAGGAAAAAGAGTTTGAAGAAACTTCGCAAAAGGTTGGAGAACATCAGAATCGCACAAAGGAACTTCAGAAAAATCTGGAAGACGCGTTGAAGCTGAATAATGAAATGAAAAAACCCATGAATTTTGATGAATTTAAAGAGGAGTTTCAGGATATTGATAATAGTTTTGAGCAATCGAAATCAGATTTAAATAAGAAAAACAGGAAAAAGTCGGAGGAAGGACTCAAAAACAATACAGAAAAACTTCAGAATCTTGCCTTTTCGATGCAGCAAATGCTCGATATGAACACAAAGGAAGAGAACATGGAAAGCATTGCAAATCTGAAACAGATTTTAAGTAATCTTTTGTATTTATCTTTTTCACAGGAAAACCTGATTAACAGTTTAAACGGAATAGCCGATAAAGATCCGTCATTAATTCAGATAAACCGCGATCAGAAAAAGATCACTGAACAAAGCAGAATTGTGAAAGATTCGTTGTATAGTCTGGCTATGAGAACACCGCAGATAACAAGCATGGTAAACAACGAACTGCTTTCAATGCAAATGAATATAACAAAGGCAGGAGAAGATCTTCAGGAAGGACTTTTTCCAAATGCGCGGATGAGTCAGCAATTTGTTGTAACGTCGTTGAATAACCTGGCACTGATGCTGAACGAAGCGCTTGAAAACCTTGAAAAGCAGATGGCCAATAGTCAGCCCGGTGATCAGGAATGCGAAAAACCAGGTGGAAATGGCAAACCGGGAATGGGTCAGTTAAAACAGGCATCGGATAATATAAAGCAGCAATTGCAGCAAATGATTGATCAGATGAAAAACGGAAATAGTCAGCAAATGGGCCAGCAAATGGGCCAAACACTGATGCAACACGAAATGATGCAGCAAATGTTACGCGATATTATGAATAATGGCAGCGTTGGAAGTGAAGCAAAAAGCCAGCTTCAGCAAATTGATAACATGTTGGAGCAGAATAGAAAAGAGTTGATGAATAAATCAATTAATGCACAAACATTAGCACGACAAAACCAGATAACCACCCGGTTATTGGAAGCCGAAAAGGCCGAAATGGAACGTGATTTTGAGGATAAAAGAGAATCGCGTACAGCCGATGAGTTTTTTAGTAACCCGGTTAAGTTTTTTGAGTACAAGGAAAAAGAAAATATCAGTATTGAGTATCTGAACAGAAATACACATAAATTGCACAACTTTTACAACAACAAATACAAACAGTATATAAAAAACATTGAAGAAAGAAAGTGATATCTCGAACTCCTGAAATACTGGTAATAGATTCTGAACTATCAGAAATACAAAAAGTTGAAGACTTTTTAAAAGATAAGTTTGCTGAATGTGATCTGCCTGAAAAGTATTTCAATAAAGTTTTGCTTTGTGTTTCTGAGGCAGTTGTAAATGCCATAAAACATGGGAATAAAAGTAATTTGCATAAAAAGGTAAGTATTTCAGTTTGGTGTACCGATAAAGAAGTTCAGATTCAGGTTGAAGATGAAGGTGAAGGATTCGATATTGTAAATGTGGAAGATCCAACGATAAAGGAAAACATCAGGAAAGAGTCAGGCAGAGGGATTTATATCATCAAAAAGTTAACTGATACACTTGAGTATAACAAAAAGGGAAACAAAGTGAAATTTAAATTGATTTGCAGTGAGCCGCATTGATTTCATTTTCGAGGAAATAAAACCTCTGAAAATTCAAAAAAAAATTCTGAAAAAGCATATTCAATCCCTTGTAAAAGCTGAAGGTAACAAACCAGGTGATATAACAATTGTGTTTTGTTCAGACGAATATTTACTCGAAATGAACAAGAAATACCTGAATCACGATTATTTTACCGACATAATAACATTCGATTATGTTGAAAATGATATCGTTTCAGGAGATCTATTTATAAGTATCGACAGGATAAAAGAAAATGCCGGAACTTATCAAACAAGTTTTTTAAAAGAACTATACAGAGTTGTTTTTCATGGAGTTCTGCATCTGAATGGTTATAAAGACAAAACCGAAGAAGATGTAAAACTGATGAGAGCAAAAGAGAATTATTATTTAAGTGAAGTTGATTTTAGTGAGATAGAAAAATGATTCCGCAATACGATGTAATAGTAGTGGGAGGTGGACATGCAGGTTGCGAGGCAGCAGCAGCAGCAGCCAACCTGGGTTCAAAAACACTCCTGATAACGATGGATATGACTAAATATGGTCAGATGTCGTGCAACCCGGCAATGGGCGGCATTGCAAAAGGCCAGATTGTTCGCGAAATTGACGCTTTGGGAGGTTATTCAGGTATAATTTCCGATAAGTCAACCATTCAGTTTCGGATGCTGAACAAATCAAAAGGACCCGCAATGTGGAGTCCGCGAGCACAAAACGACAGATTCCGGTTTTCAGAACTTTGGCGCGAAACACTCGAAGGTATTGAAAATCTTGATTTGTGGCAGGATGCAGTTACCCAGCTTATTATCAACAATAAGGTTGTTGAAGGCGTGGTAACAAAAATCGGAATCGAATTTAAATCGAAAACGGTAATACTTACAAACGGAACATTTTTGAATGGTTTGATTCATATCGGGCAGTCAAAAATGAAAGGGGGCAGGATAGGAGAGGGCGCTTCTTATGATATTACCGAACAACTGATTGATGCAGGTTTTAAAACAGGGCGATTAAAAACCGGAACACCTGTGAGAATTGACGGAAGAACCATCGATTTTTCTATTCTCACGGAACAAAAAGGTGACGAAGGATATTATAAATTTTCCTACCTGCCGGGAACTGAATCAAAGTTAAAACAGCGTTCCTGTTGGATTACTTATACAAATCCAGAAGTACACAATATTTTGGAAACCGGATTCGATGATTCCCCCATGTTCGATGGCACCATTCAGGGTGCAGGTCCGCGGTATTGTCCAAGTATTGAGTCAAAACTTGTGACTTTTTCCGAAAAAGAAATGCACCAGTTGTTTCTTGAACCCGAAGGCGAGAAGACTATTGAATATTACCTGAATGGTTTTTCTTCATCATTGCCCTGGGATGTTCAATACAAAGGATTACAAAAAATACCTGGTTTGGAAAAAGCAAAAATTTTCAGACCTGGTTATGCAATTGAGTATGACTATTTTGAACCAACACAATTACATCATACTTTAGAAACAAAAATTCTGAAGAACCTCTTTTTTGCTGGTCAGATTAATGGTACAACTGGCTATGAAGAAGCTGGTGCACAGGGAATTATGGCAGGAATCAATGCTCATCTGAAAAGCCACTCAAGTTCTGACGAATTTGTTCTGAGAAGAAATGAGGCTTATATAGGGGTTTTGATTGATGACCTTGTAACAAAAGGAATTGATGAACCTTACAGAATGTTTACCAGCAGGGCAGAGTACAGGATTTTACTTCGACAGGATAATGCTGATGCCCGTTTAACTGAAAGGTCATTTAAGTTGGGTTTGGCATCTGCTGAAAGAATCCGGCTTTTGAATGAAAAAACAACATTAATTAATGAGATAGTTGATTTTGCTAAGAATTTCAGTGTTAAACAACGTTTTGTAAATCAATTACTTATTGAAAAAGGTACATCAGAATTAAAACAAGGTGTTAAATTAATAGACCTGATTCTGAGACCACAATTGTCAATTTTCGATTTAATAGAACCAATTACACCTTTCAAAAAGTTCCTTGAAAAGGTTCCGGAAGAAAGAAGAATGGAAATTATTGAGGGGGCTGAAATAGTCATAAAATATGAGGGTTATATTAACAGGGAGAAGCAATTAGCAGACAAGTTAGATAAATTAGAGAATATTATTATTGAAAACAGGTTCATATACAGTGAGTTAAAATCAATTTCTACCGAGGCAAGACAAAAGCTGGAGAAAATAAATCCCAAAACAATTGGACAGGCACGCCGAATTTCCGGAGTTTCACCTGCTGATATCAATGTGCTTTTGATTTTATTGGGGAGATAATGTTTCACGTGGAACGTAAATTAAAATTATGGATTTAAAGAAAGAAATCAGGGAAATTCAGGATTATCCAAAAGAAGGAATAAACTTCAAAGACATTACCACACTTGTTAAAAATCCAAGTGCATTCAATTTTGTTGTCGATTCAATTGTGGAGGAATTTAAAGAAAGGGGTATTACTAAAGTGGTGGCACTCGAGGCAAGAGGTTTTATTTTTGGTGGTGCATTGGCAAATAAACTCGATGCCGGATTTGTACCCGTGAGGAAAAAAGGCAAATTACCTTATAAAGTAATTAACGAAACTTACCAGCTTGAATATGGAGAAGATTGGATTGAAATGCACACCGATGGATTAGAAAGTAATGATGTGGTTTTAATTCACGATGATATTTTAGCGACTGGCGGTACTGCCTTGGCTGCTTTAAACCTGGTAAAAAAGCTTGGTGTGAATAAAATATATTTCAGTTTTGTTTGTGATCTCGAATTTATTGACACCCCACAAAAACAAATTCTGCAGGATTATAACACACATGTATTGGTAAAATATTCCTGATTGAAATACCACACACAAAATAGCAATATTGAACATCTTAAATCGCTCGTTGCGGTTTTGCCTGATAAACCCGGTATTTATCAATATTTCGATAATACCGGAACGATCATTTATATCGGAAAGGCAAAGGATTTAAAAAAAAGGGTTTCTTCCTATTTTGCCAAAAATCACGAGCACAGGAAAACAGCTCTTCTTGTCAGAAATATTGCCGATATTAGGCATATGGTGGTGGAGAGTGAGCAAGATGCATTGCTGCTCGAAAACAACCTGATTAAAAAATACCAGCCACGTTATAACATCCAGCTTAAAGATGATAAAAGTTTTCCGTGGATATGTATCAAAAATGAGCCTTTTCCCAGGGTATTTCAAACACGGAATCTTATTCGCGACGGCTCAAAATATTTCGGTCCTTATACATCAATTTATACTGTAAGAACTTTACTTGAGCTGTTCAGAACCGAATATAAACTCAGAACATGTAATTATTACCTTTCAGAAGAAAACATTCGAAATCATAAATACAAAGCGTGTCTGGAATATCATATTGGCAATTGTACCGCACCATGCGAAGGATACATTTCGACTGAAAAATATGATGAAGGAATTGCCGATATTCAGAATATTCTGAAGGGAAATGTTTCAGGAGTTATAAAACACCTGAAGGATGTAATGGAAAAAATGGCCGAAAAGATGGATTTTGAAGAGGCTGCGAAAGTTAAACTGAAATACGATTCACTGCAGCGGTTTCAAAGCCGGTCAACTATTGTGTCGCCAACCATTACAGATGTAGATGTTTTTTCAATAGAAGAGGATGAAAAGTTTGCCTTTATCAATTATCTGAAAGTGATTAAAGGCGCCATAATTCAGACTTTTACACTTGAGATAAAAAAAGTGTTGAATGAAACACCGGAAGAGTTGCTTTTAACCGGAATTGTGGAAATACGACAACGTATTTTCAGTAATGCAAAAGAAATACTTGTCCCCATAAAACTTGATTACGAACTTGAAAATATCGTTTTCAGGATTCCACAAAAAGGAGATAAGAAACAGCTTTTGGAATTGTCTCAAAGAAATGCCAAATATTTCAGGCTGGAAAAGGAAAAGCAAATGGTGTTGAAAAATCCGAAAATAAAAGAAGAGCAATTGCTTTCGACGATAAAAAAGGATTTACAGCTTTCAGAGAATCCTGTTCATATCGAATGTTTTGATAACAGTAATTTGCAGGGAACACAGGCTGTGGCTGCGTGTGTGGTATTTAAAAATGGCAAACCGGCACCCAAAGAATATCGCCATTTCAACATTAAAACAGTGGAAGGTCCCAATGATTTTGCATCGATGGAAGAAGTTGTTTTCCGAAGATACAGCCGGCTTTTGGAGGAAGAAAAACCACTCCCGCAACTAATCGTGATTGACGGGGGAAAAGGACAATTGTCATCAGCAGTTTCTGCACTCGAAAAACTAAATTTGCGCGGAAAAATTGCCATTATCGGGATTGCAAAAAAGTTGGAAGAGATATATTTTCCGGGCGATTCGGTTCCTATTTATATCAATAAAAGTTCGCAATCGCTGCGTGTAATTCAACATTTGCGCGACGAAGCACACCGGTTTGGCATCAGTTTTCATCGTGATAAAAGATCGAAATCGTTTATTAATTCTGAACTCACTTCCATAAAAGGTGTGGGCGACCAAACCACAGAAAAACTGCTGAAAGATTTTAAATCGGTAAAATCGATAAAGTCCCAGACACAGGAAACGCTTGCTGAAAGTATTGGTAAAGCAAAAGCAAAAATTGTTTACGAATATTTTAATAAATGAAACCGCGTGTTTTGTTGGGAATGAGCGGGGGAGTGGATAGTTCTGTTTCTGCGCTTTTACTCCAGGAAATAGGTTATGAAGTTGTAGGCATTTCCTTCTTGTTTTATGGTGAATCGGAATTATCAACAGATACTTTTGCAGATGCCAAAAGTCTTGCTGATCAATTGAATATCAGACATTTTATTGTTGATTTAAGAAATGAATTTCGTGATACCGTAATCAATTATTTTATTAATGGATATAAAACCGGTAAAACACCATTTCCGTGCGCCTGGTGTAATCCGGAAATGAAATTTAAAGCTTTGCTGCAACATGCTGATATTGAAAAATGTGATTGGATTGCCACAGGACATTATGCACAGATTAAAGATTATCAGGGTAAAAATTTCATCTTTGAAGGGGTAGATCCAGACAAAGACCAGTCATTTTTTTTGTGGGGATTAAATACTTCAGTTTTAAATAAGCTGATTCTGCCATTGGGAGCTTTTACAAAAACGGAAATACGAAAACTGGCTGCCGAAAGAGGCTTTGTAAAACTTTCAGGGAAAAAAGACAGCCTTGGAATTTGTTTCACTCCCAACGGAGATTATCGCGAATTTTTACAAAAGGAAGGTATTATTTCAAAGCCGGGCAATTTTGTAAATGCAAATGGTGAAATTTTGGGAAGTCATTCAGGAATTACAAATTATACGGTGGGACAAAGAAGAGGATTGGGTGTGAATCTTAATTTTCCGGTTTTTGTGGCCGAAATTCGTCCGGATGACAACGAAATTGTATTGGCAGAATACAGAAATTTGTATCGAACAAAAGTGTATTTAAGAAATATTCAATTAGTTGATAAACAAGAAATAAATAGTAACAAAATATACGATGTTAAGATACGTTACAGGCTCCAGTTAACCCCTTGTAATTTGAATATTTTGGAAGAGGGAAGGGCAGAGGTCAGATTATTAAAACCTGAAGCGATGATTGCCCCCGGACAAACAGCCGTTTTTTACGACGGAGAAAGATTGATTGGTGGAGGCTTTATTGAAAGTTCTGAATAGTCAAAAAGCCGGACGGTATTTTTCATCCGTCTCCAGAAGTCCGAGATAACTTATAAAACGTGAAACAGCAATTTCACCATTTTTTACAGCTACTTTTACAGCACAACCCGGTTCATGGGTATGCGAACAATTGTTGTACTGGCAATCGTGTGAGATTTTAAAAATTTCGGGAAAATAGTGTGATATTTCCCAGGCTTCCATTTCGAGCATTCCAAAAGCTTTGATTCCCGGAGTATCGATAATGTAACCTCCAAAACTTAATTTGTAAAGTGTTGTAAAAGTGGTAGTATGTTTTCCTGTATTATGAAAATCAGAAATATCCATAGTTTTCAAATTTAAACCAGGTTCCAGAATATTAATGAGCGTTGATTTTCCAACTCCACTGTGGCCATTTACTACGTTAATTTTATTTTTTAAGGCATTTTTTAAATTTTCAATTCCAAACAATGTTGTTGCGGAGGTTGTAATACAGGAATATCCAATTTTTGTGTAAATATCAATAATTGAGTTCAATGCCTTTTTTTGATCGTCGGTTAAACGATCGTTTTTGTTGAAAACAATCAGCACCGGAATCCGGTAAGCTTCGGCTGATGCGAGATATCGGTCGATAAAAGTTGTTGTTGTAACCGGATAAAATAGGGTAACCACCAAAACAGCCTGATCAATGTTGGCGGCAATAATATGCGATTGTTTTGACAGGTTTTGTGAGCGGCGAATTATGTAGTTTTTGCGGTCTTCGATACCAGAAATTAAACCTATATTTTGTTCTTTATTATCATTCGTTGATGATTGAACAGTAAATTCAACTTTGTCTCCAACAGCAATTGGATTGGTACTTTTTATGTCTTTTATACGAAATTTGCCCTTAATTTTGCACTCAAATTTTTCTCCGTATTCTGTTTCAACGGTGTACCAGCTACCTGTCGATTTAATTACAATTCCTTTTTTCAAGTTGTATTTTTTTCAAAATTAATATTTTATAGAGAAAATTATATCGATAGGTTTTGCTGATTTACCTGAACTAAATATTGTTATTGAAATGTTTAATTCTAATATACTGACGATATTGATTTATGTTAAGGAATTGATATAAAAAAAGTTTGCCGAATTATAGTCCGGCAAACCTTTTTTAAACTTATTGCTTTTTATTTCAATTAAATCACCAACAATTTATTACTTATAAATCCTATTTTTTAAATACTATCTTTTGATGGATCTCTTTATCATCAGTTTTGATTCTCAGATAATATATACCTGATGCAACTGTTGAATTTTGATTATTTGTACCATTCCAGGTAAAAAACTGGATTCCCTGAAGTACTTGTTTATTTCTGGTAAGTTGCTTAACTAAACTGCCATCTTGACCAATAATATCAATCGACAATCTGGTTGATTCAGGTACATTTACTTCTATTGATATTTTATCGTTAAAAGGATTTGGATAAGATTTTACAATTGTTTCACGTGAAAACTGCGGATCTGTTAAATCTGTGGTATTGTATTTTTCAAGACTTGCCAAAGTAGTTTCGTATTTTGTAAAAGTTGAAGTGCCACTTATGATTTCAGGCAGAAGCGAAAATTCTTTACCAGATTGATTTTTCCAGAGTTTAATGGTAAAACTGTTGTTTTCCGTAAATCCCGGGGAACCCAGTTCATCCATAGCAGAAGCACTAATTGAAACAACCCGATTCAACAAATGTTGTGGCATCAAAGTTACCGCACCAACGCAATTTTCTCCGTCAAAAACAGCAAGTTCATCGCCAGGTTGCAGTTGATTTGACGGTAACTCCACCAGGTTAATGTTCATGTGATCAACTCCATTTCCTTCAAATACCGGTTTGAAATGGATTGTAGATCTTGATTCAGCCAAAACCATCATCGAACTTTTGCCATAAGATCCGTTAATTGTAAGTGTATCAGTTGAATTGACCTTTATCCTATATCCTTTTCCAGGGATGAAGTTACCAATGTTGTTTGTCCAGCCACCAAAAATATTCCAATCTTCGTAGGAATTTCCCAAGTCGTCCTGTACTTTTATTAGCGTACCTCTATCCACTAATTGCTTCACTATCACCTGAGCATCTATTTCTGTATTTTGCGGATATCCGACGATATTCCATCCTGACTTCAACGGAATTTTAATTGGATATGCGGGAATAGATCCGGATAACAACAATTGGGAATTTTTATTAACCTTCACTTTATAACCTTCTTTGATTGTTAAATCCCCAATGTTGTTTGTCCAACTTCCAAAGATAAACCAATCTTCAAGTGAATTTCCAAACTGATCCTGAACTTTAACGAGCGAACCATCGTCTATCAATGCCTGAAAAACTGGTATCATGTCCAAATTAACCGGAATAACATTTGAAGAGAAGATATTCCAGCCCGATCTAAAATCTATTATTTGATCTCGTGTTCCACTGATATTTCGAACTGTAATGTTTACGTTGGCAGAGGAGGAATTCACTTTTCCATCATTAACAACAAGTTTGAAAATTAATATCTGATCAGAATTCACTTCTGGTGCTGTAAATGTTGGATTGGCAGAAGTTGTTGAACTCAATGTGATTCCTGCAGGAGCAGTCCATAAATACGTAATTGCATCACCATCGGGATCACTTGACGAAGAACCATTAAGGGTTACAAGCGTGTTTTCGTCTACCGTTTGATTTGCTCCTGCATTGGCGTTTGGCGCTTTGTTTACCGATTCAACTGTCCATTGTGCTTTACTTTCCGAAACACCTTGTTTGCCGCTGGAATATTTATACAGCTTTTTGTTATCAATCGTCAAACTGTATATTCCTGATGCATTTCCATACAAATCCAGTCCAGTTACCAAATAAAGTTTATCTGTTGATTTTGAAACAATCAGATTTTGTGTCCCCAAAGTTTGTCCGTTGCGTACAAAATTCATGTAATCTTTTAGATTTGAGTCATCAAGTAATTTTTCGGAGAATTCTAATTGTAGTGAGGAAGGTTGTAAAGTAACAGCTGTCAGAGGCACGTTATTCCAGGTCCCGGTCAGCGAACTTTCGTCAATAAATACCGGTAATTTTGTTACTGCCGTATTCGTGAAGATATCCATACAATGTGCTTCAATGCTTACATTTCCGGTGTAACTTAAGATAATTGGCAACGAAAGCGGACCCGAGTTTACATTCGAGGTATCGGCTAAAAGAACAGGATTTACCTGATCGGTTTGGTAAATCAGAATACGTGAATTATCCTGGTTAACCGTCATGCTTACAATCAGGTTTTTAGTTGCTGTAATGGCATCAGTATCAGAGTAGCCCATGTCGGGAGTAATTCTTAAATTGGTTACAGCATTAGGTGCTTTTCGAAAAACTATCCAGTCGAATTCAATAATATTTGTACCTGAATTTCCTGCAAAGTCGGTAATACCGTTCATTTTTAATTTCAACAGGTAGTTTCCTTCGTAATAAGTCAACATTCTGAACTGTGTAAACTGATATTCTGAATCGGATATCTTTTTTAGATTAAGTTGTGAAATTGGTTGTTGTTGACCGTCTTTCCACAATTCGAGCGAGTTTACAACCAGTCCGTTAACAGGTTCGTTGAATTTGACCGTAAAAGAAGTACGATGTTGCGAATCATATCCGCCTTCGGTCGATGGAATTATTTCACTCACAGTGGGTGGTGTCTGGTCTATTTTCCAATCAACACTTTGGTCGGTTGCCCCATTTATCCCGTCAAGTGATTTTATATTTTGCAAATCAACTGTCAGTGTATAATTTCCGTCACCTGTCATAAACGATTGTAACCCTGTTAATTGAAACAATTTTCCTTCCGTATCCATTGGAATAATTGTAATTGAACCTGTTACAGGAAATCCATCTTTTTTCCAGATCAAACGGGAAGGAAGCAATGTAGTTTTATCGATAGGCACATTGAATTTCAAAAGTAATAAATCAAAAGGCACACCTACCTTGTTTTCGGGCAGCCCAATAAATTCACTTATTGCAGGAATACCAACAAACTGTGTCCAATTGGCTTGTTTTCCTTCAACTCCAGCTATTCCATTCAAATCTTTAATTCCAGCTGTTTGAATATTTAAGGCATAAAACCCATCAAGGGTTGTTTTTGATGTTAAGTCAACCCGGAAAGTAGTTTGGTTAATTTCAGTAACGGTTACTGAGGCATCCATAATATCTGCACCGCCTTGTACTCTAAGAGTCATGTCTTCATAATTGAAAGTAGAAGCATCAATTGGTTTATTGAAAACAACATTGATTGTTGTTAATGGTTGGGTAACAAAAGTTGTTGGTACGTTTTCAATCTTTACAATTGAAGGAGGATTTTGAGCGGGTGGACTAAACCTGATGGTATATTTTTGTGCGGTTGCCCCTGCAAAAACATCAAGGAAATGAATTTTGTTTTCGTAAACCGGTTCTTTTCCATCGGGTAAAGTTACATGTGTTTGCCAAACGTTATCAAGCGGAATAATTTGCCCATCACTTCTGGTGACACTGATAATTTTGTAGTTTCCATTTCCCGGGTCGTTTAATTTATGGTAATTCCAGCCGGGTTGTAATGGTGTAACCAACAATTCTATCTCGTGGTTAGCAGAAGCGATTGAACCCGTTGTACTTGAATTTACCGCGGGGTAAACATCGAGTGTGCCACCATTTGAAAGGAAAATAATATCAGGTGTTTCTTTGGAATCCTGTACTTCATTCACCAGAAAATCATTGATGTTATCTTCAACTCCTGAATATACTCGAACACTTTTTATCAGTTCATGTAAAGCAGTTCCACTAATCAGGCTTAAATCCGGGTTGCCTCGGCTGTCGAGATGAGTAAGTTTTGTTTCATAGGCAATAAAATGTCCGAGCAGATCACTTGTAAACCACCACTGTCCAATTGTTGATGTCTTAGGTGCAATATTTCCGAAATTAATATTTGTCAATCCAAGTTGTGCCGGTTGGCCGTTCAGGTTTGAACTAATCAAAGCAAAATTTATGGCAAGTCCCTTTTCGTTTTCAACGATTTTTGGCTGTGCGCTTTCAATTCTTACGTTTTTAGCAGTTCCATATCCGTTATTCTGAACCATAACAGCCAATTCGGCCGGAACTATCGGTTCAATTGGTTCGGTCAACGCATCATCTCCTAAAATATCACGTTGCATAAAATAGTGCAGAAATAAATCGGGACTTGGATTTACATCGAGTGTTACCGGGTACAATGGTTTTGTTACTGTTACATTGGTAAACGGATCGAGATATGAGAATGAGCCTCCAAACGAATAGCTTTTTGGAACTGTTGGAGCGGCGCCTTTTTCCGGAATGAACAAAACGGTAGCGCTACCTTTTTGGTCGGCTCCAAGAGTTCCATTTCCATCAATTCCGGTGAGAATTGATAATGCTTTTGTTTCAATTTGAAATAAATCGTTACATATTACACCATTTTCATCTTTTATTTCGAGGTCGAGTTTTATTTCCTGCATTGCAGTGGTTTTGTTGCCGTTGTAAATGGTCAACGTACCTTCAAAAGCTTCGCGGGTCATTACTACTTTCTGGGTAATATTGATTGTAACCGAAGTACAAACTGAATTGCGGCCTGATTCCAATTGTTCTTCAATTGTTTTGATTGAAACATCATACATTTCCCCAATATCAGAAAAACCTCTTGAAATAGTGTAGTTCTGCACTGAATCTGCTCTTACTATATATTTAATCAGTGTATTAACATCCACGATGTCCGGATAATCTACAGTTGGTGAGAGAATGTTTTGATTATGAGCCTCTAATGATCTGTTCCAGCGTTCGGCAAAAGTGATGATTTCAAAATTGGTAATATCACTTCCATCCATTTCCTGTTCAATCATTTGCAGATCAACAGGCAAGAATGGTTTCATTTCGGATATAAATGGTTCGATAACTGCCATAAAATCATTAAAGTTTTCTTTTGATTGCCAATCCATTGTACCCATAATTTCGTCGATATAGGAGAATATTGCACCGGTACCATAATTAAAAGCTTCAAGATCGTGAACCGATTGCAAAAGAATTGGTGGCATTTTACTTATGTTGACTGATTTAAGACCACTTTTCAGGAAAAATGGTGGATCTTCGTAACAAGTTTTAGCAGCATTGGCAATACCAAGCGCACACTTAAATCCATCCCTCACATATTTTGATGGCAGGAAACTTACAACACAGTTAAATGCATCCATTCCGGTAACCTCACCGTCAGCTGCAGAATACAGACAGCCACCGGCATTAATAATAAGTCCGAGTGGTGGATATAATGTGAGACAACCCAACACAGCCTGTGCAACATCTATTAAACATTTATCACATCCAACTGTAGGAGCATTAATAGTAGGTGTATTATTGTTCGGATTGTAGTAAGTTGTTCCACCTCCGCCCCTGGAAGGGCCTCCGCCACCGACCCAGCCGCCCCAGCCGCCGCCCCAGCCGCCGCCGCCAGAACCTGCGCATACTCTCCCGGAGAATGAAATACCGTGGGTTGTTTGGTTCCATTTATTATCTTTTCCACATTCCCAACCCCAAATAGTAAAGGCATAATCGGTACAGGGGCCAGTAGATTCAACAGCACTGGCTGACTTTAACGATGATCTCAGTTTCATAACAACCGGAACCTGTATGGCTTGCTGGGCAAGTAGATCCAATTTGGAAAAATTGGTTTCAAACACATATTCAGGGTCGTTTTGAGGTAATGTTAATTCAACGTCTTTGGCTGTAATTAACCCTTTATTGGTTAAGGTTACAAGGAAAGTAAAAGTTTCATCATTAAAAAGTTGTGGCATTTCTGTTGGCATTTCCATAACCACTACCGGAACGGGCACATTGGTTTCAAATTTCATAACCAATTGTACCTCATAATTGTCTTCAATTTCGGTTGGTACAACTTCCCATGTATACGAAATGGCCTGGAAACTTAAAAATACGGTTTGTTCGTTGACCCTGCCGGGGTCGATTACCAAAGTAGTTTGAAAGCCTTCATGTTTTTCTGCTTCAACGTTCATTCTGTATGAACCTTCGGGAAGGTTGTCAACCGCAAAAATACCATCGTCACCAGTAAAACCATCCGCAACAATTTTACCGGAGAATGGATGGCGTACCACAACATGTGCATTTTTTACGTGCGGTTTTGCTTCTGTGTAATAGGTATACTCGTCAATCACATCTACTTTCAAACCACCGGTTTCTTCGGAAACTGCTTCAATTCGGTAGGGAAGTGAAAGGCCGGTACCATTTACACAATTCATGGCAATATTTCCTGAAATTGGCGTATTCAGTGGTGTATCCTCTGTTGGTGTTAAGCTCAAAAGTACCTGAACTGTATCGTTTGCCGACAAATTTTCGATGGTGGCAGGACTTAACAATGTCATCCATTCCACCTCCGGAAGACTAATTGTAACTGTACCCGATTCACCAGCACCATTATTGTACAGATTGACCGCATAAATCCTTGATTTTCCTTTTGTCATTGTTGTATTTATGCTGACAGGATCGGTTTTTAATTGTGCCTGCAACGCCTGACAATAATAATAGGCCGGAAAATCAACACTGATTCCTTCGCTTGATTTTACCTGGAAATTTATTTTTTCATAATCTTTTCCTTCGGTAAGTGCTGTTGATTTTAATGTAAAATTAAATTCTTTGGTCTGGTTTCCTGAAAGGCTGGTAATAGTATCAAATACAAGTTCACAACCCAATGGAAGTTTATCCGCAGTTATAACAAGTTTATTTAAATTCGCTTCGCTTGTATTCTTTATACCAATTTTTCCTGTCAGAACCTGACCCATTTTCATTTCCCAGATAATATTGGCATTTGATTGACGCACTAACCCGGGAATGTCGAATTTATCCTGTTCATCGCTTAAGTTTTGTTTTGGGAAACAGGCTCCGATTATATAATGCCCCGATTCACTTAATACGGGAACAAAATCAACAGAATAATCGCCAGAACCATTTGTTTTGGCTTTTAATTCCCTTCTTGTACCTCCTGTTAAAATATAAACATCAACATCAACGTTGGCAACTTTCTCAGCCTTTGTATTAATTGCTGAACCGTGAATTGTTATTGTTGTATTTGGCAAATACAATACTTCATCGGCAATTGCAGTAACTGTGTATTCAGGAGTAATTAAAAGATTTGCAGGTTCCGATTCATTATTGAAATAAGCCAGTTCGGTAATTGCCTGATCGGGATTGATTTTGGCAAGTACGAAGAATTTACCTGTTTCATCGGGAACTTCAAAACTTTTAGTAAACTCAGCAGCAGCTCCCTGCAGTATTGGTGAGGGAAATATATATTCCCCGAGTAATTTGTCATCTTTATCAAGGGTTGTGTTTTTCGAATAATAGAAATTTATTTTCACTCCTGCTGGTGCCTTTCCAAATCCGCTGTTTAACGCCGAACCTGAAATTTCTATCATTTCGTTGGTTGCAACTGTGTCTGTATTCAATTGGATATCGGTAATTTCCATATCCGGTTTATTGAGATCGGTTACAAAAACATACCCAAAACCAGACGAAAATGTGGGCGCACTTACCTGAAGAGAAACCATTTGATTTCCGTCTTCAATGTTATCATTAATTGTGTTTATTGGCACCTGAACCGATTTTTGCCCCGCCTCAATTGTTGCTGTGGTTTGAATACTGACTTCGGTTGGGTCGTTGTGTGTTATTGTTACTTCCAACGCGGCATCAGTTGGTGTATTTCTCGAAATAGTCAACATACCAGCGCTCAACTTTCCTTCCGGAAGTGATAATGGAAAAACCGATATGGATAACGAAGGGCCATCATTGTCGGCAATTACAAGGCTATCTTTTACAATTCCTCCATTTTCAGGAGTTGTTCCGCAATTACACGATGAAATAAAAATCGACCCACTCAAATTAATTTTCCTGTATCCGTCAACATCGCCATTATCCACCACACCTATATTAAATTTCTGCGAACCCACACCTTTTGGTAAACTAACTGATGCAGGAAAAAACAACGCACCGGCCGGCGACTGCGTTAAATTAACCGTGATATTATCATCGCCTTTTACACGGGTAATTAATCCCCAGGTTGCATATGCACCAGCAGATTCTGAAACTGTGTCAGATAATATTTCGAAAGTTACCTGAGGAATGTCGTTATCTACAATGCTTGCAGAAACCACACCGGTAGTAACTCCGGCAGAACTGACATACAAAGTTGCATCTGTCTTTAATTCAGGAATATTGTCATCGGTAATTAATACAGCAACTTTAACAGAATCTTTATTGGCCGGGATAATGACCGGTGATGTAAATGACCATTGATTTGACTTGTTGGTTGCAATACTTATGCTCAAATCCTGATCGGTAACCAAATCCCTTTTGATGGTCAAATTAATTGTTTCGCCTTCGGTGGGCGAGGTTTTGCTTAATACTGCAGATAGCCTGGGAATTTCATCATCTAAAATAGTTATGGTTTTTACTGAATTGGTGAATGAGGCTGCACTTGCAGTAATATCAACAGTTCTTGACCCTTCAAGGTTTGTATTGTTTACCGTGTTGAGGTTAAAAGTTACTGATGATTGATTGGCGGGAATAACAACAGATGCAGGAATTGTAACCTGACCTGCTTTTGATGCTGCCAGGGAAACAGTTAATTCGCCTGCAAAATTACCACTTCGGCTAACAATGCATCGAACAGCAAGTGGTGAATTTTCAAGAATTGAAGTAGTTTGAATATCTAAAGTCAGTATGTTGGAAAGCATAATCTGGTTAACCGAAATCGCTGTATTATTTGCTTTGTTTGCGGCATATTCCTGTAACGCCGGGAACGGAATTAGTTCAACTTCAATATTTGCAGCTCCTGAAAACTTTGGCAGTTCCGGAATTTTAATCTTTCGGCTTCGGTTAATTGTGCTTCCCGAAGTTAAAGAATCTTTGTATTCGGTATTTTGGGTGATTGTGAGTTTCGTTCCCGAGACCGGAACTATCGATATTCTCTCGGTCCAGCCTCCAATTGCCGTTGTTCCTCCCGAATTTTCCACTTTCCAACTGACAGTAAGAGAATCGCCGGGGTTAATATTTGTGGATCCGGGTTGAATATCTTTTACCAGAATGTCAGGAAGTGTTTTTAATGTCACCGCAGTTGCATTTGCTGTTTTTGCTTCATTATTGTTATCCGATAATTCAGCAACCGAATTATTATAATCGGTTTTAACAATGAAATAGTAGTTACCCGAATAGTCAACAGGCAAAGCAGTTGTAAACGTTCGTGTGTAACTGCTGTCGGGCTCAAGTTGGCGAAGGTTTGTTGTATTCGACAGTAATTTGTCATCGTTGCTGAAAGTTGCGTCTGACGAAACATAAACCAAATCATTCCAAAGTATCCCGGCAGTATTCCCCGATCCAATATTTTTTACTGTAAAACTGATATTAAAGTCGCTGCCCGATTCGAGATTGGTTGGAGCATTGACTTCAGTAAAGGTTAAATCAGGAAGTTGCCTGACTTTAAACGTCTGTTCCGGGCTTTCAACAGAAGAACAGTCATTAACCGAACCAACTTTCCAACGATACAACTGACCGTATTTGAGGTTGGAAACCCGTCGCGTTGTGCTGTAAATATTCGAATAGGTAGGGGTGGCAGGAACCGAAGCACCATCTTCCCAAATATAAAGGTTGTAATACGATGTGTTTGGCGAAGGTTGCCAGTACAAATCCAAAGTTGCATTCACATTTTCTTTTCCATTTTCAGGCAGCAACCCTGTTACTTTGTCAATTGGTTTGCAAAATGCACTCAAAATTTGCGGATTTGCGTAATCGGGAACCAGGTTGGCAGTAAACTCGATTTTCTCCTGAATATCATATATTTTGTCATTAAAAATATCATAATATTTGAAGCTGATGGAATCTGTTCCTGTTTTGTCGTTGAATACCAATACTTTATATACATTCACTCCAGTGGCAGGGAAATTTGCAGAAGCAGTTTGTGCTCCCCGTATTTCGCCATTGATATAAGCAATTAATGCACCGCTGGTTAAATAATTTTCACCCACTTTTACCCTGAAAACCATTTCGGTACTCAGTTCAAATTTCTTGGCAAGATTGCTGTTACTGGGTATTGCAGGTAATGTAAGTGTGGCATTTACCATTGCCGGTAGCCAGAAAAGCAAGGCGAACACAACAATTCTGACTAATTTATTTTTGTAAGATATTTTTTTCATTATCGGTTGGGTTTTTCTCATTGGTAAATCACAGTTCCGATAGTCTTGTAGATTTTTATTCATTTTTTCCATCTTTTTGCGTATTTAATTATGAGCCCTTATCGGTTAGATGATTTGATCAATTTCCTGATTACAAAGCCTTTCGATGTTTCAATTTTCAGCATATACACACCCGGAACCAGGGTTTTTGTATTCATGTTCAGGTTAAATTCTGATATATCAGAAATTTGCTGAATGCAATTACCGGAAATTCCGCTAAGTGTAACAGAATGAATTTTAATTCCGGAATGAATTTGAAGTTCATCGTCAACAGGATTTGGATAAACTAAAATCGATTGATCTGATTCTTTTTCAATGTTTCCTGTTGAATTTGTTAAATGCAATGTCATTGGAATCATTGGTTTACCGAAGATTTCATTTGTGTTAAAAACCAATTCTTCGCTAATTGATTCCACCGTTCCATTTGCGAATGATTTAAACCTGAAGTTTAATTTTTCGTTGTTGGCACCCGAGAAAATGGTAAGTATAAATACATACCGGTTTAAATCGGGCACAAAATAAGCTTCGGTAACTCCACGTGGCTCGTCTTTTACATATGCAATCAGTAAATCTCCTTTATTGAGTAAATTTTCATTGTTTGCATTAACCAGTTCCCCGATCAGGTTGGCTGAATTTTCGAATGCCGGGGGAATTATTTTGTATTCAGCGTATAAACTATTCCGGGAAAAAACCGGTTGTTGTGCTGATTTTATTTTGGCGTTTGCAGCCAAATATTTCAGGTTGGAGTTGGTTGTTGTTTTCATCATGTAACCGGTTAAAACTCTGAGCGAATCAAGATCGCCAGCCCATCCGGAAGCAGGATAATAAACCGCCGATGCGTCCTTGCTTTTTAGTAATATATCACCTGTTGGTAACGAAACCGGGTCAATGGCTTCATCCAGTTTTGCATTTCCTTTCAAAATGTATCCAATTCTGTTCCACCCGGCAGTAACCGGAATTGTAACTACCGACGGATTGATTTCTTTACCGGTCAATGTAAAATCCTGTGCTGTTGCCTTTTTTAACATAAGCATCTCCATTTGCGGCAAAGTGGTCAAATCGCCAAACCAACCCGGAGAGTTGTAATAAACTGCCGATGCAGTTCCCGATTTAATATAATCAAGATCGGTAAATGAAAGATTCGATAATGCAGCACCTGTACTCAGGTCGGGCGGAGTCAGGCTTAATGAAATCCAGTTCCAACCGGTTGCAATTTCCCGTTTCAAACTAACAGTCGGTACAAAAACCTTTACGGAATAGATCTTTTTTGTTGTTCCGTCTTCTGCTGTAACCGTGTAGTTAACAGGAAAAGTAAAATCTTTAACAGAACCGCTGGCAGGTAATATTGTAGCTTTTGGCGAAATATTAAAAGTGGGTGCAAGTGCCCGGGGATCTTTTCCGTAAGGCAAATATATAGTCACCAAAGAAGCCACTGAATCAACAACTACAGAATCAGCATTTGCCAATTGAGCACTTATAATTTTAGATTCTGTACTTAGTATATTCAGGTTTTTTATGGTAATGGAAACTTTATCGGTATCGGAATTGAGTTTTCCGTCATTTACAACAAGCGCGATCACAATTACTGAATCGCGATGGACAAATGGCGCTGTAAATGTTGGTTTACTGATAGTTGAAGAAGATAAAGTAATAATAGAAGGTGCAATCCATTTAAATGTTATTGGTTCATTATCGGGGTCTGAAGAAAGAGACCCATCCAGTTGAACCAAAGCATCTTCGTTTATTGTTTGATCTCCTCCGGCAAAAGCTATCGGCTTTTTATTCACTTGCAAAACTGAAATTTGCAGGGTATCGGGAACAGAAATCAGGACACCGTCGGAAACTTCAAGTTTAAACCGGTAAATCTTATCAGAATTAACCTGCGGAGTTATAAATGATGGGTATACACTAAGTGGATCAAAAAGAATAATTCCATCAAGCGAAGTCCATTTATATGAAATTACATCCAGGTCAGGATCACTTGAAAGGCTGCCATCAAGTGAAACTGAGGTTCCCTCAAAATAGCTTTTATCGGGACCGGCATTTGCAACTGGCCTTTTATTTAACTGAAGAATTGTGATGGCAACACTTGCAGTATCAGAATCTGATTCTCCATCGTTTACAACCAGTTTAAATGTTAAAATTGTATTTGTGTTTACATCGGGAGCTGTAAAAGTCGGATTTTTTATTGTGTTGTCGCTCAATATAATTCCGGTTGGGGCAATCCATAAATATGTCAATGGGTTTGGAGCGTTATCGTCATCATACGATTGCGATCCATCCAATTGTACCAATTCCCCTTCGGGCACTGATTTATTTGCACCTGCCCTTGCAACCGGGCGGTAAGTCAGTTGTTCCACCCGTGTTATTTTTCCGCTGGTTACTGTTGAATATAATGTTGACTCATTTCCTGTCATCGAATTCAAATTGACAGTAACCTGCTGGCCTAATACAACTGTATTTTTCAACTGAAATTTCAAATAACCAATTATTCCTGCCTGTATTCCTGAACTGGTAGCTCCTACTATATGAACAGAATTACCGGTTCGAACAAATTCTGTGAGCATCGCTCCATCAACGGGGTCAATGCCAATAAAATCAAGCTGACTCTCATTAAATGAAATCATCCCGTCAAAATCGTACAACAATTTTCCTGGCGGAAGTGCTGTTGTGGAAATAGGTACCCGCGTTACATTATCGAGCACTCCGTCAGAATTTAACAAGGAAAAATTATTATCGAGTATGGTAAAATCGCCACTTGTTTTTGTTGCACCGTGCGAATCGGTAGCAACAACTTTCAACTTTCCTCCTGAAGTTCCTGTCAGGTTGCCAAGCAGGTCAATTGTACCAATTAGTGGGTTTGTTAACTGATATGACATTGGTGGAACACCGTTGGTAACAGTTATTTTTTCTGTAGTGCCCCACATCAAAGTTCCGCTGTTTGGCGAAATATTCAGTGTTGGCAGGTAATAAACCTCAACATAATCCTGATATGTAAAAGCGAGTAATTTTTCATCAAATTTCTGGTTTTGAAAATTGAAGTAATGGTTCCCGCTGTTTATTGCTTTAAAGCCAAGATAACAAAGAATCCCGCTTCCGGTAATTCCGCTGGCTGAGGCAAACGAAACCCTTGTAAGATTTGTAGCCGAATTGCTTTGTACCGAAATATCGAAATCGCCAGCACTCACAAGTTCTTTAATTCCTGAAACATTTGTATTATAATTAATTTCGAAATAACCTGAGTAAACTTTTGTTCCCGGTGCAATTTCAATTTTCACAGGAAGGAAAAAAGTATCGCCCGGCCAGGCCGAACTTCGCATTATACTCAGTTTTATAGCCCGCACATCAATAACTCCGGTTGTGTATGATTTTTCTCCGCCATTGTCGGTTACAAATGCTTTGGTAATTCCAGGTGCTTTGGCTTTTACTTTGTTTTGGTCGCTAATTACTGCCACTGCTGTATCTACAGTATTAAAAATGTACGGACCTGAGCCTCCCGATACATACAATTGAGCTTCATCACCAACAAATAGTTCGTAATTATCATAATAAATATCGGGATATGAACGGGCATTGATATGAATGTAGGAATGCTTCATTGTAGTTGCGGGCGAACCTTCGTTCAGGTAATTTTGACCTGAAATATTTCCCATTTGAAACCAGTAATTTGCCCGCAACGCTTTAAATTTCAAATAAAGCAAATCTCCTTGCCCGGTAAGTGGGGAAGAACCGGCTCCTGCAATAATTATTTGCCCTGATTTATTTTTGTTGAAAGTTGGAATTCCCCAGTCATTCAATATACTTCCCACGGAATCAATATTCAAAAATTCGAGATAAGTGGGATCAAATGACAATCCAAAATGGAAAGCATATATGCCTTTCCCAGTCAATAGTGAATCTGCTTTTACTGCAATTGTAAAAGTGTCCTGCTCCATAACTGTTGTTTCATTAATGCTGAACCCGATACTGGTTTGAGCTTTCACTGTTCCTGTTAAAAAGGCAGTGAGGCCGCAAATCCAGAGGGAAGAAGCGAAAATATATCTTATTAATTTGTTCATCTGTATAAATTTAATTTTAGGTCTGGTGCTTTTTCCAGTAATGCATAAATGCCAGAAATTTTATGTTTTTTAGTGAACGTTCTGTCATGTTGCGCTTTTGTCTAAAATGTTTTCAATAGGGAAACAGGTATTCAGCACAAATTGTGTTGAACCTATTAATTCCGGATTGATTACTTTATCAGAAGTTTTTTTGATACACTGAATTCCTTTGCATTCAAATTAACTATGCAGATGCCCTTTCCGGGTCTTTCAAAATCAGAATATAACAAGTCGATATACTGCATTCCGGCAATCAGGTTTGTGTGAGATTTTTTATACAAAATCCGGCCTGCCATATCTACTACCTGAATAAATACATCCTGATTTGGTTCAGTCAGTTCAAAACGGGCATGGATTCCATCCTGTCCGGCAAATACATTTGGTTCTGATTGATTTGAAAAACCTCCGGTTCCTGTGCTAACCGCCTTACTCAATATTGTTGCCGTTCCCATGTCGGTCATCAGGTTATCGTTTGCCATCAAGGTGCATAAACTAAATATTGATTCGTTTAATCCATTTTCAACAAATTCGAATGTGAGTGATATTTGCTGTTCGTTCAGATTCATATCATAAGCTGATGCCATCGCGACAATAACCTCACCGGTATTGCTGTTAAACCCTGCTTCAACTGAGATTCCTGACGGAAGTTTATCTTTGTTTATACTTACAAATTTTACATGATTCTTGTTGATCGAATATTTCATGTCGAGGGCTTTTACTCCCTTAAAAGTTGAAACTGTCAATGGAATTTCA
The DNA here is from genome assembly GCA_036735485.1 of Draconibacterium sp. Classification (GTDB taxonomy): domain Bacteria; phylum Bacteroidota; class Bacteroidia; order Bacteroidales; family Prolixibacteraceae; genus Draconibacterium. Next base: position 41,171 of record DAINOH010000007.1, on the reverse strand, counting down.
AATGTGTTTTTGTTTAGTTCGCTGATAATATTTGGGAACGAAACAGACACGAAATCGTTGTTCGTTGCCGATTTGGTTCCTAGGGGTTCTGGAGTAAACTTACTTATAAGTCCGACACTGTATTGCAGTATCAAAGAGGCATCGTAAGATGAAATCAATGCATTTCCGCTAACATCTGCAACACCTTTTTGTTTATCGGTTAAAACTATGGCAGCAACAGCATGTTGCAAAACCAGCGAAGCGTCGTAAGGTTTCACTTCTCCATTCATGCTAACATCGCCGAGTACAGGTTTGGCCAACTGGGTTGCCCAGGGCGTAAAATCGACATAATCAGATACGCGTTCTCCAAGTCCGCCGGGATTATTGGCAGCGTTTTTGGGTCCGGTATTGTGGTTCCACCAGCAATCTTCTGCAGTAACCGTGTTGGTGGGAGTCTGGTTCTGAATAGCATAACCATAAGTTGGATTTGTACCAACAAAATCGCATGCTGTAATTAACGGCAAAGATGTTCCACGGGAAATAATACCGTAATAATTGCTTTCGAAAAGACAGTTTTTTATTGTAGGAGAAGCATTGTTTATGGTAATTGCTGCATATCTGTTCGGATCATAAGGCGCATATTCGGGAGAATAATAATAGTCGGAAGCATTTTTAAGAATACAGTTTTCCAGGAAGCAATTTTCATCAATAGCTTCATTAAAGAAATTAATTCCTCTCCAGGAATAGGAAGTGGCAGGATTGTTATCACCATCATTATAAGTATCACCACCATAAAAGTCATCTCTGTCAGAAGTAAACACAATTGTACTATCCGTTGTGCCACCTCCTTTTGCAATTAATCCATTTTGAATATTGAGATATCCGCCATCAATGAATTTGCAAATTACACCAGGTTTTAAAGTGAGAATGGCTCCATTACCAACATTATAGTTCTGGAATACATAAGGAAAATTTGCTATTCCTGCAAAATCTCTTTTCAACAATGTTGCATTTTTTGTAAGTGTTTCGTCGGTAACCCGGATTGCCCTTCCTGTTGTACCGGTTATTGTGTTGCCGGTAGTTTCAGCCGGATAAGTAACAAGTGAAATTCTGAAAGGGAATTTAATATTATTAAATGTACAGTTGTTTATAGTTGGTGCACTTGAACCAGCCAACGAAATACCATCAAACGCCATATTTTCGAATGTTGAATTCAGAATTTTTGGGGAGGCATTGTTGGTTTGAACAGGGATTGTTGCTGAATATCTGAATAAGGCATGATCTATTTTACTCAAATCATCCGAGTCATCGTAGAAGATAAAATAGTTGCCGCCATTTCCCGGGGTTGTATTTCCGTTTTGCTGCATGTCTTTCGGACTACCATACAAATCGTCCCCTTGTGCAGTAAATACCACTGGATTCTCAGAAGTTCCCTGTACATTAATTTTTCCACGGACGAGCCACCTCCCGTCTCCTTTAAAAGAAGTGCCAGCCGGAAAAATTAATTCTTTGGCATTTGGGATGGTCATATCTTCTTCAATGATATACGAAATATTATCATTATCAGCAAAACTCCTTACAGGAATTGTCCCGCTTACAGCCCCACCACGAATACGCAAACCTATTCTTGGAAGGTTGGCCACTTTATTATTGGAGAATGTTGGATTCGAAAATAAATCCATATAAACCGGAGCATTGTTTAAGTTGTAAAACTGGCAGTTTGTTATTTCCGGATTTGCAGTTCCAAATATACCCAATGCACCCCAATAGCTGAAATTTACCTTTGTTGAATCAATTACTACCCGGCAATCGGTAATACGAATTGATGAATAAAAGTAATAATAGCCGGAGTATCTTACTTCACAGTTTTTAAGGATATTTTCAGTGTCACTGGCACTTCCGGTAAAATCCAGCCCTTGCCAGTCCTGGCTGCTGGGTGTTGATGAAGTCCCGTTATTATTTGTGTCTCCACCCGCCGAATCATCGTTGATTGAGGTAAATATAATTTTGTTGTTTTCTTGTCCAATTGCTTTTAATGCACCATTTACGGTTAAATATCCTCCATTATTTCCCTGAAATTTTATTACTACACCTGGTTCTACTTTTACCACATTTCCCGTTGCAATGGCTAAGCTACTTTCAACAACATAGGCTGCATTGGTTAATCCGGCAAAATCAAAAGGTTTTAGTGTTGGAGAATCATTTGCAAATTCTCCGATAAGAATTCCAAGTATTCCAACACTTGAAACTGTATTGCCAATTAAAACAGGATTTCCCTGGTTTACTTTTCTCCCGAGAGGGTAATAATTGATGTTTGAAAAAGAATTATTCAGGATTTGGGCATTATCATAAAAATATATTCCGCGGTAAGAATTTTTGATTTCGCAACTATCTATAATATTTCCTTGCGAAACATAAACTGCCCAATTACTGGAATTGTAACCTCCGTAATTAATTTTCCAGTTTTTAATTTTTGAAGTTGTAGTGCTGTAAAGTGCAATCCGTCCCGAACTGCTATTGTTAATGCCTGCCTGTCCATCGTTTTGAGAATCAAGCGGGTTACCAAAGTTATCATCAGCAATACTTGTAAAAATAATAGGTTCTGCTTTTGTGGCAATTGCCGTTAAACTACCGTTAGCAACAATCATTGAATTGTACTGGCGGCATTTAATTACAACACCGGGGTCAATAATTAATGATGCTGTATCAACTACTGTTGTTGTTTCATACAAACAGTAACTTGGATTTTCGAGGTTTTTGAATTTCAATTTCTTCAAATGTCCTTCACCCACAACATTGGTATTTGGAAGAATTGCAATTGCTTTTATTTCCTTGTTGTTGAATTTAATTGAATCGGTTGAAAAATCGATATTGACATTCATATCGATACCAATGTTATATGCCTCACCATTCAACAGTGCTGACGGATTAAAAGTGCAATTGGTAAAAACAGGTTTGCTTCTTCCGTAAACATTCAGGTTTCGGTAATTCTCAGTGAATAAGCAATTTTCAAAAGTTGGTGATGCCGAATTAATTTGCATTGCCACAAATGCTTCATTATCGCTAATTGCATTTTTAAAAATGCAATTTTTAAAAACACAGGCAGTATCAATGGCATTGTCAGAAATATTTATTCCCCGCCATTGCGAAGCTGAGGATAATTTGTCAAAGATAATTGGCTTTTCACTGGTCCCGATTGCTTTAATTTTGCCCCGAACTGTAAAATCGCGTGAAGTGCCAAAGTTAATATTAACTCCTGCTGCAATTAACAAATTTCCGCTTTCCGTAACTTGCATGTTATGTGATGGAATATAATAGGGAATTCCAAGATTTGGCATATAAAAAGTGCCGGAAATATCCTGGAAATAGAATTGTATATAATTATTGGTGTTTCCTGTTAGTATATTATTGCCCCCGTCGTTTAATACCCCTGGGCCGTTAAAATAAATCGGATAATCTGAGTTTTTAATGGTTGTTTCTTCAATATTTAATATCCCTTGTGTATAAACCTGAACACCCATGCTGCTAAAATTATTGAGTGTTGTTTTTCTTAACGATAAATTACCTTTTCTGCAATATATGTTGCTTGCATATTCAACAGTACAACTATCGAGTGTTACATTACCAATAAAACTATTGCTTTCATATGCTACATAAATACCATCCCAGATTCCCTTGGTAGGAGATCCGTTAGATGAAGTAAATTTTGCACCATAGGCATTTAGTGTTCCAAAAACCTGAAGATATCTGCCGTTGTCAAACTTAATTTCAACGCCTTTTTCAATTGTAACAGTAACCCCATCATTAATATTAATGCTGTTTTTAATGATGTAAGGACTATTATCTACTGTTAAAGTAGTGTTAGCCGAGAAATGGGTGGTGATGTCGGTTGCATAACTGGCAACTGTAAAAAGTAACACACCAATAAATAAAAGGATACACTTTTTCATATTTATAAATTTTAGTTATGATTTTTTATTTCAAAGAATACATCTGTTTTTAGTAATATTCTGTTTATCAAATATTTCCTTGTTTGCATGATGAACCCAATATATTTCTGAAACAGAAAAATTTGTATTTTAAGCTACATTTTGATTGAATTTTGTAATATAGTTAGTTAAAAAGTTAAGTTAAGTCCTAAAAATAAACGACAAGATAAATTTCATCCTAATTATAGCTATTTCAGCTTTTTGGGCAGCATTTCATGTTTTTTAATCAACATTTAGAAAGGCAAGTCCAATAACATTTTTTATTTTATTTTATTCAAAATCAAGAACAATTTAAATAATTTTTTTTAAAAAACATAATTTGTTTAGAAAATAAACTATATTATGGTCTTATTATCTGAATGGAAAATTTGTGATTAGAAACAGGTAACATCAATTAATTAAAATAAGAATAATGCTTTACATTTTAATCAAAAATCTGTGTACAATGTTTTATTCGGGGTAAGGAACTTTTTTGCACTCCAACGCGAAAAATGATATGTAGAATATGAAAAATTGAAAAAATATCAACAACTCAAGATTTGTAATCTGATATGATACATCTGTTTTTAATCAGGTTTTCAATGTTTTAGCATTCTATTAATCAATTATAAATTAAATTTTAAAAATTGAAATGTATCACTTAACTTTAGCTAACAATCAATTAGTTAAGTTTCATAACCAACATGAGTTAATCTAAATAAAATCAAAATATGAAAAAAATTTACTTGTTTTATTTACTCATATTGTTACTGATATCGGGTAGTAGTGTTTATTCTCAATCTCATTTCAAACCGGTTGGAGATTTTACAAACACCATGAATATTAATATTCTTGAAGCAAAGGTAAATGGAGTTGATTTGGTGGCCGGTGATGAAGTCGGGATATTCGATGGAAGTGTTTGTGTTGGATCGGTTATAATAACTAAGAACTTGCAGGCTTTGGGCGATATGCACATCGCACCGGCAAAAGCAGGTGCCGACGATGCCATCACTTCTGAAAAGGATGGTTATAAGGAGGGGAATGCAATTTCTTTCAAACTTTACGATGCTTCGGAAGAAGAAGAGATTAATTTGGTTACGGCAACCTTTGTCAGTAGTTCCAATTTAAGTGTAATAACTCCGTCTCCAACATTTAACCCTGACATTACCGGATTTGTTTCACTAATTGCTACCCACAACTATACACCAAAAGCAAAAGCAGGAACTGATCAACAATTGAACGAGAACGCACACGGGCAATTGGATGGTTCAGCATCCTCCGATTACGATGGTTCAACTTTATATTATTTATGGAATGATATTGACAATCTGGGTTTGATTGCCACAAATGTTGACAAACCAACTTTCACGGCACCTTTGGTAGCTGCAGATACTCAATATCGGGTTGCTCTTACTGTAAACGATGGCGAGAAATATTCGAAAGCCGATACAGTAGTTGTAACTGTAAAACAAGCAGATCTTCCGCCTGTGGCAAATGCAGGAGCAGATTTTGAGATTCCCGAAGGAGAGACAGGTAGTTTAGATGGCAGTGCTTCTTCTGATCCCGATGGGTTGAATTTTACTTTTTCCTGGGTTATAGAACCGGCAGAAATTACGCTGGATAATGAAAATGTTGCAAAACCTGAATTCACAGCGCCAATTGTTACAAACGACAAGGAATACCTGGCTATATTAACCGTTACAAACGATTTGCTGCTGAGCGACAAAGACACAGTGAAAATCAAAGTAATTAATTATAACCTAAAACCGGTTGCAAATGCCGGGGCCGATGTGGAAAAAAATGAAGGAGAGAATGTTACACTGGATGGTTCCGGTTCAGTCGATCCGGATAACTCCCCTAATACGGTTTTAACATTTTCATGGTCTTCAGTTGAAGGTGTTCTTTTGAACAATGCTGCAACCGGAACTCCTGATTTTGTTACTCCATTTTTGCTAAAAGATTCGTTGCTGCATTTTGTGCTGGTTGTAAATGATGGTGGCGCTGATTCGGAACCTGATACTGTTGTTGTTAAAGTAAAACACAAGAACATTCCTCCTGTGGCAAATGCAGGCGCCGACTTCAATGCCAACGAAAATACACTTGTCAGTTTAGATGCTAGTGCTTCCTTTGATCCGGACGGAACTATAAAATATTTGTGGACTGCAGATGGAATTTCCATTTTGGGTTCCGATTTGGTCGATCCAACTTTCACGGCTCCCGAAGTACAGGCTGACAGCACAATTACCTTTTATCTGACAGTTACCGATGATAAATTGGAAATCGATAAGGATACAGTTGTAGTTACCATTAAACATGTAAATAAAAAACCTGTTTCAAATGCAGGAGCAAACCAGGAAGTTGATGAAAATGTATTAATCACGCTTGACGGATCAGGTTCATTTGATCCGGATTTGAATGATAACATCACTTACAAATGGACTGCCCCATCAGGAATAACTCTTGATAATGTTTCTGCCCTAAAACCTACATTCACCTCACCTTCGATAATTGAAGAATACATTAATTACACGTTCAAGCTTGTTGTTAATGATGGGACAATTGACTCAGATACAAGCACTGTCGTTATAAAAGTAATCCATTTGAATATTGCACCGGTAGCCAATGCCGGATCAGACATTTTGGTTGACGAAAACACTTCTTCAAATC
>DAINOH010000007.1:0-34457 GCA_036735485.1 Draconibacterium sp. | reverse complement strand
TGGATGGTTCAGCATCTTCAGATCCTGAAGGAAAGGCGCTAAGTTATTTATGGACAGCACCTTCGGGATTTGTAATTGACAACCCGACTTCCGCAACCACAACATTCACAGCTCCTGAAGTTGAAAAAGACACGATATATACAATCGTTTTAACCGTAAACGATGGCGTCAGAAGTTCTGATCCTGACACAGTAAAAGTTACAGTAAACCAGGTAAACAAACAGCCTGTTGCCAATGCCGGAGCCGACCAGAATGTCGATGAAAACGTTTTGGTACAATTAGATGGAACGGCTTCCTACGATGTGGATGTGTACGATGCAATTACTTATTTATGGACTTCATTAAATGGAGCGGTGCTCGATGACAATACTTTGGCAACGCCATCCTTCACTACTCCCTGGCTGTTGAAAGACAGTGTTTTCGTATTTAAGTTAGTTGTAAATGATGGCATGGCAAATTCTGCTGAAGATTTGGTTTCGATAAAAGTAATTCATGCCAACTTGCGACCCATTGCGAATGCCGGATCAGACATTTTGGTTGACGAAAACACTTCTTCAAATCTGGATGGTTCAGCATCTTCAGATCCTGAAGGAAAGGCGCTAAGTTATTTATGGACTGCACCCACAGGATTCATAATTGACAACCCAACCTCGGCAACCACAACATTCACAGCTCCCGAAGTTGAAAAAGACACCATCGTTAAAATTATATTAACAGTTGATGATAATGAAAGTGCCTTAAACACAGCTTCCGATACCATTTTTGTTACGGTAGTTCAGGTTAACAAGGCTCCTGTTGCCAAAGCCGGCGATGATTTTTCTGTCACTGAACAAAAAAAGGTTATGCTTGATGGGTCTGCCTCCAGTGATCCGGATGCCCTGGATAAAATTACATACAACTGGGTAGCACCTGCAGGTATTATCCTCGATGATGCAACAGTAGCAAATCCTACATTTATAACCGGTGATATTGATGTTGAAACAAAGTTAGTTTTTGAATTAACGGTAACTGACAACTCATTAGCTACAGATAAAGACACAATAGTAATTACAGTAATACTAAACAGGCCGCCAATTGCCGACACAGGTGCTGACCAAATTGTACGGGCAGGTGAAACCGTTACATTGCATGGCGAAAATTCATCAGACCCTGATGGCGATGTTTTAACTTTTGCATGGACAGCCCCTGCTGAAATCACTTTACAAAATCCAACAAGTGCAAACCCGACTTTTATTGCACCTTTTAGTAATGTTGAGAAATCTTATTTGTTTACATTGGAAGTAACTGATTATTTGGGATTAAAAAGTACTTCAGAAATAGTTGTTACCGTGGTGAGCAATACCCCGCCTGTAATTGTTACCGAGCTTGTTGTTCAGGCAGTTGAAGGCAAAACAATTACACTTGATGCTTCACAGTCGTACGACCCGGATGGGGATGGACTTTCGTATTACTGGTCAACTTATTTTGTAAACCAGCAAGATTTGGTTTCTTTCGGTGATAGATTCGCCGAAACAACAACGATTACTCTCCCTGAAGTTGAGAACTTTACTGTAATAAAATTATTATTGAAGGTTACTGATGGATTGGAGAGAGTATATGCTACTATTGAACTTCAAATAAGCCAGAATCAGGCACCAATTGCCAATGCCGGTGAAAATATAACAGTAAATGAAGGCGGGCAATTTACACTTAATGGCAGCGCTTCAACTGATCCGGAAAATGATGAAATTACATTTTTATGGAATGTTGGCAATATTTCCACCGATGATGTAACACTTGAAACCATTACCTGCATTGCCCCTGAAGTTACTATGGACACTGTAATTTCAGTTGTACTCGAGGTAAACGATGGAAAATTGAGTTCAGCACCTGACACAGTTTGGATTACAGTGAAAAATGTAAATAAAAAACCGGTTGCAAATGCTGGCCCCGATATAGTGGTAAACGAAGGTGAAGTGTTAAATCTCGACGGTTCCGGTTCTTTCGATCCCGACAATGATAAACTTACGTTTTATTGGGATGCCACAGGATTATCACTTCCCCAAAGTGACTCTGTTTCCATTTCCGTAACAGCTCCTGAAATTGAGGAAGATATTACTATTCCGGTGGTTTTGGTAGTCAGTGATGGTCAGTTAAATTCAGTTTCGGATACAGTTTTTGTAAAAATTCTACAAATAAATAAAACACCTGAATGGGTTCATTTCCCGGCCGACACTGCTTTTGTTGGCCATGAATACTCAGCTTCCATAAGTGTAAGCGATCCGGACTTAATGGACCTGATTTCTATTTATTCTGATGATTTACCCGATTGGTTGGTTTTAACCGACAATGGTAACGCAACTGCCACACTTTCCACCGATTCAGTTCCGCGTATGGAAGATTTGTTGGGAACTCACACTTTTGTAATAAAAGCAACTGATGGAAAAGTAACCATTGAAACTACGGTTACATTGACAATAACCGTTAAAACCGGAATTGCCGGTGAAATATTACTGAGTGCTGTTAAATTTTATCCAAATCCAACCACAGGTTTGTTAAGTGTTGAGTTTAACAGTTTACCTGAAATTGGAACTACCATTCAGGTGATTAACCAACTCGGTCAGGTAATTCAAGTGAAAAATGCCGATTTTAAAATTAATCATTTGAACCTTTCGGGCAATCCCGTTGGGTTGTATTATATTAAAGTTGTTTCCCCCAGAGATTCCCGCGTTGAAAAGATTATTTTAAAGTAAATTTCGGTTCAAAAATAAGTCCCTGTAAGTTTTTATACAGGGACTTTTGATAAAAAAATCCTGTATAAAACAAAGAACGACAGATAATTGTATAATAGTTAGGTTTATTTTTATTTATCGAAAAATTAAAAATCACGAACCATGAAAAATCTGAAATACATGCTGATTGTTTTCATTTTAGAAATGCTATTCATTGAAATAACTTATGCCAGCGACCATTTTAAACCGGTGGGAGATTTTTCAGGTGCAATGAATATTAACATATTGGAAGCAAAAATCAATGGAGTAGATTTAGAGGCAAGGGACGAAATTGGAATTTTTGATGGAAATATATGTGTTGGTGTAGTAGTATTAACAAAAAGCCTTCTGGTTTTGAACGATCTTGAAATTGCACCCGCAAAAGCAGGTGCCGATGACAAAGATACTCCATTCAAAGATGGTTATGTAATAGGTAATAAAATATTATTCAAAATATATGATGCCTCCAAAGATGAAGAAATAACCTCTGTTTCTGCAACATTTGTAAGCAACAAAGATTTAAGTGTGATTAGTCCTGCTCCAACATTTAATCCGGATATTACTGGATTTGTTTCTCTGTCAGCCACCCATAATTACATTCCAAAAGCAAATGCCGGTTCTGATCTGGAAATAGACGAACATGCAAATGGACGATTGGACGGTACTTTATCTTCTGATTTCGAAAACGCAAATCTTTCATATCTATGGAATGATATCGATGGGCTTGGACTTGATTATATAAATGTTGCCCAACCATCTTTTACTGCTCCAACAGTTATTACAAACACAAATTACCGGGTTGCACTGAAAGTAAATGATGGTGAAAAATATTCTCAACCTGATACTGTATTAATAACTGTAAAACGAATAAATCTGCCACCGGAGGCAAACGCAGGTGCCGATTTTGAATTAGTCAGTGGTGGTTTAGGTAAATTGAACGGAAGCAGAACTGAAGATCCTCACGGACTTTCTTTAATTTTCAACTGGACAATTGAACCGAATGATTTTGAACCTATTAATCCGGCAGAAGTTTCCACTGATTTTATTGCACCAATTGTTTCAGATGATAAAGAATATAAAGCAATTTTAACAGTTACAAACAGCGATTTGTTAAGTGATAAGGATACTGTTTTAATAAAGGTTATTAAAAGTAGTTTAAAACCAATTGCCAATGCCGGATCCAATCAAACGGTAAATGAAGGTACACTGGTCGAATTGGATGGTTCTGCTTCCAATGTTTGGGAGAGCGAAACCACTTTTTATTCATGGACTTCCGCTTATCTTTCATTAAACGAAGCAACTTCTGTAAAACCTTTTTTTATTGCTCCCGAAGTAAAAAAAGATACAACAGTAACCGTAATTCTTACCATAAATGATGGCAAGCAAACTTCCGCTCCCGATACGGTTAAAATAACTATCATAAATGTCAATAAAATGCCGGTTGCAAATGCCGGCGTGGATATGGTGGTTAACGAAGGCGATTTAATTACATTGGATGGTTCGGCCTCGTCTGATCCTGATGGAGATGCAATAATATACAGTTGGACTGCACAGGGTTATACTATCTCGGGGGCAAATCTGGTAAATCCGCACACTTATGCCCTGGAGGTGGAAAAAGATACTATGGTACCCTTTCTGCTTACCATAAACGATGGAAAACTGAATTCTCTGCCCGATACCGTTTGGGTAAAAATTAAGCAGGTAAACAAAACTCCCGTTATAACTGAAATTCCAAACGACATAGCTGAAATAGGTTATAAATATTCATTAACCATTTCGGTGGCTGACCCTGATGTTCTTGACACAATAACCATTTTCTCAGATAACCTGCCATCATGGTTAACTTTAATTGACAGAGGTACCGGCTCTGCAATGATTTTTGCCGAAACAGTACCCCGGTTGGATAGCTTGCTGGGAATACATAAAATTACAATCAAAGCAACTGATGGACTCGAAACTGCCGAGACTTCATTTGATCTTACCTTGACCGTAAAAACCGGAACCAGTGATGAAATGAAAATGAATTCATTGAAGCTTTATCCGAATCCAACAACAGGATTAATTACTCTGGAATTTAATCGTATGCCCGAAAAGGGCGTAATAATAGAGGTATATAACCCACTTGGTCAAAACATTCTAAAGGCACATGTCAATTCACGAACAAATTTGTTGAACCTCTCAAATTACGCTTCCGGAACATATTACATTAAAACAATTTCTAAAAGTGGCATTCACACCGAAAAAATAATTTTACGATAAGATGCTAAAAATCTATATTTTCAAGCGATAAATATTAAAAACCTCCGGTAATCATTTAGAAGGCAAAATTTTATAAATAAATGATTTGCTCATCTTTCGAAGTAGTTTTTATTCCCATTCCAAAATAATTTTTCCGCAATTACCTTCTTCCATTATATCAAATGCTTTCTGAAAGTCGTCGGCAGGGAAGCGGTGTGTGATAATTGGTGAAATATCAAGCCCGGTGGTGAGCATCATTTCCATTTGGTACCAGGTTTCATACATTTCGCGCCCATAAATTCCTTTTAGGGTTAATCCTTTAAAAATGAGTTTACTCCAGTTTATTTGTGTGTTTTGCGGCAAAAGACCCAGCAGGCTGATTTTTCCACCGTTGTACATGTGGTTTACCATATCATTGAAAGCAGCCGGGGAACCCGAGCATTCAAGACCAATATCAAAACCACCCACCATTTCATGACGTTCCATCACCTCTTTCAAACTTTCTTTCGTAGGATCGATTACCGCAGTAGCTCCCAGTTTTAAAGCCAGTTCCCTTCTGTAAGAACTCAAATCGGTTCCGATTATGTTCCTGGCCCCCGAAAATTTGCAGATTGCAGCCGCCATTGAACCGATGGGCCCTCCAATACCGGTAATCAGCACGTCTTCGCCTAAAAGCGGGAAAGAGAGCGCTGTGTGGGTTGCATTTCCAAAGGGATCCATGATCGACATCATTTCATCGGAAATACGGTCGTCGATATGAAGAACGTTTTTGGCCGGTACTGAAACATATTCGGCAAAACCGCCATTTCTGTTTACACCAATACCAATTGTATGGTCACAGATGTGCTGTCTGCCTCTCCGGCAATTGCGGCAAAAACCACAGGCAATGTGCCCTTCAACCGTAACGCGTTCGCCAACCTGAACACGGTCAACTTCGGAACCGGTTTCAACCACAACTCCCATAAATTCATGTCCGATTGTCATGGGTGTTTTAATGGTTTGCCGTGCCCACTCATCCCATTTATAAATATGCAGATCGGTGCCGCAAATAGCTGATTTTTTGATTTTTATTAGTACATCATTGGGGCCAACTGCAGGAATAGGAACATCTTCGAGCCAGAGACCTTTTTCCGGGTTTCTTTTTACAATCGCTTTCATAAAACGAACTTTAATTTCGTGCCAAATTATGGATTTTAAAAAATGTAAATGATAACTAAAATCAGAGATTTTGATTGGCAAACTGCTTTTTCGAAATGTATTTCACCGGATACCACGATGCCAGAAAACCAATCAGCAATACCACCAAAAGAATGTAAAGAATATCGGTAAAAACCACTCTTACGGGATAGGCAGTTATTAAAAACGACCCATTGCTGGCTAAAGGAACTATTTCAAATGTTATTTGGAGCCAACAAATGAATAATCCTAAAATAGTGCCGGCAAATGCACCAATTATTGATATGAGCCAGCCTTCGAAAAGAAAAATCCTGCTGATGAGCTGATTGTCGGCACCCATGCTTTGCAGAATCATAATATCGTCTTTTTTATCAATTATCAGTAACGAAAGGCTTCCTAAAATGTTAAACGAAGCGATAATCAGGATAAAAACGAGAATGAGGTAGGCCACCCATTTTTCCGACTGCATTGTCTTGTAAATCAGGTCGTGTTGCTGGTATTTGTTTTTCACGTGAAATGAATCACCCAAAAGAATTTCAATTTCTTTCTGAACTTTTTTACTGTCGGCACCTGGTTTTAAAGCCAGTTCCACTGCCGAAACCATCGCACCGCTTTCAAAAAGCCGTGCAGCAAATTCATAGGATACAAGAATATATTTTGAGTCAATTTCTTCGAGAACTGCAAAAACACCTGACGGATAAACCAACCCGGAACTGACTGCTGCAGAAGGGTTCAGAAAAACCTGTTTTCCTTTTTTGGGGACAAAAACCTGCAGGGGCTCAGGATATTCAGGCCGTAAACCCAGATTATATGCAACTCCCTGACCAACAACTGCATAGTTAATATCCTGATCTTTCAGCATAAATTTTCCGTCAATAATCAGACTGTCGATTAAAGTGTATTGTGTGTAATTATCTGGCACACCTTTTACAACCGCAGGGTAAATCTGGTTTCCGTATTTCAGCAGGGCGACATCTTCCATTACTTCGGCATAATGAACGATGTCGGGGTTCTTTCTGATTTTTTCAAATTCAGCAGTTTGCGGATCAAACACTTTTCCTTCAACCGGGGTGATTTTTAAATCGGGATCGAAACTGCTGAAGAAAGTACCGACCAAATCCGTGAATCCGTTAAATACCGATAGTACAATAACAAGCGCCAGTGTACCCACAACAATTCCACCAGCCGAAATGGCTGAAATAATATTGATAATATTCTGTTTCTTTTTGGAAATCAGATACCGGCTGGCTATGAAAAGTGATAGTTTCAAAGTCAGGCAGAATTATCAGCTGTGTAAAAGTTTGTCAATTTTTTCGATATAATCGAGGCTGTCGTCGATGTAAAACTCCAGCTCCGGGATCACTCTCAACGATTTACCCAGCTTATGTCCCAGCTCACCGCGAAGCGGTTTGCCCATCATTTCAATTTCAGTTTTGATGGTTTCAGCAAATTCTGAAGGGAAAATGCTCAGGTAAATCCGGGCAATTCCGAGATCTTTTGTCACCCTCACCTGGGTAACACTGATTAGTTTCCCTGAAAATTGTGTTTTATTGATTTTCAGCAAAATATCAGCCATTTCGCGTTGTATGAGGCGGGCAATTTTATGTTGCCGTGTACTTAATTCTTCCATCGGATTCAATTTTATAACGAACTTCAAAATTACACAAAAAACCCCGAAAGCTTTCAGTGTCCGAAGTAATTAGAAAAATACAAGGAAAAATAGTTATCTGGGTTTCGAAAGCTGTTTTTTAAAAGCATTTTGAAGGTCTTCGTCGGGTTTGATAATGTTATAATTTTCCCAGAAATCAGGGTCGTAATTATTGATCATTTCAACAAAAACATCGCGTTGGGTAAAGGATTCTCCGCGTTCAAACCGCCTGATGTCGGTTTTATCAATATCGGTTATTAAAAGATCTGAGACGCTGTGGTACTCAGAATTTATGCGGTCGAAACGGCTTTTTACCCTGAAAATTACCGATGCTTTCAAATTCAGAAGGTGCCATTTTCCGTCGTAAAACTGGTAGTTAACCACGTAATCGGTTTCTGTAAGTTTTGCTTTCACCCCTTTCGGTTTTTTCTTGATCATCACTGTTTCGGCTTCTTTTAAACCATTTTTGCTGAAACTGAAATTGATATGCACAATTGCAAAAGTTTCACGGTGAACATACATTTCACCATTAAATCCCAGTTGGCTGAATTCGGCAATGGGTTTGAATTCGAGAATATAAACCGGGTTTTCGTTGTACCAGATCGATCCGGTGATCCGGTAGTTGTACATATTTTGGTATTCCGGATCAAGAAAACTTTCGAGGGTTTTTACAATATCAAGCTGAGTGATGGTAAACGGACCGCCCTGCAATTTAAAGTTAATCCATTGAAACGGTTTCACATCCGGACTTCGGCGACCCTTCACAACTCTTACCAGGTCAGTCCGGTTCATGTTTGAATATGACGCCTTCAGCACTTCAACAACTGCTTCTGAAACATTGATATAGTTTCCGTCCTGTTTCACGGTTTCACGGTAAAATCCTGTCATCAGGCAAGGATCATTGCTGTAGTTTTTTGTAAGATTATGCCTGATATTATCGAGCAACCGTTCCGGAGTTGTTGCGGTTACTTTAATTTCTTTTATTCTGATTGAAACGGGTGACATCGTTATCACATCTTCATCCAGAATTTCGAAGGCAGGCATTAAAACCTGGCTGTAACCCATGCACGAAATTATGATGGTATCGCGAATTAGGTCGGGGTGGATTTTTAAAAGAAAGTTACCATCGGCATTTGAGATTGTGCCGATTGGTTTATTTAAAACAGAAACAGATGCGTACTTCAGTGGTTCTTCTTTTTTCCCTTCCACTATTTTCCCTTTCAGAAAAAAGAACTTTTCCGGGATTGAATCGACTGATACTTTAACAGGAAGCACTTTTTCGGTGTTTTTTACAATAATTACCTGGTTTTCAAGTTCGAGGAATTTAAAATCATTTGGGTTAAATAACTGACTAAGAACTGTATAAAGTGATTTATCGGTTACTTCAACTGTAAATTTTTCATGACTGCTCAGGGACGAGGCATCATAAGAAAAATAAACACCGGCCTGCCAGCTCAACTGGTCGAGGATAGAATTCAGCGGATGATTTTTAAGATTGATGGTTACCCTGTTTTCAAGAATTGAACCATTCTGTTGTTGCGCTTTCAACAAAAATGGCAACAACAGAATGGTTAAAAACACTATCGTAAACCGACGAAACATTAAAACAGCTTTTTCAGCTCAAACATAGTTTCAAATTCTTGTCCGTCGCGTAAATATTTCACTTTTATTTTTTTGTTTTCCTTGCTTTGCAACAACAAATTGATATCATTCAACTCCATGGTTTTGTGATTGTTGTTGTTGATGGAAATAATCTGGTCGTTTTCTTTTATACCGGCCAGAAAAGCAGGTGAGTTTTCACGGATATTGGAAACCGTGAAAATGGGTAAACCAGGCATTGGATTTATGATTTCCATTCCGCTCATATTGTAGTTAAAATCTTCTTTTACTTTATGAGTGGGGCGTAAAGTGAGCCTGCTGTTCCGATAGTCGACGGTTACATGAAAACGGCGCAGAATTTCGGCACCAATTGTTCCGTTTCTGTCGCTTGCAGAAATCAGCTGATCAACCAGGTCTGAATTCGGGAAAGCCACAATGGGTTGCGGGAGTACCATCGGGCCAACCCACAAAGCTTCAATGCGGCCTTTTATTCCATACAAATCGCCACCAAGTCCGCGTCCGATAAAGGTTTCAATATGGTTTTTCGGGTAGCGAATCCGTTCGTCCGATTTTTCCGAGAGCCACAATGCATCGCTGGCACCGGTATCAACCAAAAGTTTTACCGGGATTTTTGTCGAATCATCGGTTAAAATCGAGGTGTTAACGAATGGTTTGTTGCCGTCAATCTGAAGATTCAGCACGATGTCTTTATTCCTGTCGCGATATTTATAATATTCCGGCTTATTTAAGGTAATCGTTTCATTGATGTAGTCAATTTCAACAACATAATCCTTAAAAAGGTTAAATCCGATTAGCCCGTGAACCGGAATTCCGAGAATATGTGAAATCTGAAATTTTTCATCAATTATCATCTGTACTTCCTGGTTGCTGGCGGTCATTCCACTGATATGTAATGTATTGCCACCCGACCGGTAAGCCGTCAGTTCAATACCTTCACCCAGTCCTTTAATCGGTATTGGAGTCATATAATTCAGATTCAGTTTATTCACAAACGGAAGTTCTGTTATAATCGGGTACCTGACTCCTGTGTCTAAAATAAAATTCAGGGTATCGCTTTCGTTGATGGTTACAGGTATAATTACCAGGTTACTTGATGATTTAAATGGAATTGTAATCGATTTTTTCTTTGGATTGTCGAATAGAAATCCACGGTTGCTGGCAAAATACTGGCTTTGATTCTGATCAAGTTCCATGCTCTTGTCAAGCGGCACATAATCGCGCACAACCAGGATGTTGTCTTCAATTTCGAATAAAAGGTAATAATCCTTCATCAGTTTGTCGAGTACATATTTTACCGGCTTGTTTGAGATATTGAGGCTTACTTTTTTATCAGCAAGCATTTGCGAGTTGTAAGAATAATCGAGATTCAGATACTTGCAAATTTTTTTGATTACATCGGTAAGCGATTCATCTTCAACAATAATACTGATATTCTGATCAAGAGCTTCAGTCTTTTTCTCCTGTGCCACCTGGGTTTTAGGAATAATAATAAGGGCGAAAATGGCAATCAGTAAAAATGATTTAATATTTAAAAAAGTTGTTTTCATGGCCTTTAAAGATTATTATTTATTGGTGCGGCGGGCTAAAGTAAACTGCTCATTTTTCTCAGTCAGTTCCAGGTCAAATGTGAGCCGCACCACATTTAAAATGAACCCGATTGATTTTTGGTCGAATTGAGCAGTAAGTTTCAAATCGTTTAATTCAGGTTGAACAACCTCAATGTCAACATGATAGGTTTTTTCTAGGCAACTGAAAACATCCTGAAGATTTGCTTCGCTGAAAACAAAGTTGTGAGTTTTCCACGAAAGATAATTCAGGTTGGTGTTTGTTGATTTTTCAAGCAGCATTGTTTGATTAAACAGCGTACCTTTTTCTCCCGGAACCAGTGAAACGTGGTTATTTTCGTTCAGCACTTCACCGTTTCGTTCAGTAACCTGAACTTTTCCGGAGGCAACCACAACTTCAACAGTTTCATTTTCGGGGTAGGCACGCACATTAAACGAGGTACCCAAAACTTTTACCTGGGCATTTCCGGCATTGATAATAAATGGCTTTGAGGCATCGGGTTTCACATCAAAAAATGCTTCCCCGGTGATGGAAACTTCGCGGGTGTTTCCCGTGAAACTCTTTGGAAATACCAGTTTCGAACCGCTGTTTAAGGCAACTACCGAACCGTCGGGCAGGGTATATTCGCTGATTACCTGTTTTTCGGCAGCAATAACTTCGCTGTAAATTTCAGGGGTTTTATTCCTGAAACCGAAGTAATAACTTACAGAACCCAATAAAACAGCAAACATAATAACCGCTGCATACTTGTAAAAACGAATGATTATTTCCTTTCTAAACCTGTTTTGTTGAACAACTTTCAGTTGTGAATCCTGCATTCTGGCTTTCACCTTTTGTAATGCAGTAACTGAATTAAAATTATCAGATTTGTAAAAAGCATCTACAGATACGAGCATTTTCCGGACACGCTCAAGTTCTTCCCGGTTTTCAACAGATTGATCCAACCAGGCATCCACTTCCGATTTTTCATCCGGATTTACCTCGTTTAAGAGGTATTTGGCCAATAACTCCGGACTAAAAAATTCTATGTTCTTTTCGTTTTTCATGTTGATATTATGACAAAGCTGTTTTGTTTTACCCTTAATGCTGAATAAAAAAATTAAAATAAAAATGTAAAAAACGTGAAACTGTTTCTGAGTAATTCACGCAAAGTTTTGATTGCCAGTCCCATTTGTGTTTCAACGGTTTTAATTGAAATCTGGAGCTTTTCGGCAATTTCATGATATTTTAATCCTTCCTGCCGGCTGAGCCTGAATATTTCCTGCCGCTTTTCAGGCAACGAACTGATGCTGTTCTCAATTTTTTCAAAAAGATCGGGTTCCGGAAAATTAAAATCATCAGTTACCTGGTTTTCGGTATTTTCCGTAACCGTTTTTACATACTTATTTTTAATTTGAATATGGTGTAAATAGTTTATACAAAGGTTTTTCACTGATTTGAAAAGATAGTTATTAACCGAAGTTTCAATATTTAGCCGGTCTCTTTTTTCCCATAGCTTTACAAAAAAGTCCTGTACAATTTCTTCGGCAGCATCGTTATCATGAACAATTTTTGATGCATAAACACACAGATAACCATAGTATTTATGGAACAGTATGTCGAAAGAATTTACATCGCCATTCTTCAGTTTTCTGAAAAGTTCATTTTCATCAGGTTGATTCATAAAGTATTTTGTTCAATTGGCAGGACTAAAATATAAAATAGTTGTTGAAACAGTTTTGGTAATTCAGGTTTAATTTTTAGTTCGGCAACTGATATGTACAAGTAAGGCGCCGGACCTGTCTGCCACCAGGCAGGTTCAAAATCCGGTTCTTGTAACAGAGTGCGGGTTCGATTCCCGCCCCGGGTATGAAAAGAATAGGATTAAGGAGAAATACTACAAATCGACAATTGGAAAACCGGAGCTTAGAAAGTTAAAGGAACAAAAAAATAGTTAATGAAACAGTTTTGGTAATTCAGGTTTAATTTTTAGTTTTGCGAACCAATTTGCAAAAAGCCCAGGTGGCGGAATTGGTAGACGCGCTGGATTCAAAATCCAGTTCTGGCAACAGAGTGCGGGTTCGATTCCCGCCCCGGGTACAAAAAGACTGCTTATCCATAAAATAAGCGGTCTTTTTATTTCAACTTCACCAGTCTCGATCTTCAATTTAAATCCTCTAAAAAGATCAAAAAGTATTTTTTTGCAGTTTCACTCATATTGTCGCTTAAAATTTTTTGTAATTCATTGTGTTTTGCCATAACTTGAATAAGTTTTTGTTAAAAATGATATCAAAAATTGAAAGGTTATGGGACTGAAAGATCTTTTTAAAAGCTGGGCAGGTTCTCCTGCTGTACTTCCTTTTCTCATTCGTATACCTGACGGTAATACAGACAACCCCAATGATTTGGCCATTGAATTTGAGCCGAAACAACATTATTTTACAGTCAGGGTAAACGAAATGTTTCTTTCCGAAAAACGCAAATGGTTTAAAGAAATTGAACCTATGGTAGTTTGCCTGACAAGTTATATTTATGGAGAGCAGGAAATTGATAATCCGTTTATTGTAGGCCGGAACCTGATTGAAACAAAGATGCAGAATATCCCTGAAGGAATGGTTTTTCAGGATACCAGAGTTGCCGGAATTCATCCCTATGCAGGTGGCAGATTGATAGTTAGTATTGCCTTGTGTCATTCGGTAACAAAAAACTACCTGGCTGATTCACTTGAGTTTATCGAAAAAATATCGGGTGTTTTTAACGAGAACATTACGGCTTTAATCGGGAATTATACCAAAATTGCCAATGTTGTAATTGGTGGCATCGATAAATTGTTCGATTCGGAATCGGTAAAACCATTATTTGGATTCAGAAAAGAATTTGATCCCGATGCCAATGACCATTTTACTCCCGGATATTATGTAATGTTAGACCGATCAGAGAAAAACTGGAACCCCCAGAATTTCTTTGTTGTAAACAACCGTCTCTTTTATGGCAGCGACAAGACAACGGCAAAAGAATTCCGCAATGATGAGTATGTATTATTCAGTGTAACCCGCTCTGATGAGAGGGGAGACATTAATTTATTACCGGTTTACCAGTCGTATAAAAAAATCCTGGATATTCTGAAAGTAAACGAAGTGACCCAGGATACCAAAAATAAGATTAAAGACATGCTGCGTGTACTCAATATTGAAATGCAGCAAAGTCCCGATCTAACTGAGCCACAGGCAAGAGCGTTGATTCAGAAATACATTAATGATGTTGGCCAGCTGATGGAACCAAAGTTTAACTGGAGTGCTGCTCCCGATAAAAAGACCGGTTTCTGGAGCGATATGGATGACAAAATTCTGGCTTTGTAATTTGAAAAGATGTCAAAAGGAAATTGCATAAATATAAAAATCAATATTGAGCAAAAGGGGATCAGTTTTACGAAAGATGAACTGCAGGCTCCGCCATCGCTTTTCGAAACCGACGACGATGATACCGCTGCCAACAACATCCGTGTGGAGCTCGGTATTGCCAAAGTTTTTCATAAAGTTCTGAACCTGATAAAAACAGAACGCGATTTGTTTCAAAAGGAAGATTTTGAATTGCTCGGTGAAATGCTTTCCAAAATTTTGTTTGGGAAAACCAACAACATCAAGGATTTCAGAAATTACATCATGAAAGATGTGGAACAATCGCTTGAAATTAACAATGCCAGCAGCCAGAAAACCTGCCGTATTTTTCTTGAATTTGATGAAAAGTCGGGAGTTGCCATGTTGCCCTGGGAATATACACTTTACAAAACGCGCAGCCTGAAAGATGCAAAATCGGTTTACCTGTCAGCAAACCTGAAAAGCCGTTTTAACCTGATGCGGCGTGTGAAAGAGAATAGTTTTGATTGCACAGAGTCAGACAGGTTGTTCATCATTGTAATTGTGAATGTTGACGGAAACGGCGACGTTATTCCCCGGATTGATTCCCGGATTGGTGAGCTTTCAAAAGTGAAAAATACGTTTAAAATCTTGCAGGAAGATTTTCCGGAATCTATTGAAGTTGAATACATTGAAGCAACATCGTTTAATAAAATCAAACAGGAAGTTGAAAGTATTTATCAGAAATGGGAAGCAAAATTCGGTCAGCCGGTAAATTATGTGGTGCATTATTTGGGTCATGCAATGCTTGAAAACCAGGTAGGCAAACTTGTTTTTAAAAATCAGGATACCGGTAAACCTGACTGGTTTGAGGACAAACGTTTCGCGTCGCTTTTTAATGAAGATAAATTAAATATTCAGCAACCCTGCCTGGTTTGTTTTCAAGCCTGCGACAGCGCAAAAATTGGCAGTTATAACGAAACGCTCCGCGGTGTTGCTTACGAGTTTACAAAAATCAATATTCCGGCAGTCATCGGTATGCAAAACGAAATCGATACTCCGCATTCCTGTGCTTTTTTCAGCCGGTTTTATGAAAATATACTGAAAGGAAAAGATGTGGCAGAAGCAGTAACTGCCGGCAGGGACTATCTCGGGCGCGAATTTGACGAAACTGAAGCGTATATCAATAATTCATTCGGGAGCCCGGTTTTGTTTATTACCACTTCAGAACCTGTAAAAATCATCCGGTCGGCAGTTCAACAGCAAAAACAGGAAATAATCAGTGAATTCAATATAAATCAGAATCTTAGCCTCAGAAATGTAATGATAAACGACCGGACCGGACAACAGGCAGCCGCAAATGATGTGAATGTTTCAGGAAATATTCCGGGGCGACTTGATCCGGCAGTGGGAACTTCTTTGCAACAGGAGGTTACTAAATCAAATGCTGATTCAGGTCCGGTAAAAATCGCTAAACCGAATGATGCACTTTCACCCGGATCGCCATCCGTTAAAAATGATGATGAATGATTACCAGGCAAGACATAAAATCCATTTTTTCAGATGCTTATGCAATGGCATCACTGCGCGACGATTGTGATATGCGTCTGGTGGCAGATTTGTTTGAAAATCTGCGATTGCAGTTGGTTGATCAGGAACCATTTGACATTTGGGAGCTGTTGCACTTTGATGATAATAAACTCCCCGATAATGTAATGTTTGATTTACTGACGGATATAAAGAGTGCTTATTTTATAAGACTTTTTGAGAATATTTTAACCAATCTGGACAAGGTTTACCAGGCCAGCCGTGAAAAAGCACTTTTGCTTTGGGATAATTACCTGGCAAAAGCGGCTGTCTATTTCAGAGACGACCTGATTTGTATGTTGTGTTTGCAAAAGCAAAAATGGGGTGAAAAAGACCAGTCACTGGAACTGGCTTTGAAACTCCCAAAGTTGATCAGGGAAAGCCGGTGGCCGGATGTTTTCGCATTTTATGAAGGTATTTCGCTGAATAACACTTTTCCTGCTGAAGTGCGCTGTTATGCTGAATTAACACTCTTTCAGATCGTTATTTATGAATACCTGGAATATTCACAGGCGCTCGGTCATCTTGAAAATGCACAAAGCCTGCTGCCCGATAATTTTTATGTAAAAAGAAGCTGGGGAGAGTATTATCTGAAAAATGGGGAAACACAAAAAGCCAGAGACCAGTTTTTCAGGGTAATGGCTGAAAAGCCAGAAGATTATGTTTCTTTAAACCTGATTGGTGATTCCTATTTCAGTGAGAATAACCTCGAAAGTGCTGAATCGTGGTACCTTGATGCAATACAAAAAAACAGGCTTCAGAATGATTCATTCCGGCGTTTGATAAACTTGTATTGTGCGAATTCCTGGTTTAAGGAAAAAGAACCACAAACAGGCAATTTGCTGGAGGAAATTGTAAAAAGACCAAAGCTTAAAAACTTCGGTCAATTGATACAAAAAGGCCTGGCAACAAAAGAATGTTATGCCGATTTTCAATTGTACCAGGCATTCAGAACAATCGGGGCAGCCTGGTACGGTGTGGGCGACACCGAAAAAGCTGAGGAATGGTACCAAAAAGCTTTTGCTTTGCAGCCTGACGCTGTTGTTGCGCTGGTTGACCAGGCTTATGTAAAATTACAGAAAGAATTACCGGAAAAAGCAAAAGAGTTGCTCAACAAAGCCGAAGATATTGAAGCAGATAGTTTTGATGTTTACTGGGCACTCGCATACTATTATCAAACTCAGAAGGAAACAGAAAATGCACTGAAAACCTACCTGAAATGTATTCAGATACGCCCCAACTGGGAAGACATGATTTACAATTTTATAGGTAATCTCTATTATTCTCTCAAAGAATACAACGAGGCATTGATTTATTACAAAAAGGCGATCGAAAAAAGTAGTAATGTACAAGTGTACAACGAAAATCTTGCCGGTGCCTACCAGGGAATTGCTGAGTTATTACAGGCTGAACAGAATTTTGCCGGCGCCGAAGAAAACTTCATCCTTGCAGCCCGTACAAACAACAATTTCGGCAACAGGTGGAATATTCTGGGCAATTTTTATTTCGGATTACAACGATGGGAAAGTGCAGTTGAAAACTATCAGAAAGCAATCGATATTAAAAAAGATCCGGTTTTTATTGAAAATTGCGGACTGGCTTACGAAAGAATGGGTCAGTTGGAAAGTGCCGAAAAATATTACCTGATGGCTTCGGATTTTGACCAGGTAACCGGCAAAATATTCAACCGGCTGGGCGTTTTCTATCATGAGCGGAAAGATTACGAAAAAGCGGTTCATTATTACCTGAAAGCGCTTGAACGGCAACCCGACGAACCGCTTTATCACGAAAACCTGGCAATTACATACAGTGTAACTGCTAATTACGATGCTGCCATTACAAGCTATATGAAAGTGATGGAATTTCAACCCGACAATTCGCGAGTGATGAATTCGCTGGGAGTGGCATATTATAACCAGGGACAATACGAACCGGCGATTATCTATTACAGAAAAGCCATTGAGATTGAAAACACAAATTATACCTATCTGAAAAATCTTGGCCTGGCACTTAGAATGACCTACAGATACGATGAATCGCTCGAATTTTACAATAAAGCACTCGAAATTAACCGCGATGATTTTTTAATCTGGAACGAAATCGGGATTTTATATTACCTGAAAGGCGACCAGGAAAATGCGATTATACATTACAAAAAGGCAATCGAAATTCAGCCTTCCGACCCGGTTTTATATAATAACCTGGCACTTGCGCTGAATGCCCAGGGAAAGACTTTTGAAGCATTACATGTTACCGATGGTTACCCGGTTTCCGAAGAATTTAAAAACAGGGTAAAAGAACTCACAAAAGCCGATTTGCCGTGGCTTTTTGAAGAGGGCGGGAGCGTAGTTGCCAATTAACCTGAATAACTCATTATTCCACCCGCTTCAGATGCAGATCCTGAAAATCGAAGCTGAAATCAATATCAGGTGAAATACCTGCCATTTTTATTTCAATCGCTTTTCCTTCAGGATTCAGGTTGAAAGTGGCAAAGGCATCGCAATTCATATCGCTGTAATCCCATTTAACGGCAAAAGTTGTGGCTTTGTAAAAAAGCATTTTCCCGGTAAGAAGCGGAGAACGAAGAGATTTCATATAAAGGTCTTCTCCATTCCGGAAAATTTCAACCTTGCCAAACCAGGGATCTTCATAAATTCCGGTAAAATTGTTTACATCAATTCCGGCTTCATTCGGATTTTTTGAGGTATTCCATACTGCAGTCAGCACCGAATCGGCATTCGATTGTATTTTTTCAAGCCTGGCTTTCATTTCACCAATTCTGTCACGGGTTTTGTTTCCTGTAATTGCATCGACAATAGATCCGGAAAGTGTTGAATAACTCATTCCTCCCGGCAATGAATTGGTAAGTACAATAACTCCGGCATTTAATTCAGGAATTAACGTAACCTGCGAAAGCATTCCGGCCAGACCTCCGGTGTGGTGAATTACAATATAACCTCTCATATCGCTGATAAACCAACCCAGTCCGTAACCCTGGAAATGGTTTCCCGAATTTTTATCAGGGTAAACCCTGAAGTTCAAATTTGTATAAGGAAACCACATTTCGTTTTGCCGTCCTTCTGAAAATATTTGATTTTTCAGTTCATTACCATATTTGCCTTTGTTTAACTGCATCAGCACCCACGAACTCAGATCTTTGATGCTTGTGTAAATGCCACCGGCAGGAGCAATCAGTTCGTAATTGTCATCGGCACTGATTGTTTTCAGTGTACCTGTTTCAGAAGAATGGGGTGTTGCGATATTTTTCCGGTCGGGAATGCGGGCGTAAGCTGCTGCTGACCGGTTCATACCCAACGGTTTCATAATTCTGGATTCAGCAAATTCTGTCCATTCCATCCCGCTTACCCTTTTTACCACCTCGCCGGCGACAATGTATAAAAGGTTGTCGTAGTCGAATTTAGTTCTGAAAGAGGAAACCTGTTTCTGGTGCTGAAAACTGTTCAGAATATCGCTGATGGTGATATCCGGACTTCCCGGGAATATCAACAGATCACCGGCTCCCAATCCAAGCCCGCTTCTGTGCGTGAGCAGGTCGATGATCGTAAAATCGGCTGTTACGTAAGGATTGTACATTTTGAATTCAGGAATGTAATCAATCACTTTGTCGTTCCACGCCAGTTTCCCTTCATCAACCAGAATTGCCAGTGTGGCAGCTGTAAACGCTTTGCTGTTTGAGGCAATGGCAAACAGTGTGTTTTCATCAACCTTTTCCTTTGTTTTGATTGAAGTAACACCATAACCTTTTGAGTGAACAATGTTTCCATCCTTAATTACCGCAATGGCAATACCAGCCTGGTCGGGCATTGCTTCAAACGATGCATCAACCAGTGAATCGATTTGATGACTGCTGATTCCCTGAGAAAGAACAGGATTTTTGAAAGTGAATAAATTCACGATCAGGAGTAAGATGACAACGCTGTATTTTTTCATAATGATTTGATTTATTTTTATCAGGATAGCTATCAGATTTTGTACTTGTTCACCTTTTTATGTTTCGACGGACTTTCCTTGAACTCAGAGAAAAACTGGTTGAGTAATTGATACAGATCAGGATCGTATTTTTTCAACTCATTCCGGGTATTCAACTGGTTGTGTTTTCCATCGGGCTTCGCCACCTCGGCATTTACATCAAACCAGTTTTGCACACCTTCGGCCCAGTATTCGTAAATATTTGTTTTTGCATAAGTATTTTCATATTTCCCTTTTGCCACAGCCTGGTCCAGCAGTTTTTGCAGTTTGTTGTTAAAATCGGGGTCAACCTGGATGATGCCGATGAGGTGAATGGAATGGGCAAATTCATGAATCAGAATATCTTCGGCGTGGTATTTATCAATCTGGTAAGCCAGCAGGTTTTCTTCGGCACACGAAGTCAGCGGAAGGTCGAGATCGCCGCCCAAACCGCGGGCGCGCAAATCCCAGTTCAGGGTGGTGTCGGCAGCCAGGTGGGCATGTTCCGGAACATCGGTGGTTCCTTCGTAACGCGCCATCACAGTAACACGGGTTTTCATTTTCACCATGGCATCGAGCACTGGTTTTGGCAGATCGCGTGTCATAAAATCCACTATTTTCCAGGCCTGAACCATGGCCGAATCGGGCACCCGCCACGATGAGGTAATGGCTATTCCGTTGGCATCAAGGTATTTTTTGTAGAATTTATCAAGATTCAGTGAATCAGGTACACTGGTGACCTTGGGTACCTGGTTCAGGTTTTGAGCATTTGTGCAAATGGCTGGCAGGATTAAAGTGAAAAGGGCAAGCAATGTGATAGTTATTCTTTGTTTCATCTTTTTTGTTTTTTAACCACATAGAAACATAGATTTTTCTATTGAGCCCTATGTACCTATGTGGGTTATATCTGGTATTATTTTGTCATTGAATTCCAATCAGGAGTTGCCTGGTTTAAAAAGTTCCGCACAAAGAAATCGCGGCGTTTCTGTTCCCCGTAATCTCCGCCCAGCGTGTGATTGGTTCCGGGAAGTACCACCAGTTCAAAATCCTTTTTGGCAGCAATCAAAGCATCAGCCACCTGCATGGTTGAAGCCGGGTCAACATTGTCGTCCACTTCACCAACAATCAGCAGTAATTTTCCCTGTAGTTTCGAGGCATTTTCCACATTCGAGCATTCGGCATATTCCGGCCCGATCGGGAATCCCATCCATTGTTCGTTCCACCAGATTTTGTCCATCCGGTTGTCGTGGCATCCGCAGGATGAAGAGCCGGCTTTGTAAAATTCGGGATGAAACAGCAACCCGGCTAAAGTGCTTTGTCCGCCGGCTGATCCGCCAAACAAACCGACCCGCGTGGTGTCCATGTAATTGTATTTCTCAGCGGCAGCTTTTATCCACAAAATCCGGTCGGGAAAACCCGCATCTTTCAGGTTTTTGTAGCAAACATCATGAAAAGCTTTTCCCCGGTTCGAGGTTCCCATTCCATCAAGCTGAACAATGATAAAACCCAGTTCTGAAAGGCCTGAAAATGGTGAATTTGTGGGGCGAAAGTTTTTCTGCGTAAACGAACTGTGCGGTCCGGCATAAATATATTCGATGATGGGATATTTTTTATTCGGATCGAAATTGGTGGGACGGTAAATATTTCCCCAGATATCGGTTTTTCCATCGCGGGCTTTTGCCACAAAAGGTTCGGGTGCAATCCAGCCTTTTGCCAGCAGGTCGGTGATGTCGGCTTTTTCAAGTTCCATCACCACTGAACCGTCTGATGTACGACGCAAAACAGTAACCGGCGGATTTTGAACCGTTGAATAAGTATCGGTAAAATATTGGTAATCGGCAGAAAAAGTGGCCGAATGCTCCATTTTTTCGGGAGTCAGGTCAACCAGGCCGGTGCCATCGAAATTAATTTTGCAGTAATGAATAAAATAGGGGTCTTCGTCAGCATTTCGTCCCGAAGCCCTGAAAATGATGGTGTTGGTTTTTTCATCCACTTTCTCTACGCCCCGGACAACCCAGTTACCCGCGGTGATCTGGTTTTTTACTTTCCCGGTTTTAGCGTCGTAGAGATAAAGATGGTTCCAGCCGTCGCGTTCTGATGCCCAGATTATTTGACCACTTTTTTCCAGATCGTAACGAAAATATTTGCCACTGTAATCGATAAAAGTTTTGCTGCGTTCGTCAATAATAACCCGAACCGCCCCGGTATTTCCGTCAACTTCGGCAACCTGTAAAACCTGGTGCCCGCGCTGGTTGAAATCAAAAGTAAAAGCCGAACTGTTTTGGTTCCATTTCAGGTTCGACAAATCATATTGATTTTCAAAATCTTTTGTGTCAACCGGAATTTGCATCAGTGTTTCGACGTTGAACAGCGAGGGCCGCCGGATTGGAAGTGCGTCGCCGGGTTTCGGGTAATAACGTTTTTGCAGAATGGGCTGTAATTGCGTTTTTGGCGACGACTCCACAAAATAGATAAATTGATCTTCCACTTTCCGCACTTTGTTTACAGCCAGCTTTTTCGAATCGGGCGACCATTCGAAATAAGAAGAGTAAAAATCGCCGGCTGACCCGTCAAAGCTTAATTGGGTTTCTTTGTTACTTTTTACGTTTCGCACAAAAACGTTGAAATCCCTGATAAAAGCAACCCAAACACTGTCAGGCGAAGTAACCGGCTGGTTGCTTAGTTCGTTAAAACCTTCATTCCAGTATGGTCTTGGCGATTCGGGTTTCATTACCGAATCAAGAGTAACCTGGTAGGTTTTCAGGTTGCAACTCCAGTATTTCTTGTCGAAAGCAAAGCTGATTTTATTGTTTTTCAGATCCAGTTTCAATCGTTGCAACTGAAGGGTTTTGGTAGTGGTTTTTACGCCAGGCTGTTTATTCAATTGATCAGCAAGTTTGTTTACATCGAAAGCCGGTTTGCGGGTGGCTTTTACTGCATCCACCAGGGTGTAGGCAATTCCGTCGCGGGTTTTTACCGGGTACCAGAAAAAATGAGTTGAATCAATCCAGTTCACCGATGAAACCTGGTTATAAACCAGATCATTCAGTTTGGTGATGGTATCGGCGCGCTGGTAGTCGGCAATGGTAACCTGCGCATCAGCACTGGAATTAAATATGAAAAAAAAGAGTGTGACAATCAGGAGGGAAAAAGAACTTCTGTTTAACATGATAAAGCTTTTATTATCGTGATATCAAATATATTTTTTTTTTAATTATCGGGTTTGATATTGATTTATTTACATGGTTTAATAACATTAAAATAAATGCCGGTAAAAACAATTTGACAGATTATCAGGGCTTTAAGATCAGATTTATCAGTTTGAAATGAATAACTACATTATTTCAATATTTAAAGAATCAGTAGAACAGGAAAATTTATAATGAAGCAACACTTTTTACAGGATTGTTTTTGAAAAGGAATGCAAATAAAAGAAGTCAGATATGGACGACTGAATCTATAAGTTGCAGTTAATCAAATTTAATATTCAATATTTCCTTGCGTGAATTGATTTTCAGTTTTGAATAAAGATTGTTGACATGCGATTTTACCGTACTGATTTCAATATTCAGTTCGCTCGAGATCTCTTTGTTTGATTTTCCCGACTGAATCAATGAAAAAATCTTCCGTTCCTGAATGGTCAGTACTTCAGCGGGTTCTGATTTTTGAGGTTTTCTTTTCAGAATAAAAAATGTGAGGGTAGCACCCACTATCAACCCAATAAATCCAAACAAAATTGAATAGTTTTGTCGTTTGTTTTCACGTGGAATTGCTTTTCTGAATTCTTCGAAATAAGAAGATTTTTCGTCCTTCCATTTTTCGAGAAAGCGATTGTAAAAACCCGGATTTTCGTCAATGTTCGATTCAAAATCGGTTTTGTAAAGCGCATACAAAGCAACCAGTGGAAATGAACAGGTATCGGCAAACTGACGTAGTTTTTCATCGAGCGCCTTTTCCATCAATTCTCTTTTTAAAGAAGTGGAATTAAAGTTGGCAGTGTCAACAAAAAGTACCATTTCATCAATTTCGCGCGACATTCTTGCAGGTTGAAAACCATCAATTTTAACATTTCCAAAAAGGGTTTCAGAATTCAGGGTTTCAATCAGCAGATTGCTTTTATTGTTCGCAATTAAAAACAGGTGATTTTCATCTTTCCCGCCAATAATAAGCGATGCCGGCGGATCTCCTTTTTTCGAAAGATGAATGCGGTAAATGTAATTTTCCGCCGGTAAATAACCGGTTTCAAATGAAAACCGGCCGGTTTCATCCATTTTAGAACTTTCAATAATCATTTGGTTCGACATGGAGTTTAACTGGTCGAAATTTGAAATGATTGAAAGATAAACCACCCGTTGCCAGGTTGAATCTGCGTTTACTTTTCCTTTTATATATGGTTCTGCCATAGCATTCTGGCAGACAGTCAGAATGAACAGCAAAACTTTAAGTTGTTTTGAAAAGGTTAGGTTCATTTACTCATGGTTTTCAATTTCCTGCCCCGCCAAGTTGCCTGTACATAAGATTAAATTCACCAGTGGCATTGCTGGGAATGATTCGGATAGTCCATGTTCCAATTGAAGCAATATCTCTTACCAATCGACCGCTGACTGCTTTTTGTGTTTCTGTTATAGTTTTACTTTCTCTTTGACTAAGTGAGATTTCGTTTTCTCCGGTTGTATTTTTTTTGTCAACTTCTCCACCCGTCGAAAAGCTGCCTTGTTTTTTCCCTTTTTCATCATATATTTCAATTTTTAAATCTCCCTTTTTTAAATTGCAGCTGACATTAATTTCGAATTGGCATTGGTCTGATGTGACTTCAATTTCAATATCACTTGGTTTCGATGCTTCATTAAATTTCACTTGGTTTTGAAATCTGAAATCTGTTTGGACCTGTGAATAAACCGATGTTCCGGTGATTACGAATAAAAGAATTCCCAGAATTGTTTTAATTGATTTTTTCATGATAAAAAATTTAATTGATTTGATTTGACAAATCTATTTCGGAGAAACTGTTTTATAACGATTTATAAGGTTGAATTAAGAACGAAGAAAGTTGGAAAAAATGTTGACCACTCAGGTAATATTTAACCAAATAATGAAGTTTTTTAAGATTTTATCCGAATTTCGCATTTTGCAATCTACATTTTGCGTAATGAAACATGCTTTGCATCTATCTTAAAAATACCGACCCGTATTTCTGCCTCGCCGCCGAAGAATATTTGCTGAAGAATTTTACCGAAGATATTTTTATGCTCTGGCAAAGCGAAAATGCGGTGGTGGTGGGCAAACACCAGAACGCCGCTGCCGAAATCAACCACCGGTTTGTTCACGAAAACAACATTGCTGTTTGTCGCCGGATTTCGGGTGGCGGAACCGTTTTTCACGATTCAGGGAATGTAAATTTCACCTTTATCAAAAATGTAAAAAGCCCTGCAGAAATAAGTTTTAAACTGTTTACAGCGCCGGTTATTAAAGCGCTGGCAAAACTCGGAATTGAAGCTACCACTTCAGGCCGCAACGATTTGCTGATAAACGGTTTGAAAATTTCGGGAAACGCCGAGCATGTTTATAAAAACAGGGTTTTGCACCACGGTACTTTGCTTTTTAGTTCTGACCTCGAAAATCTGGGACAGGCCATAAAAGGTTCTCCCGGAAAATATGAGGGAAAAGCTGTACAATCCAACCGAAGTCCGGTGGCGAATATTTCTCAGTTTCTGAAAACACCAATGACAACCAGCGAATTCATTCAATTTTTGTTAGATGTTCAGCTCGAAAACCCGGCAAACAAATTGTATTCTTTTACTGAAAACGACAGTTTCGCTACGGAAAAACTCGCCACTGAAAAATTCCGCACCTGGGAATGGAACTTTGGTTATTCGCCAAAATATACTTTCAAAAATGAAGTAGAAATTGAAGGGAAAAAGCTTTCAGCCAGGCTTGTGGTTGAAAAGGGAGTGATTGTGGAAGCTGAGGTTGGTGGGGAGTATTTGGGTGAAACTGAAAAAATACAGATTGTAAAAGCGCTTGAGGGAAGCAGGCATTTTTACAATGATTTATCAGCCTCGAAGCAATACTCCAAGATTCTTAAAACTATATTCTGAAAACCAAAAACGTGCCGCAAAACCAAATTTGCAGCACGTTTATTCTAATCTTCAAGATTCTGATCTTCTAATTTTATTTTGGCAGCGGATACCCCTCTAATTTTTTCAAATTCTTTGCAATTTCTTCTTCCGGATATTCGTAGTCATTTAATTCTCCGTTCAGATATTTGTTGTAGCCTACCAAATCCATCAAACCATGTCCGCTGAAGTTGAAAAGAATCACTTTTTCCTTGCCTTCTTCCTTTGCTTTTTTGGCTTCGCGAATAGCAACTGCAATGGCATGAGTGGTTTCTGGTGCCGGAATAATACCTTCGGTTTTCGAGAATAAAAGACCAGCTTCGAAACATTCACTTTGGTGAATTGCCTGGGCTTCCATTAATCCGTCGCGAAGGGCGGCGCTTACAAGCGGCGCCATTCCGTGGTAACGCAAACCACCGGCATGAATTGGTGCAGGTACAAAGTTGTGTCCCAGACTGTTCATCGCCAAAAGCGGTGTCATTTGTGCCACATCGCCGTGGTCGTAAATAAACGGAGCTTTGGTTAATGTTGGGCAGCTAAATGGTTCGGCACCAATAATCTGGATGTTTGCACCATGAATTTTTTCGTACATAAACGGGAACGAAATTCCGGCAAAATTACTGCCACCACCACAACAGCCAATTACCACATCCGGGTTTTTAATGCCCACTTTGGCAAGTTGTTTTTTTGCTTCCAAACCAATAATTGTCTGGTGCAACATCACGTGGTTCAACACCGAACCCAGTGAATAACGGGTTCCGCCGGTTGGGTCGGTAACGGCAGCTTCAACAGCTTCCGAAATAGCAATTCCCAAACTTCCGGGAGTATCAGGGAAATGGGAAAGAATATCGCGTCCGGCCTGTGTCTCCCTGCTTGGGCTGGCAATACATTTTCCACCCCAGGTTTCCATCATCATTTTACGGAAAGGTTTCTGGTCGAAACTTACGCGCACCATGAATACTTTACATTCAATACCGCCCAACTGTGCGCAGGCGTATGAAAGGGCTGAACCCCACTGTCCGGCACCAGTTTCAGTAGTCAGTTTTTTAATGCCAAATTCTTTGTTGTACCAGGCTTGTGCAACGGCAGTATTGGGTTTGTGACTTCCCGCAGGAGAAACACTTTCGTTTTTGTAGTAGATTTTTGCCGGTGTTCCCAGTGCAGCTTCCAGTTCATAGGCACGAATCAACGGACTTGGACGCCACTGTTTTAAAATATCGCTGATTGGGGTTGGTATATCTATCCAGCGTTCCTGGCTGACTTCCTGTTCAATCAGGTTCATCGGAAAAACCGGAGCCAGCATTTCAGGTGTTACCGGAACTCCGCCGGGTCCAAGTGGCGGGTTTAAAGGGGTTGGCAGATCGGGTGAAAGGTTGTACCACTGTTTTGGCATCTCCGACTCATCCAGAAAAATCTTCTTTATTCTTGTCATGATTTGTAATTTTTGGTTAATGTTTAATATTTTTTCTCAATACTTAATACTCATATCTCACAATCTGAAATAAAAAAGGGACTTCCCGCATACATGCAGCAAATCCCTTTTCCCGGCCTCACGACCGCAAAACAGTATGTTGTTCTCGCGCTTCCATTTTAATGTTGCGCCAGCTCCATTCTTTACCGTATAAAGGCTCTTTGTACATATCTCTCTAAAATTCAGACCGTAAAACTAATGATATTTTTATTTCAGGCAAGTAAAAGTTATCTCAATAAACTGATTTTGTGAATTGGTTTTTGTTTGATTTTGTCTTTCGCTCCGAATATCTATTTTTGCAGCAGATTAGAAATCAGATTTTTTAAAATGACAAATAAACTTACCGTTTTGAGCGGAATCCGCCCCACAGGTTTTTTACACCTGGGAAATTATTTCGGGGCTGTGCGCAGTTTTGTAAAAATGCAGCACGATTACAACTGCTTCTTTTTTATTGCCGATATTCATTCGCTCACAACCCACCCAACTCCCGAAAACCTGCAGTCTGGTGTGAAACAGGTTCTGGCCGAGTATCTTGCCTGCGGAATCGACCCTGAAAAAGCAACGATTTTTATCCAGAGCGACGTACCCGAAGTGTCGGAATTGTATGCTTTTCTGAATATGAATGCTTACCTGGGTGAACTGGAGCGCACCACTTCGTTTAAAGACAAAGCCCGTCAGCAGCCGGACAACGTAAATGCAGGTTTGTTGACTTACCCTGTTTTGATGGCTGCCGATATTCTGATTCACAAAGCCAATTTTGTTCCGGTGGGAAAAGACCAGGAACAAAACCTTGAAATGGCGCGAAAATTTGCGCAACGTTTCAATTACATGTATAAAACTGAGTTGTTCCCGTTGCCAAAACCTTACACTTTCGACGGGAAAGACATGATAAAAGTGCCGGGCCTCGATGGCAGCGGGAAAATGGGAAAATCGGAAGGAAACGCGATTAACCTGTACGAAGACCCGAAGGAAATCCGCAAAAAAGTGATGCGGGCGGTGACCGACTCGGGACCCACCGAACCCAACCAACCCAAATCGGAGCCGGTGGAAAACCTGTTTACTTTGCTGAAAATTGTTTCAACACCCGATACAGTGGCCCATTTCGATGCGTTATATAACAAGTGCGAAATTCGTTATGGCGACCTGAAAAAACAACTGGCAGAAGACATAATTGCCTACACTTCGCCCATCCGCGAAAGGATTATTGAAAACCTGAAAGATGAAGCATATTTGGGCAGGGTGGCAAAACTGGGTGCCGAAAAAGCGCGCGAGTCAGCCAGCAGAACATTACAGGAAGTAAAAGAGGTTATCGGATTCAAAAGGCTTTTCTAACAAAAAGCATCATACCCCATATGATTTTGGCCGGGCTGTTGCCTGGCCTTTTTCATGAAACCCGGTTTTCAGGAACGAAGTTGACTGAAATCCAATGTTTGAACGCCTGCCTGATGATAGGCAGAAATCCTGATAACGAAGTTTTTCGGGATTTGACAAGCAATTGTTTAATTTGTATAAAATTCTGATTATCATGAATACAAATCTTTCGTTTAAAGCCGTGGTTTTCGACATGGACGGCGTAATTACCAAAACCGCGCTCACACACGCTGCTGCCTGGAAAAAAATGTTCGACGAATATCTGTTGAAAAGGGAAAAAGAACATGGTGAGCAGTTTGTGGAGTTTACTCATGCCGGCGATTATCTCCCGTATGTTGATGGAAAACCACGTTACAAAGGAGTACAATCGTTTCTCGAATCGCGCGGAATCGACATTCCATTTGGTGACCCGTCGGATGTTCCCGGAACCGAAACAATCTGCGGGCTGGGCAACCGGAAAAATTTTGCCTTTAACGAAGTGTTAGAGAAAGAAGGTGTGGAGGTTTATCCTTCAACAATTGCACTTTTAAACGAATTAAAAGCAGCCGGCATAAAACTGGGCGTGGCATCGTCGAGCAAAAACTGCAAACCAGTACTCGAAAGGGTTGATTTACTTGATATCTTCGATACCCGGGTTGATGGTGTGGTTTCGGCTGAACTCGGCCTGCATGGCAAACCCGAACCCGATATTTTTACGACTGCCTGCGATATTTTCGGAGTGAAATATGAAGAAGCGATTGTGGTGGAAGACGCTGTTTCCGGTGTTCAGGCAGGTAAAAAAGGCAAATTCGGGCTGACACTCGGAATTGCCCGCGAAAACAACCGCAACGAATTGCTCGAAAACGGGGCCGATTTTGTAGTGGATGATTTGGAAGAAATTGGCGGGATTGAAGGATTAAACAAGCTTTTTATAAAGTTTAAGAAATAAAAACTAAAAAGGTGCAGATTTAATCCGCACCTTTTTAGTTTGCATTGTTTGAGTTTTAAATTCCTGTATTCACAACCACTTTGTGGATTTTCCCGGTGAATTTCTGTTTGCCCTTGTAACTCAAAAGTACAGGTGTGTTTTCATCGGTTCCCACATCGGCTGTTTCATCAACACCGAAAGTATTGCTGTTGGTATTTGCAATTTTTCCTTCCGCAACCTTTTCACCGTCGATAAAAATGGTTCCCGTTCCACCGGCTCCCCTGCCGCCATCATAGGCAAAATTGAATTTCAGTGTATGCCTTCCGGGAGAAAGTGGTTTTGAGGAAGTAATGGTCGTAATTTCAATGGCAACCCAGTTGTAAGTGTACGAAGGCTTTCCGTTTACCAGGTGAAAACTCCATCCGCCAAAATCGCCGCCCTGGCAAAGTATCACGCCGTTGGCATTGGCCGGAACCTCAACATCGGCTGTAATACTCATTGAGGTATTTTTTACGTTGATAAAGGCATTCTCAGGAATTCCTTTTGAGCCTTCATATAAAACAAGTTCTTTTCTCCCGTTCATCAGATCGGGGCGGCCGGCAATAGCCGGGTCCATTCTTTCAATGGAACGGTCGTCGATGGGCAGAACATTATATTTCACAGCCTCTTCCAGAAACAGCTTTTTCATCTCTTCCAGTTTTTCCGGGTTCTTTTCGGCCAGGTTATGTGCCTGGCTGAAATCTTCGGCGACATTGTAAAGTTCCCAGATGTCTTCGTTCAGCGGACGGCGCGGTGCCGGTTCCCACGGGGCTTTATGAACAGTTCCGGCAAACCAGCCATCATGATAAATGGCCCGGTTCCCGATAATTTCAAAATATTGGGTTTTTCTGGTGTCGGGTGCTGAGGCATTGTCAAAGGCATACAACATACTGGTTCCTTCAATAGGGCGCTGTTCAATGCCATTTACCATTTTCGGTGCGGGAATGTGAGTGGCTTCATAAACTGTTGGTGCCACATCAATTACATGATGAAACTGCGATCTGATTTCGTTTTTCGATTTTATACCGGCCGGCCAATGAACCACCATTCCGTTACGTGTACCGCCAAAATTGGAAGCCACCTGTTTAGTCCAGGTAAATGGTGTATTTCCGGCAACAGCCCAACCTGCTGCAAAATGGTTGTAGGTATGTTCAGTGCCTAATTCTTCGAGCCTGTTTAATTGTAAATCAAGTGTTTCCGGAACCCCGTTGAAATAGGTATTTTCATTAAAAACGCCAATCATTCCACCTTCGGCGCTTGCGCCATTATCTCCAACAATAAAAAATATCAGCGTATTTTCAAGTTCTCCGCGTTGGTCAAGCGCATCGATTAAACGTCCGATTTCGTAATCAGTATGCTCGCCAAAACCAGCAAATACTTCCATTTGGCGTTCAAAAAGACGTTTTTCTTCTACTGTTAAATGATCCCAGTCTTTTATGTCGGCAGGTTTGGGAGCAAGATCCGTATTTTGCGGAACAACACCGAGTTGTTTCTGCCGGGCAAGAATCTCTTCGCGCATTTTATCCCAACCACCGGAGAATTTTCCCTTGTATTTTTCAATATATTCTTTTGGCGAATGATGAGGTGCATGGGTTGCTCCGGTTGCGAAATACATAAAAAACGGCTTGTCGGGGGTGAGTGATTGTTGGGTGTTCACCCAATTGATGGCCTGGTTGGTCATATCATTGGTAAAATGGTAATCCGGATCTTCAACATTCGGATAAACACGGGTGGTTCCATCATAAACCATTGGGTGCCACTGGTTGGTTTCGCCGCCCATAAATCCATAAAATTTGTCGAATCCTGAACTGGTTGGCCAGCGGTCATAGGGCCCGGATACCGAAGCTTCCCAGGGTGGTGTTTCATGGTATTTTCCAAATGCTGCAGTACTGTAGCCATTCATTCTGAGCACCTGTGCCATGGGTGTTATGGATTGTGGGCGTACACCGGTATTTCCCGGAAATGCTGTGGCAACTTCCATCACAGCGCCTGCATTGTTTGAATGGTGATTGTAGCCGGTTAATAATGCAGTTCTTGTTGGCGAACATAGCGATGTAGTATGAAAACGGTTAAAACGGATTCCGTTGGTTGCCAGTTTTTCAAGTGTCGGCATTTGCACCGGGCCACCAAAAGCCGAGGATTGTCCAAATCCGAAATCATCAATCAATATCACCAACACATTTGGGGCGTTTTCAGGTGCTTTTACCTCAAAACGGGCAGGAGGAGTAACGTTTCTGGCATCCAGTTCCGAAATTACCGGATTAGCTGGCTCTTTGACTGGCAAAATTGTCCTGTCAATGCTTCCTTCAGATACATTACTGTTTATTGTTTTTTCCACAGATTTTTGTGTACAGGAGAAAACAATCAAACACAGAATAGAAAGATAAATTGTTTTTTTCATACCGAAAGTTGTTTGAAATTAACAGCTTAACAAATTTTTATTTTGAATGTTTAGAAAAGATAATTTTCGCTGTTGTGTGATAGTTACACTTTTCTTTTAATCAGACTAAAATACTGCTAATTTGCTGTAATCAGGCAAAATAGACGCGAACGTTTACAGTTGATACTGGAGCCATACATTTCGAAAATATTTTATCTTTGATTTCAACCTGAAATTTAAAAACAGATCGACGATGAAACCATTTAACAGAAGGGAATTTTTAGTAGCCACTGCAGCAGCCACCGCTTTTACAATTGTCAAGCCATCAGTAGCTTTCGGAACAAATGCCAATTCTGCCATCCGTGTTGGTATTATCGGTTGTGGAAACCGTGGATCGGAAGTGATTACAGAAATGGCAAAAAGTACAGGGGCCCGCATTCATGCCATGGCCGATTTGTTTGATTACCAGCTTGAAAAAGCTTTGCCAAAATTCAACAAAGCAAATACCGAAGCCGGGAAACCGGAAGTTGACAAAGCAAAAATTCACCGTGGTTCTGAGGCATATCTGAAATTGTTAAACGATTCGACGGTTGATGCTGTACTTGTTTCTTCGCCTGCTTTCACGCACCCCGAATTTCTTGAAGCTGCGGTTTTGGCAGGCAAACATGTGTATTGCGAAAAACCGGCTGCCCCCGATGTGGCGGGTTGTCTGCGTGTGATCAATGCCAGGAAAAAAGCGGAAGGAAAAGTCAGTGTTGCCATTGGTTTTCAAATCCGTCATGCCACTCCTTACGCAGGTTTGGCAGAAAAGATCAGAAACGGTGCAATTGGCGAAATTGTTAGTGTTCAGCTTTATTATATTTCATCTCGAATTGGCTTTAATAAACCTGTCGGGGCTTCAGAAGAAGAATACCGTATCCGCAATCATTTTCATTACACCGATTTGTCGGGTGGCATTTTTCTCGATCAGGCAGTTCACATGATTGATGTTTGCAACTGGATTCTGAATGAAAAACCTGAAAATGCCATTGGCCGTGGCAACCTGAAAGGAGGTCCTGATTTTGGTGACACGTTTACCAACTACCAGGTAATTTTCGGATATCCCGGAGAGTTAGGTGTTTCTGTGCATTCAACGCAAGTCGGGCCTTCGTTTGGCGATGTGTGTGCAAGGTTTACCGGAACAAAAGGAGTGGCCGAAGCACATTACAGCCAGGGTGTTTTTATCAATGGCGAAAATCCCTGGGATTCGGGAATTTTAAGGGGAGGCGAACCAACACCGGAACAACGTGCAGCCGGTGTTTTTACCTCAGCTTTGCATGATTCCACCACCAACAAAGTGAAAAATTTTATCAGCAGCATCGAATCCGGGAACCTGATTAACGAAGCTTTGTCGGGTGCCAATTCTACACTTTCCGCAATTCTGGGCCGGATGAGTGCAGAAGAAAAACAGGAAAAAAGTTGGAGCGAAATGATTACTTCCAAACAGCAGTTTAACATCAAACTAAACCTTAAACAGTTCGACAAATGAACAGCTTACTAAAGTTTTTATTTATTGGATTACTGATTGTTCCGACATCGTTTGCTTGTAAAAAACAGGCTTCTGAAAAAACAAACAACCAGCAAAAACCCAACATCGTTTTTATTTTAGCCGACGACCTTGGTTACGGCGATTTAAGTTGTTTCGGTCAACAGCATTTTCAAACCCCGAATCTTGATAAAATGGCTGCAGGCGGAATGCGTTTTACACAGCATTATTCGGGTACCACGGTTTGCGCTCCTTCGCGTTCATCGCTGATGACGGGGCAACACACAGGTCACACACCCATCCGCGGAAACAAAGAGTGGCAACCCGAAGGTCAGTGGCCCATGAAAGCCGAGGCAGTTACTGTTGCCGAATTGCTGAAACAGGCAGGTTATACAACCGGCGCTTTTGGTAAGTGGGGACTGGGATTTGTGGGAACCGAAGGCGATCCGAACCAACAAGGTTTCGACGAATTTTATGGCTACAACTGTCAGCGACTGGCGCATAATTATTATCCCGGCCATTTGTGGGACAACAATTTAAAAGTAGAGATTCCGGAAAACAGCGGTGATAAATTTGGTGTTTATGCGCCAAAACTCATTCACGAAAGAGCGCTGCAATTTATCGAAAAAAACAAAGACAAGCCTTTTTTCCTGTTTTATCCGAACGTGATTCCTCATGCCGAATTGCTGATACCCGGAGAAAATCTGGATGAATTTCGGGGCAGGTTTCTTCCTGAAAAAGAATTCAAGGGCATTGAAT
>DAINOH010000006.1:51851-87352 GCA_036735485.1 Draconibacterium sp. | reverse complement strand
GTCGCTGATTAAAATTTTAACCGTCAACAGGCTTACCACTGCAAACACCAGCCAGGTGGCCGCCATTATGCGGATGATATATTTGTCGCGCTTTTCTTTTGGAAACGGGAATAGTTTGCGCCCGCCCAGCCAGAATACATACAATCCGTAGAGTCCGAAAACATCTAAAAAGAAAAAGAACGGAAAAAAGCCGGTTACCACCGAAACCACCAGGTGAGGCACCAGTGAATAACTCACCAGTTTCTGCAACACCGAGATTTCAATATTGTATCCGTAGTGTTTCAGCATTTCGCGGGTGATATAAATGCCGCCAAAGTACAAAACCGCGTTTAACAACACCTCCCTTGTCACCCATAGCAACCCGATTCCCGCACTGAAATAGTCGCCCCTGAAAAAAGTTCCCAGGAACACAGCTGTCAGCACCACCGCCAGTAGCGGCAGCAGCAGCATTTTCATTAATTCAGCCGGATCTTCATCAGTTTCCCTGTGGATGCGCCAAAATTCAATGGGATTCGAAATTACAGCATAAGAAACAGTGTAAACATGCGTGTACAATGGCTTCAATTTTGCCAGTTCCGACTGCAAAAACAAGCTGAACTTTATGAGGTGAGGCTTTATAATCCGCAAATCCATATCGTCTGACTGATTACATTGAAAAAATTTCCGCAAAAGTAAACCTTTTATGGCAGAATATGGAACAATCGTGTAATTGATAATTGGTAAATCCGATAAAATTGACCATAAAATATGTTTTACATTTGTCATTATATTTTGGATAACAGAATTATATTCCTAAATTCGGAACAAATTCTGTAAAAATGAGAATTGTAACTTTCAGGAGAATAAAAGATTTCTCAGAAACATACCATGACTCAGAGGTGGCCTTAAAGGATTGGTATTTTAAAACCACAAAAGCCGAATGGTACAATGCCGCAGACATAAAAAAGACGTTTGGACAGGTTGATTTTGTGGGGAACAACAGGGTGGTTTTCAATATTAAAGGAAATCAGTATCGTTTGGTGGCTATTGTAATTTTTGCCTCTCAGAAAGTTTACATCCGTTTTATCGGAACCCATAATGAGTATGAAAAAATTGACTGTGCAACCATTTAACTTTTAGCAAAATGGCAAATATTAACAACGAAATACAATACAAAAAAGCACTGGAAAGAATTGAAGAATTGCTTCCGCTGGTTGACAACACCACTTCCATCGAAGATAAAAACTATGTTGAACTTGATCTTTTGTCTGATTTGGTTGCCGAATATGAAGAACAATACTTTCCGGTAAAAAAACCCACGCTTCCCGAAATAATCAGGCTAAGAATGGCAGAATTGAAAATATCGCAAAGGAAATTAGCTGAAATTCTCAATGTAAGTCCGTCAAGAATAAGTGAATACCTGAATGGCAAAAGTGAACCTACTTTAAAAATTGCCCGTCAGTTGCGAGATGAACTGAACATTGACGCAGATATAATTCTTGGCTAACCTTTGCTTCCTTTTCTTTCAGAAAGCAGACGCTGCAGGGCAAACATTTCATCGCGAAGCCGTGCAGCCTCAATAAAGTCGAGTTCTTTGGCGGCTGCCTTCATCTGTTTCTGTGTTTTCTCGATGGTTTTCTCCAGTGCCTCGATACTCATGTACTGAATAACCGGATCAGCTGCCACATCCGGAACCATTTCCCTGTCAAAATAATCTGTTTTATCACTCCGGTATTCATAGCCCACAATTTCGCGTGTGGGTTTTACAATCTGTGTTGGTGTTATATTGTTTTCGATGTTGTATTTCATCTGTTTTTCGCGCCTGTAATTGGTCGAGTCAATGGTTTTTCGCATCGACTCGGTGATTTTATCGGCATACATAATCACCAGCCCGTTCAGGTTACGCGCAGCGCGTCCTGCTGTTTGCGTAAGCGAACGTTCCGAGCGCAGAAAACCTTCTTTGTCGGCATCCAGAATAGCCACGAGCGAAACTTCGGGTAAATCAAGCCCTTCACGCAAAAGATTGATCCCCACCAGCACATCAAATTCACCTTTTCTCAGTTGTTCGAGAATTTCAACCCTTTCCAGTGTGTCAACATCCGAGTGAATGTAGCGTGTTTTCACACCCATCCGCACCAGGTATTTCGATAGTTCCTCGGCCATGCGCTTTGTTAGTGTGGTTACCAGTGTTCGTTCATTTTTTTCAACCCTCAGATTGATTTCGTGCATCAGGTCGTCAATCTGGTTGGTACTGGGCCGCACATCAATCATGGGGTCCAGCAAACCTGTCGGTCTGATGATCTGTTCCACCACCACCCCTTCGCTTTTTTCCAGTTCATAATCGGCGGGGGTGGCGCTCACATAAACAATCTGGTTGACCAGTGTCTCAAATTCCTCGAATTTCAGCGGACGATTGTCGATGGCAGCCGGAAGCCGAAACCCGAATTCCACCAGGTTCATTTTGCGCGAGTTGTCGCCGCCAAACATCGCCCGAATCTGGGGAAGCGTCACATGGCTTTCGTCGATAATACACATAAAATCTTTTGGAAAATAATCGAGCAGGCAAAATGGCCTTGAACCGGGTTTGCGCCCATCGAAATATCGCGAGTAGTTCTCAATACCCGGGCAGTAGCCCAGTTCGCGCATCATCTCCATGTCGTATTCCACCCGTTCGAGAATGCGTTTTGCTTCGAGTGGTTTGCCAATTTCCTTAAAGTATTCCACCTGTGCAACCAGGTCGTCCTGAATATTGCGGATGGCGGCATTCATGCGGTCTTTGGTGGTTACAAAAATATTGGCCGGGTAAATTACCGCCTCATCCTGTTGTTTTATTTTTCGCCCCGACTCCGGGTCAAACATCCAGATTTCCTCAATCTCATCGCCAAAAAAAGTAATCCGGAAAGCATCGTCGGCATAAGCCGGGTAAATATCCACCGTGTCGCCTTTCACCCTGAAATTTCCACGCTGAAAATCAGTTTCACTCCGCGAGTACAATGCATCCACCAGCCGGCGCAACATAGCATTTCTTGAAACGGTTTCACCAGTTCGGAAAACGGTGATGTTGGCGTAAAAATCCTCCGGGTTTCCAATGCCATACAAACACGAAACCGATGACACCACAATCACATCACGCCTTCCGGAAAGTAAAGCCGAAGTGGCGCTCAGCCTGAGTTTCTCAATGTCTTTATTGATTGAAAGGTCTTTTTCGATGTAAGTATCGGTTGTCGGAATATAAGCCTCGGGCTGGTAATAATCGTAATAAGATACAAAATACTCCACCGCATTTTCGGGGAAAAACTGTTTGAATTCGCCATATAATTGCGCAGCCAGTGTTTTGTTGTGGCTCAGCACCAGTGTAGGTTTTTGCACCCGTTCAACCACGTTAGCCATTGTAAAGGTTTTCCCCGAGCCGGTAACACCCAGCAATGTCTGAAACCGCTCACCATTATCGATTCCTTCAGCCAACTGCCTGATGGCTTCCGGCTGATCGCCAGTTGGTTTGTAATCCGAAACTACTTTAAATTCCATATTGTAAAACTAAAGAACAGATTCAGAAAAAAGAAGTTTGATGAGAAGCTTTGTTGATTTAATTAATATTAAACCAGATTTCAGAATTACTGCATCCAAAAACTTCACAATCTCTGATCATCAGACTTCAAAATAACTGAAATTGAAACAATTGTCCGAAAATTAATCACCAATTTAAA
Source organism: Draconibacterium sp. (assembly GCA_036735485.1). GTDB lineage: Bacteria > Bacteroidota > Bacteroidia > Bacteroidales > Prolixibacteraceae > Draconibacterium. Next base: position 83,666 of record DAINOH010000006.1, on the reverse strand, counting down.
TACAACCTATACTGATATTTGTATATTTGCCCAATACAAAAGGACGCAAAATTATTATCTAAGTAAAAACCCGACAAAATGAAAAGACTTTTCATCGCTTTATCTCTTGTACTATTACTTGTTTCCACAAGGATGCAGGCACAGGAGGAAGAAAAAATTTCGTACAGCCTTGAAGAAAATAAAGGACTGTATTTGGGAGCCATTGGATCGACAAATGGCTGGGGAGGAGAAATCAAATACCTCTTCAACAAACGACTCACCCTGAGATCCGGGTATGAAACGCTAAACTTTACCTATGTTTTTGATTTTGATGAAAACGAAGTGGAATACGATGCCACCATGGATTACAAAACAGGAGGCATTTTTTTATTGGGCGATTTTAACTATACCCGCAATCTCTATATATCAGCCGGCGTTGTTTTCAATAATTTTAATCCGGTGATGACGGGTTATGCCGTCAGTGATGTTCCGTATGGCGATATTATGATACCCGCGAAAATGGTGGGTGAATTTGCCTTCACTTTTTCTCCCGAAATTCAGGTTTCACCTTATGCATCGCTGGGTGCACGCGCCTTCTTCGGGAAACAAAAGAGGGTGAACCTGGGAACAGAATTAGGCTGCTACTATATGGGAGCCCCGCAAATTGATATTCAGGCAACCGGACTGATTGCTCCCACTGCCGATCCGGCACACGGACAGGAAGAAAAGCTCGAAGACCAAATCAGTCAATACAAGTTTTATCCGGTTTTTAAAATTAACCTGTCGGTAAAACTTTTTTAATCAAGAACCATATAAATCAGAACGCTATGATAAATTCAGTAAAAACAAACATGGTCCGCATCCTCATGCTGATGACGGTTGTTTTATTCACAGCCTGCGAGGATTATTTTGTCAACCCGCTAAAAGATAAAGAAACCGGCGAAGACATTAACCTGCTGATAATTGATTTGAACTTTTTCAAAACCCGGATGACCTATCACCTGAAAGATGCAAAAACCGGTGAAACCATCCAGCTTGATGCAAAAATCAGTTTCAGCGGTAAAAATGCCAACGATATTGTGAATTATTCAGGCGAAAAAAACCAGGTTTATCAAACTTCGCAGGGGCAACTTGAACTGGTAACAGATCCGAATGTGGCCATTTCGGAATCGGTACCTTTTGAGTTTGTTGTAAAAGCAGAAATTGCTGGCTATAACACGCTCGAAAAAACGGTTTCCATTCAGAGTGAAGGAATAAAAACGATTGATCTTGAACTATTAAAAACTGCTGATGAAAACGAGAGCGAACTAACCGGCGGAACTGAAAATGACGTTGATACAGTTTTTCATTTCAGTTTGCCTCCTGATGGATTAAAATCAGCAAAAATAGTTTCGTACAAGATTAACTACACATTAACCATGTCAAATCTGCTGAAATTCAAAGATGTGAATGGTAATTTCCTATTTAAAAATCAGGAGGAAGCTTCTGCAGCCTACAAAAAAGATCCGGCAAATTTTATCAAAGTAACCATTATGAGTTACAACCAATATACACCTGGTATTGAAACGGTTAACCTGAATGGCACGACAAAAAAAATGCTGTTTCATAAGCTTGAAACCGGCAAACTTTCATCGTTGGTGGTAGCCGGGAAAAAAGTCGGTAGTTTTAATGGTGGTGTGATTTCATCGGAGTGCGTTAATAAAGCTGATTTTCTGCCTAAAATACTGGGATTTGCCCAAATTGAAAACAGCGCCTGGAAAATGCAGGGAACCGCAGTTGTTTATAATTCGCTGAATTTTGTTTATACGTTGGCAACCGTTTCGGAAGAGCAACTTTGTGAAAAAGGAGCTTCCATCACATTTAAGTCGAACTTTGTTTCGAGCTTTTCAATTGCTGCCGATGTTTTTGACCTTTCCGGCGTGCAGCTAACAACACTCTATTTTAAAGGAAATTTCCCTGAAACATTTGTTTTGGAAAATGTCCCGTCGAAAGCGGCCAAACTTGTTTTCAAAAACAACAATACAGCATTTAAACCCATTTCAACATTGCAGGTAACCAGTCTTTGTTCAGGCAATTACGCAGTGAATGTAGAACCGGCCAGTGGCTATCAACAGTACCAGATTGTGCTGAAAGCGATGTGCCCCGACAACCTTACCATGGCAATTGCCCCCACTTACAGCGCACAGATCAGATTGAAAAACACAAACGATTTGTGGCAGGGTGTTGAAATGAAAGGCGGAGTTGCCAATGTATTGGGATTGCCTGACAGAGAGTATGAAATGCGCCTTTTATGGAATAATGAATGGGAATATTCAACCTATTGGACTAAGTTCGATGCAAATGGAAATTATACCGGTGTAACTGAACCGAATGCAAAAATTGTATCAAAAAAACTTACTGATGGCCGGATTCAGATAAGTGTTGAGAAAATATTTGATCAGAATATTTGTGACGATCTGGGTTGGTAAACAACCTGTAAAACATGGTATTGAAAGCCGGGATTTTTATTCCGGCTTTTTTATGCTGCCCAGAATATAGGCTGAAAGTTCATTAATTATGCCTACAATCAATGCAATTACCCCCATATTAAACATCCGCTGTGGCTCGCTATTTTCAATAAGGCTGTAAAAACCCCAACCGATGAGCAATGAAAGCAAGGCCTGAATTAAAAACAAGGCAAAAAATACGTTCTTCCTGTAGAAAAGAATGACTGCTTCAATTAATTCGGCCAAAGCATTAAATATCATCCAGGCAACCATAATGGTAAACAGATCCAGCCTTTCTCCTTTGAGCTTTACAAGAATTAATATGGCAAATAAAAGATTCAGAATTCCAAGCAGTAAATTCCACACCCTGTTTATTTTGGTTTTTAAAAGAAAAGGTGCAACAATCAGAACAAAACCTGTTAATCCGATAAAAAAGCTGAAAAAGACTGCACCTGCCCGTATTGAACCGTAAATCTGGAGCATCGATAAAATACCGATCAATATGAAAAATCCTCCTTTGAATGCCTGCAACCAGGGTTTTCCGTAATATTTCAGTTCCATATTGTTAAGTTTTTTTTCAAAAGTACATTTTAAGTTTGAATGTACTTAAACCAGGGAGTTTAGTATTTTACATAAATTATATTGAAATTATCGGCTTAACCGGAAGTAAACCGGAAAATGATCACTGACACCGCCGTAATAATTGGGACCTCCGTATGTCCTGTTGGGCGAAATGCTGCCATTTTCATTTTTATATTCCATCCAGGGTTCATGAAAAATAAAACCCTTCCTTTCGCTGCACCGAAAACCTTTCTCATCCAGCAGCCCACCTGAAACAACTATATTATCAAGCATATTCCAGTTTCCACGGTAATTATACGATCCTTTTTTTTCGAGATGCAACGGAAACATCAGGTTCACCAGTTGTGCAATTCCTGTTTCCGGATTTTTTGCCCCAAGAATTTTATGCAGACTTTTGTTGGACGGCTCGTCGTTCATATCGCCCATAATCACAATATTCGATTTCGGATCGGCTGCAAACAAAGAGTCTGTCTGCTGTTTCAGAATTTTTGCAACAGTCATTCTTTTCAATTCGGTTTGCTGCAAACCACCTGTTCTCGATGGCCAGTGGTTCACAAAAATATGCCAGTTTTCCCCATTGTTTGTTTTTCCTTTAACATACAAAATATCGCGCGTTGAATAGCCGGGATCATCGGGAAAAGAGACAGCAATCGCGCGGTTTGAGGTTACTTTGAATTCAACTGGGCGATAAAGCAGTGCACAATCAATACCACGATAATCGGGGCTTTCGAATTGAACAATGTTGTATTTTCCTTTTGCCAGCGCAGTGGTTTTTACCAGATCATTCAAAACACTGCGGTTTTCGGTTTCGCACAACCCGATAATTTCGGGAAGTTCCTGCTTGTTCACCGAACTGAGAACTATTGAAATATCAGCCAGTTTTTTCTGGTATCGTTCATTTGTCCATTTATTTTTTCCATCAGGTGTAAATTCACCATCGCGGGCTCCCTGGTTATTAACCGTATCAAAAAGATTTTCGGTGTTATAAAAAACAAATGTCAGATTTTTAGCCCGATCGTACTTTGCTGCCGGTTCTTCTGAAAATGATCCTACTGAAAAAATCAGCAGGAGTAATACCGATATAAAAAAATGTTTCATCATCATATTTCCTGTCCGATCGTTACTTCATAATAATCTGTCACCAGTTTTGACATCATTCCGGCAGCTTTTGCTGCCTGGATACCCAGTTGCGCATCTTCAAAAACTTCACAAACTGATGGCGAAACACCCATAATTTCAGCACATTTCAAAAAAGTATCGGGGAAAGGTTTTGGACGTGCAACATCTTCATTCGAAACAAGGATATCAAAATATTTATCGAGACCACAAATTTCCATGGTTTTCCAGGCCAGGCGTTTGTAACCGCCCGTACCCACTGCCATTGGCAAAACTCCGTGGTATTTTTTCGCCAGTTCAACCACCGGAACAATGGGTTTCATTTTGTGCATGATTTTTTCGTATTCAGCTTCTTTAAAATGTCCCACTTCTTCGGCGTTCATGGTTGTGCCAAACATTTCGTTCAGTTTTACAATGGTTCCAACAGCCGGAATGCCGGCAAGCAGTGCGAAAATTTCGGGGGTAAAATCAATCCCATAGTTTTTTAAAATGTTTTTATAGGCCATAAAATGCACTGGCATTGTGTCGGCTAAAGTGCCGTCAAGGTCAAAAATCAACGCCTTTGCATTCGGATTTATTTCTAACAAATTCATAGTTTTCTTTTTACTATCGGCCAAAAATAACTTTTTTATCCCCCTGCCCGGTTTTTCATTTCCACAATCCAACTAAAATGCCAACTTTGTTCACATTAATTTCAGAACAATGAGTGATTCTTTTATTTATACTGTACCCCAGTGGTTTATTTTTGCGGCTATTATCGGGATGGTTTACGGCTGGATCGAAGACAAAAAAACAATCCGTTTGGTTGGCGCCGGAGTGCTGATTGCACTTGGGATATTTGCCATTGTTGTGCTTTCGGGCGACTATTTTTCAGCCGGGAAATACCTGACCCAGGAAGAACTGGCCAATCAGCAACTTGAAGAAAATCTGACTGAAGAAATTCCTTTTATTGCAAGGCTTTTCCCTGCCTATCTTTTATTTGTGATTTCTGCAGTTCTTTCAGTTCCCACCATCATTTTCGATCTGAAAAACAAAAAAGGGTATGTTTATTGGGCGATTATCGCCGGGTTGGTGGCGTTGGCAGGTTTTTTTGTGATTGTAGGCCAGCTAAAATATATCTGATTCACAGCAAAGTAACATTTTGTCAGAAAAAAGACTGGCTTCTGATTCGGATTATTAGATTTCCATCAATAATTTCATCAAAAAACGACTGAACGGTATCTTTTTATCGCTTGTTTTATATATTGCACCCAAAATAACTGGTAAAAAATCATAAATATCATGAATCCACAGGCTGAGGAACTCAACATCGTCATTCAGGAAAAAAGCAGCGTAGTTTTTGATTTGCTCTCACAACGGGGGAAAGAAATCTATTTCCCGAAAAAGGGAATTTTAGCACAGTCGGCCGAAGCCGCAAAAGCAGGTATTAACGCCACCATCGGAACCGCAGTGGAAGACGACGGTTCGCCCATGCGGCTCGAATCGATTGCCTCGAAGGTAAACCTGAAACCAGAGAAGATATTTTTGTACGCCCCAAGTTACGGTCGTCCCGATATCAGGGCCGAGTGGAAGAAAATGATTAATAAGAAAAATCCGTCGCTGGCGGGCGCCGAAATCAGTTTGCCGGTGGTGACCAACGCACTCACGCACGGTATCAGCATGGCGGGTTATATGTTTTGCGATGCAACCGACCAGGTGATTGTCCCCGACCTTTTCTGGGAAAACTATACACTCACACTGACCAATGCTTACGGCTCGCAGCTGAAACCTTACAAGTTATTCAAAGACAACGGGCTCGACCTGGCTTCTTTTGAACAAACTTTAAACGAAGGAGCGGTTGGCAAAAGAATCGTTTTACTCAACTTCCCGAACAACCCGGCTGGCTACACGCCCACCCAGGTTGAACAGGATGAAATGGTAAAAATTATCAAAGCCTCGGCTGAAAAAGGAAATAAAATTGTATTGCTGATTGATGATGCCTATTTCGGACTGGGCTACGAAGCCGGAATTGCTGCAGAAAGCATTTTTTCGGCAGCCTGCACTTTGCATGAAAATGTACTGGCCGTGAAAATCGACGGCCCGACAAAAGAAGATTATGTGTGGGGTTTCCGTGTGGGATTTATCACTTACGGAATAAAAGGTGGCGACGCTGCTTTGTACGGCGCGCTTGAATCGAAAACAGCCGGCGCCATTCGCGGAAATATTTCGAATGCAGCTAATATTTCGCAGTCGCTGTTGCTGGAAGCTTATACTCACCCCGATTACGAAAACCAGAAAGCCGAAAAATATGCGATTATGAAACGCCGGTACGACGAGGTAAAAAGGGTGCTGCAAAACGAAGCCTACAAACCATATTTCAAAGCGCTGCCATATAACTCGGGTTATTTTATGTGTATCGAATTAGCCAAAGGATTGGATGGTGAAAAAACACGCAAACTGCTGATTGAAAAATACAGCATTGGCGTAATCGCTTTTGATAACCTGCTCCGTATCGCCTTTTCCGCCGTGGCCGAATCAAAAATTCAGCCGCTGTTCGAGGGGATTTATGAGGCTTGCAAAGAATTGAAGGGATAAAAAGATTAAAGAACTGGTGCTGAATTTTAGGTTATGAAGTCAGCACCAGTTCTTCAAACGCACTTCTGTAAAAACTGCTTTTTGTAATCAGTTCTTCATGTTTTCCCGAAGCTGAAATTGTTTTTTCTTCAATCACATAAATTCTGTCTGTGTAACGTGCAAGTTGCGGACGGTGGGTTACAAAAATAACCGGCATTTCGTTTTTCAGCTTGTTCAGCAGTTCAATTACAAATTTCTCGGTTCTTCGGCCCATAGATGCAGTGGCCTCATCTAATAAAAGAAGTTGCGGACGGCTGTACAATGCCCTGGCCAAAGCAATTAACTGCCTCTGACCGCCTGACAGATTGGTGCTGTTTTCGTTGATAATGGTTGCATATCCCTGCTGAAATTCCATGATAAAATCATGAAAACCATATTTTTGGCAAAAAGCAGCAACCCGCTCAACATCTGTTTTCTCTTCGAGTGATATATTTTCAAATACAGTTCCATTAAAAAGTTGCACATGTTGCTCTACTGTAGCCACATTTTCTCTCCATTCTTTTGTTGAAAATTGGCCCCAACCGGCATAATTAACCAAAATCTCGCCTGATTCAATTTTATGAAAACGTTGTAAAACGGAAAGCAAAGTACTTTTCCCGCAGCCGATTTCGCCAAAGAAAGTGATGATTTCCCCTCTTCTTACTTCAAAATTAATTTCTTTCAGCAACAGGCTTTTGCCCGGAAAACGAAAATTCAAATCTTTAACTTCCAGTTTTTCAATCTGAAATATTGTTTCATTATTTTCCTCATCAGGCTCTTCGGGATTATATTCAGGTTCTGCCGCTGCAAACTCGTATATGCGGTCGAATGCAACCCGCGCTTCCTGAAACTGGATAGCAGACATGGCAATATTAATCACCGAAACTCCCAACCCGCCAACAAGCGTAATGATAGCCATCATTTGTCCCAACAGCAACTGTCCGTTTAAAACAAGGTATGCCGACCATGAAATAATTCCTGTCAGCAACAGCGCGCTGACTGCCGAAATCCATAAGTTCAGTTTTGCCCCTAACAAACCAAGGTCGAATACTTTTTGCATAAAAACCCCGTAAACAGCATTTACAATTTTGGCAAACAGGTTTTCGCGATTAAAGGTTTTTATGGTTTTTATGCCATTGATAGTATCGATGTATTTGCTTTCGGTTGCGGCATACGACTGCATTACATGACGTTGTGTAACTATTACCCTGTGATTGAAACGCCACGCCAGCATCCCGAAAACAGGGATGGAAAGCAAACTGAGCAAACCAGTGGACACAGAATACGCAAAAATATAGGCGGCAGAAATCAGTACCACCAACACATCGATAATCACCTGACTGCTTAAATACACCACCACTTTTTGTATGCGGCTGGCATCGTTTAAACGCGCCACCATGTCGCCGGTTGTTGTGCTGTCGAAAAAGGGTTTGGGAAGAAACATCAACTTACTGAAAAAGCCATTTACAAGCCTGTTGTTCATATCCCTGCTTTGGCGAACAAGGAAAATACTTCGAACATAACCAAGGATTGACCGGGCCAGAAGGACAATACCAAAAATGACGATGCCAAAAATCAGGGTGCGGATGTTTTTTTCTGGTAAAAACTGGTCTATCAGTTTTTGCGAGAAAATAGCTGTTATCAGCCCCAGCGCCGAAATCACCACACCCAGGAAAGCTGCAATTGCAAGAATGGGGTAGTCATCTTTTATCAGTTGAAGAAACCAGGTTCGTTTGTTTTCTGACTCGCTCATTTTTGTAATAAAGTCCTTTCCAGGGGTAAGTTGCAGTAATGCCTTGCTTTTCCAAACATTGTCCAGCTCTTTTTCATCATAATATTCAATTCCAGTTGCCGGGTCACCAATAATGAATTTTCCGTTATTATGGCCGTAACAAACCACAAAATGCTCAAGCGTGTGGTCTTTAACAATATGCAAAATAACCGGTTCTTTAAGTTCTTTCAGATTTTGAATAGCCGCCTCGAAAGCGCCAACCCCGAAACCCAGTTTTTGAGCTGCCTGATAAAGTCCAAGTAAACTGGTTCCATTTAAAGTGGTACCACTGGTTTCTCGCTGTTTTTCCTGCGTGGTTTCGCCACTGTAATATTTTACTACCGAAACCAGACAGGCCAATCCACAGTAAAACTGGCTGTATTGTTTTACAAAGGTTTTGGAAATGTGGCGGATTTCAGAAGGTGAATGCATGGATGCTGACTTAATCGGAAAATCTGGGTTGATTTAAACTAATATCCTTTTTCCTGCAAATACCCGTTTATTTTATTACCCAATCCCATTCTCCAGGTTTGTGCCATTTGCATCGACTCTGAAGTGATTTTTCCGGTAGCAACAGTTAGTTTCTTTCCAAGGTCCGATTCATAAAACTGAATCAGTTCTTTTACATCGCTGTGTGTTAAATGCTTCATGTAAACCGGTATTAACTGTTTGCTGAGTTCTGCAATTTCCTTATCAAACACCTCTGTCCGCATTTTTCCCCAAACATCATCGGGTACTGTTGGTTTCATCATTTTAAACTGCGCCACAATCTGGTCGAATGCCATATCGTAACTGGCGGTGCTGTCATTTACCTTCAGCTGCTTTTCAACATCTTTTGTAAACTCCGCATCCTGCGCGTTTAACAGCAGGCTGGCTAATAAAAGCCCCAAAACATAAAAAAATCGTACCATAAATTTTCATTTTAAATGGCTAATAAAAAATTATAGCTTCTCGTTTACTGATATTTCTGCTAAAATCAAATCAATTCTGGTTTCTCCCAGGTACTTTTTCTTTAAATTCCTGTCAGTTCCGTAGATGTAAACCGAGGGGACTACAGCCTTACCAAACACAGTTTTAAACTGGTTGGCGGTATCTATCAACACTTCAATATTATCAACCTCCCAAAGGTGGTTTGTTTCGCAAAAGTTTTTTACCCTTTGCAGCGAATCATCGTGCGTTATCATTACCAACTGGCAGTTACTTAAAGTCGCCGCATTTTGCCCTATTTCCTGCGCTTCGTATTGGCAGTGTTCACATTCAGGATGAAAATAAACCAGCACCAAAGGTTTCTCGGGGTTAAATTCATCAATACAAATTGTTTTACCAGCCAACGATTCAAAGCAGGCATGTGGAAGAGCCTGTATTTGCTGTTCGGTTACCTTTTTGTGTTTGTATGTTTGAACAATTTTTTTGCCCAACCATACTCCCGAAATTGACAGTACAATTATTACGAAAAGACGAATCACGTTCTTCATTAGCTGAGGTTTAAGGTGATAAACATTACAACCAATACCCAAAGCAGCAAGCCGCTGCCATATTATGCTGTTACCAGTTTAAGCGATTGTCCGAATCTTAAAGTCCGTTCTTCTTTGGCTTCATAGACAACTCCAACAAGCAGCCATGCCAACAACATGAAATAGCCTAACTCAAATACATTGAGTAAACTTAAAGGATAAACAAACAGTGGGTCAATAGTTCTGGTGTTAAACAACTCCATTGCCGAAAGCGGCTGAAACTGCAAATCCTGCAACGTGTTTACCTCTCTGAAAAAAATCAGGATTACCAGTTTTACCAAACCTGCCAATACGTAAACAAAATCGGCCAACAACGCAATTTTGAATAGTTTGCTGAAATCGGCTTTTAGTTCAGTGAAAAAGATGCCTATAAAAAGAAAAACTGAGGTATAAAATACACGGATTATAATAATTATTGGTAAAACGGCATAGCTGGCCCATTCCCATTTACCCGAAAACTCAATTATTTTATCAATTCGTTCCAAGGCAATTTGTTCTCCAAACGATTGATAATATAAGTTGTCTGAAATAAAGGCATAATTAATACTAAAGCTAAGAAATCCATATAAGATTGTACTCAATATATAGATTAACCAACCATCTATTTCAAGTATTCTTATATTACTTTTCATAAAGAATCTGTACGTTTATATGATTTGTATTTAATACATGATATATTTTTTTTATGGTGTCATTTATACCATTCAATAGAAACATTGTCAAATAACCTACAGAAATTCTCAGCCAAAATGCAGTATAAATATTAACAACATCTCCATCAAAAACTCTAATTATGATTAATGGGAAATAACCTTTTTTTAGATAAATTTTACCATTATTATAAGAGAACCTAAATTTCGGAAAATTAATCTTAAGTATTTCAATTATTTTTATCGGTTCCATATGATTAAAAATCTTTTACTAACGTGAGAACATAAATGCTCTCACGTTAGTATTTATCTAAATATAATTCTATTAACAGTTTTGAAAGGCTAATAATCTTTGGTCACATGCAAAATAGGTAAATCCTGCTCCTATCCATCCACCTAAAATTAAGTTAAATGCTGCTTGGATACCACAGTTACATTCATTAGTGCCTGCCTCTGCATAATAACTACCCCCAACCTTTTCTTCCATTTTTTCAAAACTCAATCCTTTCATGATTATTTAAATTTAAGTTGTTAAACAATCGGTTGTTTGCCCCACTATTACCGTTGCTACGACTGCCTTTAGCAACAAAAGTGCGCTCCCGGATGATGGTTTTAACCAAAACCTGTTAACTTCGCAACGAGCTTTGCGAAGCCTGCCCGACTGAGTCATTCAGGCGGGCCTGCCTCCCCGGGCCGGGAACAAATTAGCGTGCGTAAACCCCAGGGAGGCTTACCCAATAAACTTGTTTTTGCCGGTTATTGTAAGTTGTTTCATCTTTGGGATTTTAAATTCTTTTGGCGATATTATAATTACAAAAAAAACATCAATTTCAACATTAACAAGAAGTTAGTATTTTCCATTACCATACCTTTTTGTATTTCTTAATGTCTGATTTATATAATTTTCATCACGTTTATCTGCCTGGTGATTGTTTATTCTTTCTACTTTTTTTTGGTCAGAAATCACACTATCCACGTGAAAAGAAATTCCACCTAATGATATATCATCTATTGCTGGATTGAATCTAAACTTATTGAGAATTACATCCTTCAAATAGTATTTACCCTCTTTCATCATGTAAGAGCTCTCATAAAAACTGGCTAAATTTGGAATTATTGAAGTATCATTATTATATGAAAAATGATAATGCATAATTTTCTCAATCGATTTTGTGTTCAAGTTTATAACTATATATTTTATAATCTTTTGAACATCATTTAAGTATTTTCCACTATCTTCATTATAATTAATTTGAATAGATTTTCTTTTTATCATTTGATCAAAAATTGAATAGATAGACTCACTAACTAGTACTACAAAAATTGAACTATCCTTTTTAAAAACTCTGTGATAATCATAATTTTCTGTTGCATCATAGCCAGATGTATGATTTTTACTCCATATTCTCCTGTCCCCCACTAAATCATCAGAGTACGGTACATAGTACATTCGTAAAAAATCCAAATCCAATATATAATATAGATTACTATATGGTGCTCCCATGGCTAACATATATGAATCGAAAATCGAAGTTGGAAAATCAGGAATTTTGGAAAGTTCTTCACATTTTTGAGTTTGAGCTCGGACTAATTCTTCTTTTGTAAACCCAACATCATAAACTTTTACCTTTGTTTTTAAACCTTGATAAGTATTTAAATCATTCTTATATTCTAATTCCTGATAAGTACCAAAAAGATTGAAAGGAAGTTCTGAATATTTATTTGAGTTTTTTAAATTAAGTGATAATTTAAACAGTTCATGAGCTGAATTTTCTTTTAATAACGGTATGCTATTAGGATTTATTGATGGATACTGATCCCAAAAAAAAGAATCCATCTTGGCTGTTTCATTGAATCTTTGACAAAGTTGATTTACACTGAAAATACTATCTAATGAAAACTGGTTTATTTTAGAATTTGTAATTGTAAAATCAATAGCTTTATTCTGATTATTCTGACTAAAAGCAATATCCTCTGTTGATATTAACTGAAATATTAGGGCAATAATACAAATTGCTTCTTTTTGAAATAATCTTTTTATGACTTTATATGTAAATTCCAAATGACTTTTGATCATAAACATTCATTTATAAATCATTCAATTAGATTATAATACAAAAACTAAAGAGACAGAGTTCTCTAAGAACTCTGTCAAATCTTATATTGTGTTAGAAGCACCCCCTGAAGAATACCAACATCCATTACCCATGTTTGTATAAGTAATGCTAACATATGAGAAATGTGATAAAAAAAACCATGCTTCATTCCACATTGCATTCCAACCTACCATGTTTGGATCGGACGAACTACATCCACCATTCACTTCTTCCATTTTTTTAAAACTCAATTCTTTCATGATTATTTGAATTTAAGTTGTTAAACAATCGGTTGTTTGCCTCACTTTTAAATTGCCACCGATTGCTAATAGCAACAAAAGTGCGCTCCCGGATAATGGTTTTTACCAAAACCTGTTAACTTCGCAACGGGCTTTACGAAGCCTGCCCGACTGAGTCATTCAGGCGGGCCTGCCTCCCCGGGCCGGGAACAAATTAGCGTGCGTAAACCCCGGGGAGGCTTACCCAATAAACTAGTTTTTGCCGGTTAATGTGAGTTGTTTCATCTTTTGGTTGTTTTCCTGCTTCGGGGTACGAAGTCAGGGGTTTATACAGGTTTAATATTAATTTAAAAAACAATATAAAACAACTGGGAAAAATAAAAAAAAATCAGTTTTTTTTTTACAATATTCTGATTTTATGTATGTTATAAATTATTTTCGATAAAATGTTTTATAACATAACATTTAGGGGGTTACCTTTAATTGTTTTGGAGAATATGCTTGGATGCTTCAGCCAGAATACCCTGTTTTACTCAAACAAATTCTCATCCCTGATAATCATCAGAATGGCCGAATGCGGCAGAATGATGTATTTTTCGTTATTAAACTCGATTTCGTAACCGCTTTTGCTGAGGTAAACAGCTAAATCGCCTGCCTGGGTTTGCAGCGGGACGTATTTGATTTCATCTTTTTTATCTTTCCAGGCTTCGTCGCTTTCAATTACCGACGGAATGGGATACCCAGGCCCAACCTTTACAATGTAACCACTCTGAATCTGTTCGTTTTCGGTCACTGTTGGCGGCAAATACAAACCTGTTTTTGTTTTGCCTGCCGGGTTTTTGGGCTTCACCAAAACACGGTCTCCCACCATGATAAATTTCGCCAGGTCTTTCTCTTCAATTATCAGCGACATCTTTCAATCAGATATTAATTTTTACCGGCTGCAAAGATAAAATTTATTGAATATCCGTATTCGTTTCTAATTCACCCCTATCCCGAAAATCGGGACCCTAAAGGGGACTTTGGGGCTGAGAAATGAGAGGATGTTACTAATATTTCCCGGGTTAAAGCCCCCATTCAGGGCCTGTCTACTGAACAGGCAGGGGTTGTAGGTAAAATATCGGATAACCATTTCAAATTTATTGATTCAGCCTGAAATGGGGACCCGAATAATTAAAATTTCCGGCAACTGTATGACTGTTTTATGAATTATTAACCACAAAAATTGCCACAAATAGCATCCGGAAGCGTCAATAAATTGAAAATTCCTGTTTCGATGCAGATTTTTTTAATCCATCAAACAACTGATATTTTGATAGTTAATATAATTCATGAAAAATAATTAAAATATTTTAGTACTATGTATTGCATGGTATTTGTTTTTATTTATATATTTGCAATACATATTTCAATGTATATTAAAGTACAGTTTTAAATATAGTTCTTTAAAAATGTAACGAAAATAAAAAACAGGCGTCTTAAAGACAGAAAACAAAAAAACAGAAACAGAAACAAGTTCAGAATACAATTAAACAAACAAGGAGAAACAAGTCATGAAAACAAGCAGCAATGTTCAGAAAACAAACCTCAAAGCAATAACCACAGGATTAATTTTCGCAGTATTGGGATTCAGTGTAAACGCACAGGGTGCTTTAAAACCTGATTCCGAAAACAACCTGAAAAACCAAATGGCTTTTGCAGGGGTAATAAAGACAAATACTAATGCTTTTGCAAAATTGGCCACCGGCACCGAAGCAACACTCGCAGCATTTCTTACTGTTGAAACCGAAGAACCAATGCATGTTGAAGCATGGATGACAAAAACTGAAAACTTTGAAGCAGCTCCGGTTGCATTTGAAACCGTGTCGGACGAAGAATTGACCATTGAAGACTGGATGATGGATACAAAAACTTTTGAAGAAAAAGAAGTTGTGGTTACAAAAACACCCGCTGAAGGCAAGAAATTGCTTAACGAATATTCTACAGCCAAATATTTTGTACGTGAGGTAATTAATGAACCGGATATGAAACTGGAAGCCTGGATGTTTAAAAACTACAATTGGAAATAAACAAAGCCTGAAACAAGAAAACGGGAGAAAGACAGCAGGGAAGAGTGTTTGAAGCGTGGGTCGCGGCCCGCGCTTTTTTTATGTTACCGGAAATTCGTTGTGAACATCGGTCAATACTTCGCAGCCGGTGGGTGTTACCAGCACCGTGTGTTCAAATTGCGCCGAAAGTTTATTATCCACAGTACGGGCGGTCCAGCCGTCGTGTTTGTCAACCGTTGTCCGGGCTTTTCCCTGGTTAATCATGGGTTCGATGGTAAAAATCATTCCGGGTTTCATCAATGCGCCCGTATTTCTGCGCGCCGCGTGATCGACCTGAGGTTCCTCGTGAAAATCAACTCCCACACCGTGACCACAAAACTCATACACCACACTGTAACCTTTTGAAATGGCATAACGGTTAATCACAAATCCTATATTCCCAAAATAATTTCCCGGCTTTACCTGTTCAATGCCCAATTTCAGACAATGCAAAGTTGCATCAACAAGTTTTCGGGCATCTTCCGAAACCTCTCCCACACAAAACATGCGCGAAGTATCGCCATAATAACCATTCAATATGGTGGTCACATCAATATTAATAATATCGCCTTCCTTTAAAATGGTGTTTTCTGAAGGAATTCCATGACAAACCACGTTATTGGGCGAAATACAGGATGATTTCGGGTAGCCATTATATCCTTTTGTAGCCGGAACTGCTCCGTGAGAAAGAATAAACTCTTCAATTTTCTGATCGATAAAACCTGTGGAAATTCCTTGTTGTACAAATTGCAAAGCAAAATCAAGCGCTTCGGCGGCAAGCCGGCTGCTTTTTCTGATTCCGTCAATCTGTTCCTGTGATTTTATGATAATTCCACCCATCGTACTTTTTAAAATTTGCGCAAAAATGGCGATTTGCATTTGTATTTCAAAACCGAACAATAATTTTGCTGAAAAGTTCAGGGAAAGTCCGGAGTCCGGAGACCGAAGTCGGGAGTAAAGAATAAGAGAGATGAGTGATGAGAGTGCTGGAACAAATGACTTCAAAAGGAAAAATAAAAGACTGTAACAAAAAAACAGAAATTAAGAAAGATTGTTAGAAACGCAAGACCGGAAATTTTGAAATCTCAGGGAGTCCGAAGCCCGATGTTAGATTTTTCTCCTGTCTTGATACTCAATACCAAAATCTCATATCTGAAAATATGAAACACATCAACCATCTTTCCACCAAATCGTATTTTATCGACCGCACTGGTAAACTCTCGGCGTCATTTATGTTTTACCAAATGCAGGACATTGCCTGGGAACACGCCAATATTCTGGGTTTCGGGTACGACAAACTGCGCAAAGAACAACAATTCTGGGTGCTTTCGAGGTTGCTCGTAAAAATTAACCGCCGTCCGCGCTGGGCCGAGAATTTTACCCTCGAAACCTGGTCGCGTGGCACCGATGGTTTTTATGGCTACCGTGATTTTAATTTTGTCGATAGTTCAGGCGCCATTTTTGCACAGGCAACCAGTAGTTGGCTGGTACTCGATGCTGCCACTAAACGAATCGTAAGGCTTTCGGAATTTACTGACTTCCCGAAATACGAAGAGAGTGTTTTTGGCGAAAATGCGGGCAAAGTGAAAGCGCCGCAATCGGAAACCGAGCTTCAGTTTACACCGGTTCTTTTTAACGAAATCGATATCAATCAGCATTTTAACACAGGTCGTTATATCGAACGCATTATTGACAGTTATGATTTTGAATTTCACGGGCAACACGAACTGGCCGAATACGAAATCAATTTTTTAAAGGAAGGAATGCCTGTTGACAAACTGGCCGTAAAAAAACAAAAGTTTGACACATTGAACCATTATTGTTGCGTTGTACGTGAAAGTGATGGTGCGGAACTGGTGCGTGCCCGGCTGGTTTGGCGAAAAACTGAATAAAAACTAAACAATAAATCAATAAAATGAAACGCAGAAATTTTATCAGAAATAACTCACTTTTAGTTGGCGGACTGTTGGTTGCGCCTTCAGTCTCCATCGGAAAAGACATTTTCAATCAAGCCCAATTTGTTTCGAATCGGCCCGAAATGGCAAAGCGTACTTTTACCAGCGAAGCAGTTGAAAAACTGATTTCCGAAGTAAAATCAAAAATTACCGATAACGAAGTGGCGTGGATGTTCGAAAACTGTTACCCGAATACGCTCGACACCACAGTCGATTATGAACTGATTGACGGGAAACCCGACACATTCATCATCACGGGCGACATTGACGCGATGTGGCTGCGCGACTCCACTGCGCAGGTTTGGCCTTACATGCCGCTCATCGGTACCGACAAAAAACTGAAAAATCTGGTTCACGGGCTGGTAAACCGTCAGGTAAAATGTGTACTGACCGACCCGTACGCCAACGCTTTTTACAAAGACCTGAAAAAAGAGTCGGAATGGGGCAGCGACATTCCAAAACCGCAACCCGGCGTGCACGAACGCAAATGGGAAATCGATTCGCTTTGTTACGTTGTCCGCCTCTCTAACCGCTACTACGAACTCACCGGCGACGCTTCAGTTTTTGATGCCAATTGGGACAAAGCGATGCGCCTGATTGTGGAAACTTTCCGCACCGAACAACGCAAAGATGGCACAAGCCCGTACCGTTTTATCCGCACCACCAACGCCATGATCGACGCTCCGGTGTTTTCAGGAACCGGACGGCCGATAAAATATACCGGATTGATTTGCTCTGCATTCCGTCCATCGGACGATGCAACGCTTTTCCCCTACCTCATCCCATCCAACATTTTCGCTGCCATTTCGCTGAAACAGCTTTCAGAAATTTATGCTTCGGTTTTAAAAGACAACTCGTTTGCAAAAATTTGTGCCGATTTTTCTAAAGAAGTTTTTGATGCTGTTCAGAAATACGCAGTTGCTGAACACCTTGATTTTGGTGAATTGTATGCCTACGAAGTGGATGGATTTGGCAACCGTGTTTACATGGACGACGCCAATGTTCCGTCGCTGATGTCGCTGGCCTATTTGGGCGCGCACAAACCCGGCGATAAATTGTACAGTAACACGCGCAAATTTTTGCTCAGCGACAGCAATCCGTATTATCTGCGCGGAAAAGCAGCCGAAGGACAGGCCAGTCCGCACTCGGGAAAAGAACGGATCTGGCCGATGGGAATTATTCTGCGCGCGATGACTTCGGAAGATGACAACGAAATCATTCATTGTTTGCAAATGCTGAAAACCACCCACAACGGAACTGGTTTTATGCACGAGTCGTTTCACAAAGACGACCCGGCCGATTTTACGCGCAAATGGTTTGCCTGGGCCAACACGCTTTTTGGCGAACTGATTATCAAAATTTACCATGAAAGACCTGAGATTCTGAAGAAAAATTTATAATCTGCTGACTATAAAAGGCTCCGGGGCTGGTTATCACCTCCCCCGGAACTTTTTATCACCTCATAGTTACCCGTAACAAAAACTGTTTTTGAAATACCAATCATTGGAAAACAAAAGCCAAATCAATTATGAAGTCCGTATTCAGACAATTTATCAGCCAATACTGGATTTTACTGATAATTATCGCAATCAAATTCACGCTCCAGTTTACACTGGTAAACCCTGTTTATGAACTTCACCGCGACGAGTTTCTGCACCTAGACCAGGCCAACCACCTGGCTTTCGGATATATTTCCGTTCCGCCATTTACTTCGCTGGTTTCAAAAGTTATTTTCCTGTTGGGTGGCGGAATTTTCTGGGTACGCTTCTTCCCTGCCCTTTTTGGCGCACTGACCATCGTTTTTGCCTGGCTGATTACAGAATCGCTGAATGGGAACCTGCTATCAAAAGTGGTGGTTTCGCTGGCTGTTACATTTTCTGTTTTGGTACGGCTCAACATTCTTTTTCAGCCTAATTCTTTTGACATTCTTGCCTGGACTATCCTGTTTTATCTGTTCATCCAACTCATAAAAACCCAGGAAAACAAATACCTGTATTTTCTGGCAATTGTTGCTGCCGCCGGATTTTACAACAAATACAACATTGTGTTTTTGTTCTTCGGTCTTGTTACAGGTTTGCTGTTTACTCCGCAACGAAGATTCTTCACGCAAACTTCCATGTGGAAAGCAGCAATTTTACTTATCGTTTTATTGCTCCCAAATTTGCTCTGGCAATTAGTTTATCATTTCCCAGTAATCGAACACATGAAAGTTTTAAAAGAAAATCAGCTTGACAACAATAGTGCAACTGGTTTCCTGATTAGCCAGGTTATGATTATTTTCAATGCATTGCCTCTGATTTTTGCAGCACTGGCAGCTTTCGTTTTTTACAAGCCTTTTAAAGACTATCGGTTTGCCGGAATCTGTTTTTTCGTTGTTATCCTGTTGTTTTCACTTCTAAAAGCAAAAGACTACTACGCATTTGGGCTGTACCCGGCATTGATTGCATTTGGTGTGGTTTATATCGAAAAAATAAGCTCCCGTCGGTGGAATCGTGTTATTATGCCTTTGCTGATTGTTTTCAACCTGGGTATTTTTGCTTTTACAGCCAAATTGATTTACCCGGTTTTTTCGCCCGAAGAAATTATTCAGCATAAAGATGACTTTGAAAAAATGGGATTGCTACGCTGGGAAGATGGCAAAAACCATCACCTGCCGCAGGATTTTGCCGACATGATTGGCTGGAAAGAAATGGCAGAAAAATCGCTTGCCGCATACAAAACGTTACCCGAAAATGAAATGAAAAACACACTGATAATCTGTGATAATTACGGACAAACCGGGGCTCTTAATTACTACAACCGCGGCCTGATGCTGGAAGCATTTTGTTTGAACACCGATTATATTTTCTGGCTCCCTGAAATGCAAAGGATTGAAAACATTCTTTTGGTTGGCAAAAAACCGGACCCGAAAATTGTTGCGTTGTTCAGGGAGTGCAGGGAAGTGGGAAAGATTGAGAACAAATATGCCCGGGAAAAAGGGACGGAAATTTTTCTGCTGGTTGGAGCCGATGATACTTTAACACAAAAATTCAATAGCATTGTGGAAGAAAGAAAAAGCAAAATGGATATTTTCTGAATCCATAAAGTCCACTTTTTAGCAATAAACTAACAGCTTAACAACCTTTCTATTTCCTGAACTTTTTCCTCCATTGGTAAATGTCCGTTTATCCAGTGAATTTTTGTCCCGCGTTTTTCCATTCCGCGAAACCAGGTCATTTGCCGTTTGGCAAACTGGTGAATCGCAATTTCGAGCTGGCGAAACATTTCGTTGTATGAAAGCTGTCCGGTTAAATGAAGTGTAAGATACTTGTATTCAAGTCCGTAATAAATCAACTGTTCGGGTGTCAGTCCCGAGTCAAGCAGTTTTTGCACCTCATCCAGCATTCCCTCGTCAAGTCTTTGCTTCAGGCGGTTGGTAATTCGCTGGCGACGCAGTTCTCGGTCAAAATCAATCCCTATATTCAGGCTGTTGATTTCAGGCATTTCCGATTCCATCTGTGGATTTTCGGCGTAATATTTTTCGATTTCGATGGCACGAATTGCGCGGCGGTCGGTTTCCACATCGGTTTCGTTGTGCAACCCGGGTTTCAGCGATTTCAAAATCTCAGTAAGTTCAGCCAGCGATTTTCCTTCCAGTTCTTTGCGCAGTTCTTTGTTGGGCGGAACTTCAATCAGCCGGTAGTTTTTTAACACAGCTTCAATATACAATCCGCTGCCGCCACACAAAACCGGGAATTTACCCCGAGTTTCAATTTCGTTAAAAACCTTTATAAAATCGGTTTGAAAACGATAAACATTGTAATGAACACCGGCATCTTCAATATCAATTAAGTGATACGGAACAGCAACACCATCAACAAAATAGTCAGCAAGGTCTTTGCCGGTACCCAAGTCCATTCCCCGGTAAATCTGGCGCGAATCGGCTGAAATCACTTCGCCGTTCAGCTTTGCTGCCAAATGTGCTGCCACATTGGTTTTTCCGGTGGCAGTTGGTCCAAGTATCGTTACAAGATTGTACTTCATTTTTATTGAATGCAAAGTAAATAAAGGCAATCCGACATTCAGCACCCGTTTTAATTTTTTTTTTGAAAATCCCCTAAAACAGTTATTGAATTATGTCTCTGATCGCCGTAACTTGTAATAAATTTTAAAATAAATTATCATGAAAAAAATTCTACCTGTAATCACAATTGCAATCCTGCTCTGCTCATATCTTTCACAGGCAAGTTCTGTTAATCGCGAAAACGACCGGTATTTAAAAAGCGGGAAACTGTTTACAACTTCTGAAAAACCTTTAAAATCAGTTATTGAATATAAAATAAGCAACAGCCAGGCTGTGTCAGTCAACACCCAATCAATGCTGAATAAGAGTGTTATGAAAGAAGATTCGGTACTCTACGCAAAGACAGAAATTTCTTACATGGCAAATCATACCGAAATGAACTTTTTTGAATGGCGGCCCACGGGATGGAAACCGGAAGGCAAATATACTTTTTATCACAAATCGAATATCGAATTTGCGGATTCAACAATTTCCTTTTCGTACGACTCAATTAAGTCGGTTTATGTTTACCAGGCAAAAACGAATTATTTTAAAAATGCTGCCGGAAAAGACACAAGTGAAATAGGTTATGAATATGATTCGAATACAAAAAAATGGCTTCCTGGCTGGCGAACAACTTACACTTATAACGCCGGAGGAATGATTTTGACCGAGATAACCTATTCATGGAACGATGAACAAAATAATTGGGAATTAGTATCAAAATTTAGTTACACCTATTCAGGCGGGCTTGAAACAGTATCGGAGTATTTTATGTGGGCCGAAACAGAATGGTTTGGGTTCTCAAAAACAGAAACCTCCTATCATCCTGATAATCAAATTAAATCGACAACCGATTACACGCTTGATTTCTTTACTTTCGGGTATCTTAAAACATCGATGGTAAAATATTCCTATTCAAATTCGGTACCCGATACAATTATGTTTTTTAATTGGGAAGATGATAAATGGAATGTCACAATGTTTGACAAAGACAACTATATTTCCGGAAGTAATCAGGTAAAATCAACCGATTCTTATATTTTATCGACGAACAAATCGGCGTCTGAAGTAGCACTCTTCACAAAAGAATCCGTTACTATTTACAATTACGACGATGACAATACCGGTGTTCTTCAAAACCAGCTTGCCGAAACCCGTATTTATCCAAATCCTGTAAACGATTATCTGAATATTTTTATTAAAAATCCGCAAAACAGCCAGATTGGCATTTATGATTTACAGGGAAGATTGATGAAATCGGAGATTATTTTAAATGAGAACACAAAAATCGGGGTGAACGATTTAAGCCACGGAGTATATTTAATAAGGGTACAAAACAATGGCAATCAGAGTGTACAGAAATTAGTAAAAAATTAATGAACTTTTTTTGTCGTTTTGAAGGCTGGTATTCGCTTGAAATGCCGGCCTTATTTTGTTATTTTCACCGCTGCTATGATAAAAGAAGCTTGCGTAGAAACATTTGAAGAAGCTGTTTCAGCCGAAAAAAAAGGGGCTGACAGAATAGAACTTTGTGCAGATTTGCACCTCGACGGATTGACACCGTCGGTTGAACTGATGCAGAAAACGTGCGCAAAACTGAAAATTCCGGTGATGGTGATGATCCGTCCGCGTGGTGGCGATTTTGTTTACTCTGAAGAAGAAATCAGCCAGATGAAATCTGATATCGATAAGGCAAAAAATGCAGGGGTTTTCGGTGTGGTGCTTGGGCTGCTTACTAAAAATAATCACATTGACGTTGAAAATACCCGCCTGCTTGCTGAATACGCACAACCGCTGCCGGTAACTTTTCATAAAGCCATTGATTTGTTAGCCGATCCGGTTGAAGGGGCAAAAACACTGGCTGAAATTCCGGGTATTACAAGAATTCTGACTTCGGGAGGAAAAGCAACTGCAAAAGATGGCAGCGATGTAATCAGAAAAATGATGGATACTGTTGCAGGAAAAGTTGTAATTCTCATTGCAGGAAAAGTAACCAGCGAAAATCTGAACGAAATTGAAAATATAACCGGCGGAACCGAATTTCACGGAAAAAAAATAGTTGGCAATTTAACTTCCTGAGCTTGTTGTAAATTTGATTCTGGATACTCGATATTGGATATTGAAATTTGGATATTGAATTTGGATATTGGATATTGAATATTGGATATTGGAATTTAAACTAAATAATATAAATAGGGACATGAAAAAATTAATCGCCATTTTTCCGATTCTTTTTGTGCTGATCACTTCAGCTCAATATGAACACGAAGTAACGCCGTACACCTGGCCAACCGAACCTGAAGTTTTACAAAAACTCGAAGACTGGCAGGACCTGAAATTCGGTTTGCTGATGCACTGGGGTGCATACAGCCAATGGGGAATTGTGGAGTCGTGGTCGATTTGCCCCGAAGATTACGGCTGGTGCGAACGTAAAAAGGGTTCGAACCCCGGAGATTATTTTACCTATCTGAAAGAGTACGAAAACCTTAAACTGAGTTTCAATCCAGTAAATTTTGAACCTGAAAAATGGGCAAAAGCAGCAAAAAATGCGGGAATGAAATACGTGGTTTTCACCACAAAACACCACGATGGTTTCTGCATGTTCGACTCGAAATACACCGACTACAAAATTACCTCGAAGGAAACCCCTTTCAGCGTAAATCCGAAAGCCAATGTTACCAAAGAAATTTTTAACGCTTTCAGAGGTGAAGGATTGTGGGCAGGCGCTTATTTCTCGAAACCCGACTGGCACAGCGAATATTACTGGGATCCGAAATTTCCGCCACTCGACAGAAACGTAAACTACGATCCCGGACTTTATCCTGAACAATGGGAAAAATTTGTTCAGTTTACCCATAATCAGATTATGGAACTGATGACC
Source organism: Draconibacterium sp. (assembly GCA_036735485.1). Lineage (GTDB taxonomy): Bacteria > Bacteroidota > Bacteroidia > Bacteroidales > Prolixibacteraceae > Draconibacterium. The sequence continues at coordinate 59,673 of DAINOH010000006.1, read as the reverse complement.
GATTATGGGAAAATTGACATTTTGTGGTTGGATGGTGGCTGGGTTTCCAAAAAACCGGATGGTATTTACGAAAGTGCTTATGTCTCGAAACTTGATGAAACAAAAACAGGTTTTATCAAAAACCGCATTGTAAACCAGGACATCCGCATGGACGAACTGGCGGCCAAAGCCCGCGAAAAACAACCCGGTTTAATTGTAGTTGACCGCGCTGTTACCGGCCCGAACCAGAATTACCTGACTCCGGAAAACCGGGTTCCTGAAACGCAACTTCCCTACCCATGGGAATCGTGTATCATTGCCGGCGGAGGCTGGGCCTGGGTTCCCGATCCACAGTTTATGACACCCAAACAAGCCATTCACATGCTCATCGACATTGTAGCAAAAGGCGGAAACCTGCTCTACAACATCGGCCCTGCTCCCGATGGAACCTGGCCCGAAGAAGCATACAAATTACTCAATGAAATGGGAAAATGGATTGCAGTAAACGGCGAAGCTATTTATTCAACACGTGCCATTGCCCCTTTCAAAACCGATAATATTTGTCTGACTCAAAAAAAGGATACCAAAGCTGTTTACGCCATTTACCTCGAAAACAATGAGAAAATGCCATCTTCGTTTACGGTGAAAGGAGTTTTTGCTGCTCCGGGCGCAAAAGTCAACCTGCTGGGAACCAAAGAAAATCTGAAATGGGAAAATACCGGGGAGGGTGTAAAAATTTCTGTTTCTGAAAAAACCAGAAAGAACCTACCCTGCGATCTTGCATGGTCATTCAGGATTTCGTCGGTAAAATAAAAACTGTTCGCTAACATATTACTGTTTATAACTAAAGACCAGCAACAATTGTTACTGGTCTTTTTCATCTTATTTTGCCCGTAAATACTCGAAAACAAAACCGATGACAGAGCTTACTGAATTATTAAACAGGACGAAAAGCAGGGGAAAGAAAAAATTCAGACTGAAAAAAGCAGTAAAAACCAAACTTTACCTGACAGGTGGGGCAATTCTGGTTTTTATTCTCGCTGTTTTTCTGATTTCAAAATTTATAACAGGAGAGGGAGATGAAAAACCTGAAGTAATAAAATCGGTCGGTACAATCAGGGTCGATTACTACAAGGATTTAAATGCTGTGCATCTGAAATATGCAAAAGCAAATGGCATCAAAGGATTTAAATCGAATAAGGAATTCAGGGAAAAAATTGATGATTTGTTGGATGACGATGAGCTTGTAAAAGTTGAAACCTGCAAATATTATGTTGTGGATAAACTCACTCATTCTCATGCCTATCTTGTTCCTGAAGCAGCCGATTTGCTCGAAGAAATTGGGAAAAGATTTCAGGAAAAACTTGATGAAAATGACCTGCCAAAACGATATTACCAGATAACTTCGCTGCTTCGAACTGGTGAAAGCCAGCGCGGGTTGAGTCGGTCAAATGTAAATGCAACCTCAAATTCATCTCATTTATATGGAACAACTTTCGATATCACCTATGCAAAAGTTTATACAAAACCAAAACTACAGAAAAGCGCTGAGATAGCAGATGGTCCGGCAATCAGGCTACTATCAGAAGCCATTGGCGAATTGCGGAAAGAAGGACGTTGTGTGGTGGTAACCGAGCGGAAAGAAAGATGCTTTCATATTACGGTGCGTTAGAGTTTTAAACAATATTTCAGGAAAAAAGTAAACCTCCTTTCAAAAGCATACTGGTTTTATATTCTGTAACATATAAAAACGCAATCATTTCTCATCCATTTGTGAATAATTAACTGCTACCTTTAACCCATAAAAAACATAAATTTCAGGCCATGTACGATAAACCAGCCCATTTTATTGACGAAAACAAGGTATGGGAAATTCTTGGAGCCCACAAAACATCCGACTTCGTTAAAACGCGCGAAGTTCTCGCCAAAGCTCTTGAAATGAAAGGATTAAACCAGGACGATGTGGCAGTTCTCATCAATATCAGCGATCCGCTGATGCTTTCAGAATTATTTGATACGGCAAACAAAGTAAAAGAAACCATTTACGGGAAACGTCTTGTATTATTCGCACCGCTTTATATTTCAAACATGTGTGCAAACGAATGCCTATATTGTGCATTCAGAGCCACCAATAAAGAAATTGTTAGAAACGCACTGAGCCAGGAACATATCGCGCGGGAAGTGGAAGTGCTGATTAACCAGGGCCACAAACGGATTCTGATGGTTGCCGGCGAATCATATCCAAACCAGAGGTTTCAGTATATTCTCGATTCAATCGATACAATTTACAGTGTGAAAAACAGGCATGGTGAAATCCGCAGAGTCAATGTAAATATTGCGCCGCTTGACACAGACGAATTCAGATTGCTGAAAGAAGCTAAAATAGGCACCTACCAGATTTTCCAGGAAACTTATCACCGCGAAACTTATTCAAAAGTTCACCTCGGAGGTAAAAAACGCGACTACAACTGGCGGGTCTGGTCGCTGCACCGTGCTATGGAAGCCGGAATTGATGATGTGGGAATAGGGGTTCTTTTTGGTTTGTTTGATTATCGTTTCGAAATTCTGGCATTGATGCAACATATCCATGAACTGGAAGATCAATTCGGTGTTGGCCCGCACACGATCAGTGTTCCCCGGCTCGAACCTGCCACCAACAGCAATATTGCATCGCACCCTCCCTTCCCTGTTTCCGACATTGATTTCCGGAAAATTGTGGCGATTCTCCGTCTGGCTGTGCCATACACCGGAATTATCATGTCAACACGCGAAACAGCACAAATGCGGCGTGAAACATTTGCATTGGGTGTCAGCCAGATTTCAGCAGGAAGCCGCACCAATCCGGGGGGTTATGAAGAAGAATCGGAAGACGATCCATCCGGGCAGTTCAGTCTGGGTGATCATCGTCCGCTTGATGAAGTAATCCGCGACGTGGCTTCAATGGGTTACATTCCTTCGTTTTGCACAGCCTGTTACCGGCTTGGGCGCACTGGACAGGATTTTATGGATCTTGCCAAACCTGGTGACATCAAATTACATTGCGGGCCCAACGCGTTGTCATCTTTTAAAGAATACCTGAAAAATTATGCCACTCCCGCCACTGTCAGGATCGGAGAAGAGCTGATCATAAAATCAGTTTCTGAAATGAGCGGAATCGCCAGGCAACGAGCTGAAAAACTGATCAAACGTGTTGAAGAAGGCCGGGATGATGTATATTGCTGATGTTTCCTCGTTATATTGATTTTGAAAAATGTGGCAAAAATGAAACAACGGATTGAAACTGACCTTCTTGGCGAGAAGCAAATTACGGACGGAGTGTTATGGGGCATTCATACAAAACGGGCCATGGAGAATTTTCAGCTTTCGGGCCAGCCTGTTCATCCTGAACTGATTAAAGCTTATGGTGAAGTAAAACTTGCCTGTGCAAAAACCAATATCAATCTCGGCTTTCTGAACGATAAAACGGGGAAAGCAGAAGCAATTACAAATGCCTGCCAGGAATTGGCTGCCGGATTACTGAACAAACACATTGTGGTTGATGCCTTGCAAGGTGGTGCCGGCACTTCCACCAATATGAATGTAAATGAAGTGATTGCCAACAGAGCACTTCAAATTCTGGGTAATATACCGGGAGAATACACCATTATTTCTCCACTTGATGATATCAACCTGCATCAATCCACCAACGACACATATCCAACGGCATTAAAACTCGCAGCCATCAGAATGTTGCGAAAACTTGAGCAAAGTGTTCTGCATCTGCAGGAAGCGTTTCAGCAAAAAGAAAAAGAGTTTGAAAACATTGTCAAGATTGGAAGAACACAGTTACAGGATGCAGTGTTAACAACATTGGGACGCGAAATGGGTGCATATGCCGAAGCATTCAACCGCGACAGATGGCGAATTTACAAATGTGAGGAACGTCTTCGGGTTGTAAATCTTGGTGGCACTGCCATTGGGACCGGCTTGGGCGCTCCACGGCAGTTTATTTTCAAAGTAACTGATTATTTGCGCGAAAGCACGGGTATCGGTCTGGCCCGCGCTGAGAATCTTTTCGAGAATACACAGAATGCCGATGTTTTTGTGGAAGTTTCAGGAATTTTAAAAGCCTGTGCCACCAATATTTTTAAAATCAGCAATGATTTAAGGTTACTGTCGAGCGGGCCCGACGCAGGAATCGGAGAAATAAACCTGCCCCAGTTACAGGCAGGCTCTTCCATTATGCCGGGCAAAGTAAATCCCATAATTCCAGAAGCAGCAGTTCAAATTGCATTGGTGGTGATGGGAAACGACCAGATTATTACGCAAGCAGCAGCAGCAGGAAACCTGGAATTAAATCAGTTTATGCCCCTCATTGCCCATAAATTATTAGAGAACCTCGAACTTATGGAAAAAGCCACTCAAATGCTGAGTGAAAAATGTATTTCAGGAATTACACCAAATGAAGAGATCTGCCGAAAAAATCTGGAAAATTCAACCGCCACTATCACAGCACTCATTCCCGACATCGGATATGAAAAAGCATCAGAAATCATAAAAATTGCCCGGTCTGAAAATAAATCCATAAAAGTGGCCGCACTTTTATCGGGCTTCGTTACTGAAGAAAGGTTTGAGTTTTTAACTTCTTCTGAGGCTGTTTGTCGTTTAGGAAGCTGATTTAATACATTTTAGAAAATTTTAACAAGTTCTCAAATATCTGATTTTATGCCAATTAAGAACTGTATTTTATTTTAATACTTAAATATCTTAATATATATTTGGTTTTTATTACAAAACGTGCTATTATTGAAAGGAATAACATGAATTAAAGATTGTTTTAACTTAAAAATTTGAAAACCATGAAAAAATTATTTTTTGTATTAGCACTTGTTGCTGTTTACGGTGTATCGATGGCAGCAAATAATACAGTTGTTACAAGCAGCTTAAATGCACAGACAACCATTGTTGCGCAGGCTGATGACAACCAGATGGATGCACCAAATATTGAAAAAGAAAAAGCTAAAGAAAGCAAAGCTACTGCAAGCGATTCAAAAGCAAAAGCCGAAGGATCTGCTGATGCAAAGGCAAAAGGCGAAGGCTGCAGCGGTGAAGCAAAAAAAGAATGCGGCTCAAGCTGCGGTGAAAAGAAAAAATAAAATCCTTAGTTTCTTTCAGAAAACAGGCTGTCACAAAATGACAGCCTGTTTTGTTTAACCACTTGTCATTTATGTACTTTTTTTCTTATATTGCCTCCGAATTTTAATAAATCCAAAAAAACTGAAAACATGAAAAAGGTAATTATCGTTTTAGTATTAATCGCTGTTTACGGAATTTCTTTATCCACTGCATCGGCAAATACAACAAAAACAAAGGCTTCTTCCACTGTTGTTATGCAAGCCAATGACGATTTAATGATTCCGGCTGTTGATGATGAAAAAAAGAAAGATGCAAAAAAAGAAGCAGCCACAACCGCTGGCTGTTGTGCCGACAAAGCAAAATCTGCTGATGCAAAAGCTTCAACCGGTTGTACTGAAAGCCAAAAGAAAAGCTGCGCAGCTTCTGGCAAATCGTGCGGCAGTGAAAAGAAAACGAAGGAAAAAAAGTAACATTTTTTATACAATGAAGAGGGCGCCAACAGCGCCCTTTTTTTATGTTCTAAGTTGGCGGGGTGCTGACTTATTTGTACTTTTCCCAAAGAACATTTGCTGATGAAAACACCAAAATCATTTCGCATTCACATTGGTATTTTTGGCCGAAGAAATACCGGAAAATCAAGCATTCTGAATGCTCTGACAAATCAGGAAGTTTCAATAGTTTCTGATATTGCCGGCACAACGACCGACCCTGTTGAGAAACCTATGGAACTTCTGCCACTCGGTCCGGTTCTTTTTATCGATACTGCCGGTATTGACGATATTGGGTTGCTGGGAGAAAAAAGAATTGCGAAAACAATGGCTGTCTTCGACCGGACTGACCTGGGTGTTCTGGTTAGTAATTTTGAAGATTGGGGTGATTTCGAACAAAAAATCATTGCTGAGTTTAAAAATCGGGATATACCATTTTTGGTGATTTTGAATAAAGCCGATCTTTATTCTGAATCAGAAATAATGTTAAGTCAGTTTATCAATGAAAAAATCAGTTTTGTAAAAACATCCGTTACTAAAAACACCGGTATTGATGAACTCAGGGAACTTCTTTTAAAAAAGGCCCCGGCTGATTTTATTGAGAGACCCACCATTTTATCAGATTTGGTTGGTCCTGGTGAAACAGCTATTTTAGTGGTACCCATCGACAAGGAAGCACCAAAAGGAAGATTGATTCTTCCGCAGGTGCAAAGTATCCGCGATTTGCTGGACAACGATTCAATGGCACTTGTGGTAAAAGAACGCGAGTTGAAAGCTGCGCTGAACAATTTAAAACGAATGCCAAAACTGGTTGTAACCGACTCTCAGGCATTTCTGAAAGTGGCAGCCGATACTCACCCTGAAATTCCACTGACCTCATTTTCTATATTGTTTGCCCGTTTTCAGGGCGATTTATGTGAAATGGTTCGTGGTGCCATGACCATTGACAAGCTAAAAACCGGCGACCGGATTCTTATCGCTGAAGCCTGTTCGCATCATCCGATTGGAGAGGATATCGGAACTGTAAAAATTCCCCGCTGGCTTACTCAGTACATAGGTGGTAAGCTTCAGATAGACCATTATCGAGGCCACGATTTCCCTGAAAATATTACAGATTATAAACTTATAATTCATTGTGGAGCGTGCATGTGGAACCGAAGAGAGATGCTTTCGAGAATAATGAAAGCAAAGCAATTCAATGTTCCGATTACCAATTATGGGTTGACAATTGCCTATTCTCTGGGAATTTTTGAAAGGGCGCTCCAACCTTTTCCTGCAGCCCTGGAAGTTTTCAAAACATCAAAATAAGCAATCATTCTGTTCTTCTGAAGAAACCAAAGAAATCAATTCTGCCCTTTGCATCTTTTTTCAGCAGTTTCAACTGTTCTGAGCCGGCATCAAATTGAAAAGTAAGGTATTTTTCCTGTTTTTCGTTATTTGTTAATGTCACAAAATTCCGTTTTCTGAGCCACTTTCCCTTTTTAAAATTTCTGAAGATTTCAATTTTCAGGTTTTCATTGATAGTCAAAACATTATCTGCATTAAACTCTATCAACATAGTGTTTTTACTCAGTTGTAATTCAGTTTCTTTAATATTGACTAGGTCTGCTTCCGAATCATAATAATATTCAAGAAGTTGCCATTTCCCGGGCAGCATTTTTGACGGACGGGCAAACATTTCGCCAGCTTTCAGCCAATTTCCTATTTTTTTGAAGCTGATTTTATTTTCCATAACAGAAGTTGCAACGGAATAATAGACCATATTTTTGGGGAAAGGTTTAAAAACAAAAAAGGACAACTTTCGTTATCCTTTTCATGAGCGGTGAGTCCCGATGCATCGGGAGAACCCCCGACCCTCCCGATTAATCGGGATGATCTGAACCGACTAAGTTAACTTTGTGAAATCAATTCTTCAATCAATTTCCGGCTTTTCCAACTTTTGAGTTGCATTTCTCTTTTTAATGCATCAGTTTTCTCAATGAAGAATTCAGAATATTTTAAAACCCAGGGTTTTCCGGTGGACGTAAATCCGTGATTTGATGAATTGTGTCGCAAAATACGGCCTTCAATATTACTTGTTGACCCAATGTAATATTTATCGAGCTTTTCTGAATAAAGAATATAACAGTAGTAAATCGCCAATTGAATCTTTTGGATACAAAAAAAGGACAACTTTCGTTATCCTTTTCGTGGGCGGTGAGGGATTCGAACCCCCGACCCTCTGGGTGTAAACCAGATGC